>JBGSMW010000102.1:0-41235 GCA_041739985.1 Draconibacterium sp. | reverse complement strand
ATCAACAACCTGCCAGATAAGTTCATTTTCAGCAACCGGGAAAATTTCCAACTCCTGCTGACCCGATAATTGTGCATACAAACTGCCATTTCTTTCCGACAAAGAAAGTACGCCATCGTTTCCATAATCATAAAAACCTGCAAATTTCTTCAGGTCGTTAATCCTGAATTTATTTTTGATTTGAATATTCTTCCACAATGCACACGTTAATTCGTATCCCAGCTGCTCAACCAAAGCATCACTGTAGTTACTCAGAATAATGATTGCATAATCGGCATGTGCGTGAAACAGAAAAGCCGTGCGTGTACAGCCTCCGATTCCCCCGTAATGCGTAGTTTGATAGTCGGTGCTGATTTGGTGTGTTTTATACAATCCGTTGTACCATTTGTACAAATCTCCCGTTGTTGACGATAAATTGCCGGCTCCGACAAATTGCGAAAGACTGAAATTCTCACCCGGAAGAAATTTCCCATCAACTTTGTTGTATCCTTTTGCCTGATTTTCGGGCGAAGTGTTAATTACTGAGTACGAGTTTGTCATTTTTAGCGGGTCAAAAATTTGCGTTTGTACGAAGTCGGAATAACTCATTCCACTTACTTTTTCAATAATATAAGCCAGTAATATGTAGCCCGATGTACAATACTGATAGTGTTCACCTGGTGGAAAATTCAGTGGCAGTTGTTTAAACTCCGCAATCAAATCGGTGAGACTGGTAAACGCTGTTTTAAAATCATAAGGTCTGTCGTTTACCACATCAACAATTCCCGATTTGTGTTGAATCATATGTTCGATTGTAATTTTATCACCGTTCGGGTAATCGGGAATAAACTCCGACAAGGTTGAATTGTAGTTGAGTAATCCTTTATTTTTCAGTTCGGCAATGCAGGCAACTGTAAATAGTTTCGAAACCGAAGCAAGATAAAAACAGGTGTTTGGTGTATTTTCAATTTTGCCTTCTATATCTGCAAATCCGTATCCTTCAGAAAGGAGAATATTCCCGTTTTGTGCAACTAAAACAGAACCTGTAAAATCATTATTGTCGTAGTATTTTTCAACTATTTTGTTGAGTTCTGGGTTTGTTTCGGCACCATTATTTTGCGCATTGCATGATATAAACCAAAACGGAAATAGTAAAACAGATATAATTTTTTTCATGTTTATTTATCGAATCGTTGATTGTCATATAAAAAGCATTTTCAGGACTTCTTAGCCTTCGCTGCCCCTCATATGCAAGCAGTGGCCAGTGTTTTTCCGATTGTATCGACGTTGTATTTTGCTTTTCGTTTTCGGGGTGCAAACCCCCGAACAGCTTACTCCTCTTTACAATCGAGCGGGAGGGGGACTTTTAATCTTTCAAATTCCTTTCGTAAGAAGTAAATGCAAACTGCCACAATGATTACCGAACCTGCAATCGCCAATATCAGATTTGTCAACCCACCATACATTTCTAACAAGGAATCATCCATCATTGAATCAACATCGATAACTAATCTGATTAAAAATCCGCTCAAATTTGCTGTGGCGTGAATGATAATCGAAAACGATAAACTTTTGGTTTTGTAGTACACCCATCCCGAAAAAATCCCAACTAAAAATCCGGTTACAAATTGCCAGGGATTCAGGTGCACCAATCCAAACAGCAGGGCTGAAACCAGGATTGCTTTTGTTGGAGAATAGTTTTTTAACAACCCGTCGAGGATGATTCCCCTGAATATTAATTCCTCTAAAATCGGAGCAGCTATTACCATTAACAAGAAAGCAAAAACCCCGGTCTGGCTTCCGAAATCCATGAATGCTTCTTTAATGCTTTCCGACATGGGTATTAAGTTCCCAATCGGTGAAACTATTCCAAAAAGCAAAGCCACGGTTCCGATAATTACCCATGGAATGATTCGTTTATTCTCGATCGTCAGATTGAACGAATGGCAATTGGTTTTGCTTTTTCTGATTGAATATACAATTCCGAAAGGGATTCCAATGGCTAACAGATAATAGATCAGTGCTGCGGCTTCTTTTCCAATCCCTTGGTCTGACAACAGAAGCACCGGACTGAGCAGTAGCATTCCTGCGATTACAATTCCGGTAATGCCAAGGCTTTGCGCTACATTCGGGTAATTTGTTGTTTTCGGTTCAGTCATTTAGTTCTTGTTTTTTTATGGTTGTACACACGTTGGTGCAATTCCTGAAAATCATCTGTAATTTGTGCTTTGCCTGTCAGAGCAAAATTCTGATCCATCCCTTGTCGTCAATTCATTTAATTTCATCTTAATTTCAATTCTTTCGAACCCGACGCTTCGGGGCGGCGCGAGCTGGGAGCTTACACGTTAGCCCCGTGGATAAAAAATTGTGCAACGATGGCCCCAATAAAAATAAGGACATACAGCCCCAGCAAAACAAAGGTAAAAATGCCAAAGAATTTAAACAATGATTTTAAGTTGGCAAACCCTGTGGTGTAGAGTTTTTCGTCGTTGCGGTGAACGGCCAGTTTCATTTGGTTTGAAAACCTGTACAAATAAGTTACAGGAATGTAATACACGCCTGCCAGAAGCAGGTAAACCAATCCCATAATCCACATGGGGAAACCGGCATCTTTGCTGATAAACGAAAAGCCTATGATCATTGCAAGTGAAAGCATTACCATTATTCCCATAAAAACATAGCCAACAATGGCAAGCAAATTGCCCCATTTGGCGGTTTCGGCCAGGTACATGCTGATTTCGCTGTTAACTGTTACTGTCTCGTTTTGTGTTGTGTTGATTTCTGTGTTTTCCATAAGGTTTTGGTTTTTAAGTTGATGTTTATTTTTTGGTTTTTTGGCTGTTGTTGTTTAACACGCGATGAAATCGCGCGGGAGCGGAGAATAGTGAAAATGTGTTACAAATAATCATTGTCACCTGGGAAAAAAACCTTTGCGTAAACTATTTTTATCATTAGAAAATAGAATGAAATTAATTTTATCAGCAACATCAGTTGGGGGAATTTTATTATCTAATAAAATAATTTGCCTATCTTCTTTAATACTTGTTAAACTTCTAAAAAACATCTCTTGCATATCTGGTGCTATTTCATCGCCAGATTCACGTTTTTGATTATTGTGATATGTTGTCAATGGGGAATCCAGTACAATAAAACCTGAATGAGGTTTAGCGTTATTAATACAATAATCTAGTAACCCAAATGTAAATGCTGTATATGAAAGAGCCCGAACACCTTTACCATGGCTATTTCTGCCTCTATTAGAAATACTCAAGTCAAATGTTTTATGTGATTCATTAAATTCAACTGAAGTCAAACCTGGGAATTTCCAAGATTTTAGAAATAGTTCTACATGATTACAAAATGTTTTTAAAACAGAATATCCTAAATCAACCTTGGCCAATTCTGGTTTTGACTTATTTTGCAGTGCTCTATTAAGCTGTTCTTTGTCAAAAAATAAATTGGTTATATCTTTTTGGGCAGTTAATATTTCATTTTCAATTTTACTATAGTTTAATAATTGCGATATTTGTGATTGAAAGTTACGTTGTAATGGAAGCAATTCAGAATTTAATTCACTATTAACCAACTCTAATTCATTGCCTATACTGTAGATTAATTCTTCATTTTTATTCTTTTCGATTTCGGTAGTTTTAATTGTAGCAATCAAATCCTCAAGTTTTAATTCAATTTTTTGACCTTCAATTTTAACTGATTCTCCAATTGCCTTGTTCTCTTTATTATTAGCTAGACATTTTAAATGTTCTTCGTCCATGTGAGTACCGCAAACAGGACAGTCTTTAGTTATGAGTTGCTTAAACAAAAACTCCCCCTCCAATATAAAATTAAGTCTATTTAAGTCGTTCTTATAATGGTCACGCAACAAATAGAATCTTTGTAAAATTTCAGTAGTTTGTAAGTGTTCAGATTTTATCGTTTGTAATTTTTTGAAAAAGGTTTCTCTTTTAGAAGATAATTCTTCGATACGATTTGTTGAAACTTCAAGTTTTTCGAGTAAAGTAGAAATCTTTAAGTTAATTTCTTCCGTTGACAGGTTTGATTTTGAGTTTTGAAGAACCTCAATAGCATCGTTTTTTGAAAGAATTAAAGATTCAATAAACTCCATTTTTCCTTTAATTCTACTTTCAAATACCTTTTTTTCCTCAACCTCAATAAGTTCATTATCTAAACTTTCAGTTAATAAATAACGAAAAACTGATTTCTCAATAGTAAAATCATAATAATTATTCATTGATAAGTATACAGGGGAGCCTTCTGTAATTATTTTTGTTTCGTCAATTAACACTAACTGAGTAATATCTCTAAAGCTTAATTTTCTTATTTTATTTGACGCATTAACTTTAAGAAATACATCCTTAACTCCCATTAAGTCTAAAAGAAATTCGGAAATGTTTTCACCATTCAATGTATTATTTTTTTCTCCTAAAACTCTTTTAGAAGAAACTTTATGTTTTTCATATTCAGATTCTGTAAGGTTTGCCTTTGATGGTGATTTTAAATTTCTTGAAATTGTAAATACACGGTTATCATAGGTTCTTATCTGCAAGAATGCTTCAGAATATCCTTTCGATTCAGGAATATTTTTTGGGCATTTTTCAGAACCAAGTAAATAATCTATGCATTGATAAATGTATGACTTACCACTATCTGATGGTCCAGCTATTAAATTTACACCTTTTGAAAAGGTTATTGAGGCATCAGCAACACCGTTGCCTGCAACAATTACTCTCTCTATAAAAAACCTTTTATTCATATTTATTCTCTAATAAGAGATTCGTAAATAAACTCACCACCCCAGTTTGGGATATTATTTGAAACCATTGTATTAAGTTTTTCATCTGAATAATCACCGAATTGATTATTTATCCATCTACTAATTTCTATTAGTTTATTTGAGTATTCATTTTCTTGTAACTCAATGAATTTTTTTGTCAGGTCATTTGCTTTATATTTTATTCCTTGATTTGAAAAAATTATGTCAATTAATTCTTTACTTCTCATTAACGCAAGGGCATCTTTTAATATCAATGGTTTAATTATAATTTGAGATGACCTATGAGGAATAGGAGGATGCAAGCTTTTTGGTCCATTAGGGAAATCACCAGAATTCAGCAAAAAATAATCGTAAATGACTAATCTATTTATATCAATTTCAATCGGGGAAATTCCATTTAATATATAGAGAGACCTAAAACCTATTTCTAATGGGGAATTAAAAACATTCGTGTTTCTTGTTTCAAAAATATTATTTAATTTTTCCATGACAATTTATTTTCATTAACCAAATGATGACAAATGCCTTGTTTATCATGAATACTTATTGTTACAGTTAAGGGGTTAGCTGTAATGTTAAGAAGAGTACTATATTCCAAAACACTTAATAATCTCTTAAAAGCATTTTCATATGTAGCTAGTACTTTTGAATATATAGCAGTATAAATCTCTTCCTTTAAATCTTCAAAAGCATTGCAATCCGGTGGTATATTATCTCGTTCAAATTGTTTTAGAGTTTCTATAGAATAGAAATTTTTTCGTTGAATATCAAAATGTACCTTAAAATGACCATAAATACTTAATTCATCAATCGAGTTTATTTCTTTACTAATTTCTTCGCCATATGCAATAAGTAATTGCTTAACATATCTCATTTCTTTTTCAGAATCAATTATTTCAGGTACTATTGTTTCTTTTCTATATTTTTTTATTCCCCCGCCAAAATGAAACCAGTGGTAATTTGTTTTACTGTGTTGTTCAATTAATTCATGTGGCTCAATTGACTTTAATATAGAAAAGTCAAAATTCTCCACATATTCTTTAAAATCACCTTCCAGTTTTATTTCACCTGTTCCTTTAGTTGAAATTTTTTTTTCAACATAAATTTTCCAATTATTAATTAAAGCCGTTCGTAATTTAATTGTATCATCCAATAAATCTCCGAGTTTTGTTCCAACTCCTTCTTGTGAAACTATATAATAATTTTGAGGAATAGTGTAATCTTTTGAAAATGTATAAAAACAAAGTTTTCCTAATTCCACATAAAAATTTGTAGGTGTTAATTTGTTCCCATAATGTTTGCATTGATAGTTATCCCACTTTTTTTCGACCTTATTTATCCATGCAATAATATCTCTTCCTTTATCACCAGCAGCACCGCATCTTCTTACACTACCATATTTTGTGGATAAATATTCCGTAACTATTTCTTCGAATTCACTATCATCCATTACTGCTAAACGTTGCATAGGTGATATAGTCTTCCCATATAACAAATCATGATTTGTAATCTTTGGAGTGCTTTTAGGTTTTGGTATTTCGTATGTGTCTTTTTCTTCCAAGTTATTGCAAATATAATTTCAAATATACTTCTTGTTTTGTCAATTTTTCTTTTTCAAGTTCTTAAACAATAGCTCACTTTCTAGTTTATACTGTCACCCGGTTTTTTGATACATCAGATTTTATATAGACATTACATTCCAAAACCTTCCTGTCGGTTTTCTCTTGTTTTTCAATTTCCTTGGAGGTATTCTCTCTTTTCATCCTGATTTCTTTAGGTTCGGTAGCCCGGTTGTTTTGATTGACTTAAAAATAAATAAAAATTATTATGTGTAAGCAACAATCAGGAGGTTAAAAACCAACGAGTTATTAACAGATGGGAGTTCAGAGTTTAGGGTTTAGGGTTTAGAGTTTAGGGGTTCGAGTTCAGGGTTTAGAGTTTCGAGTTCAGGGTTTAGGGTTTAGGGTTCAGGGGTTCGAGTTCAAGGTTTAGGGTTCAGTTATTTCGAATTAATAATGATTCGCCTGTAACTTGTAAGGTTAGGGACTCCATTGTCTGTTACTTCACAAATCAAATGAAACCTTTTCCCAACAGCATCCTGTGGAATCTTTATCGTGATTTTGCTTGAACTATTTTCAGCAATTGTAATTTTCTTTTCATAGGTTCCTGCTTCGGGTTGTATCCACCATTTGAAACTTAAATTGTCGTTTTCCGGGTCATAAGTTTTTGAAGCATCAAGTGTTATTTTTTTGCTTTGTTTCTTTTCCAATGACACAGGAGCTACACCATCATCACCATTAACAATTATAACCGGATTTCGGTTTCCCTTTCCGGTTGCTGCCCAATCCATTCTTGCGGCAAAATTATTGAAAGTAGCCGCATAAAAGTAAGCTTCGTACTTTGAGCAAATTGCGCTGGTTTTTCCTTCGTGATTTGTATATGCAAAAGTACTGTTGTCAGGACCTTTACCCCATTCGAAGTAACCACCCCAGCCAACCTGATTTGGAATGAGAGGGTTGTTTAACCCATTCGGCAATACATGCAGAAATGCAGGAGTATCACCTTCAACACCATACTTATACTTTGGATAAACTTTGCCAAGATTTCCATGGTTTTGGATATGGGTTGCATATTCCTCCCAGTTCTTCTTCCCTGTACCGTTTTGAAATTTCCATGCACATTCATCCCAGATAAAAAACAGGTCTTTTTCAAATTCACGGCGCATCCATTGATGAGAGCTGATTGCAAAATCGGTTCGTTGGTCGCGGTCCTGATCCGTTATGGTGTAAACCCGTAGTTTATGAAGAAATGTTTTAAGTTTTTCCGGGCTACGTTCTTTCTGAACACGCCAGATTGCCTGTGCCAGTGTGTTGCCGCCGCCCCAAACTGTCACCCAAATTGGGCGGTCGTCATCTTCATCCGCCAGTTTAATAATCAACTCGCTTCCGGGAGTATCATTATTTTCGCCAATAAATTTTAACCCCCTGTTTTTACTGCCAAATACGGTTCGATCTCTTAAATATTCAGGACCAGGCCAATAACCTAAAGTTTGTTTTGATTTATCTTCTCTAAAGCCATCCTGTTCAGAACGTTTTAAAAGATTTGGTAAATCTTTTTCATAGGCATTTATTGCATCGTGAATTAATTGAAAAAAATCATCCCGGGTCTCTTCAAGGCTCCAACCTGTTGTATAAATTATTCCTTCAATTTCAAACATATCAGCATGAACAAGAAGTCTTACCAGTGATTCACTGTCATCAGTTTCCCAGGTTGAAACGTCTGTTAAAACTACCATCCGTGGTTTTAGTTGTTTATCCGAATCAAACTTATTTTGCCTCTGAGCAAATGCCGGTTGATTTAAAACGATTAAAAGAAACAAGAAAAATTTAGTGCCGTTCATATTTGTTATTTTATGTATTTTAAACGCAACTGTATTCCACTTCTGAAATCAACTTTTCAATTACTACCGCCAGTAGGATTTCAATACTCTTAATTACCTGATGACAGAATAGTGACAAATGTTAGAAAGCAAAATTTTGTGGTACTCGTTTCATTTTACAATGCATTTTGCTTTTTAATTTAAGTTTTGTGAATTGATTATCAGTTGTAAATCTAACCTCAATCTATTGCTTATACTAATTTGATTTTGAAATAAACATGCTGGATTCCGAGATAATGCAAGTGATTATCTAACGGAAACGAGTTGTCATCAACGGCGTACTGTAAGTAAGCTGTTGTGCTTACCAGGTCTGACCTTATCATATATGAAGACAGAGGGTGTTTTGTGTAAAGAGCGAAATGCTGATACCCGTCTAACAGCTTGTAATTTTTATAATGGAATCATGTTTTTACTTAATGTCCGGCATTCGTGTTATATCTTCAATATGTATTAGTGTTAATTTCCAATCGCCACTTTGCTGTTTGCTCCACACAAGGCTATAATTTCCTTTTTCTTTAAGAACAGGTCCACCCGGAGGAGTCAGGTCAAGACTATAAGTTCCGCCATTATATGCTATTGATTCACTCACTCCATTTATTGAAAAAGTTGTCTGGATGTTACTTAGCACTTTTACTCCTCCGCTGATCCAGTTTTGAGCAATAGCATTGATTCCTGAATGTATTAATGAATCATTCATTACAATTGCATTGTCGGCAATTGTATTCATAATTGCAGCAGAATCCTGTTTGTTCCAACCGTCCAAAAACATATTTGTTAACGAATCAACATTAACCGATTCACTTTGCTGTAATGTGTCAGTTGATTTTGTAGATGTTTGATTGCAACCGATTATAGCAATACAAAAAAGAAGGATTGTTAGATTTTTCATCGCAATAAATTTAAAGTTTGTACTAATCTTTTCTAATTCAAATTTTCTTTTCATAGTTTCTGACTTCAACAAATATACAAATGGAGTGATATAATCTGATAAACTTTCAGCGAAAAATAACTTATCATACCGATAACTATCGTGCTAAACTTCTGTCAGCTAAGCAATAGAGCCCGGGTTGCAGGTAGCGTGCTGTTGTGTGCCGTAATTTGTTATTTACTTAGGGACTGATGAAAAATTTATATAGGTTCATTTTGACCTCAGAGTGGTCGCTTAATTATTGAAAATGTTTATTTCAGTTTAGATCTATTCAGGTGCTTCGCCTGTAATGGGAGGAACATCATATTTTGCTGTGCGTTCGTCCCTTATCAGTCCCGACCAGTTCAACCCGAATGCAAAGTCGTAAGTGTTGCCGTCACTGTCAGTATAACATTTCATATCTCTTGGCACATCTTCAAACTGCGCCTCAACAGTTTCCATATCCGCAGGCATTTGCTGTGGCAGCAGCCCCGACGGCTCAAACTGACCGGCAATAATCTCAAGGAATACTTTGTCGGGCAGCCAGGCTGATCTTCCTCCACCAAATCCCATGAGAACAGCATCAACTTCTTTTTCGAATTCCCCTAAAACCATCGGGCTTGACGCGTCTATTGCAACAATTACCTTTTCTGCCACAGAGGCTGTGTTCAGTACAAGATCAAGGTGACTTTCATTATTTATGATTCCTGTCCGGCCGAAATAGGAACGATTCTCCTTTATCAATTTCTTTGTTTCACCATCAGCCGATTTCTCTGTAACCTCGATCATATCTCCCCCGAGAGACTCCCGGCGCACAAATTCTGAACTGGCTGTGTATGGTCGATATTGCAGTGAAATTGGCAGGTATGTATATTTCTGACGCTCATTTTCAATATTTCCTGATTCGCGGCCGTCATCCCTCATCCCACCGGATTCTGAGAATGTTGGATTTCCGTTTTGAGGACTTGTTATCCTCACAATGGCAAAATCACATTTCGCTATTTCTGCTGCAGATGCACGTTTGATGTCATTTGGCGATAATGTTGGATTGCCTTTGTCATCTGCCGGGCCGGTAAACTTATCGGACAATTCATCAGTTAAAACATCGTAATATTCACTGGCTGCTTCAAGGTTGAATCCGGGTTCGGCAGTTGCCGGTGTCCTTCTCCAACCACCTGTTGCTGCTGAATATAATCTGGGTATATACCCAGTTGGCTTTTTTGCTCCCGCTGTTGCCTTGTGAATAATACCGCCGCTGTTTTTCAGCATCACAACCGATTTAAGGTGTGCCTGATGTGCAGCCGCTTCATGTTCAGGTTTTAAGTATGTTGATTCGGCAACTTCAAGATTAAGATATGGATTGTCAACAATACCGATGTTGAAATGCGTTCTAAGTATCCGCTCCGTCGATTTTTTCATGATTGCATCCATTTCAGTTTTACCCAAACTGGCAACCCCGAGTTCATAAGCTTCCATAGCCAGGTCAACACTTTTTTGCCCGTCACTTCCTTCGCCTCCAAATGCATCACATCCGGCTTTTAGTATAGCCAGCCTTTTTTCAATGGGGGTTAAATTTTCAACACCGTAATTTTTGCTTGTAAGAATACCAAAGTCAGTGAGGATATATCCATCCCAGCCATATTTCTCTCTCAGCAAATGGTTGATTTTATATGAACTATAGCTTGAGCCGACACGCTCTCCACCCAATGTTGAACCGTCGGCTTCAATGTCAATAGAATAGTTTGTCATGGCTGCCGATACAGTTTTTGTTTTCCCCGGCAGGTCCACACAGGCAATAAATGGCAGAACATGCGTAAAAAACTGACCTCCGGGGAATATGTTGTATGCCCCGTCACGAGTATGTGATTCGCGGCCACCTTCGGCGGCACCGTCACCCGGAAAATGTTTCATCTGGTTGTTTACACTGTGTTTGCCCCAGCCCAGGTCATTTCCATCATTATCGTAGGTAGATTGCCAGCCATTGATAATTGCTCTTGCCATATCCATTGAAAGGGCAGGGTCTTCTCCGAAAGTACCCGGAATTCGTTTCCAACGTGGTTCAGTTGCCAGGTCCATTTGTGTTGCAACCTGCATTGATATTCCCATTGCGCGCCATTCTTCTGACATCATTCTTCCGCACTGCGCTCCAATTTCGGGATCGAATGTTGCCGCCAGACCAAGATTGCTAGGCCAGTTTGAAACGTCTCCCGACCTGGGATCATCAATCCAAACTGCGGGAATACAGGCAATGTTGTCAAGGCTTTCAATGTACTTCTGTACCATGTTGTTCCAGTTAACCTTTGTTTTCGTGTCAGCTGTTCCGCCACGGGGTGCCCTGAGTTGTCTGTAGCTCAGATTTAGTGAATTCCTTATTATTGTATCAAGTGAATCAGGATTAACAGTCCAGCCGCCAAAAGGATTCATTTTCATACCCATCATCTGTTCCACCGAAAATTCATCGACCATGGCTTTTGCCCTTGTTTCATAGTCAAGGCGCCAGTCTTCAAACTTTTCAAGCATATTATTTCTGTTGAGGTCTTTAAACGCGTATCCGTCAACCTGGATAAGCTTAAGCCCCGAACTCTTTGAATATCCAAGGGTAGTCCCGTCTTCATTACTAACATTTGTCCAACCGTCAGGAGTTTGAGTTTCGATCCATTTAATTTTGCCTGAACCTAAAAGGTCAGGTTTTCTGGGATAATCTTCAGTTTTATTACAGGCAAAAAACAAAGTAGTAACAACTGCCAGCAAAACCGGGATAACAAATGTTTTTATTGATTTGGAAAAGTTTGTCGATAAGTTCATTGGTTTACCTCCTTCTTATTAGTTTATTATTGAGTTAGCCAACACAAAAGGTGTTAGATTTTATATCAAATTTAATCAGTTTGTTTAAACCATGTTTATTATGATGGTAAATTATGTTTTATGTAAAAAGGTGTTTTTTTATTTCGATGAATTAAGTTTTTCAATCCTGCAGAATTGTATTGTGATTGCAAAGCGGGGAGGGCATGGGTAATAAGGTTTCGCAGGGGGAACAAATGCCGGTACTCAAAACAGGGAAAACGAAATAAGAATGCGGGTCTTTTACAACTATTGGCTATTTCAGTTCTTCCTTTTTTGGAAAGATAATGGAAAGTACAATGCTTGCTACCATAACAAATGCAATAAAATAGAGCGAATATTCGGGTTGAAAGCCCCAGGCTTTTAGTTTGCCGTGGAGTAAAAGTTTAAACCCGACAAAGACCAGTAGCAAGGCCACACCGTGTTTCAGGAAGCGGAATTTTGTAACAAGATTTGCAACCAGAAAGAAGAGCGAACGCAAACCAAGAATAGCGAAAATGTTTGAAAAGAAAACTATAAACGGGTCGCGGGAAACGGCAAATATGGCGGGAATGGAGTCGAAGGCAAAAACAAGATCGGAAAACTCAATCATTATTAGCACAAGGAAAAGTGGAGTAAAAAACAGTCTTCCGTTTTGGCGGAACCAAAACTTGTCGCGGTCGTAACCCGTGTGCAGATTTATATGTTTGCTCAAATATTTTACAAGCCACGAATCTTTTGGATCTGTGGGTTCCTTTTCTTTTTCAACCAAAATTTTTATTCCCTGGAAAAGCAGGAAAGCGCCAAAAACAAGCAACACCCATTCAAATCTCTGGATAATGACAACACCGGCAAAAATGAAAATAAACCGCAAAACAATAGCGCCGAGAATTCCCCAGAAAAGCACCATTTTATAGTCTTTCAGCGGAACCGAAAATCCCTGTAAAATAATGAGCATCACAAAAATATTATCGACAGAAAGTGTCTTTTCGATAAAGTAACCCGAAATGTAATTGATGGCCTGCGACTTTTTGTATTCGAGCAGCATTTCTTCAAAACCTGTTGATTTGAATTCAAGGTACGGATTGTATTTTCCGGCAATTTCACGCAGTCTTTCCAGCGAATCGATGCCATGCAACAAATCCCCGAAATAAAACAAAACAAAATAGAACGAAATGCCCATCGAAATCCAGATAACACTCCAGATTGCCGCTTCTTTTGTGGATATTACATGTACTTTTCGGCCAACCAATACCAAATCGACCATTAAAACAGCAACAATAAATACAAGAAAGATCAATGTCGAAATGATTTCGATACTCATTTTATAAGTTATTAAATATGGGTTACGCCGCCTGAGACAATAAATTTCATGGTTTCGGCAGGGGAAATATCAATTTTTATAATCCGGTCGGAAGGTACTAAATAGAGTTCGCCTGAAAAATTGTAGGAATGAGGAAAATAAACTGCTGCCAGTTCTGCATTTCCTATTTCTTCCATTGTTTCGTGGGTAACAAAACCCATTTTCCAAAGGTTGTTTTCCTTGTTGAACAGCACTTTTACCGGGACGTTGAATTTCTTTTCCTTTCCGACAAAAGCTTTAAAAAGGTCGTTGAGCGAAGTATAAAGTAAATTGAGGATCGGGATTTTTTCCAATAAGGTTTGCAACGCTTTTTTGAATGGATATACCAAAGCAGTTTCTCCAAGAAAACCAAGCAATGTGACAAAAATAAAAGAAACAAGAATGCCAAGCCCCGGGATTTTAAACCCCATAATCAATTCAAGTTTGTTAACAAGCAGGCCATCAACAAAGGTAAACAGTGAAAAAATGATGTAAAACAAAATGGCTACCGGTGCAACAAGCAACAAACCCTGTAAAAAATATTGTGTAATCTTTTTTATCATACTTAAGATATTACAAGTGAAAACACCCAATCAGGCCAGATGTTTAAAAATGTACCAAACGATTACTGCAATTGTTCTTTTAAAAAGTTTGTCATTTTTGTGTAAAGGTGCATCGAAGTATTTCCTCCGCGGATTCCGTGGTTGCGGTTTGTGTAAATGGCCATGTCGAACTGAACCCCGGCCTGCACCATTTTTTCGGTAAATTCGTAGGTGTTTTGCGCATGCACATTATCATCAGCCGAGCCATGTACAATGAGCAGGCGGCCTTTGATATCGCCGGCGTGGGATAGGGGAGCGTTTTCGTCATAACCTTCGGCATTGTCCTGTGGAAGTCCCATGTAGCGCTCGGTGTAAACCGTATCGTAAAAGCGGTAACTTGTAACGGGAGCAACAGAAATTCCTGCTTTAAAAAGTTCGCCGCCTTTTTCCATACACATTAAAGTCATAAATCCGCCGTAACTCCAGCCAAAAATGGCAATATTACTTTTATCTACATAAGGCAAAGTGCCGAGGAATCTGGCAGCTTCCACCTGGTCGTCCGATTCATATTTTCCCAGCTGGCGGTAGGTTATTTTTCTGAAATCTTCACCACGTGCTGCGGTTCCGCGCGGATCGACACATGCCACAACAAAACCTTCTTGCGCGAGGTAATCTTCCCAGCCTATTCCGCTCCAGCTATCGTCAACACTTTGCGAATTTGGCCCACTGTACTGGGTCATTACAACCGGGTATTTTTTCGATGCATCAAAACCTTCGGGCTTAATTATGTAACCGTTTAACTCGACTCCCTGCGCTGTTGTGAATGTGAAAAACTCTTTTTGTGGCAGCGCCAGTACTTTCATAGTATTGTTCAGCACTGTGTTGTCCTGCAGTACCCTTATCTGCGTGCCTTTATTGTCGTGCAAAGTAATAAGTGTGGGTATTTTGCTGCTGCTGAAATAGTTGATGTAGTAATTATAATTACTGCTGAAATCTACGTTGTTTGTGCCTTGCTGTGTTGAGATTTTGCCTTTCTTTTTCCCGTCCTGACTTGTAAAATAAACTTCGCGGCGCAAAGGCGATTCAGCTGCTGCCTGATAGTAGAACACATTTCTGACTTTATCAAAACCATAAAATTTTGTAACATCAAATTTGCCTTTTGTAAGCTGGGCAAGTTCAAAACCGTTGTTGTCGAACAAATACAAATGCGACCAACCATCGCGTTCGCTGTTGATAATGAATTTACCGTCTTCCAAAAACACAAAGTTGTCGTAGAAATTTTCGTCGATATAGCGTTTGTTTTTTTCTGTAAAAAACGGACGAGAATCACCTGTATAAGGATTTGCATATAAAACGTCGAGTTTGTTTTGCAGCCTGTTCACAAGCATTACTACCACATTATTGGCATCGGGAGTCCATTTCAGACGTGGAACGTAAATATCTTCGTCTTCCCCAATATCAACCTTCATATTTGTTTTTGAGCGGAGTTCGTGCACAAGTACTGTTACTTTTGAGTTTTTTTCTCCGGCTTTTGGGTATTTAAAAGTTTCTTCGCCCGGGTAAAGCTGGAAATCTTTTAAATGAGGTTTTTCTCCGCCATATAAAGGCATTGTAAAATCGGGAACCTGTGTTTCGTCGAAACGCACAAATGCAAGGAATTTTGTATCGGGCGACCACCAAAGCGCCTTGTTGTAACTAAACTCTTCTTCGTAAACCCAGTCGGGTACTCCGTTGATTATTTTGTTTTTTTCGCCATCGAAAGTAACCTGGTTTTCGGTACCGAATTTCAGGCTTTTGATAAAGATGTTGTTGTCGCGTACAAATGCAATCCTTTCGCCATCATCAGAAAATGTTGGAACCTGCTGCGCCCCTTTTTCTGAAAGCGGAGTAAATTCTTCGGTAACAAGGTTCCAAACATAATGTGTGGCGGTAAAAGAATGGCGGTAAATACGTTTTACATCGGTTGTAAGTAATATTTTCGTTTCATCGCTACTTAACTCATAATCACTAAAAGCTGTAATGGGTGCATCGGGAACTTTTGCGATATCGAAAAAAACTGCTACTTCCTTGCCGGTTTTATAACTGTATTTTACGATTTGTTTACCATTTTCGAGGGTTGTGTAATGTTCGCCATCTTTCATTGAGCGCAACCCGTTTACAGATTGTGCCCTGAAAGTACCTTTTACAAGAATATCTTCAAGTGTAATTTTTTTTGCTTCCTGAGCTTGTGCCGAACTTATTACAAGAGCCGCAATTACAATAAAAATCAATCTCTTCATTTTGTTTGTTGTTTTATTTATAACCAACGGCAAAAGTAAAAATAGTTGGCTAAGGTTGAAATGAATTTTTGTCAATTCCGAAGCAATCAGGATTTGACAGTTAAACAAATGAGTAAAAACTCAAAAAATTACTCTTTTAACTCAATTATTCTTATTGCTAATTCCCTAAACTCCTGAGAAATTTGTATTGAAATCTCCAACTCCTCTTTTGACAAAAATATTTTACAGTCAGTTTAACGAATTTGAACACTAAACCCATTTAATAAAATTACCTTATCGAAGAGGTCTTCATTGGTTTCAACTTTTCTCGATAAAAGTTCAAGCAAAAAAATGAGATTGTGAGTCCTGTCAAATTCAATCTCAAAATGCAAGAGCATTGCTTTTATATATTTTTCTGTAGCTTGTTGACAGTGAAAAGCTATCATGTCAAAGTATTCAGGTATGTGAAGATATATCAATTTTGCCGTTCCCAAATCATGGTCAGCTTTCTCAATCCAGTCAACCACTTTCTGCCTATTTCCGCTCATATAATAATTTGGATGTCTTAATAACTGAATTTAAAAATGAAGATTTTTCATTCTTCTCGTGTTCAAATTCCTTTTGAGTATAAACAAGTATATCAATAGGAATCATCGAGCCAATTAATGATTTATGAATATCAAAGCTTCTTTTGTGGCGAGGCAAATCAGTATCTTTAATAACAAGTAAATCCAAATCACTGCTATCCGATGCGTTACCGGCAGCATATGAACCAAATAAAATGATTTTTTCAGGATTGAATTGTGTTGCGATCCTGTTTACAATATCGTTGATTTTGGCAATCCCTATCATAATGTTTATAAAATTACACGCAAGATATAAATTTTTATCAAGTTTATTTTTACTCCATTTTTCAAATACAAAATGGTAGGGAAGAGAAAAAAACCGCTCATTCTAGGGTTTCAATAAACTCAGTTCATTTAGTTTCTTATTCAAAATCCACGAAATTGCAACTGCCGATACCACAAAAAATATATCGACAATAAAACGGCCGCAAATAATCTGACACAGTGATAATCCTTCAACACTCAGGCTTTTGGGATCGATACCCATTCTTAAAAAAGAAACAGCGATGCATGACCAAATCAGCAACAAAAACAGATTGCGGACAGTTTTTTCTTTTCTGTTAAACCAGCTTACCAGCAAGGCAACTGAAGTTGTCATCAACATAACCCAGAAAAAGTGCATGGTAAATGGAGAGAAAGTATTTGTATCAGGATAATAATCGCGTACAAGATCGATTGCAGCGTGGCAAAATGTGAGTGTTATTGCAATCTGCCACCCGGTTTGCGGATTACGGATAATTACTAGCATAAAAATGAAACCATAAAATGCATAATTCGCTGCAATACGAGCCAATTCATGTAAAATTAAAACAATGAATGAGTTGCTGTTTTGAGAAGTTTCAACAAAAGATTCTATGTGAAACGGGAGAAACCAGTAAGTAATTATACCTGCTATAAACACAATCAGTAACTCTTTCCAAACAGGAAATATTGCAGGTCCATCAGAAACCCAATTTTCATTATTTAAGATTTTTAGTTCGTTTCGGCTAATCCAGGCGGCTATTCCCATTGAAGCGCCGAAAAGCAATCCAAAAGTAAATTCCATGGCTTTCCACCAGCTTTTAAAAATCACATCGGGTAAGTGGCTACCCAGCACCATCCAAAATCCGCCCAGTCCAAAACCCAGTCCGCCGCCAATTGTACCCCAAATGGCAAAACGCAAAATAATTTTGAATGTGTTTTTATCGGTTTTAAATTTCAGGAAAAGTAAAAGGACGATCGCTCCAAATAACAGTGCTGCCCATGATTCAGGACGAGGATTTGCAGGATCGGAAAAATAAAGGATCATTGGATCGTTGATCAGTTTGAAACCTGCAATCATCCCGGCCATCATCAGTACAAAGGCAAGTATTAAAGTCTTTTTTTGTATTCTGTTGAAAAAGAATCCAAGCGCTAAAACCGCACCGCCAAGCATCCCCCAAACCGCGCCTTTTATTGTGGTTCCTGCAGTTCCCCACCAAACAGTTTCGGGGTTTCTTAAAAATCCAAGCGTTTGGCCATAAGTCATTTCACCTCCCAATCCAATTCCAATAACTCCAAAAACTGCCAGGAGGGAAATTGCAGTAACCGGCATTTCCAAAAGTAAACCGAGGCAAATGGCAACCATCGCTCCCGGGATCATCGCTCCAAAAGGTCCGCCACCAATGTGTCCGCGAAGTCCCCAGCCCAACATCATTGCAAGAGCGGGAAAGGCTATAAATAACCATTTTGGGTAATTTGCGTGTCGTTTCATTCTTGTCAGTTTACAGGTTCACAACCTCACCGGTTTCCGATGATTTGTATGCTGCATCAACAATATCAAGTATAATTTGTCCTTCTGTTAATCCGGGAACCGGCTGTTTTCCTGTTCTTATTGATTCTGCAAAATGTTCCATCTGCCGGGTGTACATACCCTGTTCGCAATGTTCAGTCCTCACCGGAAGATTAGCGTCAATTTTTGCAGGGATGCCGTCAACCTTGGTTTTGATAAAAGTCGGGAAAACATTGGCGTAACCTTCTGTGCCAAATAATCCTGTGCCGGCTTCGGGGCCGTCCATGTGTGGCTGCCACCAGCCGCTCTCAATAATTGATTCAGTTCCATTGTCCCACGAAATCATTACAATTCCCGAATCGTCAACATCATAATTTCCATAGTGGGTGCCAATTTTTGCATAAACTTTTGTTGGTTTCGGATCACCAAGTAAATATCTGACAGTATCAATGGCATGTACTCCCATATCGGCAAGTGCGCCGCCACCAGCCAGTTCTTTTTGCGAAAACCACCCTGCCGGCCCCCAATTTTCATGAATTCCGTAACCCTTGGTTTTTACAATTCTGCCCAGTTTACCTTCATCGAGCGCCTGTTTTATAAAGTTAACATCGGTATCAAAACGCCACATGTGCCCAACCATTACAAGTCGCTTGTTTCTTTCGGCAGCTTCTTTTACCAAATGGCCTTCTTCTGCGTTCATTGCCATTGGTTTTTCAAGGAAAACATCTTTTCCGTTGTTTAAAAACTCAATTGCAAATGGTGCGTGAAATTTGTTTGGGGTTGCAATAACAACCGCATCAATATCAGGCCTGGCAGCCAATGATAATGCATCATCGGTTGCTGTTTTAATACCGTATTTTGCTGCAAATTCCTGTGCTGCCTGAAGCGGAACTGCTGCTACTGCTGCTATTTCAACTCCCGGAATTGATTGCAGACCACGGGCATGGTAATTTGCAATGTAACCTGCACCAATTAGCGCTACTTTTATTTCTTTCATTTTTTATAGTATATAGTAAGTTTCAAGTTTCAGGTTCCAAGTTCAAGAAACCAAGAATATTAGTTGTCAATGCCAAATTTATGTTGACTGTTTCTAAATTTATAACACTTTTTGAATTTTAATTTATGAGAGATGTTTGATTCAGAAAAATAGTCGCCAATTGCAAATATAATTTTTTTCATACCTCATTATTAATTTTTGTTTTAACCTTCGTTGGGTTGTCGAAAATGGCAAATAAATACTGAATAACCAACATTCTAAACCAGTTTGCCGAATCTCATAACTTCAAGTTGTTTCATGAAATTGTTTTTGAAATTATATGCTTTACGGTTTTAAAAATGGTTGGTATTTTAGGTATTAATATTCTTGTTTTCATTGCAGGTATATTCATTACGGAAATCCTGAAACAACTTTTTCTGAAAACTTCAAAATATATAGCTTAGTTTTAGCAGAAATAATGACAATGATTTTCAGGGAAAAACTTATACATGGTACATTGATATGTCGTTACAAACGGTTTCTCGCTGATATACAATTGGATGACGGAACAGTAGTTGTGGCCCATTGTACCAATTCGGGGTCGATGAAAAGTTGTCTTGAAAACAGCGCTGAAGTTTATTTAACGCCAGTTTATGATGCGAAGCGGAGGACAAAATTCACCTGGGAAATGATTAAAATTAACGGCGATTGGATTGGCATCAATACCGGAAATCCAAATAAGCTGGCATTTGAGGCAATTTCTGCCGGAACTATCCCAGAATTGTCGGGCTATTTAGCAGTAAAACGCGAGGTACAATTTGGCGATTCACGGTTTGATATTTTCGCCGAAAACGATAATGAAAAATGTTTTATTGAAGTTAAAAATGTAACAATGAAAGAAGGGAATTACGCACTTTTCCCCGATTCAGTTACTGTACGTGGACAGAAACATCTAAAAACTCTTATGAAAGTTAAAAAAGCCGGATTGCGTGCGGTTATGCTTAATATTATCCAACGCAGCGATATTGAATTATTTGCACCTGCAATCGAAATTGATCCTGAATATGCAAAAACTCTGAAAGTCGCGGTAAATGCAGGTGTTGAGGTAATTGCGATGCAGGCAAAAGTTACACCCGAAAAAATTGAATTGGTTAGGAAATTGCCAGTTGAAATTTAAAAACAGAAACAGTTCTGTATCAGTTTGCTGCTATATGCTTTGACCAAATGTCAACAGGTTATTGTCCGGGTCGAGTATAGAAAACTCTTTTTGTTTCCAGGGTTTTATTTCCAATTTTCCGTTGGGGTGTATTTTAGTTTTATTATTTAACAAGGAACTGTAAAGTTCTTCAATATTGTCAGTCCTGATATAAATCTGCCCGTAGTTTTCGTTTGGGTCAAGTTCTTTAAATTCAAAGAAGTGTATTTGAATTCTGTCTTTTTCGACCATTAAATAACCTTCGAAATCAGCACTTCCAAATTCCTTAAAACCCAAATTGTCAAGGTAAAAATGTTTCGTAATAATTTTATTACGCATCGGTAATTTTGGATGGATATCAATTAGCATTTACTCTTTTTCTTTTTTTATATTTTCCAGAAATCCGTTGTATGAAATTGACTGTCGGTTTAAACTCGAAACATTCAGGTTTGTCGATCCTGTTACTGAAATGTGGAAAGAAAATTCAAGTCGGTCGTTATTATTTTTAACCGAAACATTAACCAAATAACCATTCCTTGTTGTCTCGAAATTGCAGGTTTCAAAAGGTCTGTTAAAGATCATCGGGCTATCGGTTCCTCCATAATTAACAGAATATGCAACACCAAAAAAGGGCAAATAGGAAAAAATTGAATCCTGGGTAATTCTTACATCATAATCTGAAGTCAAATTAATAGTTCTGCCCCGCATCGGGTTTACGTTGTTAGCCTTAAATACAAAAGTCTTGCTTTCAGCAATTTTTTTTATTTCTTCAATTTGCTGAGCCTTTTTTTCAGCTTTTATCTCTTTTTTGCTTTTTTTCTCCTGAGCATTGATGGTAATTACCGAAAATATTAAAATCCAAATAACCAATATTGTTCTCATAATGTTGATTTTAAAAGTAAATGATTCATATAAATATAACCTCAATTCTGATTTTTTGTTTATTAAAAACAGGTTTTAAGAATAGGTTTTAAAACACTATTTTAGCAGGTGTTAAGTTGAAATCCATTTTTTACAATTTTTTATTAAAACAACCTGGAATGAAATATATTGGGGCACATGTTAGTGCAGCCGGCGGAGTAGAAAATGCACCTGTTAATGCAAGCAAAATCGGGGCAACTGCATTTGCATTATTCACAAAAAACCAGCGGCAGTGGGTTGCAAATCCGCTAACTACCGAAAGTATTGCTTCCTTTAAAAGTAATTGTGAAATATTTGGTTATAAACCACAACAAATCCTTCCGCACGATAGCTATCTCATTAATTTGGGGCATCCCGAGAAAAGTGCACTTCAAAAATCGAGAGAGGCTTTTTTGGATGAAATGCAGCGATGTGAACAACTTGGACTTGATCGGCTGAATTTTCATCCCGGCAGCCATTTGAACCAGATTTCTGAAGAAGAGTGTTTAGCTTCAATTTCTGAATCGATAAACCTGACTCTTA
The DNA here is from genome assembly GCA_041739985.1 of Draconibacterium sp. Lineage (GTDB taxonomy): Bacteria > Bacteroidota > Bacteroidia > Bacteroidales > Prolixibacteraceae > Draconibacterium. The sequence continues at coordinate 19,166 of JBGSMW010000102.1, read as the reverse complement.
ATCAAACAAAAGGAGTTACAGCGGTTATTGAGAATACTGCAGGACAAGGAACCAACCTTGGTTTTTCATTTTATCAGTTGAAAAAAATAATTGACAGTGTGGAGGACAAAAGCCGGGTAGGAGTGTGTATTGATACTTGCCACGTCTATTCAGCAGGTTATGATATAAAGACAAAAGCCGGTTTTGAAAAGGTTTTTCTGGAATTTGATGAAGTTGTTGGATTTCGATATTTAAAAGGGATGCATCTCAACGATTCGAAAAAAGAACTGGGTTCAAGGGTTGACCGTCATGATAGTTTGGGAAAAGGGACATTGGGGCTGGAAGTTTTCGAATGTATAATGAACGACAATAGATTTGATGGAATCCCGTTGGTTTTGGAAACACCAAACGAAGAGTTTTGGGCTGAGGAAATCAAACTGCTTAAAAATATGCAAAAATGAGTGAAATTGTTTTTTTGAATGGCGAATATATGCCGAGAGAAGCTGCAAAAATATCGCCCAATGATCGGGGTTTTATTTTCGCCGATGGTGTTTACGAGGTTGCAAAATACTACAATGGCAGGCCTTTTCGGTATGAAGATCACATTCAGCGGTTGCAAAGAAGTTTACGGGAACTTGAAATTGACTATACTGAAATTGACGACTTACAATACATTTTCTCTGAATTGATAATCAGGAATAATTTTCAGGAAAAACATGCCGGGGTTTACCTTCAAATATCCCGTGGTGAAAATAAACGGGTACATCATTTTCCTGAAAATATTAAACCAACTGTTTACGCTTTTGCATTTGATTTGCCTTCGTTTAAAGATAATCTGGAAAATGGCATAAAAGTAATTACCCACGAAGATATTCGCTGGCAACGTTGCGACATAAAATCGGTATCCCTGCTGCCAAACACAATGCTTTACAACAAAGCAGTAAAAGCGGGTGCAGGGGAATGTGTGCTAATTCGTGATGGAAAGGTAACAGAGGCAACACATTCGAGTGTGCTGGGTGTTAAAAACGGAATTGTAATAACACGTCCGCTTTCCAATTTGATTCTTCCCGGAATTACAAGAAAAGTAGTTCTTGAAATTTGTGCTGCCGGTAAAATCCCTTTTGAAGAACGGGAATTCTCTGAAAATGAATTGTACGATTTGGATGAAATTATTATTGCCGGAACAGGTAGCGAAATTACGCCTGCAATTCAGGTGAACGATAAAATTATTGGAAACGGTAACCCTGGAGTAATAACCCGGTTCATTCAAAATAGATTTTTTGAAATGGTGGGAAGTTTGGAGTAGTATCGGGTTTTGAGTTTAGAGTTCAGAGTTTCGAGTATTTAAATTTAAAAAACTACATTCTGGTAAATTAAACAGTAATCTGTAATCTGTAACCCGCAACCCGCAACTTGTACCCTGTATCACGCAACCCTCTATTCTTCCCCTAAATATTTTATGTATAAATCTGGTCTCAGTTTTTTTGTTCGTTCTATTGCCTGATCATGATTCCAGTCGTCAACCAATTTATCGTTTCCGCTCAAAAGAATTTCAGGTACTTTCATCCCTTTATATTCAGCCGGGCGGGTATAAACTGGTGGACTGAGCAGGTTATCCTGAAATGAATCAGTAAGCGCTGAAGTTTCGTCAGAAAGTACTCCCGGCAAAAGGCGAACAATGCTGTCTGATATTATTGCTGCCGCAAGTTCGCCACCTGTAAGCACATAATCACCAACCGAAATTTCCATAGTTATATAATGATCGCGGATGCGTTGATCTATCCCTTTGTAGTGACCGCAAATTATCATCAAGTTGTTTTTCATAGAAAGTTGATTGGCGGCTTTTTGATTAAACAGATTTCCATCAGGAGTTGTAAAAATTATCTCGTCATAAAAACGCTGGTTTTTTAATGTTTCAATAGCTTTTTCAAGGGGTTGAATTGCCATTACCATTCCTGCCCCTTTTCCAAATGAATAGTCATCCACACGTCTGTGTTTGTCGTCAGAGAAATCGCGTAAGTTGTGCAGGTGGATTTCTGCCAATCCTTTTTCTTTTGCCCTTTTTATGATTGAATAGTTAAAAGGACTTTCCAACATTTCGGGAAGTACGGTTATAATATCGATTCTCATTTTTTAAAGTTTTTGCAAATGTAAATATTATAACGTAATCAAATTTTGATTGCTAAATACTCCTCCAATTTATTGAAATTCGGACACATTGGCGTTGTCGTAATCTTAATACTGACTATATGGCATTGAAAAGGTGTTTTTTTTGAAATATTATGCCGAATTCTTCACTTGGTACAGGAATTGAAAATATTGGAGTAGGAATTTAAAAGTTAAACAATTAAATAAAAGGAGAAACAAGTTATGAATTTAGTAAGATTTTACAATCCACGTTACAGTGTAAACAGGAATTTAGTTGATGAATTGTACAACAACTTTTTGAAAAATGATTATCACGAAAATTATGTGAAAAACTGTGCAAAACAACCTGCAACAAATGTATTTGAAACTGAAAAAGACTTCAAACTGGAAATGTTACTGCCAGGTTTTGCAAAAGAAGATGTTCAGATTAATTACCACAAAAATTTGTTGACAATTAAAGTTGATAAAGAACAGAAGGAAGAAGATAATAAGGATGCATTCAAATATGCACATCGTGAATTTGGCACTTTTAATTTCGAAAAACAGTTTAAAATACCGAATTCTGTAAATATTGAGACTGTTGACGCAAAATTTGAAAATGGCATATTAAGTATTGTTCTGCCGAAAAAAGAAGAAGCTTTGGAAAAAGCTCCGGTTGAGATAAAAGTTTCATAATATGGTTTAGTTTGGTTGGTTTGTTTGGAAAGTCCGGTATTTTTGCCGGGCTTTTTTTGTTGTGCACTGTGCATGTTGAATAACTTGATGTTACAAGTCCGTTGTGGGTGAATGAATTTGCCAACCAAAAGCCAATAGCAAGGGTGTCCATAGCAAAGTGGAATCTGAAAGAAGCTGGCGGCAAAGTTTGGATCCGAGGAACAAGAACTTTATCAGGAAAATCCGGTTGGATGAGTTTGCGAAACAAAACAAATTTCAAAACTACACTTAACCCGGACTAAAAATGATGCAGGTAAATGAAACGAAAGTTAAATGTCTTGCCAAGGGAGATTTCACAGAAGGGCGGAAACAATTCCAATAGATATCTTTTAGATTCGCAAACATAAGTATAAGGCCTTATTAAAGGATTTAGCAGAATCAACAATTTTAGTTTTATCAAAACACTTTAAACCAAAATTATTAAAAAGCTGTGTGAGAAATCTATGCCATGTTGCCAAAAAAAACGAGACAAAACACAATTATGATAACAAAAAATTAAGACAACTATAGGGTTAATAACAAAAAACATCTTCAAACTAACTTGAATTCTAAATCAACTGAAAGGATTTTTGTGAAAATAAAGCAATATTTGTGTTTATGAATTAATCAGGTTAGTTTTCTGTACCAACCCCAGGTTTAAAAAAGTGGACAGAACACTCAGATAATGATTAAGTGAATTACAAAATGAAGGAATGCTATAAATTAAATGGAATAATTACAGTGCTGAATACCCCTTTTAAAAATGATGATTCCATTGATTTGTATGCATTAAAACGAAATGTAACCGAGGCCATCTCTGCCGGAGTTGCTGGTTTTCTTGTTCCCGCAATGGCATCGGAGGTTTATAAACTTTCTGAAAAAGAACGTATTGAAATGGTTGCCGCAGTTTTGGAGGAGGTAAACGGCAAAGTTCCGGTAATTGCCGGAGCAGGCGAAACTGATATTGCAAAAAGTAAAAATCTGCTGAAAAAATATATTGGTTTGGGCTGTAAAAATGTGCTTTTCCAGATTCCATTTCAAAACAAAACACAATTTAAAAATCATTTTATAGAATTGGCAGAAACCCAACCTGAAATGATTATGCTCCAGGATTGGGATGCAAATGGATACGGATTGCCTGATGATTTAATACTGGATTTATTTGAAAATATGGAGGCTTTTCGTTGTCTGAAAATAGAAACAGTTCCGGCAGGAGTGAAATATTCGCGTATTTTGGAATTGACAAAAGGCCGGTTAAATGTGAGTGGTGGTTGGGCTGTTTCGCAAATGATTGAAGGTTTGAAACGCGGTGTGCATGCTTTTATGCCAACCGGAATGCATTGGATATACTGCGAAATTTACAGGTTGTGGAAATCAGGAAATGAAACCGAAGCAGAAAATCTGTTTCAGCAAATTTTGCCTGTGCTTGCATTTTCAAACCAGCATCTCGATATTTCAATCCATTTTTTTAAAAAACTTTTACACAAACAGGGCATTTATCCAACTGCAAATGTCCGTCAACCAATTCTTCCATTTGATGAAATCCTTGAGCAAATTGCAGACAAACACATTAAACATGTCATCGAACTGGAGAATATTTTAAAAGCAAAAATTAACTTATGAGAATCAAATATCTGCTTGCAGCTTTTATAATTGTTTGGAATGTAAAATCCTTTGCTCAATCGGGTTCAAACAGTTTTTTACAGGAAATAAAAACCGATATTTTGCTTCCTGAAAACGCGGGAAAAAATGTAATCAATTTGTTTTCAGTTCAAAACACACCAATTGCAGTTACCGAAAATGGTGTTTATAAACTGAATAACCAAAAATGGAATGGGGAACCGATTGGTTACGGATTTCGAACCGCAGCAATTGATTTGAAAGAAAATATCTGGCTGGCAACTGATAAAACCATTCAAAATGAAGATGGGGGAATGCAAATATCTTTGCCAAATTCAGCACAGAACGATACAATTCTTTATATGTTTTGGGAAAATGAAAAAACTTTGCTGGTTGGCACTACAAATGGACTTTTTTCATACAATGGTGGTTGGAGCAAAATCACAGAAACCGAGGGTAAAAGAGTAAATTCAATTGTAAAAGATGGTAATAACAATCTTTGGCTTGCCACCAACGACGGACTTTTAAAAAGAACAGCAAAAGAATGGATAAACCTTGATGATGTTTTAATGACAACCGGAACCAAAAGAAGTTATTTCAGTTTAAACAAACCAGGTCTCGCAAATGAGATTTTGTTTGGTGGATTATTTTCGGTTGGCTGTATTGCAGGAAATGGGAATAACTGGATGTGGAGCGGCGCTGATGGTTTGCCTTTTGGTCCGGTTACTGTTATTCGGACTTTTAATAAAACTTTTTGGTTTGGAACAGAAAAAGGAGCAATTAAAAAAGATGAAAACTGGCATTATTATCTGGGAAAACGTTGGCTGCCCGACGATATAATAAACGACATTTTGCCAATTAATGACAGAACGGTTTGGATTGCCACACCACAGGGAATCAGTCAGATTTGGCAGGTTGAAATGACTTTTGACGAAAAGGCCGGTATTTACGAAGAAGTAATCGCTAAACGGCACAACAGGCGCGGACTTGTAAATATTTCACATTTAACTGTTCCCGGAGATTTGACTACAAGCAAAACAAAAAATGAAGACAATGACGGTTTGTGGACCTCTGTTTATCTTGCTGCTGAATGTTTTCGATATGCAGTTACAAAAGATGCAGAAGCACGTGAAAATGCGATAAAAACTTATGAAGCGCTTGAGCATTTGGAAACCGTAACCGGAATTCAGGGATTGCCGGCCCGTTCGTACGCTTTGGCTACTGATAGTGTTGAACAATCGCGTTCTCCGCATCCAAAAAAGTGGCGCCCTTCACCTGATGGAAAATGGCAGTGGCTTGATGATACAAGCTCCGATGAAATTGTGGGACATATTTTTGCCATTTCAATATTCTATGATTTGGTTGCGGATGAAACCATGAAAATAAAAGTAAAAAACCTTTGTGTCCGAACTATGGATCACATTATCGACAACAATTTTCATTTAATTGATTACGATGGATTACCCACCCGCTGGGGTGTCTGGCATCCCGATTCCATAAATAATTCAACAAACTGGGCTTACGAAAAAGGTCTGTATTCACTTGAAATTCTTTCATTCCTGAAAGCTGCAATTCACATAACGGGAAATCCAAAATATGAAAAAACATATCAAATGTTGATTCAGAAACATAATTATGCCGAAAATACTGTTCAGGCTAAAATGTTTGGACCATTTGAAAACAGTCATTCTGACGATATTCTGACTTATTTTTCCTATTACACTTTACTGCGATATGCAAATGTAGATGCGTATTTACCGCTTTATATTAAAAGTCTGGAGCGAACCTGGGCGGTTTCACAACCCGAAAAAATTCCGGCATGGAATATTATCACAAGTATTTTGTTAGCAAAAGATTGTGATTTGAATGTTGCTTTAGATGAACTTCAGAAATATCCAATAGATTTAATCGACTGGAAAATGGAAAACAGTCATCGCTGGGATTTGCACGAAGATCCGATTGTAGCAAGGGGAGGAAACCGGCAGGCTACCATGCCAATTCCGACTCCTGAAAACGAAATTTTTAGGTGGAACACAAATCCCCGCCAATTCGATACTGGTAATGGTGGATTGCGCGAGGAAACCGGCACTTATTTTTTATTGCCTTATTGGATGGGCAGGTATTACGGGCTTTTTTAGGAAACAGGATTCCATCTTTATAAGTAGCGTTGGAGAAGATGGAATCCTTAATTTTTGAATAAATATCCGGCAATCAGCATCCATTTTTTCGCTTTTTAAATCATAAAACTAATTTTGCTTTTGTTAAGCAGTTAAAATTTTTAAAATGTATAAGTATCATTTAATTCTTTTCCTTTTATTAATGAATTTTTATGTATTCGGCCAAAATGAAGCTATGGACACAATTCATATTGGTGAAATAGTTATAACAACACAACGAGCTCCTCAGGAAGTTTTTCTTGTACCATACAGCATCAGCCTGATCGACAAAAAGGAGATGGAGCATTTTGCAAAACGCACAACACCCGAATTGCTCATGAACATGGACGGAGTATTTGTGCAAAAAACAAATCATGGTGGCGGTTCGCCGTTTATTCGTGGTCTGACCGGTAATCAAACACTATTGCTGATGGATGGAATCAGGTTAAATAACTCTGTTTATCGTTACGGGCCAAATCAATACCTGAATACAATCGACATATTTACAATCGACAGGATGGAGGTTGCAAAAGGGACAGGATCTGTTCAATATGGCTCGGATGCATTGGGTGGCGCGCTTCAGTTGTTTACAGCTGATCCGCTGCTCACAACAGGCAAAAAGGAATGGCATGGCAACGCAACCGGTAAATTTATGACCGATGGAATGGAAAAAACCGGTCGTGGCCAATTGCAATACAATTCAGAAAAAGTAGCTTTTCTGGGTGGTGGTACATACCGGGATTTTGGAGATCTTGTGGGTGGAAAGGAAACAGGCGTTCAATCTCCTTCAGGTTATAAAGAATATGCATTTGATGGAAAACTGCTTTTTGTGCTGAATAAAAACATTCAACTTACACTTGCCAGCCAGTTTCTGAATCAATCGCACGTGCCTATATATCATAAAGTTGTTCTCGAAAACTATGCAATCAACGAATTTCAACCACAACAGCGATTACTGAATTATGCCAAAATGAATCTTCATGGTTCGAAAAAAGTATTCGATCAGGTAAAATTCATTGCCTCTTGGCAACAAAATACAGAGAATACAACGACTCAAAAAAACAATACAAACCTAGTGCAGCTTGATAATAACCTTGTAAATACATTAGGTTTTGTAACTGATATTTCTTCTGAATTTAGTAAAATATGGTCGGCAAATTCCGGTGTTGAGTATTATCATGACAATGTTTTAAGCAGTCGTTTTGTAAACAGTACCGATAATTCAGTGCCTTCGGTTGAAAAAAGAGGTTTATATCCTGATGATTCGAAATACAGTAGTTTTGCATTGTATTCATTGCATCATTTCAGGTTCGATAACTGGGTTTTTGATGGTGGATTGAGATTCAATACATTCAATATAAAAATAAAGGATAATGAATTGGGTGAAGTTAAAATTTCACCTGAAGCGCTTGTTTTTAATGTTGGAGCCATGTATAACCTAAACCGGAAAAATCATTTGTATGCCACAATCAGTAATGGTTTCAGGGCGCCCAATATTGATGATATGGGTACTTTGGGGATTGTTGATTTCAGGTACGAAGTTCCTGCGTATGACCTGAAACCTGAAAAATCATTCAATTATGAAATTGGTTATAAACTCAGCCTTCCAAAATTTCAAGCCAATTTTGCAGCCTTCTATTTGGATTTGAATCAATTGATTGCACGTACAAAAGTTGATGGTGATTCAATTGAGGGTTACCAGGTTTATAAAAAGAAAAATGTGGGAGAAGCTTATATAACAGGCGCCGAGGCTGCTTTTTCATGGGAAATTTCTTCTCACTTCGATTTAAACAGTAGCATTTCTTATGCCTACGGGCAAAATGTAACCGACGATGAACCTTTACGGCGGATTCCCCCTTTCAATGGGAAATTGGGAGGTACGTACAGTTTGAACAAATTATTTGTTTCAGGAGAATTGCTTTTTGCCACAAAACAAGACCGACTTGCCGCCGGCGATATCAGCGACAACCGAATTCCTGACGGTGGAACGCCAGGTTGGGAAGTGATAAACTTATTTGCCGGTTACCAGTTTGCATTTGTAAAAATGAAAGTAGGTTTCGAAAACCTGTTAAACGAAGATTACCGTACACATGGTTCGGGTATCAACGGAGTTGGTCGCAGTGCATGGATTATGCTGGATTTTAATTTTTGATATATATATATCAAAATATATTGTTTTCCGGTAAAACAATATCTCTTTGCTATGGAACTTTTAAAAGTCATGTAATTCTTTTACAACCAACATTTTTTCCGCTAATTGGCGGATTGCTGCGTTAGGAACTAAATATGGGTAGAGTAAAAATCAACCCTCTTTTTGTGATTAGTTCTGTAGGAAAGTAATAATCAAGGGTATCAATGAATTTCGTCTTTTTCCTGTTTTCAGCGTTGGGACACCCTAAATTTTTTTTGAGATTATGTTGAATAATTCCTGTTGATTTTTGTCCATTGTCAATAACCTTGTTTTTGTTTGTCTGGAATCGTGAAGCGAGTTGGTTATCCGGTGCATGTTGTGGGTAGGTTCATCTGCTTTTTTAAGCGAAAGCGTTTAAAGAACGCGTTCGGGTTCTTTAAAAAATACAATATGCAGTAAAAGCTATACAAATGTGTGCCTCTATCCTGTCGTGCAGCCTGTGATAGATGGTTGATTCGTAAATCGGTTTTCTACATGCGGAATGCCTTTTCGATGAGCCACAGGTTTTTGTAATTGTCCAATACTTCTGCATCAGAAAGCCGGGTATTGATCACGCATCCTTTCAGCCCATCCTACACTTTATCCTGGTATTACTTTTCATAATCAACTTCAATGGATATTTCGTCCGAGAGTTTTAGGTATTTGTTGAACCCGCGGTTGTTGATGTTCGATTTGGTGAGTTTTCCTGCCCCAATCTGTTTCTCCAAACGGGTCATACCACTTTTGTGGTTAAAAAAATAATTTAAGCTAATTGATTTACAAAGACTTACAAGGGTGTCCCGAAAAAGTGCGAAAAACAGGAGTTGTTGATTGAAAAGCTAAAGAAATAATACTTTCTTCTCCAATCTCTGATTTCTAATTTTCATTATGTTTCTGAAATTTTTGTATTGAGGTTTTGAAATCCTTCACCCAGAATTTCTTTTGCATCCATAACAGTAATAAAAGCATCGGGGTCAATTTTGCTGATAAATTCCTCAAGGATTGTTACTTCACGGCGGCTGACAACAGTATAAATTACCTGTTTTTCTTCGCCTGTAAACATTCCTTCGCCTTTTAAATAGGTTCCTCCGCGCTCAAGGTCGTAAAGTAGTTTGTGTTTTATTTCAACATGTTTTTTCGAAATAATAAGTAAAGCTTTGTTATAATCTGCACCTTCAATGGTTATGTCAATGGCCCGTCCTGTAATGTAAATTACAACCCAGGAATATAGCGGGATTTGCCAATCCTGAAAAGCAACTAGTGCAATCAGTACAATGGCTGAGTCAACATAAATCATCAATTTTCCCAGTGGCAATTTTGTGTATTTTGCAATTATCATCGCAATAATATCTGACCCGCCGGAAGTTGCCCGGGATTTAAAAATCAATCCCAAACCAAATCCGACCAAAACTCCGCCAAAAACACAGGAAAGTAAAATATCATCAACAAGTGGAATATCTCCTGACGGACGCAAATATGTAATCCCATCTATAAAAATGGACGTGAGTACAAAACCAACTATAGTTTTTACCCCAAATTTTGGTCCCAGGATTTTTATGCCGGCAATAGTGAGTGGAATGTTTAATATCAATCCGAAAAAACCGATTGGAATACCATCCGGCCAAAACGAAAACATTCCAACTGTGAGGTAATGCACTACAATTGCTATTCCGTACACTCCACCGGGTACAATTCGATGCGGAGAGATAAAAAAATCAAAACCAACTGCCAGAATAAAAGATCCAATGATTATAAAGAAGTAATCAATTATCCATTTTTTGCTGAATAATTTGTCTTTTGAAAGGAATGCCATGTCATTAAATTTATTCAGCAAAGCACACAAAAAACACAAAAATAATTAGTGATAATTATCATGGAGTTGATACGGGACTTTGACTTTCCATGTCAAAGATTGTTTTTCAAATGGAATTATGAATGGTGGACTTGAAAAGTCCGCCTCCCATCAATCAAGTAAAAACTTATAGGTAATTGTGCCTTGCTGATATGCCGCAGCAGTATTGTCGGAATTGAATTTTGCTTTTAGAGCAGCCTGTCTGGCTTCCTCCCAGAATTTTTTATTCATAATGGTTGTTCCTTGGGTTCCCGGTTCGGCTGCAGTAACATTGCCAAATTTATCAACTGTAATTTTTACAACAACTATTCCTTCATCATCGCCCGGATATTTTGGTATAGGAAGCGATGAAGCGGTGCGTCCGGAAAGGCTGAACGATGGCCCCGAACCTTTGCTTCCATTTCCACTGCCACCTGCACCATAATTATTTGAGTTCGGATCGCCGGTTGGTACACCCTGGTTTCCACCCGGGAAAGTCGCACCCTGACTTTTACCTTCGCCGGTGCCTTTTCCTCCGGAACCATTACCAGTGCTGGCAAAAGCTCCTTGAGCACGTGAATTAATTTCGTTTATTTTTCGTTGCTGTTCTTCTTTTGCTTTGCGTTCGGCTTCTGCCTTTGCTATTTTGGCTGCTTCTGCTTTTTTTATTCTTTCGGCCTCGGCATTTTTAATGCGTTCAGCTTCTCTTGTTTGTTCTCTGCGTTGTTCTTCCAGCAGATCTTTCTGTTTTTTTTCTTCGATGCGCTTTTTATTTTCGGCAGCATCAATAGCAGCGGTTTTTTCGTAGTCCTGAGTTATGGCAACTTCTTTTGCAGTTGCGGGTTTTAGTTGTGGTTTAGGTGGAGTTGTAACTGCAGGTGGAGGTGGTACTTCTTCCTGTTTTTCCTGTTCAACAGGTTGAGCAGGGGCGGCTTCGCTTTTTGCCGGACTGGGTTCAATATCGCCCAGACCATTATCGCTTGTACCAAAGTTTACTAGAATCCCTTCTTCTCCCGGCAATGGCAGTGGAGTGAAAAAACCAAGGAATAGTAAAATCAGCAAAACTATTATATGAAAAATAGCAGTTCCGATTATGCCTCTTTTATGTTCTTTAATGTATTCCATTTGTTTTCTGTCCACTCAATTTTTTGACAAAGCTGTCATTTTATGAAATCCACAAATTGTGGATTGGGAAAGTCTAATTTTCCGGAGCAGTTGCCGCTATCATTTTATACTTGTTTTTGCGGGCTATGTTCATGATTTTAACAACTTCTTCCCATGGAACCGATTTTTCAGCATAAAGTGATATGTAAATATCATCGTTGCCAATGCCAAACCTATCCTGCAAAAAAGGCTCAATTTCCTGAAATGCAACCCGTTTTAACGCACCTTCATCGTTGATATAATATTTCAAATCCTGTGTAATCGAAATTGTGGTGATCGGTTTCGCCGATGTTTGGTTATTGCTTTGTGGAAGCAATAATTTCAAGGCATTTGGCGCAACCAATGTTGAAGTTACCATGAAAAATATAAGCAGCAAAAACACGATATCAGTCATTGATGACATACTGAATTCGGCATTTACTCTATTTCTTCTTTTTAATGACATTTCGTTGTTTTTATGCCGGTTCGTTTAATAAATCCATAAATTCAGAAGTTGTAGCCTCCATTTTAAAAACTACTTTTTCCACATTGCTGACAAGTATATTGTAGGCAAAATAGGCAATAATACCAACGATCAAGCCAGCTACTGTAGTTACCATTGCCTGGTAAATACCTGCTGAAAGTAAGGTTACATCAATATTGTTTCCAGCATTTGACATGTCGTAAAAAGCCTGAATCATACCCATTACAGTTCCAAGGAAACCAATCATTGGAGCACCTCCTGCAACCGAAGCCAGCACTGGTAAACCTTTTTCCAATTTTGAAATTTCGAGGTTTCCCACAATTTCAATGGCTCCATTTACATCAGCAAGCGGCCGTCCGATGCGTGATATACCTTTTTCAAGCATTCTTGATGCCGGGTTATTAGTGCTTTTGCACAAAGCAAGTGCAGCATCAATTTTACCACCTGTAATATAAATTTTCACTTTTTCTAAAAGTGTGGTATCGAATTTACCTGCTTTTTTAATCGCAAAATATCTGTCGAAAAAAATGTACACTGCAACAACCGACAGCAAAAGGATTGGGATCATAATCCATCCCCCTTTCATGGCTAGATCAATGAATTTCATGGAAATACCGTCTGGCTCTGCAGCCATCGCACCCACCTCTTGGGGTAAATCGCTCTGGATCAATAATAATTTCAACATGTGATTTTCTGTTTTACCTGTAATTTACAATATTCAAAACGTCGTTTAAACGCTATTATTATATTGCGCAAAAATAAGCAATAAATATTAGGCATTTGAAACAGACCCACTGTCAATTGATTTAGTTATGAACAACAAGGGTTTAATAGCTTTTTTGAAATTAAAGATTTAAACCAAAGTGAAACCACGGAATTACTTTTCTTTCTTCGTGAAAATGGAACCAATTTTATGTATCAATTCCTGAAAGGAGTTGTATTCTTCTTTGAATGAAAGACCCACACCTTGCGTGTATGGCGCAGTTTCGGTTATTAAATCGTTGTTTGAGTGGTTGTATGCTTTTAGTTGTATTTTACCATTTGGTGTAATTTTTAAACGCATATCGAAATCACCTACAATTTGGCTACTATTATTTGATTCGGGGTTTACATTGTTTCCGATGTTTCCGTTTAAAATTACACGATCGTTAAAAATTTGGGTTGATAAAGCTAATTCAAGTTCATCATTAGTGATTGAATTTCCGGGTCTGTATTTGAAACCTACATCAACATTTTTACTCAATTGCGAAAGCCAGTTGCTCAACTGGTTCGAAAACAGTTCGCTTGCAGTTGAGCCAATCATGTTTGGGTTTTGTGTCTGATATTGCCCGCGCATATATTCAGGAGTATAAAATTTCCCCAATACAATTAATGAAAGTATTTGCTTGTTTAGTTCTTCTTCAGTATTGATATATTGAAGCAATCTGGTCTTCACATCTTCGTTTTCATCCGGAAAATTAATTTTAAAGTTAATAGTTGGATTGATTAACTCATCGGTTAAAACAATGATACATTCAACCGGAATTCTTTGGTACAAATAGTTGGCGTTATTGTAATTGTCAAGGTTATCCAACGAAGTTTTTAAACTGTAAATTGCTGATAAATCAATTATTGCATTATACGGATCGCCCGACCAAACTATAGTTCCTCCAGGTGCTATTGTGAAGCGCTTGTTCAGAATACTTTGCAGCGTAAACAAATAATCGCCCTTTGTTACTGTATAATCACCTGCAAGTGAAATATCTCCATATTTATTCATCTCAAATAACAGTATTCCTTCTCCTTCACCTTTAATAATATCGCCAATTTGCGAATTGTATATGAGTTGGATTTTTGCATCCGGGGTAACTTCAATATTAAAACTTATTGAAAAATCGGTTTTTGGTGGGTTGTAAAAATACATATCCTCCGCAGCAACATCATCTGGGTTTACAAATTCAAGAAAATCATATTGTCCAATATCATTTTCATATTCCATAGACATATTTACTGCAGTTCCGGTTAACGTTGTCATCGATCCGGTTAATCTTATTCTAAGCCCTCTTCCAATTACTTTCAGTTTGCAATTGACAAATGCTTCACCATAAAACTGTTCATTAAATCGCATGGTTGTGTTCAATGCTTTGATTTTTTGAGAGTTAATATTTAAATCGTAAAGCATGTTGGAAAAATTGTCGTGCACTAAAATACCGTCTAAATGGCCGAGGTTTTTGTTTACATCGGTAAATGCCATATTCTTAAATTGAATGGTGTCCGATTTAAAATAGATTACATCATCCACAAGGTAATGGGTTTGAGTATAATCAATCATAATACCGCCATTCGAAACTTTTGCCTCCCCATCCATTAATATTTTTTTTGTGGTTCCGCTAATTTTTACGGTTGCTGTAGTTGTTCCTTTAAAATTTGAAAATTGGTTTGAAATTACCGTTTCCAATAATTTTAGGGGTAAACTATCGGCCTTTACCATATAATCCAAAGCTTTTGTATATGGATTGAACGAACCATTAGCCGACAGGCTGCGTTTATTGTTACTGTTGATTTCAAGTTTGGAATCGATTTCTGTGTTTACCCTATCCCAGCTACTCACAAGCGCAACATCACCAATCAGTTGATTTTTATATTCGAAATTATTGATTGTTGCGTTGGCCAAAAATACCGGTTGGCTATATAATCGCGAAACATTGACACCACAATTGATTATGCCTTTTAAGTAATTAGTTTTGGAAAAATACTTTTGAATATTTGCGAGGTCAATATTATTAATTCTGACAGTTAATGATTGGGTGGTGTCCACTGAAATATTTCCGTTGATTAAAATATTCTGGTTATTGTTGTGTAGAACAAAATTTTGAATTGCAATATTCGTGGAATCGATATTTGCCACAAACGGATCAACTTGCCAAACTGTGTCGGTTAGAAAAATATCAGATGGTAAAAAATCTACTTTTAACCTGGGAAACAAAGTATTGGTAGATTCACTGAAGACTGATCTGCTTTTGATTGAACTGTAACCAATTGAGTCGTTTAGCGCGTACCAATCAATATTGTTGCGTAAAGTATTATTTTCGATTTCCGATTCAATGGCCAGATTATGCAGTGTAACGCCGCCCATATGCTGAACTTCCCTGATTTTTATTTTCGAAACATATTGTTCGTCAACCACCTTGTTACTGATGAAAATATTTCGGAACCATAAATTTTTGTAGTTAAATCCGGGAATACTTCCTTCGAGTTGAAAATCAGAATTTTCCGAATCCATTTTGCCATATAAAAAGAAAGGTGTTTCAACTTTAATATCGGGGTTGAATACGCTTGTCAAATCATCAAGGTTTTTAAAGATGATCCTGTACTCAAACAAATTAGGTTTTTGAATTTTTGATGTCTCAAAATTTACCGCCGGCACATATTTGTTCATTGTACTTTTTAGTGAATTCCAAATGTCCTGGAATTGGTAAATCCCATCCACCCGGATATCGAAATAGTTGGAATTAAACGACAATTCTGTTGACGATTCTTTTGGAACTGAAATCAGTTGAATACCGTCAAGGCTAAATTGTCCGTTTTTGTTTTTGTAATATCCATCGTCAACAATAATTACACCTGTCAGGTTATCGATTTTATTCCCTGTAAATTTAGCTTTCATGTTAAAAGCAATTTCCGACTGATAATTGTAAGCCGAGATGTTCAGTTTGCCTGGCACAATTTTGTCAACGTGTAAATTAAAATCGAAACTCGGTAAATAGCCGCTGGCATCCCATCTGCCCAAAAACTCAAATTGCAGGTTCGAGTCTTTCACACTTACCATCCCATCAAACATTTTGTCTTTATAATAACCATCAAGTTTTATGTTTTCATATGTATGTTGCCAGGCTTCAAATTTTGAAATTTCTCCTTTAAAAAGACCTGAAATAGTTTTATCCGAAATTTTGAAATCGCCATCGGCATTTCCGCTAAAAGTAATGTTGCCGATATCATTGGATTTCAAAAGTTTTCCGAGGTTAAATTCATTGGTTGAAACCCTGCCGTTGTAGCTGTAAATTCCATCCTTTTTAGGTATTACTGAAACGTCGGTTTTTATAGTTCCCCAATTACTTTTAAGAGTACCAAATGTTACAAAATCCGACAAAAAACCGCTGAAATTTCCCTGGAAACTAAAAATCCCTGAGTCATATAATGATTCCGGTATTTTCAATTGAATTTTTTTCCCATTTTTTACAATGCTGAAATCTGAAATATCGGTAATTGCAGTTTCAAGTTGTTTTAAATCAAGGAATAAATACATTGTCTCAATATCTTGAATCCCGTTGATATAAAAATCGAACTCAGCATTGGTATTTGAACCGGCGCGCAACACAAGATCTTTTCCCTTTATATCGCTCAGGTTTCCATAAATTCGTCCTGAAATCTCAATTGCTTGTTCCATTTCACGCAAGGCAGGGAAAAACTCAGAAAGTTCAGCAATTTTAATCGTTGATTTCGAGAGTTGTAAATCGAAATCCATGGAATTATTCAATACCGTTTCGTTTTCGCCAATTTTTAGCAATAAACTTAAATCGTTAATTTCCGATTTCCCGGTTTTCATATTCAACTCTTTTACAGAGATGTTGCCATTTACAATTGTTAAATCAGCACTAAGATTTTCGATTGTTATTGCGTTGTTATAATTCAGTTTCAGATTGTTTATTTTGAAGGCAGTAGAATCTGTAAAATTTGAAAAACCCGATACATCGATATCCATTTGATTGATAAAAAAATGTTTTTCTTTTTCACGTTCAAAGCTCTTGAAGTCAAATTGTGAGTTATTGAATTTGAAATTGTTACAGTTTATTTTCCAATAAATTGCACTGTCTTTTTTTTCTGTTCGCAAAGAATCAAGAATAAAACTAAAATTATACTTGTTTTCGGAGTCGCGGGAAATTGAAATTTGGTTTTCTAAAAATGAAAGCTCACTAAAAGTAATTTTGTGTTTTCGAAAGTTCAAAGTATCAATTTTAGCTGAAATAAGTTGGGTGTAAAAAATGGTGTCATTATCAGGTCCTGCAAGAAGTACATTATTTAATTCCAACTGATTAAAAAAAACAATATCAACTTTACCAACACTTATTTTAGCACCAGCTTTTAACGAGAGTTGTTCTGTAATTTTTGTAATAATATACGTCTGTACTCTACTGTTTTGAAGCAGTAAATAACTGCCTGCCAGCATTGCCATTAACAATGCCATAGCTACAATCGTTATTTTCCATCCTTTTTTGATAATTTTGCTCTTTTTAAAAGGCGAACTTATACTTTTTTGAAGAATTTGGTGGTAAGGATTTTAAGTTTTTGTTAACCAGGTAGCATTAATAACCTTGCAAACCGAACAACCTTTAATTCTTTTTGTTGAAAACGGTTAAAGACAATATAAGTTGTTGTACTATTCGTATTTTAACCTGAATTAAGGAAAACGTGAAGTAGAATTTGAATTAAAATACATTGAAATATAAATTATAAAGAATGAGTTCTGAATCAATTACAATACTGGGAATAGAATCATCATGCGATGATACTTCAGCAGCAATAATCCGTGATGGGATAATTCTTTCAAATGTTGTTGCCGCTCAGAAAGTACATGAAGAATACGGTGGCGTAGTGCCCGAACTTGCATCACGCGCACACCAGCAAAACATTATTCCTGTTGTGGACTTGGCAATAAAAAGGGCCTTGGTTTCCAAAAGCGAAATTAACGCGGTTGCCTTTACAAACGGACCGGGTTTGCTGGGTTCTTTGCTTGTGGGCACTTCTTTTGCTAAAGGGTTTTCTTTGGCTTCAGGAATTCCATTAATTGAAGTAAACCATTTGCAAGGCCATGTTTTAGCATTGTTTATAAAGGAAAATGGGATTGAATTCAATCCGCCCAAATTCCCTTTTTTGTGTTTGCTGGTTTCTGGTGGAAACTCTCAGATTATTTTAGTGCGTGATTATCTGGACATGGAAGTCATTGGACAAACAATTGACGATGCTGCAGGCGAAGCTTTCGATAAATGTGCAAAAGTAATGGGTCTGCCATATCCTGGCGGCCCACATGTTGATCGACTTGCCAAAACGGGTGATCCTCATAAATTTGAGTTTTCGAAACCACGAATCCCCGATCTGAATTATAGTTTCAGCGGGCTTAAAACCAACTTCCTCTATTTTTTACGTGATAAAATCAAGGAAAATGAGAATTTCATTGAGGAGAATTTAAATGATTTATGCGCATCGCTGCAATATACGATTATCGAAATTTTGATGAGTAAGTTGAAACAGGCAGCAAGGGAAACAGGAATAAGTGAAATCACAGTTGCAGGTGGGGTTTCAGCAAATTCAGGATTAAGAAATTCATTAAAGGAAAATGCGGAAAAATACAATTGGAACCTGGTAATTCCAAAGTTTGAATACACAATGGACAATGCTGCAATGATTGCCATTACCGGTTATTTCAAATATCTGAAAAAGGAATTTGCTGATCAAAGTGTTGTGCCGTTTGCAAGGACTCAATTGTAGGAAAATCAAGTTCTTTTTGTTTAGATTCCAGGGTTTTATGTTTAAAACAGAATATTGAAATTTTGTTTTGTGATACAAGTTCATGGGTGCATGTTTTTCTTGCAAATAGAATAAAATGGATTTCCGGAATGATACCTAAAAGATCTATTGACTTGAAAAGTCTCCCGATAATTATCGGGATTCATAACCGCATGGTCAATGACCTGCGGAATAACAAACTAAAGCGAACAACTGCCTGAAAGGCAGGACAAAATAAATAAGGATGAGTTACAAATATATTAAGAATCAGAAAGAACACCATAAGAAGGTAAGTTTTGACGAAGAATACCGTAAGTTTCTGATTGAAAACGGTATTGATATTGATGAACAATATTTTCTGAAAGAATTAATTTGTTCTGCCTTTCAGGCAGTTGGAGT
>JBGSMW010000094.1:0-13086 GCA_041739985.1 Draconibacterium sp. | reverse complement strand
ATTTGCCTTGATTCATGACTTTGTGTTAATAAAGACGCAAACCTATTCAATCAAATCGTCACGCACTAAAAAGGCTTTTAACTAATAGATAATCAATATTTTCAAAGAACAATTTTTATTTTTTAATGGACACTAATGATACAGTGTATTATTACTATTATTTCTTTTTGAAACAATAAATGAAACTTTTTATAAAACTAAATGTTTAAATGATTAAACAAAATATAGAACAATGAAACAAGTGCTATTTTCTATTTTTACTATCCTGATTAGTGTACAAATTGCATCCGGTCAAAACTCAAATGCTCTTTCAGTTGGAGATAAAACTCCTGTTTTTAAAGCCCTAGCAGATGATGGCAGCACGTGGAGTTTAAACAATTACAAAGGCAAAAAATTCATAGTCATTTATTTCTATCCGGCAGCTATGACTGGTGGTTGCACAAAACAAGCGTGTGCTTACCGTGATGCTCAGCCGGCAATCGAATCAGCAAATGCTGTTGTGGTTGGAGTTAGTGGCGACAATGTTGAAGGTTTGAAAATCTTTAAACAGGCTGAAAATCTGAACTTCGCTCTACTTTCTGACGAATCGGGCGAAATTGCCAGAAAATTTGGTGTCCCAACCCGTGACGGTGGCACCGTTACAAAAGAAATCAATGGGCAAAATGTGAACTTAATTCGTGGAACTACTGCCAGTCGCTGGACTTTTATTATTGACAAAGAAGGAAAAATAGCCTACAAAAATGAACAGGTTGATGCAGCAAAAGATGCCGAAATGGTACTTGAGTTTTTAAATGGTAAGAGTTAGAAAGTAGGTTAAAGTTTCAGAGTTCTGAGATAATAATTGAAACTGGCGAATGATTCAACCAAATTTTATGAGTTTCATAATTCCATCCCAAATCAGCCAAACAGCAAATAAAGACAACAAGAAAGCACAGGCTCCAACCAGGATTCGATAGATTTTGTTGCTGAAAAATTTTCGTCCTTTTCCAACTCCGAAGGAAATAGCTGAATACCAAACTAAATCACCTAGTATATGTCCTGCAAAAAAGAAGGCTATTCCAGCAAAACCTAATTCTTTTGAAACCAAAACATAACCCAATCCAATTGTTGCCCACCAAATTATCCAGTACGGATTGGCAAGACTCATCAGTATTCCAGCCAAATATAAATTCATGGTTTTACCCGAAGTTGTTTTGGCTTTTATTTCCAGGGTTGGAAGAGAGCGAAACATGCTTTGAGCCATCCAAATCATTATCAACCCGCCTGTAAGTGCCACAACAATAAAGAAAAATTCGTTGTTAAACAGAGGTGCCAGTCCATAAAACAAGGCAAATAAAAGTATTATTTCCAAAACAGCGTGACCTGCAATCATTTTTGGCCCCACCCATGGTCCGCTGCGCGCACTTTCGCCAATTGTCATCGTCATTAATGGTCCAGGCATCATCGCACCGCTGAAAGCAATGAAAAACGAAGTGGTAAATATGGTAAGCAATGCAAGCATTTTTCAAAGATAAAATTATTTGAGTATCATATTATATGCTATTACTTTGCAGTTATTTTTGTTTGGACACTACACTTCTAACTCCACTCTTCGTGTTTCAAACTCACTCTATAAAAATTCTATCTTTGTGCAAAAAAAATATGCCATTTACAGCCTTTCATGAAATGAAACCCCTTTCGCAGCTCATGTTTTCAATATTTGTGGTTATTGCAAGTTTTCTTGCGTTTTTGGTTATTTCACTGGTGATTGCCATTCCACTTTTTGGGCTCGATTCCATGTTAAGCATCCCTACAGTTAATGATTTAAATAATCCCGGGAGTATAAAGTTTTTAAAATATTTTCAGGTGGTACAGTCCATTGGTGTTTTTATCATTCCACCGTTTATTTTGGGCTGGTTGTTTCACGGAAATATTGCTGAATATTTGAGACTAAACAGAAAAGTATCTTTTGCATCTGTTCTTTTGGTTTTGGTAATGAGCTTTGCGGCATCGCCATTCATCAACTTTATTGGGGAAATAAATGCAAACCTGCAGTTGCCCGGGTGGTTGTCAGGAGTTGAAAACTGGATGAAAAATGCAGAGGAAAAAGCAGCAGATCTTACGGAGGCATTTTTAAAAGTTGACACATTGGGTGGGTTGATGTTTAACATTTTCATGGTAGCTTTTTTACCTGCCATTGGCGAAGAATTGCTGTTTCGGGGAGTTATTCAGCGTATTTTTACAAACTGGACAAAAAATATTCATTGGGGAATCTGGATTACAGCAATCCTTTTCAGTGCACTGCACATGCAGTTTTATGGTTTTGTGCCTCGAATGTTTCTTGGTGTTTTGTTTGGTTATTTGTTGGTTTGGAGCGGCTCAATGTGGTTACCAATAATTGCACATTTTATTAATAACTGTGTTGCGGTTGTTGCAATGTATATGATAGATAAAAAGATTATAGCTCCTGATATAGCGGGGATTGGATCTACTTCCGACAGCTATTATATGGCTGTTGTAAGTTTTGTTCTTATCGTAATTTTTATGCTGATGGTAAAACGACAAAACAGTGAAGCTAATAAGGAATCAAGGTACTCCAAATAAACTTTACTGTTTTGAAATTCAAAGGCTAAGCAAAATCAAAAAGCAAATCTCGCTGTAGTTCTTTGTCTGTAAGCTTTCTCTTTTCTTTTCTGCGGAAAATATAAACAATGCCGTATTCCTGTGCAATCTGGCGTTTATGTTTCGGATTGTCGGTTTTTATTCCTTCTTCAATTTCATTCCACAACTGGCTGATAAAATCGTTTGTTGTTTTTCGCAATTCCTGCATGGCGTTGTAGGTTCGGGTTGTGTTCTTTTTCAGGTTTTGCTGAAAAATTGCAGCATCTCTAAACTCTTCAACTTTAATTCGAACCAATGCAATTGACGGGTTATAAATTGCACTACCGCCACTTTGGATGCGTTTTTGTTCTCCTTCAACAACTTTACTTCCCCAGTGCAAAATTTCTTCTTCAGAATTTAATGGTGGAACTTTACCTTCGAATTCACCTAATCCATAGTATTTAATCCCGCCGTTAATTTCGCCACGTTCAGAAGTGAGATATAAAACCTGTATGAAATGCGATACATACATTCGGGCTTTATCCATTTTTGCTTTAAACTCATGGTTTTTATCAGTTTGAATCTGAATATTCATTTCATAATGTTTCAACAGATTCTCGAATTTGCTTTTAACGATTTGAAGATCTTCGATTGATTTTGCTGAAATTGCAACTTTTCCGTTTTTAAATTCCACTTTTTGTAAGGCGGCTTCAAGAGCTCTTGTCCTTGCTTTGTCAGTTGTCGGTAAACGTCTGTATGGCATAATTCTGTAAAGTTTCCTGCGAAGTTAATGAATCGGATACAGGATTTTATTTGTTCGCCTACTTACTTATTCACAATTTGATGTGTATTATTATTATTAAAAAAGCCTTCCAGTCAATTGACTGAAAGGCTTTTTTGTACTTTTTAAACTTTTCCAAAGTTCAACCTTGGGAAAGTAATCTATTTCATAGCTAAATTATTCGCTCATTCTTGCAACCAAATATTCCCTGTTCAAGCGGGCAATATTCACAATAGATATACTTTTAGGGCATTCTGCTTCGCAGGCGCCAGTATTTGTACAACCACCAAAACCAAGTTCATCCATTTTGGCAATCATATTTCTTGCCCGGCTTTTTGCTTCAACCCTGCCTTGTGGTAATTTGGCCAAATGTGAAACTTTTGCTGAAACGAATAACATGGCTGACGAGTTTTTACAAGCCGCAACACATGCTCCGCATCCAATACAAGCAGCTGCATCCATTGCTTCTTCAGCATCGTCATATGCAACCGGAATTGTATTTGCATCAGGAACACCACCTGTGTTTACAGATACAAAACCTCCTGCCTGAAGAATTTTGTCAAATGCCGACCGGTCAACAATTAAATCTTTAATAACAGGAAATGCCCTGGCTCGCCAAGGTTCAATGGTAATTGTTTCACCATCTTTAAATTTGCGCATGTGTAACTGGCAAGTGGTAACTTCAGTGTCTGGTCCGTGCGGACGGCCATTGATATACAAACTGCAGGTTCCGCAAATACCTTCGCGGCAATCGTGGTCGAAAGCAATCGGGTCAATACCTTTCTCAATCAATTCATTATTCAGAATATCCATCATTTCGAGAAAAGAAGATCCTGTTGAAATATTTTCAATGGTATAGTTTTCAAATTTCCCTTTTTCTGAAGCCCTGTTTTGTCTCCAGACTTTTATATTGAGTTTTTTCAGAATTTTATCAGCCATAATCTTACAGATTTATTATTGATTATTTTCTAATGATTATTTGTAAGAACGCTGCGATAGCTTTATGTTCTCAAATTTCAGCGGTTCTTTATGTAACTCAGGTTCTTTTCCTTCCCCTTTGAATTCCCAACAAGAAACATAAGTAAACAATTCATCGTTGCGTTTTGCTTCACCTTCTTCGGTGGCCGACTCTTCACGAAAATGTCCACCACATGATTCATTGCGGTCAAGTGCATCGCGTGCCATCAGTTCGCCAATATCAATAAAATCGGCAACACGTCCGGCTTTTTCAAGTTCCGGGTTAAGGTTGTTTAACTCACCTGGAACTTTTACGTCACTCCAGAATTCTTCACGAATTTTTTTAATTTCAGCTATTGCATTCTTCAAACCTTCGGCATTGCGCGCCATTCCAACATTATCCCACATAATCTGGCCTAATTTTTTGTGGAAATAGTCAACCGTTTTCTTTCCTTTTATATTGAATAATTTTTCGATACGACCGGTTACGGCTTTTTCAGCAGCTTCAAACTCAGGTTTATTTATATCAATTTTTGGCACCATGATTTCATCAGCAAGATAATCGCCAATGGTGTATGGCAAAATGAAATATCCGTCGGCCAGTCCCTGCATTAGCGCAGAGGCACCCAGGCGGTTTGCACCGTGATCTGAAAAGTTGGCTTCACCAATAGCATACAAACCGGGAACTGTTGTCATTAAATTATAATCAACCCAGGTACCACCCATTGTATAGTGGATAGCCGGGTAAATCATCATTGGTTCTTTATATGGATCAACGTCAGTAATTTTTTCGTACATCTGGAACAGGTTTCCATAACGAGCTTCAATCACTTTTTTCCCAAGCCTTTCAATCGAATATTTAAAATCGAGGAAAACCGCTTTTCCTTCGCCATTTACACCAAAACCCTCGTCGCATCGTTCTTTTGCTGCCCGTGAGGCAACGTCGCGTGGTACAAGGTTCCCGTATGATGGGTATCTTCTTTCCAAATAAAAATCACGGTCTTCATCTTTTATATCATTCGGGCCAATTTCACCTTTTTGCAATTTCACCGCATCCTCTTTTTTCTTCGGAACCCAAACACGGCCATCGTTACGTAACGATTCCGACATTAAAGTTAGTTTTGATTGCTGATCACCATGAACCGGGATGCAGGTAGGGTGGATTTGTACAAAACAAGGATTCGACATAAATGCACCATGTTTATAGCATTGCCAGGCTGCCGAGCCGTTGCTGCCCATTGCATTTGTAGAAAGGAAAAACACGTTTCCATAACCACCTGTTGCAACTACAACAGCGTGAGCACCAAATCGTTTTATTTTTCCTGTAACCAAATCACGCGCAATAATTCCACGAGCTTTCCCGTCAATTTTAACTACATCAAGCATTTCATGACGGCTAAACATTTCAACCGCACCTTTTGCAATCTGTCGGTTTAACGCCTGGTATGCACCAATCAACAACTGCTGACCGGTTTGTCCGCGTGCATAGAAAGTCCGGCTAACCAATACTCCGCCAAAAGAACGGTTGTCGAGCAAACCGCCGTATTCGCGGCCAAAAGGAACACCCTGTGCTACACATTGGTCGATGATGTTTGGAGAAACCTCAGCCAAACGGTAAACATTTGCTTCGCGTGAACGGTAGTCGCCACCTTTTATCGTATCGTAAAACAGGCGGTGAACCGAATCGTTATCGTTTTGATAGTTTTTTGCTGCATTTATTCCGCCCTGCGCGGCAATCGAGTGTGCACGACGCGGACTGTCCTGGTAACAAAATGCTTTAACTTTATAACCGAGTTCAGCCAAAGAAGCAGCAGCTGATGCTCCGCCCAAACCGGTTCCAACAACAATAATTTCAAGTTTGCGTTTGTTGGCCGGGCTCACAACTTTTATGGCACCTTTGTGTTTGCTCCATTTTTCGGCCAGTGGACCTTCCGGTATTTTTGAATTTAATATGCTCATAACCAACTTCCTTATTTATATAAACCTAACATAAAATATAACGGGATGATTGAAAAACCAACTGCAATTACAATTGCATAAAGTTTACCAATAAACTGCAATCGTTTTAACCAGTTTTTATTACTCAATCCCAATGTTTGAAAAGCAGACCAAAATCCATGTGAAAGATGGATTCCAAGTAATACTCCGCCAAGAATATAAAACAGGCCATACACAACACTTTCTTTAAATAAACTGGCAACAAGTGTGTAAGTATCTTCCAATCCATCAGCGGTTTTTGGCATTGAATGGGGATTAAATTTAATCACCCAAAAGAAATCGATAATATGCATCACCAAAAAAACAAGTACCAAAGCACCTAAAACAAGCATATTACGTGATGCCCAGGAACTTGATGCTCCCATATTTTTTGCTGCATACTTTACCGGGCGTGCTTTCCAGTTTTTGTATTCAAGGAAAAACGACCAAAAAATGTGAATCATAAATCCTAGCCCCAATATTGGTTCCATAATTTTAATCAGTGGATTTGTCGCCATGAATTCTGCTCCCTGGTTAAAAAGTTCACCACTGTTGTCAACAATTAACAGCAAGTTAATGGTTAAATGAACACCGATAAACATTACCAAAAACAGTCCTGTGATGCTCATCAGGAATTTTTGGCCAATTGATGTCATTAAGAATTTACTCATAGAAGTTCTATTTTTATTTGATTTAATATTTTCAAGTTGCAAAAGTAGATTAACGGTATGTTTCTCCCAACAGCAACGCCTCTAAAATAGCTAATTTATATTCGTTCTACGAACAATTTAATTATTGATTAACCTAAAACTTCAGGAGGCTAAAAAATGTGATTTGGGAGTGACGTATAATTGTTGTCAGGAAATTGAAAAATTAAATATATCCACGCATTCAGACGTTTAGGAATTCATGTAATTTCATTAAATGCTTTATACCATTCTTTTAAATTAAACTGATC
Organism: Draconibacterium sp.; assembly: GCA_041739985.1. GTDB lineage: Bacteria > Bacteroidota > Bacteroidia > Bacteroidales > Prolixibacteraceae > Draconibacterium. Next base: position 5,833 of record JBGSMW010000094.1, on the reverse strand, counting down.
AGAAAGCGCAATAATTTCTGTGGGATGAAAAGCATTTTCAATTTCAATAATTTCAACCGAGTTGAAAGTACATTGCACTGCTGCCGTTTTCCCTTCTTTTAAATTCACAAATCCTTTAATTCGGTAAGCTTTTGAAGTCCAGACGCTTAAAAATAATTCTATCGAAGACCTTGATAATTTCTTTCCGCTTTTTATTACCATCGAATTTATTGACGGACGTGGCAACGATTTCATTTCGCCAAAATAGAACTTGTTGACAGCATTATTCCCCAGGTCAAAATTGATATTGCAAAAAGACGCTTCCAGAATTTGTGCAAAAGGATTGATTTTCTTTATCTCAAAACTGATTGTTTCAATTCCGGTTTCAAACAAATCGGTTTTGTTTATTACTACAAAGTCGGCCATTCTGATCTGATGAAAAACACGCTGTTTCATTAATCCGACTTTTCCGAAATTCTGAGCATCGACAATGCACCAGTTGGAAGCCAGGTAAATTTTTTCAGAAAGCGAACCTGATGAAATTACCTCGGCAACAGAAGTGGTATCAGAAAGTCCGGAAGCTTCAATAATTAATATTTCAGGTTGAATTTGGTCAATAAACTTTTCGAGTGACCGCACAAAATCGCCAAGCAGACAAACACAAAATACAGAGCCGTTGTTAATTTCGAGAAGATTAAAGTCTTTTCCCGATTTTTTTAATTCAGTGCCATCAATATTGGCCGGGGCAAATTCGTTTTGAATAATCCCGATTTTATACTCATCGGCATATTTATCAATAATACGTTTCAGAAAAGTGGTTTTGCCACTTCCGAGAAAACCAGAAATAATATGGAATGGAATTTTCGACATACTCAAAATAAATATTTCGCTTTGTAAATTGAAAAACGAGTTCTCAAATAAGGAATTTGGAGATCAATTACGGTTAAAAAATCTATAGTATCGAATAAGAAAGTTTTGTTGTGTTTTCAATTTAGTACCAAAGGCTTTATACTATTTTTAATTTTCTGATTTTTTATTCCTTATTCCTTATTTTGTTATTTCCTTCTTTTTATGCCTTGTCGACCATTTCCCTCACCCTGCAAATATGATCAGGTGTAGTTCCGCAACAACCGCCAATAATATTTGCCCCGGCAGCAATAATTTTTGAAACCAGGCCAGCCATTTCATCGGGTGTTTCAGGGAAAACTGTTTCACCATTTTTGTAAATTGGCATTCCGGCATTGGCATGAACAAGAATTGGAATTTCTGAATTGATGCTGCGAATTTCTTCAACAATTCCAATCATATCAGCAATTCCGTTTCCGCAGTTGGCACCAATCAAATCAGCTCCGGCGTCAATAAGTGTATTTACCATTTCGCCTGGAGAAACGCCCATCATCGAACGAAATTCTCCCTGCACGGTTTTTTCGAAAGTCATTGTACAGAAAACTTCACATTTCGTATTTTCCTTAGCAGCTTGAATTGCTAGTCGGGCTTCGTCAAGGTCGGTCATGGTTTCTATCATAATTGCGTCAACGCCGCCTGCTTCCAGCCCTTTTACCTGCTCTTTGAAAGCTTCATACAGTTCTTCTTCAGTTACATCGCCCATCATAAGTATTTTGCCGGTTGGACCTACCGAACCCAGCACAAATTTATCGCCGGCAGCTTTTCGGCTAATTTCGGCGGCAGCTTTGTTCAATTCAAAAACTTTGTCGGCTAACCCATATTTTTCAATTTTAAAAATGGTGCCGCCAAAACTGTTGGTTTCAATCATATCAGCTCCAGCCCCGATATAACTTTTGGCGATATCTAAAACCTCGTCTGGATGGGTAATATTCCATTCTTCAGGACATTCACCGGGTTTCATCCCTTTCTGCTGCAGAAAAGTTCCCCATGCACCATCGGAAACCAGTACTTTTCCTGTTTTTATTTGATCGATTATTTTTCCCATGCTATATTTATTTTGGGCTAAAGCCCGGTTTGTCAAACAACTAAAATACAAAAAACTTACAACTCTTTTATCCACTCCTTTACAACATCCAAAGAAGGATCGATACCTTCTGATTTTAATTTGTAGCTCACTGAAACCACGGCGGGTCCTTTAACAACGCCAAATCCTGCCATTTGTGCTATGTCTGAAATAATTTTTACATCAACGTCTTTCCCAAGTTCAATTGTAGCCCGCTTTATCTTTGCATTCAGTTTTTTACATTCATTTTTATTTTCGCAAAGAATTAAAATCTCACTTCGTTTCGATTTTATTTTCAATTTCAGTTTTTCATTTACCCTTTTTTGAATTGCCGAAATCAAATCGCTTTTTGGTGGAATTTTGGAAACGAAAGCAATTTTACCATCGATGCAAATGGTGGGGATATTTTTTACCATCAAAGATGACATAAAAGTAACAGCTTCTATTTTTTTTATGGCATGTTCGCGCCACTCAACTACGCCATCAAATTGCGGCGCTATTTTTTTTACAGCTTCAACCATGTACTGACAAGGGGCACACGATTCAGAATCAAGCGTAATTATATCAACAATTACTTTGTCGGCTTGCCCGTAATCTTTCATGTTGAAAATTTCGAGCGTACTTTCCTTTTTATCCAAAGCCCGCACAACGTCTTGTTTATAAGGGTCGTGCACCAGTTCTGAAACTGCTTTTATATTTTCAGGAGGTGTGTTCATGGGCAAATCGCAACCTGGAGAAAGTATAAATCCGGTTTTTCCTGCCATATCCAAACATTCCAAGGCGTTTTCGCGGGCGTCGTCTTCGTTTCCCATCAACAATACTACTGTTAATTTCATGTTTCCCCCAAAACTGATTCCCTTTTTCAAAGCAATTTCTTTTACAAAATCGAGCGGAATGTTTTCATCGATTGAAACATTGTCGGGGCGGCAATCGCACATGGCTTCAATATTTTGCTGGGCATGACCGCAAACAAAGAACGAACTGAGTTTTTTGTTTGATCGAACAAACGTAAATATTTCAGAAACATAAGGAGTAACAAAGGTTTCAAATGTCAGCGGGTCGATTTGGCTTGTCATTGGATCAACAACAGCAATAATATCGCATCCGGCATCAATCAGATATTCCGACATTTTCATGCCTACTTTTGTACAGAATTCCATTACTTCCAACACTTCTTCGGGAGCTTCAAAAAGTTTCATAAAAATATCTGTCCCCATTAAATGAAGAGCCAGCGTGAAAGGTCCGGTAATTAGTCCATACAAAGCAATTTTAGGATGCATTAAGCGTAGTTTTTTTGTTGCTTCAACAGTTACAGCAATTCTTCCATTTGTTGCGGCAGGAACTTTCAAATCTGAAAGTAAAACTCCTTCGGCCAATGGATGCGAAATAACCGCCGGTGGATTATGTGCAGCCCACTGAAGTTTGCATCCCAGTATTTCAGCTTCAATCTGCAAATCAAAAACAACAGGAATTCCATCAGGATTGTATTCTTCTATAGCTTTACTTACTCCTTTTACAATTTCTTCAGCCGATTTCAGGTAAGTTTCAGCATCGACACCAGTTAAAAAACCGCCATGAACACCCACAAACGGAACCCATGGAACCCTTTCTACTGGTTGAAGTGCAATTGCTTTTTTGATTAACTCAAGACCTTTCATATTTAGATTTTTAGATTTGAGATAGAAAGACACTAGTATCAAGAAAAGAAAATTGAGATTTAGTCTGCGTCTTGATAATTGATACTTGATATTGACATTCAAAAAAACTAACCCCATTACAGGAAAACAGACTTCCCCCAATCAAAAATTACAAAGAAAATAAGTTCTGTTAAAGAAGGGGTTGCAACCCCTTCTTGTGGGAAAAATATTTTTAAATGAACTTGTTCGTTAGCAGTGATTCTTAAGTCTTGATACCTGATACTAAAATCTTGATTCTAAATACTCGATAATCAATTCTCACAATCTCTGTACAAATTATATGGTTGTGTTCAAATATTCAACCAATCCCTGCGGATCAGCAGAATATGCATCTGCGCCTATTTTTGCTCTGAAATCGTCGGTAACAGGAGCGCCTCCAACAGCAACTTTTGCACCCGGAACCGCTTCTTTTACTGCTTTCGTAATTTTTTCCATGTTAACCATTGTGGTTGTAAGTAAAGCAGATAAACCAACAACTGCATTTTCGTTTTCTTTTATAGCTGCCACAAATTGTTCAGCTTTTACGTCGGTGCCAAGGTCAACTACTTTCCATCCGTTACCTTCAACCATCATCGAAACAAGGTTTTTACCTATGTCGTGCAAATCGCCTTCAACAGTTCCGATGATAAAAGTGCCTTTTTGTTTTACTTCACCCGAGAGGAAATAAGGTTTCAAGTGAATCATTGCAGTGCTCATGGCTTTGGCTGACATTAAAACCTGGGGTACAAAAACTTTATTTTCCCGGAATTTTATCCCCACTTTTTCCATCCCAATCATTAAGCCTCCGGTTAAAATTTCCTGCGCATTAATTCCCTCTTCCAAAGCTTGTTTGGTAATTTCATCTGCACCGTCTTCTCCTTTCAGTTGTGGTGGATAAGGAGCTGCTTTATTTATTTTTCCGAATTCAATACAATTGGCCAGTTTGATTAATAATTCACTCATTGGTATTTATTTAGATTGATTTTGATCACAAAAATATCTTTAACAATCAACACAAAAAATAGTGTTTTCTTTGAAAAAGATGGAATATATTACTTTATTTTGAAAATAGATAAAATGATCATGTTAAATAAGTAGTGAAACAAAAATTCATAATAAATTCTGATTAATACGTGATTACAGAAATCCGATATTTTAAGATCCCGACCCCTTTAATTGAGGTGCAAAAAACCAGTTTGTTAACCAGTGGATTATATTTCACTGAGATTGGCGAAATTGAAGTTGAACAAGGAACTATTTGGAGATTGAATGAGAAACTGGAAAATAATCTGCTTGCTTATTGCACAAAAGGAAGCGGGATTGCCATGATTTCCAATGACCAGGTTCCGGTTTCTGTTGATCAGTTTTTTATTATTCCCAAAGGCGACGAATTTAAGTATTACTCGGTAATCAATGAAAAATCGAGATTGCTTATTGCACAGTTTAACGGGAGTAATTCTAAATTGCTGGGAAAGGAGTTTTCTGTGGTTCGTAACCTGATTCCCTCGGTAAACAATATGGTGGCCAACCGTGAAATGCTGTTTGATGAGATATTAAATAACCTCTCCAAAGGGTTTCATGATGAAAATCTTGAATATGTGAATTTTTGTTTTGGGCATTTACTTGCAACTTTTATTTATGCCCACAAAACAAGTGATGACTTGTCAGATGATTCGAATCCTGTAATCAGACATTCAATTGATTATATGAATAAAAATCTCAGTTTAAAATTAACATTACAACAAATTTCTGCGAAAGCGGGTTATTCACCTACTTATTTTACAACGCTTTTTAAAAGAGAAACAGGTTATTCTCCACTCAGTTATTTTTCGCACCTTAAAATTCTAAAGGCTACAGAATTTTTAGATCATACAAAACACAAAATCAAGGAAATATCCTTTTCACTTGGATATACCGACCCATATTATTTTACAAAAGATTTCACAAAACGGATGGGTTTGTCGCCACGGCAGTACAGGAACAGGGTGGGGAGGTAAGAATTAGGGGGAATGTAAAATATCGAATAAGAAATTAGAAAGTGGAAAAGGTATCTAATCAACTGACTTATTTAGGCATTTTCGCTAAATAAAAAATATATCCCTTTTGGTTAAATACGAGAAGGGATTTTTTATGCTTATTGGTTCGTTTTTGAGTTATGTTTTGGACTCCATCAATTTTGAGGCTCAAAATTCAATTTTTTGGACATAAT
>JBGSMW010000035.1:0-8528 GCA_041739985.1 Draconibacterium sp. | reverse complement strand
ATGGTCAAGCCGGATTCCAGGAAACCGGAATAAATATCTCTGAATTTTTTCTCGTTTAGCATGTCGTTTGTCTTTAAAATCAAACTACCAAATTTAAAGACCGACAAAAAATTTAAAATACGGGGTTCAGCGAATGCTTACTTTTAAGTAGTGTAAATTATCTTCGGAGTGTCTTATAAAATCAACGCTGCGGTTAATGACTTACCCTGCGGCCGATAAAAATCTTTATAGAGCCAGAATTTTTGGTTTTAACTTTTCTAAAGTTTTGAACTTTAGAAAAGATTGAGATCATGCTTCAGTCGGAAAGATGCACACCGAAAACTACTGCTGCCTAGCCTGCGGGTAGCTGAAAGTAATGGGCTGGTTTTCAATCAACATAGGTTTCTTTTAATACTGATTTTAGCTCATTTATCTCGGACTTTGTCAATCGTCCAAGGTCTTTAATTATTCTCTGTTTGTCGATAGTCCGAATTTGGTCTAAAACAATCCATCCAATTTTATCGTCTTGTCTAACTTCAATTCTGGTCGGATAATTTTTAGAACTTGTTGTCATCGGAGCAATTACAACCGTATTTAAAAATTTATTCATCTCGTCAGGTGAAATCACAACGCACGGTCTGGTTTTTTTTATCTCACTCCCAGGTGTCGGGTCGAGATTAACCAGAATGATTTGATATTGATTTATTTCCATTCTTCGAGGTTTTCGTCGTCAAACACATCGTTAATCAACAATCTGTCATCGCCATTCTCCGCCATTTTTTTGAAAGCTTTTTCCCAACCTTTTCGCGGTCTTGATAATGGTTTTATAACTATTTGTCCCTTTTCGAGGATTACCTCAACTGTGTCCTGGATATTGTACTTGTCCAGCAAAGTCTTGCTAAGTCGGATTCCCTTTGAATTACCTATTTTTATTACAGAAACTTCCATGGTGTCAATTTTTATAATGTAATTACAAAGTTGCTACTTTTCGCGGAATTGCAAACTTGCCTAAAACGTAGGCGAGATCAATCTCACCAAAGGCGAGACTGAGAGGAGTTTTTTTATTATTAAAATGGGGGGAGTTTATTGATTCTATTTTTTATTCTATTTTTTAACAAGTCTCCAGTTCCAAAGAATTTTCTTATTTCAGGTATTTGAGTCATGTATTTTACGCACTCATCTTCTTTCCCGTTTAAAGAAAGCATGTCGTAATCTATTTTATTGTTCTTAGCAAATTTTTCAATCCAAAAATCAATAATTTCATTTTGGTCATTTTCACTTAAGAATCCTGCATTAATATTGTTTTTTAAATTTCTTAGAATTTGAAGAGATTCTTCTATCATGTCTTTTTCAGTCCTTTCATTTACTGTCTCACTAGCTTCTGGGGTAAGTTTTAATTTCTCTTCCAGTTGCGGATAAAACGTTTCAAAAACACTTTCTAAATTTATTTCTTTCAGTGGTTTTCCACCATAATTACCAATTCTAGAATTAATAGTTTTTACAAGTTTTAGAATATCTTCTTTTTCATTTTTTGTGTTTTGGAATTGAGATAGTGGTTGTTGTACATCAGTTGGATTCAAATTATAAAGAAACGTACACACCTGTGCATCGTCTGTTTTTGCAATTGCACCCGCTTCAAAATGAATCCATTTGGAATCTAAATTATCTTTTGTTAAACAAATTATAGCCATTTTCGATTCCTTTAATTTGTCCGAAATTTCAATACTCCATCTTTTTCCTTTTTCGATGTCAGCAGAAATCCATGGTTCAGCAACTTGCAAAACTTGTTCCAGCCAATTACTTAAAGTTTCTGCAATGTATTTACTTGGTTTTCCTGACCAACTTATAAATACTTTCATTTTATTTGATTTAGATTAATTTTCTGTTGTATAAGAATACATTTTTGGTTTCAAAATTACCCACAACGTAGGTAACTACACGCAGGGGCGTACTGTCTCGCCCAAGGCAAGAATGGGCGGAAAGATGCCCCCCGAAAACCACTGATGCTGCACTTGACGGGTAGCTGAAGTTATAGGTTGTTTTCATTTTTATCAGTTTCAGATGTTTTGTCTGAATATAATTTCTCAGCAACTTGTTTTAGAGTATTAGTCAAAGTTAATATCTGGGCATTTGTCCTAGTCTGAATAGTGTTTAATGCATCAACAAGTAGATTTGCGAAAAACACAGTTATCATAAATGAATTCATTAACACAAATGATTTATTAAACTCTCCGTATATGAAAAAATATATCAAATATACAATTGGTAAAATGTATCTAACTGCAAAAAGTAAATACTTTTTAGTAGTTGAAATAAGCTTTTTCTTGTCTGGGTTATATTCTCTAAAAATTCTGTCAAATATGGACTTACTAAAGGCGGAAATTACTCCAACCAATATTGCGATTAATGCAGTTGTCATTTATTGCTATTTTTATACATTTTATAATCTGTTTCAAATTGTCAAGTCGTTTGCTGTATGGTTTCAGCGCGTCTTTTTAAATAACTTATAACTCGTTAATATCCCGATGTATTTACACTTTTTCCCATTTTTACTTTTGGTTATTACAGGGTTTACCTGCAATTGGATGTTTGCGGTTTTTACTGTTGTGTCTGCTATTTGAAATTTGTTGTTCAAGTGGAATTGTTTTTGGTATTAGCGGTTTAAAAATAAACAAATATTCAATAGGATGGAGTTTTGCAGGGAAAAGAATGGAGCGGAGGGCGGAGGGCGGAGAGCAAAGGGCGGAGGGCAAGGAGCAAGGGGCGGAGAGCAGAGGGCAAGGAATAATTTACGATTTTACGATTTTACGATTTAACAATTTACGATTTACGATTTAACAATTTACAATTTACAATTTACAATTTACAATTTACAATTTAAGGATTTACTATTTACCCCTGCAACAGCACTATTTGTATAATTGTTTTTATTTTTTCAAAACCAGATTTGAAAATACTGCAGTTGTAAATTCTTCAGAATTGTGCGAAGTAACCGCCAGGCCAACCAGCAATTCATTTGGCAATTTTTGTGTGTAAGTGGAGTAAAGATTCCATGTTTTATTATCGCTGCTTGTGTATGATTCAAAAATATCACCTTTCCGTTTTAACCGAATCCAGGTGTTGGGAAAATTTACATCAAACTTGTTTCTTGCGGTTTCAGGGTTTGGATAAATGGCTTTCATGTCGCCACCTTTTTCCAAACGGTATTGAAATTCGCAACCTCCGTTATTTTTGTTTCTTGCACTATTATCGGGGAAAACCTGGTAATAAACGTGCTCCGAATTATCGGTCAAATCAACTCTTGCCATAATCCCGGCTTTTGTGTACTGGTGTGGTTTTGTTAACCCAACAATTTGAACACTGATATCGAAATCGCCTTCAAGTTTTTTGTATCCAAAATTAAACTCATCATTTTTGCCCCAAATATCGGCTCCTCCGGCGATTAACTCCAATTCATTTTTATTGATGATTGCTTTGCCGGGCTTTGTTGCCACACCAATATCTGTAAATTTTAATTCTGAAAAGGGGATGATTTTGCTTTTCTCTGATTTAACAGAAAGGTTACTTTTTACTTTGTCGAAAATGGTTGCCTGTGCAGTATTAATACTCACCAAACAGAAAAAAATAATAAATAAGCCAACGTAAGTTTTCATGTATTCAATTTTAAATTGCCTGTTTAGTGGCTTTTTTATTTACCAAAACTGCTTCTTCCATAATTACATCATAACGATAACCTGAACCAAAATCCTTGTTTACCGAAATTTTTCCTTTGAAAGTAACTTCATCACCCATTTCGGGTAAATCCTGAGAAGTAATTGTTAAATCGAACTCTCCGTTTGAATCGGTTCCGTCCTGAATATGAATCCAGTTTTTACCCATAACCTGTTTGTTTATTTTTACTACTACTCCCCTGATTTCAAATTCTTTGGTAGTAAATTCGATACGTTTTTCAAAAACTTCAGCAATTGTAATTTCGCCTTTTTCTTTTTTAAGTGTTATTGTGCTGAGTTTCTTTGTTTCAACTTTTCCTGAATGAGCCGGCATGTTTCCTCCCATAGTTTTTTTGCCAATCGGAATTTTGCTGATTTCACTGATAAAATAAATCTCATCAAAAGTACGGTCTAAATCCTTGCTTGTAAAATTGTTCATTAACATGGCTCCGTTGTAATAAAAAACATCGCCAACACCAATTTCCTGTTTTGATACGGCAACCCACCTTTCTGACAGCTTTTCCTTCACTTTCAAATAGGTATAATTGTTTGTCTGAATTACTTCTGTTACTTCAAATCTATTTCCATCGGCAGTCACATTACTTTGCATTCCAACACCGTTTTTATTTTTTACGCATGATGAAAAAACCAACGCCAGAATCACAATCACAATTACTTTCATTTTGTATAAATTTTTAAATTAAAACTTCACCCTCAGATTAAGATAAAGTCTGTTGAAATGTTCATTTTTCTGAAAAGTCGCCTCGTAATTAAGCGATAAATACAGTTTTTTACTGAATTGATATGAAAAATCAATCTCACCAATATTCTGTTTCAATTGCGAAACAGAACTGGCATAATCGAACTTCACCCAACGATAATTCAGAGATCCGTAGATTTTACCTTTTAAGATATCTTTCGACAAACGGACTCCATAAACCTGTCCGTTTAAATAACTTGTTTGCATCAGATTGGTTGACAGGGAAAGGGATGAATTTATTAACGGAACTTTTGAATAAGTAGCATAACCGTTTAGTGTGTTGGTTTTTCGTGTATCATTTTTCATAAACCGTGTTCCGGCATTCACTCCAATATTCAGTAAATTAACTGGCCTGTAATTTATTCTGAACCTCAAACCCTGCCGGCTTGCCTGTTGTAAAATTGCATCGGTATAGCTTTTAAATGTTTCATAATAAATCACATTTTTACGGTTATCGTACGAGCCAAAAAGCGACAACCGACGGGAAATCCGGTAATTAAGAGAAAGGTACAAACTGGTTAAACTTACTGTGTTTTGCGGTTGTCCATTTTCAATTTTATACAAATCAAGCTCAAACGACGAAAAAATATTTACGTTTTTTATAAATGAATTGCTGTGTTGAAAATACAGGAAACGGCGATCGATATTTCCATCGTTTCTTTGCTCAAAAAATGCCAGCGAACTCTGTACAAACCCATTGTCAAATTTTTGATTTTGGCCAATATATGCACCATATTCAAGTAACTTAGAATTAAATCCGTAATTCTGAAAATCAGGTCGTGTTCCGCCAACCACACCAACAAATAAACGGTTCCAGTCTTTTTGAAACTGAATTCCGTCAACCGCCCCGATATTGGCAATTTTTGAATTTATTTTCCGCCCAACATACAATGAGGTGGTATTGTTAAAATCGTACTTTACAGCTAAACTGTATATTTTCAGGGCATTGTTAAGGTCTTCCCGCACCAGATCCCATTGATTTAATTTATGCGAAAACGAAATATACGTTTCTGCTGAAAGTTTTGAATCTGAAATATTTTGGGCATCCATTGAAAATGTATAACGAAAACGATGCAAATTATCGCTTTCAGTATTTGAAAAATTTGAATAGGAGGAAATTGAAAGTGTGCCGGCAACGTCCTGCATGTTTGTTGTTCTCAAAGATTTTTTTTCTGAAGTGGAAGTGATAACCTGTTCACTGACGTCTTTTTCAATTTGATTATCTATTTGTATTTCAGTAACTTCTGTCTTTGGTTTTGATTTAATCTTTGCAACAGTTATATCCCCGATTTGAAAAGAATTTACACCAACAGGATTGCAAAGACACGAAATTGTAGAATGATGTTGAACCACCAATGCAGGAATTAAAACTTCATTTTTGTTTATGAATATGGTATCTCCATTTTCTATACCTTCTGTATTTTCAAATTTTACATAAATATTTTGTCCGGTGATGTACGAAACAGCTCCTTGAGTCGTAGTGTTTTTCTCTTGTGCATGTACATGTGTATTACTTCCGAATGAAAGAAACAGAACAAAAATAAGTGGTAATATGATTCTTACTCCGTTAATCATCAGCTTTTCCTTTTGGATGACATGCAAAACAATTTATACTGGCATATACATAACCTGTTTCATCGCTGTGTTCGCTATCCATTTCAGTTTTATTGTGTTCATGACAATCAATACAACTAAAAACAGAGAAGTTAGTTGGTTGCGTATGACAATCGACACACGAATTCCACTCACCCCGGTGTTCTCCGCTGTAAATTGGAAAGTACTGGTTGTCGTGATCAAAAGTGGAAGGTTCCCATGCATTTTCTGTGTGACAGGATTTACAATCAGTAGAAAATTGTGCAGTTGCATGGGCAGGATCTTTCGTATTGTTATAATCCGAAGTATGACATGCATAACAGGTATTTGGTGTATTAGTATAATTCCCGTTGTGACATAAAAAACAATTACCTGAAACAGTAGCATGTGCTCCATTTAATGCATAATAATCATTATGTGTTGGAAATAATGCAGGATCCCAGCCAGGACCGGTTGTATGACATTCTTCGCAGTTTGTTGAAATCGCCAGTGATGAATGATTTGGATTGACTGATTCATTGTAATTTTTGCTGTGACAACTATTGCAAAGTGTTGAGGTTCCTGCGTATCCACTTGTATGACAAGCTGAACATTCAGTTGCAATATGCGAACCTGTTAAAGGGAAATTTGTAGCGTCATGATCGAAATTGTAATCTCCCCAATTTGATGTATTGTGGCACTGCAAACATTCTTTTGGGAAATTCTGAGTAACATGGTTTTCAGCTTCGGTGTAATTTGCCTGGTGACAACTGATACAATCTGAAGTGGCTTCGGTTGTAGTTCCCTTGTGACATTCGGAACATTGTTTTCCCGAGTGTCCATTTGTCAACTCGAAACCTGTTGTTGTGGTGTGGTTGAAAATGGAAGGAACCCATGCCGTTGTTTGGTGACAGGTTTCACATTCGTTTGAAATTCCGGCTGCCGTGTGGTTTGGATTTTGGGCAGTATTGTATTTTTCTATATGGCAGGCGCTGCAAAGGGTAGATGTTCCTTCATAACCGTTTGTGTGGCAGGCCGAACATTCTGTTGCAACATGCGAACCGGTTAACGGGAAGGCAGTTTTATTATGGTCGAAATCAGCACCCTCCCAACTTAAAGTTGTGTGGCACTGCAAACATTCTTTTGGGAAATTCTGTGCTACGTGGTTTTCAGCTTCGTTGTAATTTGCCTGGTGACAACTGATGCAATCAGAACTGGCTTCAGTTGTAGTTCCCTTGTGACATTCAGAACATTGTTTTCCCGAATGTCCATTTGTCAATTCGAAACCTGTTGTAGTGGTGTGGTTGAAAATAGACGGAACCCACGCCGTTGTTTGGTGACAGGTTTCACATTCGTTTGAAATTCCGGCTGCAGTGTGGTTTGGATTTTGAGCAGTGTTGTATTTTTCGATATGGCAGGCGCTGCAAAGAGTAGAAGTTCCCTCATAACCGTTTGTGTGGCAGGCTGAACATTCGGTTGCGACATGCGAACCTGTTAAGGGGAAAGCAGTTTTATTGTGGTCGAAATCAGCGCCATCCCAACTTACAGTTGTGTGGCACTGCAAACATTCTTTTGGGAAATTCTGTGCAACGTGGTTTTCAGCTTCGTTATAATTTGCCTGGTGGCAACTGATACAATCTGAACTGGCCTCAGTTGTAGTTCCCTTGTGGCATTCGGAACACTGTTTTCCCGAGTGTCCGTTTGTCAATTCGAAACCTGTTGTTGTGGTGTGGTTGAAATTGGAAGGAACCCACGCTGTTGTCTGGTGGCAGGTTTCACATTGGTTTGAAATTCCGGCTGCCGTGTGGTTTGGATTTTGGGCAGTATTGTATTTTTCAATATGGCAGGCACTGCACTGACTTGCTGTTCCTTCATAACCGTTTGTGTGACAGGCCGAACATTCTGTTGCAACGTGCGATCCAGTCAAAGGGAAAGCTGTTTTATTGTGGTCGAAATCAGCGTCATCCCAACTTACAGTTGTGTGGCACTGCAAACATTCTTTTGGGAAATTCTGAGCAACATGGTTTTCAGCTTCGTTGTAATTTGCCTGGTGGCAACTGATACAATCAGAACTGGCTTCGGTTGTAGTTCCCTTGTGACATTCGGAACACTGTTTTCCCGAGTGGCCATTTGTCAACTCGAAACCTGTTGTTGTGGTGTGATTGAAAAAGGACGGAACCCACGCCGTTGTTTGGTGGCAGGTTTCACATTCGTTTGAAATTCCGGCTGCCGAGTGGTTTGGATTTTGGGCAGTATTGTATTTTTCAATATGGCAGGCACTGCAAAGAGTAGAAGTTCCTTCATAACCGTTTGTGTGACAGGCTGAACATTCAGTTGCAACGTGAGATCCGGTCAAAGGAAAAGCTGTTTTATTGTGGTCGAAATCAGCGTCATCCCAACTGACAGTTGTGTGACACTGCAAACATTCTTTTGGGAAATTCTGTGCAACATGATTTTCAGCTTCGTTGTAATTTGCCTGGTGACAACTGATACAATCAGAACTGGCT
>JBGSMW010000031.1:0-61437 GCA_041739985.1 Draconibacterium sp. | reverse complement strand
CTTTGCTGGAGCAACTTGTCCTGTTTGCGGAGCAAGTACTGCAGATGTTCCTCGCTCTCCTTGATTGTAATATCAATTGTTTTTGCCATGTTGGCAAGTTAATAATTATTGGGTAAATTAACAACATAAATTGTATTATTTATTGGATGTGATAGTTTTTTGCATATAAAATGAATTAGATATACTAAAAAATAACCTTTGAAATATGTTGTTACAGGAATAACAACTCATGAAAGAGGATAATTTTAAAGACAGTTTAAATCAGTTAATAATTTAAATTATCAATTAAAATTCTAAAAAAGTACATCTCTGGAAAATCACATCTGAAAATGGAAATTAATTAACTCTCTATTTCAAGTGAACGATGAAAAATTAACGCTAAAAGTTACAACAAATTTTTACATTAAGCAAAAAATAAAGGAAAAAAGTTAATATGAATTGACAATTCTTACATGATAGAATTAATAAACAATGTAAACTGATTTATTTAACAGTTTAATCATTTGTCAATAAACTATTTTATCAAGTTTTCGTCTTCTGCTTTTTTGCAACCAAAATTGCTCCAAAAATTACGAGAAATGCACCAAGTATCGTAAATACCGAAAACCGTTCATGCTCTATCCAACTCACTTTAATTTGGGTTAAAATTCCCATCGTGATAAACGTAATTACCGGGTTGATGATAATGATTACACTTACTTTATTAGCTTCGGTATTTTTTAAAGCCATTGAAAGGAAAGTATATGAAAACAAGGTATTTAGCCCAACAAACAGCAGCAAAAGCCATGTCACCCAACTCAAATGTAAAAGAGATTCAAAATTTACGAATGGCAGATAAAGAAAAATAGGTAAACCAAAAGTGAAAAGGTTCAGGCTTTCGGTTGAATACTTTACAACGAGTTTTTTCTGCAATATGGCATAAGTAGCCCATGCAACCGCACTTGTAAGTAAGTATGCAACTCCCAGGTTATACTTTTCCTGAACATCGAAAAAAGCAAGAAGCTGATCGCGGTAGAAAAATGCCATTCCCAAAATTGCAACAGCAAAACCAATTATCTGAAGTTTATTTATTTTCTCCCTGAAAAATACAAGACCAGCAACGGCCAGTAAAATCGGGCCAAACTGGATAAAAAGCTGTGCATTACTGGGAGTTGTGTAGTGAACTCCCATCATAAAACTGATGTAATTCCATGATAAAGCCAGTGTTGCAACAATTAGAATAATGGGAGGTTTCAACATGAGTCTAAACGCACTTTTATCTTTTGAGACCTGCCATCCAGCCAACATTAAAAATGCAAGTAAAAACCTGAACCAAACGATAGTTTCAGGTTCAACATCGTTGTCGATTATTTTTAGAACAATAGCTAAAAATCCCCAGAATACCGCTGTTATGGCGGCGTAAAGAATTCCTTTGGCGTGATTTTGCATTAAATATTACCGCAATACGGCTCCCAACTCCCGGTTAAATGTGTCAACCATTTTTTGCATGGTTTTTTCAATCAGCTTATCGTTTAAAGTTGCTTTGTCATCGCGCAGAATAAAACTGACTGCGTATGATTTTTTGTCTTCAGGAATTCCCTTTCCCTCGTAAACATCAAACAAATCCACCTCGCGTAAAATCTTACGTTCAACTTTATACGCAGTTTCTTTTATTTGTTCGAATTTCACTTTTTTATCTATCAAAAGTGCCAGGTCTCGACGAACAGCGGGGAATTTCGGTAATTCCTCAAAAATAACTTTATGCCTTTTATGCAGAATCAAAAGGTTGTCCCAGTTAAAATCGGCATAATAAACCGGATTTTCAAGGTCGAACTTTTTGAGCCATTTTTTGGCTACAATTCCAAGGTTTAAAAGGTGTTTGTTGTTAAAAGTATAGGTTAATCCTTCAGAAAACAGTTCATTGTCTATTTCAGAAATCTGCATTTGATCGATTACAAATCCAAGCCGTTTAAGAATATTTTCGGCATAAGTTTTTGCAGTAAAAAACGAAGTTGCTTTTTCTTTTTCTGTCCAGTTTTCATTCTCCCTGCTGCCGGTAATAAATAAACCGAGGTGTTCTTCTTCCCGGTAGTTCTTTTCGGGATGGTCTTTTAATTCGGTTTCCTTATAAAAATAACAGTTGCCATATTCGTAAAGCCTGAGATCTTTATTCTGGCGGTTGGTGTTGTGCAAAATGCTTTCCAGAGCACCAAAAAGTAATGTCTGCCTCATTCCGTTCAGATCAGCGCTGAGCGGATTCAGTATTTTTACAGTTTGTTCCTCTCTGTAATTTTTTAGTTTATGGTAGTAACTTGCTTTGGTTAATGAGTTCGACCATATTTCGTTGAAGCCTTGTGCAGTGAGCATTTCGGCAACTAAATTGCGAACCTGGTTTGGATCGGGCTTTTCTGCAGTTTGAAGCGATGCGTTAACCTGTGTTGGTATTTCAACATTGTTGTATCCGTAAATCCGCAGCAGTTCTTCTATTACATCGGCTTCTCGTTTTACATCAACACGATACGGCGGAACAAGTAACGAAAGTCCGTTTTCGGTTTCCGATTCGATTTTTATTTCAAGCGAAGCAAGAATATTTTTAATAGTTTCCCTGCCTAAATCTTTTCCGATTAATCTCTTGATATTGTGATAAGTAACATCGACTTTAAAATCGGCTACCGGCTGTGGATAAATGTCGGTAATTTCGGAAGAAATTGAACCGCCAGCCACTTCCTTAAATAATAAAGCAGCACGTTTTAAAGCATAAATTACCCCGTTTGGATCTGTTCCACGTTCGAAACGGAATGAGGCATCGGTATTCAAACCATGTCTGCGAGCCGTTTTCCGGATATAAACCGAATCGAAATATGCACTTTCGAGAAAAATATTTGTTGTTGAATCTTTTACGCCCGATGTTAATCCGCCAAAAACGCCACCAATACACATCCCGGTTTCTGCGTTGCAAATCATCAGGTCGTTTTCATTCAATTCGCGTTCAACACTATCGAGTGTTACGAATTTTGTTCCCGAATCCATTGTCCTTACCACAACTTTATTTCCTGATATTCCGGCAGCATCAAAAGCATGAAGCGGTTGACCTGTTTCGTGAAGCACAAAATTGGTAACGTCAACTATATTATTGATGGGTGAAAGTCCAATGGTTTTTAACTTTTGTTTTAACCAGGCTGGTGATTCCTTTACTGTAACTCCAGAAATTGTAACTCCCGAATAACGTGGACAGGCTTCTGAATTTTTTACTTCAACCTGAATTTCGAGTTTGTGATTATCAACTTTAAATTCGTCAACCGATGGACGGGTCAGCAAAATATCCTGCGATTTTCTCAAATAAGCCGCCAAATCACGGGCAACTCCAATGTGCGAAGCAGCATCGATTCGATTGGGAGTCAAATCCACCTCAATCATCCAATCTGATTCTACTTTAAAATAATCTTTAGCAGGTGTACCAACTCTTGCATTTCCTTCCAAAACAATGATTCCAGCGTGGTCGGTGCCAATGCCAATTTCATCTTCGGCGCAAATCATTCCTTCCGAAGTTTCTCCCCTGATTTTTGATTTCTTAATTGTAAATTCATCGTTGCCCATGTAAAGTGTAGTTCCAACTGTTGCCACAACCACTTTTTGTCCGGCTGCCACATTTGGCGCACCGCAAACAATTTCAAGCAAATCACCGGTTCCAATGTTAACAGTGGTTTTACTCAAATGATCGGAGTTTGGATGTGGCACGCAGGTTACAACTTCGCCAATAACCAGTCCTTTCATTCCGCCTTTTACGGTTTCAACTTCTTCTATTCCAACAACTTCCAAACCAATCTGGGTAAGAATTTTACCAATTTCTTCGGGCGATTGTTCGAGTGCGATATAATTCTTTAACCACGAGTAAGATATCTTCATTTTGACTTATTTTCTTGTTTTTTTTGAATCGGACAAAAGTAAGGATTTTTTGTTGCAAATTCTTTGGATTATAAAGTTCAAAACATGGAAAACAGTCATATCAGTAAAAACTTATTTTGATTATTTTCGCCAGCAAATTTTATCAAATAATTATAAAACAATGAAGAAACTATTATTAATCATGCTTGTTTCGGGTTTAACACTTTCCTCGTGCAAAACCCAAAAAAAGGAAATTAACGCGAATATGGACAATCCGTTTTTTAAAGAGTGGACAACTCCTTTTGGTGTTCCGCCATTCGACGATATTAAAGAAGAACATTTTGTGCCGGCAATTGAAGAAGGCATTAAACAGCAACAGGCTGAAATTGATGCAATTGTTGCCAATACAGAAGAACCAACATTTGAAAATACCATTTTTGCGCTCGACAAATCGGGCCAGTTACTCGACAAGGCAAACGGTGTATTTGGACCAATGAATTCGGCAAATACGAACGATTCGCTACAGGCAATTGCACGCCGGATTTCGCCCATTATGACCAGACACCGGGATGGAATTTCGATGAATGCAGACCTGTTTGGTAAAGTAAAAACGGTTTACGAAAAAAGAAACGAATCGGGACTGGATGACCAGCAAATAAGAGTTGTTGAAAAAATATACCAGGATTTTGCAAGGAATGGTGCAAATCTACCGGTTGAAGATCAGGAAAAACTTAAAAAAATAAACGAGCAACTTTCATCAATAAGTTTGAAATATGGCGAAAATCTATTGGCTGAAACCAACAAGAATTTCAAACTGGTTGTTGAAACCGAAGCTGAACTTGCCGGTTTATCTGCCGACGTAATTGCTCGTGCAGCAATGGATGCACAAAAAACCGGTGATTCAGGAAAATGGGTATTTACCCTTGCAAAACCAAGTATGTTACCTTTTCTTACCTATGCACAAAATCGTGATTTACGCGAAAAATTGTACCGCGGTTATTTTATGCGCGGCGACAACGACAATGCATTTGACAACAAGGAAATTATCAAACAAGTTGTAAAACTCCGCGATGAACGGGCAAAACTGCTGGGCTTTAATAATTTCGCTGAATACCAGATTGATATTAATATGGCTAAAACGCCACAGGCTGTTTATGATTTCCTTTTAAAAATATGGGATCCCGCTTTGAAAATGGCAAAACAGGATGTAAAAGAAATGCAGACCATTATCGACAAGGAAGGCGGTAATTTCAAACTGGCATCGTGGGATTGGTGGTATTACAACGAAAAACTGAAAATGCAGAAATTCAGTCTCGATGAAAATGAGGTAAAACCTTATTTCAGTCTTGATAATGCTAAATCGGGCGTTTTTTATGTCTGTGAAAAATTGTATGGTCTGAAATTTATCAAACGCGATGATCTTCCTACTTATCATGTTGAAGCCGAAGCGTATGAAGTTCAGGAAGCTGACGGTTCATTTCTGGGAGTGCTTTACATGGATTTCCACCCACGCGACGGTAAAAGAGTTGGTGCCTGGTCAACCAGTTTCCGCAGTGCAACCTACCGAAATGGCGAACGTATTCCAACCATCGGGTCGATTGTAATGAACTTTACCCGCCCGGCTGGCGACACACCAGCTTTGCTCAGTTTTGATGAAGTATCTACTTTCTTTCACGAATTTGGTCACGCATTGCACGGACTATTTGCCGATGGACTTTACGATCGCACTGCCCGCAGCGTACCACGCGATTTTGTTGAATTACCATCGCAAATTATGGAAAACTGGGCTGCCGAACCTGAAGTGATGAAAGTATATGCCAAACATTATCAAACCGGCGAAGTAATTCCTGATGCACTGATTGAAAAACTTGAAAAAAGCGGCACTTTTAACCAGGGATTTACCACTGGTGAATATGTTGCGGCTTCTATTCTCGATTTGGATTTTCATACCACTCCAAATCCCGAAATTGCCGATGTAAATGCTTTCGAAAAAGAATCGATGGACAAAATCGGGTTAATTCCTGAATTTATTCCACGTTACAGGAGCACTTACTTCTCTCATATTTTTTCGGGAGGATATTCTGCCGGTTACTATGTTTATTTATGGGCCGCAGTTTTGGATACCGATGCTTTTAATGCCTTTAAAGAATCAGGAGATTTATTTAATCCAGAAATTGCTGCCAGATTCAGGGAATTACTTGCCAAATCGGGCGCTGCTGAAGGAATGGAGGTATATAAAAAGTTCCGTGGAAAAGATCCTTCAATTGAACCGCTACTCGAAAAACGGGGATTAAAAGTGAACTAATTTACTTTCGAAATATTTTGAAAAGGGGTTGCAGTTGCAGCCTCTTTTTTTGTTTATGACGTTGTCAGGAGCTTTGCACGCTGACAAATCGGGAATAACCTTTAACCTGCCAACGTCTTTAGACTTGTCAGCGTTAAAAGGTATTTTTAATTTTAAAAACCTTTTGATTTCATTATTTCATCTAATTCTTTCCACTTTTTTCCCTTGCTGAAAACTGCGGCTTTTTCGGGCAAAATATTATCAATTAAAACCTGGTGAACCCCCAGTCTTTTGATTCGTTTTTTCAGAATCGCTTTTTCCTTGTTTTCTTCAGCAATCATTCCGGCATAAATTACACTCAGCCACAATTCCATTTCTTCGGCAAACTCATTGTAAAATCTGCTTAAAGCCAATATCAGATCAAAAACTTTTGGATCGACATTTTTTGTTGTTCTGTTATAAATAACTACAAAATCATCATAAATTTTTTGTGGCCCGAAAGTTTCCCCTATTTCCTTCAACCGGGCAAAATACAGCACATCAGTGGGTGCAAAACGTTGTCTTCCGGGCAGTGTAACAAAAACACACCAGCCATCGAAACACCCCGAATCGAACTCGATAAAACCGCCATTGCCGAAATGATTTAATTTATTTACCATTTAAATGCTGATGATAATTTGAAAATTTTATTCAAATTTAAAATCTATCAGCATAATTTCCGACTTTCCTGCTGTTTTTACGGGTGGCCCCCACAAACGCAGTCCACTTGTTACAAAAAAATGAGTGTTCTCCTTTTGCTTGTAACCCCAGGCAAGTTCGTACATACTTTTTATAATGAAATTGAACGGGAATAACTGGCCGTTGTGTGTATGCCCCGAGAATTGCGCATTTACCGCCGTTTTGCTAACTTCTTCAAGTTGAGTAGGCCTGTGATCGAGTAATAAAATGGGCAAATTGGGGATACTGTCGCCCAGTATTTCCCGAATTGTTTTGCGTTTTCCAAAATGCTCATCGAAGCGACCCGCGATAATAAAACTGTCGCCAATCTGAGCAACTGAATCATTCAGCAATACAATTCCAGCCTGTCTGAAAAAAGCACCATCAGAGTGCCCGCGGTAAAACTCGTGGTTGCCTAAAACACCAAAAACACCAAACCTTGGTTTTATCTGATTGAACAAACCTGTTATTTTTTCAAGTTCGGGATGAATATTTTTATCATCAACAATATCACCACCATAAAGCATCAAATCGGGATTCAGACTATTCACTTTTTCGACATACTTTTCAATAAAAGAAACCGGTACGCCGGAATGAATATGAAAATCTGCAACAAATGCAACCCTGAGTTTCTCGAGATTTGAGTTTTTTCGTGGCACAGAAATTTCGTAATGCTTAACCTGCGTATTGTTCAGGTTGATAACACCACCGATTACCACCAGCGCAGAAATTACGGTCATTGCCAGCAACACATACAATCTGTAATCAAAAGTTCGCCTTAATTCAAGTGAAACCCATTGTGGAAAATAATTCGTCAGCAAAAACAGGTCGTACAATAGAATGGCAAGAAAAAGGTAAAGGAAAAATGGCAGCAAATAACCCGAAATATGTCCAAGTATTTTTTGAAACAGATTGGCGCCAGAAGTCATAAAAAAGCCTGACAGCGGAAAAATAAGGAACAGTGCGGCAAAAAAAATTGTAAAAATAATTTTATTCCCCGGTATGATAAAAAGCCGGTTTATTCGCAGGTACAGGTAAATTCCCGGGACCAGGTATGTAAGCATGAAAAAAATTCGGAACATCGTTTTTTTATTTTCTGTGGCTAAAATAGTACAACTGCCGATTTCAACATATAATTGCTGAAAATGTTGAATACTGAATCGTAAATGACATAAAATACAAAAGCCCTCCATCGTTTGATGAAAGGCTTTAGTGGGGAGTGATGGATTCGAACCACCGAAGGCGTCGCCAACAGATTTACAGTCTGCCCCATTTAGCCACTCTGGAAACTCCCCAAATATTTTTAATGAGCCGAATCTCAGATTCGAACTGAGGACCCCGAGATTACAAATCACGTGCTCTGGCCAACTGAGCTAATCCGGCTTTTATATGTTTCAGTTTTTTTAAAGAACAATACTGCTTTTCAATTTCAGCGCGGCAAAGGAAAGCAATAATTTTTATTTGTGCAACACTTTTTTTTAAAACTTTTATCTTCGTTTATATCAAAAAAAAGTGGGTAAGCTACCTGTGTCACACCGCTACAACCGCCTACCCTTGCTGCCTTCCGACTCTGGGGGGTTTCAGCAGGAGCTGATTGCACAGGACTTACCCGGCGCAAAAGTAGAAAAATTTAGTTTACAACCAAACAAAAAAAATTTACCCCGTAATTTTGCACAATATGTATTTACAAATTGTGTGGAAAACAATAACAACAATTTATCAACTTCAATATAAAACGGAACAATACACAAAAAAATAGAATTATATTTGTCGAACCACAACTTAAAAAACAAACTGTCATGGAAGAAAAATCAGCATCAATTTGGAAATCAACTCTTACAATTGGAGTTTATTTGGCAATTACCTTAATCTTAGTTTCGGTAATTTTTTATGTTACCGGTAACCCGTTTTCGAAGGTAGCACAATACCTTTCGTATCCGATTATGATTGGCGGTATTATCATGGGACAATTGACCTACAAAAAAGCGTTAGGTGGCACTCTGACTTATGGACAAGCTATTGGAGCTGGTGTGTTGACCATGTTATTTGCTTCGGTAATTTCAGGTATTTACAATTATTTGCTTTTTTCTGTCATCGACCCGTCGTTACAGGAACAAATGAGAATTTTTACTGAAGAACAAATTATTCAGCAGGGAAGAGTGCCGGAAGAACAGTTGGAAATGGCAGTTAATATGGCAGCAAAATTCCAGACACCCCTAATGATGTTTGTAATGTCAATTGTTGGAGGTCCTTTAATCGGATTGATTGTATCGTTAATAACAGGGATATTTGTTAAGAAAAACCCATCAGACGAGGTTCCAGCATAATTTTCAACTATTTATATGGATATTTCCGTTGTAATTCCCCTTTATAATGAGGAAGAGTCACTTCCAGAACTGTCGGTTTGGATTCAGAAAATAATGAACGAGAATAAGTTCTCTTATGAAATTATTATGATCGACGATGGAAGTAAAGACAACTCCTGGCAGGTAGTTGAAGAACTGAAAGCGGAAAATCCACATATTAAAGGAATTAAATTCAGAAGGAATTACGGAAAATCCGCAGCTTTATTCTGTGGGTTTGATGTGGCACAGGGCGATGTAATAATTACCATGGACGCTGATTTACAGGATAGCCCCGATGAAATACCCGGTTTGTATAAAATGATTACCGAGGAAGGTTACGACCTGGTTTCGGGGTGGAAGAAAAAACGTTACGACCCGGTTTTTTCGAAAAATATACCGAGCAAAATTTACAACTTCACCGTTCGCCGGATAACCGGGATTAAACTTCACGACATGAACTGCGGGTTAAAAGCATACCGTAAAAATGTAATTAAAAGTATCGAAGTGTATGGCGAAATGCACCGGTACATTCCGGTTTTGGCAAAATGGGCAGGATACAAAAACATTGGCGAAAAAGTAGTAAAACATAGTGAACGCAAATACGGAATTACAAAATTTGGCATGGAGAGGTTTATTCGCGGTCCGCTCGATTTGTTGTCGGTTACATTTATTTCGCGTTTTGTAAAACGGCCAATGCACTTTTTTGGAATACTTGGAATTATAATGTTTTTCATTGGGGTTGCAGCATCAATCTGGCTTGGAATTCAAAAAATTATGGAGTTACAACATGGGGTGGTTGGGAAATTAATAACCAACAGCCCCTATTTCTATATCGCTCTTACATCGATGATTATTGGAGCACAGTTTTTTATGGGGGGATTTATGGGTGAATTGATTTCTCGTAGTGCAAGCGAACGAAACAATTATCAGATTGAAAAAAGAACATTTTAAAGGGTAACTTACCAAACACATCAATGGTTGTAAAAGAAATTCAATTCAGAAAAAAAAGAGAAATCGGCGACATTTTTACTGACTCTTTCACATTTATCAGGCAGGAAATTAAACCAATTTCAAAACTGGTAGCAGTTTATGTATTGCCATTTATGATACTTTATGGTTTTGTGCAGGTTTATATTCAGAAAAATGTGATTAGCAAAATCGATTTTACCAATTCTGAAGCGCTTCTTGAAAATATCGGCCCTGTATATTTGAATGTTTTTCTTTTTGCACTTTTCGGACTTTTTGTTCAGTCGCTGATGATTGCCACCTACTATTCGTATATCGAAGTTTATGTAAAAAAAGGCAAAGGCAATTTCGATTTATCGGATGTTACCCCAAATTTATTTGCAAATGGTCTTTTGGCGATTGGTGCAAGTATTGTTTATTTTATCGTTGTTATGTTTGGACTAATTTTGTGCATAATTCCCGGAATCTTTTTTGCAAATACACTTTCAATTGTTTTTATCATTCTTATTTTCGAAAGAAAAGGATTGGGTAACTCAATAATCCGTTCGGCATCCCTGGTTAACTCGCAATGGTGGAATACGCTGTTAGTCAATATCGTAGGAATAGTCATTATTTGGGTCATCAGTTTAATTATGTCGATACCAACCCTGATAACTGGTTTATCGATTAACATTTTCGGCCAAAATCAGTCACCGGTTGAATATCCTGACTGGTATTGGGTAATAATTGGAATATCAACGGTAGTTTCTTCGGTATTTTATATTGTTCCTTATACGTTTCTGGCATTTCAATATTTTAATCTCGACGAACAATCAAAAAAGGTTTTACCGGTGGATAATATTTAATCTGGAAAGGCGAAGGCAAAGGTGAAGACAGAGGCAAAGAATAAGACAGAGGCAAAGGCAAAGACTACGAAAAACAACTTCACAATTAGAAAATATACTTTCCCCCTGCTGTAATTTCTTCTTTTGCAGTATGATATTCCGAGATTAAGTTTTCCATAATCTGCCCAACCGAAAGTACATGATTTATGTGTGCTGAAACCTGTCCGATTTCCAGTTCTCCATCTTCCAAATCGCCTTCAAACATTCCTTTTTTGGATCTTCCTTTTCCAAGTAATTCACGCAGTTCATCAACGGTTGCACCTCTTTGTTCGGCATTGTTTACCTGCTCAAAAAATTGATTTTTTACCAATCGTACAGGTGCCAATTTTTTTAAAGCGAGTTTAGTTCCCCCCTCTCCTATTTCGGTTACCCGCTTTTTAAAATCGGGGTGAGCTGAAGACTCCTCTGAAATAGCAAAACGTGAACCGATCTGTACCCCGTCAGCACCCAAAACCATGGCTGCCAGCATCGATTTTCCCGAAGAAATTCCACCTGCAGCCAATAAAGGCAAATTTGTAACTTTTCGCACCGAAGGAATCAGCGTTAAAGTGGTGGTTTCCTCCCTTCCGTTATGACCACCGGCTTCAAATCCTTCGGCCACAATTGCATCAACTCCTGCAGCTTCGCTCTTTTCGGCAAACAACGAACTGGAAACCACATGTACAACTTTTATCCCCCTGTCTTTTAACCACGCTGTCCATAATTTTGGACTTCCGGCTGATGTAAAAACTATTGGAACTTGTTGTTCTTCAATAATCTTCATTATTTTATCCAGTTCGGGATACATCAATGGAACGTTAACTCCAAATGGCTTTTGAGTTGCTTTCCGGGTTTTGATGATGTGTTCTTCCAAAACTTCAGGATGCATCGAACCTGCGCCAATCAAACCCAATCCGCCTGCATTGCTCACTGCCGAAGCCAGTTTCCAACCCGAACACCAAACCATTCCACCCTGAATTACAGGATATTCAATACCAAACAATTTACAGATTTGATTCATAACAGATTTTTAATCGTAATTAATTGCCAATAAATACCTTTCAAATATTTTCGTTTTGAACTAATTACATTCACAATAAATAAAATATAGAATAAGTCATTCCCAGATTAAATCCGGCGTGACAAATTATTGCACCTAAAATGGAATCCGTTTTTCTCCTGAAATAAATAAAAAGCATACTTACCAAAAACATCATCAAAACCCATATCAATGCCGGAACTGTCAGGAATTTCCACTTGCTCATTAAAAATACCAGTCCAAAATGAGAGATGTGTGTAACTGCAAATGCTGTGCTGTCGATGACAGAAGCTTTTCGCTCGCCAACTGATTTTGCAAAGCTTGAATGAACAATACCCCTGAAAAACAGCTCCTCACCTATCGGACTGAAAATCATTCCGGTAATAGCAAAAATAAAAAAATAGATTTTTCTATCTTGTAAACTTATTTCTGCCGGAATGTTATACGATTTGCCAATGTATTTATACCAGTTGCTGTAAGTATCACCATAAAGCAAATCTCCGATGCCGTACAAAACGATACTAAAAAAAATTCCTGTAAAAAATGCACCGATTAACCAGATATAACTTTGCGGTTTTGTAATTCCAATCTGCTTTAATCCGTATTTTGTCAGGAATACAAATGGAGCAAGTGCAGAAATAATCATTATTAAAGCGATGGAATTGTAACTTCCTGTTACATTGGCATTCAGAACCATAAAAAACCGGGGAATGCAAACAACTAGAATCAAAAAAAGACCGAATTTCCAGTTAAAACTAAAAAACTTATTCCAAAGCGGTTTCAGTTCAGCATTCATACTTTAAAATTTCTGCTGTTTATTTTCTGAGCTGTTCTTCTATTCAACTGACTGAATATTTTCTTCGAGCAGAGTTATTAGTTTCTCTTTGGTAAGTCGTCTGGTTATTTCGCCGTCTTTTGCAAACGAAATGGTGCCTTTCTCTTCAGAAACAATGATACAAACCGCATCGCTGTTTTCAGTAATACCAATGGCAGCCCGGTGGCGCAAACCCATACTTTTATCGATTTCTTTTTGTGTTAACGGTAAAATACAACCTGCTGCCGCAATACGATTTCCGCGAATGATAACTGCTCCGTCATGTAATGGCGAGTTTTTAAAAAAAATGGTTCGAATCAGCGACGATGAAATTTTTGCATTGAGTCTTTCTCCTGAATTTACCTGATCGTTTAATTCCAAAGTATTGGTTATCACGATTAAAGCACCGGTGTGCGATTTCGACATCGAAATACAGGCATCTACGAGAATATCGATTTGTTCCTGGTTAATGGTTCTTTTTTTTGATGTTCCCATCAGTTTATCGAGTGCAAAAACCCGGTTAACATTGTAGTGAGTGCCCACAAAAACAAGGAATTTTCTGATTTCGGGGTGAAAAACAATAATTAAAGCCAAAACACCAACACCAATAAACTGGCCCATAATCGAGCCAATCAGTTCCATGTTCAGCAATTTTACAATCAACCATAAAAGATACAACGAAAACAATCCGACGATAATATTGAATGCAACTGTTCCTTTTAACAACCGGTAAAGTTGATAAAGCAGCAATGTTACAAGCAAAATATCGATAAAATCGAGAAACCGGACAGTTATAAATGCTATCATTTTTTTATTGTTGCCTTAATTTCACAAAAAATCTTAATCACTTCCACAGCTTCCTTTACATCGTGAACCCTCAGAATATCAGCTCCTCCCATTAAAGCCAGCGTATTTGCAACGGTAGTTCCGTTTAGTGCAGTTTCGGGTGTTATTTCAAGTGCTTTCCAAATCATCGATTTCCGGCTTAATCCAACCATAACCGGCAATTGAAAAACCTTAAACGAATCCAAACGGTTGAGTAGTTCGAAGTTATGGTCTAAATTTTTCCCGAATCCAAAACCGGGATCAATAATAATATCTTCTACCCCAAATTTGATTAACCGTTTAACCCTATCGGCAAAATAGTTCGAAATCTCCTTAATAATATCTTCGTATTGCGGATTGTCCTGCATCGTTCCGGGCGTTCCCTGAATGTGTGACAAAACATACGGAACTTTCAGTTTACCAATTGTTTCAAACATTTTTGTATCGAGCGAACCACCCGAAATGTCGTTCACCATTATCGGACCAATTTCGTCGATAATCCTGACTGCCACCCAAGAACGAAAGGTATCGATTGAAATTGGAATGTCGGGAAAATTTTTTCGAATGGCATGTACAGCCGGCAGCAATCGTTCCAGTTCAGTTTTTGTTGATACCATTTGAGAACCCGGCTTTGTAGATACCCCACCTATATCGAGTATTGAAACTCCATTTTCAATCTTTTCTTCCACTGTGGCAAGCAGTACTTTTTCGTCCTTCAATTTTCCCCCATCGTAAAACGAATCGGGAGAAACATTCACAACTCCCATCACAATAGGAATTGTTAAATCTACCTCTGTACTTCCAATGGTAATTTTATTTTTCCGTTTTAGAAATTTGCCCGTCGACTGGCTAATCAACATGTGCCCGCTGCTTTATTAGTTAAACAATTGAATGAACACAAATGTAAAACAAAACGGTTCAAATTTCTCATTTTTTAATACTTTTATGCCTCATTTAAAAATTGAAATGGAAAAAACAAATCAGCAATACGACATGGTAATATCCATTTGTCGCGACATTTTTTCACGAAAAATGACCGATTATGGTACTGCCTGGCGCATACTTCGACCGGTGTCAATCACCGACCAGATTTATATTAAAGCACAGCGAATCAGAAGCATAGAAGAAAAAGGAGTAACCAAAGTTGACGAAGGAATAAGACCTGAATTTATTGGTATTATTAATTATGCCATTATGGGTTTAATTCAGCTTGAATTTGGCCCGTCGGATGCTGAACTGGATCCCGAAGAAACCCTGACTTTGTATGACAGATATTTCAAACAGGCAAAAATGCTGATGCAGGCTAAAAACCACGATTATGGTGAAGCCTGGCGAAATATGCGTATCAGCTCGTACACCGATTTAATTCTGATGAAACTAAAACGCACCAAACAAATTGAGGACAACAAGGGTAAAACAACTGTTTCTGAAGGAATTGATGCCAATTATCTCGACATGATAAATTATGCCGTTTTTGCGATGATTAAAATTGAGTTTGAAGAAATACAAAATCCATAAAATGAAAGTTATCAAAAACCTTGCACGCATTTTACTTGGAATCACCTTTATTTTTTCGGGATTTGTAAAAGGAATCGATCCATGGGGATCTACCTATAAATTCACCGACTATTTTAATGCAATGGGCATGGAATGGATGATATGGGCAGCATTCCCACTTGGAATTCTGCTTGCTTTTGCTGAATTTGCCATCGGTATAGGTTTACTTTTCAACCTTTTTATCAGGTTTTCGTCGTGGCTTGCTTTCATTTTTATGGCATTCTTTTTACCGCTCACTTTATGGATAGCCATAAAAAATCCGGTTACTGATTGTGGCTGTTTTGGCGATGCGTTGGTAATTTCGAACTGGCAAACATTTTATAAAAACATAGTTTTAATGGCATTTGCCATTGTTGTAATTAAATATCAAAAAGATATGACCTGCATTTTGGGTAAAAAAGTTGCCTCTGCTTTGGGCACCATTTCAATTGTTACCAATTTTGCAATGGTTTTTTACAGTTACAACCACGAACCAATTTTCGATTTCAGACCATATAAAAAAGGCACCAATATTCCGGAAGCCATGAAAATTCCCGAAGGTGCCCAAAAAGAGATTTACGAAAACATTTTTTACTACAAGAATAAAACCACAGGCGAAGTACAAAAATTTACTGAACAAAATTATCCCTGGCAGGACACGGTAAACTGGGTGTACGAAAACATGGAATCGAAAATTGTGCAAGAAGGTTATAAACCACCAATTCACGATTTCACTATTCAATCACGTGAAGGAGAAGATGTTAAGGACTTTTTTCTCTATGATAAAAATTATGTTTTTATTCTTGTTGCACACAACCTCGAAAAATCGAGTAGAAAACCACAGGAAAAAATCAATAATCTGGCAGTTTGGGCGGCAGAAAACGGATTGTCATTTATTTGCATGACTTCCTCACTATCAGACCTGTCCGACGCTTTCAGGGAAGAAACCGGTGCACCTTATGAATTTTTTAACTGCGATGAGATTACCTTGAAAACCATCATCCGCTCAAACCCGGGATTAATAGTTATTAAAGACGGAACTGTGGTTGGAAAGTGGCATTACAACGATATTCCAACACCTGAAGAGTTTAAGGAGGAGTACATGAAATAATGCGTGAATGCTATAATGCAGGAATGCGTGAATGGAAGAATAAGAAATTCGGAGATTGAGGTAAAGAATGCGTGAATGCTACAATGCGTGAATGCATGAATGGAAGAAGAAATAGTAAATGGTAAATAAGTAAATTGTAAATAATAAATCGCACTAATCGTTTGGGTGAATAAATAGTTAATTGTTTTGTTTAATTAAACCCGATTCTGTTTGTTACCGTTCGATCCGTTAAATTTGCGACAATTATAAAAAAATCTAATAAACTATAATTCAGGAATATGAGACAAAAAATAGTTGCAGGAAACTGGAAATGCAATACCACTTTACAGGAAGGTATTGAACTGGCAAAAGCCGTTGACACAATTGTTGCCAAAGAAGGCGCCAAAGATGTTACAGTAGTTTTGGGAACTCCATTTACACACATCACAAAAGTAGTTGAAACTGTGGATACCGCACGAATTGGTGTTGCCGCGCAAAACTGTGCCGCCGAAGCAAAAGGCGCTTTTACAGGCGAAGTTTCAGCCGAAATGGTAAAATCGACTGGAGCCAATTATGTAATTCTTGGTCACTCTGAACGCCGTGAATATTATGGCGAAACCAGCGAAATTTTAAATAAAAAAGTAGCTCTGGCTCTGAAAAGCGGATTAACACCTATCTTTTGCTGCGGCGAAGCTTTGGCAATTCGCCAGGCTGAAACTCATAATCAATATGTAAACCAGCAACTTGCTGAAACTGTTTTTACACTTTCTGCTGAAGATTTCAAAAAAATAGTAATCGCCTATGAACCCATTTGGGCAATCGGAACCGGTGTTACTGCAAGTTCAGATCAGGCACAGGATATGCACGCCAACATTCGTGCTGTCATTTCTGCAAAATTTGGTGCTGAAATTGCCGAAGGAACTTCAATTTTATACGGTGGCAGTTGTAATGCAAAAAATGCAAAAGAACTGTTTGCCAATAAAGATGTTGACGGTGGATTAATCGGTGGTGCTTCGCTGAAAGCAGAAGATTTTATTCACATCATCAACGGATTCTAAAAAAAAGAACCGGATATTAATCTCCGGTTTCGAAAAAAAGTATATTTGGAAGCCATTCGTTAAATAGCGAATGGCTTTTTAAATTTTAATCCTAAAATATTCAAACATGGACTACAACAAAATTACAATAGACATTAATCCGCCCGAAGAATGGTTACGCGATGTTCTTTCGGCACAACTGGGCGAAATCGGGTTTGAAAGTTTTCTCGAAACAGAAACCGGAGTCGAAGCTTTTATTCCGGTTTCTATTTATAACGAAGAGGAACTTTTCGAAGTAATCAAATCATTTGATGAGAAATTTACTTTTGAAGTAAACTGTGAAGTTATTAAAAGTCAAAACTGGAATGAAGTTTGGGAAAAGAACTACTTTAAACCGCTGATAATTAACGATGAATGTGTAATCAGGGCTCCTTTTCACACCGATTTTCCAAAAGCCAGATACGAAATAATTATTGAACCTAATATGGCGTTCGGAACCGGAAACCACGAAACCACTTCAATGATGGTGGAAACGATTCTGGAAACCGAAATGACAAATAAGAATGTGCTCGACATGGGTTGCGGCACCGGAATACTGGGAATTCTTGCCTCGATGAAAGGTGCCGGAAAAGTAACTGCTATCGATATAGATGAGTGGTCGTTTAATGGCGCAAATGAAAATGCAATCCTGAATAACATCAAAAATATGACAGTAAAACAGGGAGATGCCGGTTTGCTCGGGAATGAAAAGTTCGACATCATACTTGCCAATATTCACAAAAATGTACTGATTAACGACATGCCGGTTTATAACGAAGTTCTGCAACCCGGAGGTTTACTTGTGATGAGTGGTTTTTATACGGAAGATATGCAGGATATTAAAACTAAGGCTGAAAAAACCGGGCTAAAAGACAATGGATTTAAAACAAAAAATAACTGGGTAGCATACAGATTTAAAAAAGGAAAGTGATGCACAGTATTATAAACTATTTTGTACAGAATTTCGAAAATATTCATTT
The DNA here is from genome assembly GCA_041739985.1 of Draconibacterium sp. GTDB lineage: Bacteria > Bacteroidota > Bacteroidia > Bacteroidales > Prolixibacteraceae > Draconibacterium. The sequence goes on along the minus strand of JBGSMW010000031.1, from coordinate 43,038 downwards.
TCTGAATGTTAGCCCCGAAATAAAACAACAAATCACTAAACTTGACCGTGCCGAGCGTGGCGAACTCCTTGACCAGCTTTTTGAAAAAGCCAAAAGTCTGGAACAATTTAAAAGTCAGGAACAGCTTATTGGCTGGCTGCAAGCTTGTTTTCGAATCATCGACAATTACAGTTTCAGGTTTAACAATGTTTATTTCAGCCCGGGAACCGAAATAAAAGCGACAATTTTAAATCTACTCCAGGAAGCAGATTCAACAGTAGATTTGTGCGTTTTTACCATATCCGATCTGGAACTTTCGAAGGAAATTCTTGCTTGTCACCAACAAAATGTTAAGGTTCGAATCATTACCGACGATGTTAAAATCAACGATTTAGGTTCTGAAATTTTTCATCTTGAGCAAAATGGTATTGAAATAAAAATAGACCATTCGCATTACCACATGCACAATAAATTCGGAATAATCGATAACCGCATTGCCATTACCGGAAGTTTTAACTGGACTTATACTGCTACAAAACACAACCAGGAAAACATGCTGGCTACCTCAAATTACGACATTGTAAAACAGTATCAAAGCGAGTTCAACCGACTTTGGAACGAAATGTACGAGCTATAAAACAATTTCTTTCCTTTTCATTTCCCAGATTTCCAGATCGCGAATATCCTTCCCGTCGATATTTCCAAACACCGCTTTTAAAGGTGTAAATGCAGCCAGATAATCAGTTGATTCAAAATTTCCAGTATCTTCGACATGCAAGATTTCGTCCACCTTCCCGAAAAATGCCAAAAGTCGATGATGAATAAATTCGTGGGTGTACAATAAAAGTTCGAAAAGTTTCATAAAATAGTTTGGTACAAATTTTCCTGAAACCATAAATTAAGGTAGATTTGATTGGTTTGGAAATTTAGATATTATTCTTTCCTATATTCACAAAATTATATTTTGAGCTATTTGCCAGTTTATTTCGAAGTGTTGCAACATGAAGGATTGTTGGTAATTAGTGGTTTTTATACAGAAGATATTTCGGATTAAAAAGAAAAAGCCGAAAATCCGGGAAAGAGGGAAAGTGGATTCAAATCGAAAAATAACTGAGTTGCGTATTCCCCTAAAAAAGGAAAATGAAAATCCGTTCTATTTCATTGCTAAATATTAGAACTTTGTACATTTTGTTATCAGCAGTAATGCATTCTTTAAATGCAATCAAATAATTTTAAACTTCAACTTTGACTTCATGAAAAAACAGAATAAAATTGAACCGTCTTTATCAATCCTTCGTTCGCGGGCAGAAAAGTTGGTAAATAATAAACAGTTGGAAACCGGATCACACCTCACTGACGCTGAAACACTAAGACTTGTGCATGAGCTTCAGGTGCAACAGATTGAGTTGGAATTGCAAAATGAAGAACTTGAAAAATCAAAAGAGGAGGCTGAAATTGCTTCACAAAAATATACTGAATTATACGATTTTGCCCCTTCCGGTTTCTTTACACTTTCCAATGAAGGGATGATAGTTGAATTAAACCTTCGTGGTGCCAATATGCTCGGCAAACAACGAACGTTTTTAATTAACAGCATTTTTACTTTGTTTGTTTCTGCCGATACGAAAACAGTTTTTGATCATTTTCTTCAAAAAATATTTAGCCGAAAAACCAAACAATCTTGTGAGGTGACCTTAAATCTTGATGACAAACTGCCTGTATATGTTTTTATTAAAGGTATTATCAGCAAAAACGAAGAGCATTGCATTATAAATGTCTTTGATATTTCCAAGCGAATTCTGGCCGAGAAAGCGTTAAGAAAGAGTGAAGAACTTAACCGTAGTATTATTTTACAGACTGCTATGGATGGTTTCTGGCAGGTTGACATACAGGGTAAAATTCTGGAAGTTAATGAAACCTATTGCCGTATGAGTGGTTATAGTCAGCAGGAATTATTATCGATGAAAGTTTCAGAATTGGAAGCCTTTGAAACCGATACAGATGTAGCCAACCATATCAAAAAAGTTATTCAGGCAGGCAAAGAAAGTTTCGAAACAAGTCACCGTAGAAAAGATGGAAGTATCTTTTTTGTCGAAATAAGCACTCAATATCGACCGGAAGAAGGAAAGTTTGTGTCATTTCTGCGTGATATTACCGACCGCAAGCGGAACGAAGCTGACTTAATTTATCATGCCGGACTTATTGAAAATGTATCGGATGCAATCATTTCAACGGATGTAAATTTCAGGATAAAAAGTTGGAACAAGTCAGCCGAAAAAATATATGGTTGGAAATCAGAAGAAACGATTGGCAAATTAGTTTCCGAAATCCTTCCAACTGAATATTCACACGATAATTCAAGAGATGAATCATTAAGTTTATTACTGGCCAATGGAATCTGGCAAGGTGAGGTAATTCAAAAACGAAAAGATAAAACATCGGTAAATATTCAGGCATCCGTAAAATTATTAAAGGATAATAACGGAAAGGTAATCGGATCTGTTAGTGTAAACCGTGACATTACCGAATTGAAAAAATCTCAGGCAATATTGAGTCAGAAAGAAAATCAGTACAGGTCGTTTTTCATCAACAATAACGCAGTAATTCTCCTTATAGATCCGGATACGACAGAAATTAAAGAAGCAAATCCAGCCGCCTGTCGATATTATGGCTGGTCACATTCTGAATTGTGTAACAAATCATTCTCCGATATTAGCCCACTTTCAAAAGCAGAAATTAGTATCAATTTTCAAAAAACTAAAACTGAGAAAAATAATCATTTAATCTTAAAACATCGTTTGGCTAAAGGTGAATTGCGTGATGTGCAAATTCAACTGGGTCCCATTCAACTTGGAGAATCAATTTTGTTATATGCCATTATTAACGATATTACAGAACAAAGGAAAGCGAATGAATTACTCATTGAAAGTGAGAAACGGTATCGTTCACTCTTTGAACAGGGCAACGATGCAATATTTTTACTTGATTTGGAATCAGGAAGTTATATTGATTGTAATATATTGGCGGAAACACTGACAGGTTACACGCGCGAAGAAATCCTAAACCTGAAAACCGGAGCGTTACTTCCTCCCGGGCATAAAAATGAAATAGCATCAAACATAGAATTAATAGTTTCACAAAATGTACTTCGAAAAGAAACTGAAATAATCACAAAAGATGGAAATTTAATCCCTGTTGAATTTAATTCCTCGAAAGTTGAAATTAACAAAAGGCAATGCATTCTGAGCATGTTGCACGATATTAGCGACCGAAAAGCTGTAGAGGAAGCACTGAAAAAAAGTGAAGAAAGAGTAAGATTGAAACTTCAAAATATTTTGTCGCCCGAAGGGAGTATATCCGATCTTGAACTGAACGATATTATTGATGTGCCTTCTATACAACAGCTCCTGGTTAATTTTTATGACCTTGTACAAATACCGGTTGCAATTTTGGATAAAAAAGGTCAGGTGCTTGTGGGGGTTGGCTGGCAGGAAATATGTACAAAGTTTCACCGGGCATACCCAAAATCATGCAGAAATTGTTTTGAAAGTGATACTTACCTCACAAAAGGAATTGCTGATGGTGAATTCAGGATGTACAAATGTAAAAACAACATGTGGGATATCGCTACTCCTTTAATTATTGGGGGAGAGCAAAAAGGAAATCTGTTTATGGGTCAGTTTTTCTTTGAAAACGAGCCAATTGACATAGAACTTTTTCGCAAACAAGCCGGCAAATATAATTATGCTGAAAATGAATACCTGGATGCACTTAAAAAGGTGCCACACCTAAGCCGGGAAAAGATTGAAAATGCAAAATCATTTTTTCTAAATCTCGCCCGTACAATTTCACAACTAAGCTATAGTAATATTAAGTTGTCAAGGGCAATAACACAGCAAAAAAGAATTGAAGAAGAGCTTAAGGAAAAAGAGCATCTTTTAAATAAAGCACAGGAAATTGCTCAATTAGGATCCTGGTCACTTGATCTCAATAATAATATTTTAACCTGGAGTGACGAGATGCATCATATTTTCGGTGTGCTACCGTCTGAATTTACAGGCACATACGAATGTTTTTTGGAATCGGTTCATCCTGATGACCGCAATGCCGTTAATACTGCATATACTAATTCGATACTGGAAGGCAAAAACAATTACGAAATTATTCATCGCATTTTCCGTAAACATACAGGTGAACTTCGGTATGTTCTCGAGAAATGTGAACACGAAAGAGATGCCTCCGGAAAAATTATTCGTTCCGTTGGCATGACACATGATATTACTGAGTTAAAGAGATCAGAAGAAGCGTTAAAGGAAAATGAGAGGTTATTTCGTGAATCGCAGGCAGCAGCATCTATTGGGAGTTATTCCAGTGATCTGATTCAAAAAACATGGACGGCAACACCTGCGCTATATGAAATTTTCGGAATTGATGAATCATACCCGAATACACTGGATGCATGGATACGGTCGGTTCATCCCGATTTCAGGGAAGAACTTATAAGAGACCTTCTGAAAAAAGAAAACAGTTCGAAAGTTTTTGATCACGAATATAAAATTATCCGTGTCATTGACGGAGCTGAACGATGGGTACATGGGCTTGGAAAATTCGAATTCGATAATCAAATGAACCCGATTGGATTGATTGGTACTATTCAGGATATCACCGAGCGAAAAGAAAAAGAAAAAGCTCTCCATAAACTTAATAGGACTATGGCTGCGCTGAGCAAAAGTAGTCAAGCTATGTCAAAGGCGTTGAATGAAGCCGATTATTTGAAACAAGTTTGCAAAATAGTGGTGGAAGATACAGACTTTGCTATGGTATGGATCGGGTACGCAGAGGATGATGAAGAAAAAACTATTCGCCCAATTGCGAGCGCAGGCTTTAACGATGATTATATTGAAACAATAAAACTAAGTTGGAATGATTCGGAAATTGGGCGTGGACCTACGGGTAAAGCTATCCGTACAGGCAAGATGAGTATATGCAACAATATTCTCACGGATCCTGACTTCGAGCCCTGGCGCGAACAAGCTTTAAAACGGGGTTATGCCTCATCCATCGTTTTTCCCTTAAAATCAGGCGATAAAACATTTGGAGCATTTTCAATTTATTCACGAGAACCCGAATCATTTTTGGATGCTAAGATTAATTTATTAACCGAATTAGCCAAAGATTTGGCTTATGGAATCACTACAATCAGATTGCGGGAAGCGCATCAGTTAGCGGAGAAAGCTCTAAGTAAATCACATAGCGAATTGGAAGCGCTGGTAAAAGAAAGAACCAGTGAACTGCAAACTACCAACGATTTATTAAAAAAAGAAATAAATATTCGGAAACAACAAGAGCAAAACTTAAAAATGGCCGAAGAAAAATACCGGACAATAGCCAATTATACTTTTGCGTGGGAATCGTGGATCGATCCAAATGGCCAATTTGTTTATGTTTCACCTTCATGTTTAAGAATTACAGGATATACGGTTGAAGAATTCATGAATGACCCACATTTGTTTTTTAAAATAGCCCATCCTGAAGATCGTGATTTTGTTGAACAAAAATTTTATGAAGGAACCTCAGGTAATTTGCCATTTATTTCCTTCGATTTCAGAATTATTACCCGAAGTAAAGAAGTAAAATGGCTTGCGCATAGCTGTAATTCAATTTTCAGTAAAGAGGGTAAATGGTTGGGAATGCGTTGCAGCAACAACGATATTACCGAAAGGAAAAAGGTGGAAAGTTTTTTGGTAAACTCGCAGGATAAATTAAGGGCTTTAACCCAGCATATGAACGAATTAACCGAAAATGAAAGAAAAAATATTGCACGTGAAATTCACGATGAACTTGGGCATATGCTCACAGCATTAAAGTATGATATCGACAATTTAATGAGCAATTCGGAATTGACTGTTGAGTTGGTTAAAAACGAATTGCCTGTAATGATCGGAATGGTGGAGTCTCTTATCGATTCTGTTAAGAAAATTGCAACTGAACTTAGGCCCGGCATTTTGGATCACCTGGGTCTTTTTCCTGCTATGGAATGGCAAATTAACCAGTTCAGAATGATGACAAAAATAAAATGCCTATATTATTCCGGTAATTTGGATGTATCATTCGACAAGAACGAAACAACCACCATTTTCAGGATACTTCAGGAGATACTTACCAATGTTGCCCGACATTCAAAAGCAAATGAAGTTGTAATTTCGGTTGATAAAAAAACCGATACTTTTTATATGAATATTAGCGATAACGGAATAGGTGACGCTGTTTATAACGGAAAAGTAGTGTTTAAGAAGGAATAGCGAAGAGCAACGAGCAAAGAGCAGTGAGCATAATGGCTTCTGACTCTTTCTCTTGGCTAAAGAAATTATTTAAAGTACTAAATACAGAGATATTAAAAAGGACGTGTTCTGCTGATGTGGAACACGTTTCTTTTTTTGTAATATGCTCAATTTACAATGTAAAACAGTATCAAAACGAGTTAAAAAAGCTTTGGAACGAGATGTTTGAACTATAAAACAATTTCTTTCCTTTTCATTTCCCAGATTTCCAAATCGCGAATATCCTTCCCGTCGATAACAAACCGTAATGCGGTGCAAACAACATGAAATCCTTTATTGCCCGCAGCTCCGGGATTCATGAAAAGAAAATTGAATTTTTTATCAAAAATCACTTTTAAAATGTGTGAATGTCCGCATATAAAAAGGCCGGGTGGATTGGCAATAATTTCCTGTTTTACAGACCTTTCGTAATGTCCGGGGTAGCCGCCGATATGGGTAATCCAGACATCAATATCTTCACAATTAAAACGCTGATGTAAAGGATGTACAGTACGAACATCGCTTCCATCGATATTACCGTAAACCGCTTTAAAGGGTTTGAATGCTGCAAGACTATCTGCTGTTTCAATATTTCCAATATCACCGGCATGCCATATTTCATCGACCTTTTCGAAAAAAGTAAAAAGTCTGGGATGAATAAATCCGTGTGTATCTGATAAAAGTCCGATTCGCTTCATAAAAAGTGATATACAAGTTATGCCTGAAACCACAAATTAAGGTAAATTTGTTTGGTTTAGAAATTCATAATCAGAAAAGATGAAAAGAGTAATAATAGTCAGACATGCGAAAGCCGTTCCTTACGGGTACGACGACGATTTTACACGCGACCTCACCGATCGCGGTGTTAATGATGCCGGAAAAATTGGCAGGGAACTTAAAAAAATGGGGATTTTGCCCGATGCAATGATTTCGAGTCCTGCAAACCGGGCCATCCAAACCGCCAATATTTTTGCTGAAAGTCTTAATTTCAACAAAAATGAGATAGTTGAAATTGAAAATATTTATCATGGATTGACCACTGCCGGTTTTTTAGGATTGATAAAAGAACTTCCGGAGGGAGCTAAAACAGCTTTTTTCTTCGGACATAATCCCTCTTTTCAATATTTTGTGAATAACCTGCTTGAAAGATTTTATGACGATATGCCAACCTGTTCAACTGTGGCCATCGATTTTAATGTTGAATCATGGAAAAAAGTGGAGGCCCGTAGCGGGAAAAAAGCATTTCAGCTGATTCCGGCAATGTTTAAATAGATATTGGATTATGGGTTATTCGGTTTTAAGTTTCTTAAGTCCCTGCTGCTTGTAGCTTCTTCCGATGGGTAAAACCATTGCCCCAATTTCTACTTCGTTATTATTGAATCCGGTAACTTTTTCACGATTCACAATAAAAGAGCGGTGAATACGAATAAATAAATCGGGTAAACTTTCTTCCAATGCACCTATTTTTTCTTTACTTAAAAATTCTTCCTTTCGAACGGTATGTACCTTAATATAATCGGCCAGACTTTCAATATAAATAATGTTTTCGTACGGAATACGAACCAATTTCCGGTTGGAAATGAGTTCAAGAAAAGGTTTTTCCATTTTCTTTTTCTCTGTTTTTAACTCCTCCAGTTCGCGATGACTTTCGAAAAGTTGTTGTACCATTAAGTAGGAAGAACCAAAAAATACAACCATGTATAACACAACTGCCAACAGTATAGTGTCGGATGAGTTGGGACCCATTTGTGTAAGTTTAAAATTTGCCAGGTAAATAAAAGAAAATATTAAAACCAGCATTTCAAGATAAAGCGAAACAACAAGGGTGTAGAAAGAATACAACGCGAACCATCCATATTTTTGTGAAAGTAAATATCTGGGAACCAGGTAATAATTAAAAAAATACGAAGTACCCATAACCACAGGAAATAACAAACTTATAAAATAAAATGCCTCAATTCGGTTTCCCCACGACCTGCCAAAAACAACAGTTAAAATAATGAATACGAATAACCAGAATCCAATGTGAACATATGGATTACTTACTTTTGATTTCAATGCATTAAAATTTTAGAATTTCAAAAATGCTCTTTTTGTAAGAACTTTTTCGAATTTCGGTAAAAATATCAAATTCCGAAAACTAAGTCGATAAACAACACCATTAGAACCGGATTCGACCTTGGAATTTGCCTCTTTTAAGTCCTAAATTTGAAAATCGTATAACAATAAAAAATTTGAAAAAATGAAAGAACTATTTTACCTGGGTGGACCGTTGTTTATGGGAATACTAACCGCAGAGTTAATTTTGCTGGTTGCATGGGCTGTTTATCAATCAATGCCGGTTATTCTTAAAAAAGAGTTTGATTCAGCACATACCAAATCGCGTTTAAAACACGTAAAAACGATTGGAACTTTTGCACTGGTAACAGGAATACTCGCTCAATTGATTGGGTTTTACGGTGCATTTGATGCCATTGAAGTTGCAGGAGACATATCTCCGTCACTGTTAATGGGAGGATTAAAAATTTCATTGATTACTACTTTATATGGATTCTTTATTTATCTTTTTTCGCTGTTAATCTGGTTCATCATGGATTTATTTATCTCTAAAAAATCAGAATAACAATTTTCTTAACTTTGGCACCAGAATCATAATTTGTACATATGCAATTGTTTTATGTTCCAAATATTTCGGGTGCCGAAGTTATTTTAGATGAAACCGAATCGAAACATGCAGTAAAAGTTTTGCGGCTTTCTGTTGGTGATTCGGTACAACTTATTGATGGAAAAGGTGGATTTTACCAGGCTGAAATATCCGATGCATCTCCCAAAAAATGCAAACTTTCCATTATTGGTTTAAATAAAGAATTTGGCAAAAAAGATTTTCACCTGCACATTGCCATTGCACCAACCAAAAACATCGACCGTTTTGAGTGGTTCCTGGAAAAAGCAACCGAAATAGGAATCGATGAAATAACCCCTCTCCTCACCTCTCATTCAGAAAGAAAGATTGTAAATCCCGAACGCCTGGAAAAAATCCTTGTTTCGGCAATGAAACAATCATTAAAAGCTTACCTGCCAAAACTAAATGAAATAACTGCTTTTAAAGAATTGGTGATCAACAGTAAATCTCAAAATAAATACATCGCTTATTGCGATGATATTCAAAAAACTCATCTAAAAAATGCTGTTGCTGGTGGACAGAATACTTTAATTTTAATAGGTCCCGAAGGAGATTTTAGTCCCGAAGAAGTTAAACTTGCCATTGAAAACGGTTTTACAGTTGTTTCACTGGGAGATTCCCGGCTACGAACCGAAACAGCAGGAATTGTTGCCTGCAACATTGTTAATTTAGCCAACGAATAGTAGGTTTCCCGACAATGAATTGTATTTTTCGGAAAAATTTATAAAATGAGGTTTGTTATTTTTCTTATTGCTTTTTTTATCACTTTCGAATCTGCATCGCAAAACCAGGGCGTTAAAATTGCCCTTCTGAAATACAGCGGTGGCGGTGACTGGTATGCCAATCCAACATCGCTACCCAACCTTATCAAATTTTGCAACAGCAATCTGAAAACCAACATTCATCCCGAACCATCGACGGTTGAACTCGGAACATCTGAGATTTTTAATTTCCCTTTTATTCATGCTACCGGCCACGGAAACATAATTTTTTCGGAAAATGAGGCAACAAATCTGAGAACTTACCTCGAAGGTGGCGGATTTCTGCATGTCGATGATAATTACGGTATTGATGAATATTTCAGAAGGGAAATGAAAAAGGTTTTTCCAGAAAAAGAACTGATTGAACTTCCACCATCGCACCCCATTTTTCACCAGAAATACGATTTTAACGAGGGATTACCAAAAGTACACGAACACGATAAAAAACCTCCGCAGGCTTTCGGTCTGTTTATCGAAGAACGAATGGTTTGTTTTTACACTTACGAATGCGATTTGGGCGACGGTTGGGAAGATGCCGATGTTCATAACGACCCCGCTGAAACACGCGAAAAAGCACTAAAAATGGGTGCAAATATTATTCAGTTTGTGTTTGGTCAGTAGCAATACAGGAATGCGAGAATGGGTAAAAAGGAGATTGATTGAGATTGATTGAGATTGATGAGATTGATGGAGATTGATGGAGATTATGCAAGAAACGGAAAGAATGTATTTGATTTTTAATTCCTTTTCGAAATTGGATTTTATTTGACCTTTGTTTTTTGCAATTTGGAATTTTAAGAATGATGGATATTTTTGATGACATAAAACGCACATTTAAAGAAGGTTCTGCATTAACCCGATTAATTTATATCAACCTTGGTGTTTTTCTGGCAGTGAGTATTGTTGGTGTTATTCTTTATTTGTCAGGGCAGCCAAATGTTTTGGCCGAGTGGCTTTCACTTCCTTCTTTTACTTCCGATATACTTAAAAAACCATGGACACCCATCACATACATGTTTTTGCATACAGGGTTTCTGCATTTATTGTTTAATATTTTAGGGTTGTATTGGTTTGGTAAACTATTTCTTTACCGTTTGGACAATGATAAACTGATAAGTGTTTACTTATTGGGTGGACTTTCAGGGGCTGTGTTTTATTTGCTGGCATACAACCTTCTCCCTGTTTTCCAATCGGTAAATGGATTACTTTTGGGCGCATCAGCATCAGTTTTTGCTATTTTGGTAGCTATCGCTTATTACGATCCTAATCAGGAAATCCGACTGTCTTTTGTTGGCTCTTTTCAACTAAAATATATTGCATTGTTTTATGTTTTGCTTTCGGTTGTACAAATATCAGCGAGTAATCCTGGAGGTAACATTGCACATTTGGGTGGCGCTTTTTGGGGTTGGTTTTACATTTTTCAACTCCGAAGAGGAAAAGATTTGGGAGATGGATTTGTAAAAATTTTGAATAAAATTTCAGTTGGAGTTGCTGATCTTTTCAAACCTAAAAATAATCTAAAAGTTACGCACAAACAAACACCGCGCGACGACTACGAATACAACAAAATAAAACATGCCGAACAAGAGGAAATAAACCGAATCCTTGAAAAAGTTGGCAAATCGGGTTACGACAGCCTATCAAAAAAGGAAAAAGAAATGCTTTTCAGGCAGGGAAAGTGATAATTTGCTCAGTTCAACTCTTCTGACTCATTTTTCGCCTGATGAATACTTGCATTCAATTCGAATCCAATTAAAAGGATCATCGACATTACGTACATTAACAACAATATAATTAATAGTGTTCCAATTGATCCATACAATTTATTATACTGGTTGAAACGATTGATATAGAACGATAAACCAACAAATGCAAAAACACTTAAAATAGTTGATAATGTACCTCCGGCAGATATGAAACGCCATTTTATCCGTTTTGCAGGCGCCATAAAATATAAAAACGAAAAAGTAAAAAATAACAATGCCAAAATTATCATCCACTTCCCGAATACCAATAAAAAGATAATAAACTGATCATTTAGAATTTGTTTATCCTGTAACTTTTGGATAACCAATTGTCCACTTGTGAGTAAAGCAATTACTATTGTGAGCAAAACCGAAAGGATCATCAATAAATAAATAGCCGTAATCCGCTGGCTCAACCATGATCGGCGATGAATGGTGTGTATAGTTGCATCAAAAGCGCTCATCATTGACGCAAGCCCATTGGTTGAAAAAATGAGCGCAGCAAAAAAACCGAATGAAAGTAAATCACCCCGGGGTTGTGTAATTATGTATTCAACAGTTTCTTCAATAGTGGCATAAGTTGTTGGTGGTACTAAATCCTGAATAAGTATAAGAAGTTCATTCTGAAAATTGTCGATTGGAATGTAGGGAATCAAAGTGAAGAGGAAAATGATAAACGGGAAAAAAGCAATAAAAAACGAAAAAGCAATTGCCGATGCCCTTGTGGCAATTGCCCCATCAACAATACTTCTCCAAAAAAACAATGCAACATCGTACAACGGAACTCCTTCAAAAAACGGGAGAGAAATCTTTTTTGCCCGTTCGGCAATATTTTCCCCAATTTTTATTAAGTGGTTGATGTACTTGCCTTTATTAATCATCAGGTTTACTGTTCTTCAATTCGCAATTGATGAATATAATCTTTTCCACCACTTTTTTTCAACAGAAAATACACCCTGAAAGTGCCTTTACTTGTTACTAAATTACCGATTACATATTGAGCGCCTTCCTTTCCGCCTTGATGGATTATGCTGAAATTTTCAGGCGGGTTACTACTAAAAAACTTATTTACAATTTGTTGGGCTTGTGCTTTACTATAAACATTATCATTTTCCAGAACTACCATTTCAACATTTTGATTGAAATATTCAGAAAGCGTTTTTGCATTTCCTGTTTTTAAGCTTTGGAGAATTTCATCGGGGATTTGGGCTTTCAATTGATTTGAGTAAATAATAAACCCAGCAATGAAAAGTATGGAAAGCGTAATTTTTTTAATTGTTGACATTTTTTACTATTTCAAAAAGTGAGTAATTCTACTTCAAAAATTGTGCTAAACTCTTTTAAACGCCCAATATTAGTGTAAATTTATAAAATTAAAAATCAAAACCTGTCATGAAGATTACTTTATTGGTAATTGGTAAAACCGATTCAAAATATTTAACCGAAGGCATAAATGAATATGTAAAACGCCTGAACCACTATATTAAATTCGAAATTGAAGTAATTCCTGACTTCAAAAAAAGTAGAAATTTTAGTATTGAACTTCAAAAAAACCAGGAGGGCGAACTAATTCATTCAAGAAATACGCATGGAAAAGAGCTGCATTTATTTGATGAAAATGGGGAAATTTTTACTTCACGTGAGTTTGCCGTATTTTTGGAAAAGAAAATGGCAAGCGGCTTGAAAGAGCTGGTTTTTATAATTGGCGGGCCTTATGGGTTTTCACAAAAAGTATATGAAATTGCAAAATCCAAAATTTCTTTGTCAAAACTTACATTTTCACATCAAATGGTACGGTTAATGTGTGTTGAGCAAATTTACCGGGCTTTTACAATTTTAAACGGCGAACCGTATCATCACGATTAAAATATGCTACTGAAACTAAATAAATACAGTTACCTTATTTTCGCGATATGCTTTTTTACAGCTGCCGCAATTATTGAAAATAACCTGCTGAAACAACACCCTGAAATTCATTTGATTGAAGATTTCCAGGTTCAGCTTTTAACACATGAGAAAAATTTAAACACACAAATCGGCAAAATTGCAGAAATTGTTACCAACAGTAATTTCGATGGCAGTTTCTTTGAAGCCCTAAATAACTACACAACTGTAATCAATGAAAGTGGTACAGGATATTTGGTGTATCATTTAGGAACCCTCGTTTATTGGTCCGACAGGTCGGTTTCATTTTATGGAACCCTCCGTGAATTCAAAAAAAGGGAAGGGCTACTTCAACTGCCAAATGGTTATTACCTGGCCTCGAACAAAGTTGCAGGGGATTTTGAAATTGTTGGGTTGAATTTAATCAGGTACAATTTTGAGCACGAAAACAAGTATTTAAAAAACTCTTTTTTCAAAACCTATAATTTGCCGGATGATTTTTTGTTGCTCGATTCAGACCAGAAAGGAGCATTCCCGGTAGTAAATAACAATAGTGAATACGTGTTTTCAATAAAAGCTGCAGGACAATTTTTATGCACTCAGAACCAACTCTACTTTCCCGGGATCATTTATTTTTTGGGCTTGATTATTTTGTTGTTCTATTTCCGAAAGGAGTTTCTAACCACCGAAGCTGGGTTTTTTCTCCGGCTTTTTGGTTTGGCCGCTGCACTTTTTATTGTTTTCTGGTTACACCTTATGTTTAAAATACCCGGGCTTTTGTTGCACCTGCCATTTTTTAGTCCCGAAGTTTTTGCCGTAAACATTTGGCTACCTTCTTTGGGTGACTATTTTTTAATGGTTCTGTTCTTCGTTTTTTGGATATATAATTTCACCGATGGTTTAAACCTCGACAACCTGCAGGAAGACGGAATATTGCCTCGAAAAATAATCGCTGTTTTGCTGCTTCTTTTTGCTGCAAGTTTGTTTTTACTTGTCAATTACTTTATCGAAATACTGATTTACAATTCAACAATTTCATTTTCACTCAACAAAATAATTGGCATAACTGTACAAAGTATTGTGGGTATTTTTTCGGTCGGCCTGTTGTTGTTTGGCCTTATTTATTTTGTAATAAAAATTATTGACGAAGCTGCGCGGGATTTTACTTTTCTTCAATTGACCAGTGTTCTATTAGCAATTGTATTATTCCTGGGTGTAGTTCAATACATTGCTATTCATCATGTTTCATATTATGTTTTGCTATTTTTCATTATCTCCACAGTTTTGGCTGTGCTTTTCAGCAAAAAGTATTTGCGGAAAATTACTTTGAGTTTCCTCATTCTTTTTGTTTCACTTGCTTCGGTTTATTCCCTGGTTATCTTTTATCACATTGTTAACCTGAAAGAAAAGGCGAGTCAGAAATTGTTTGCTGTAACTCTTGTGGCAGAGCGTGATCCTGCTGCGGAAGAATTTCTTACAAAAATTGAAATGCAAATGCAAAATGACCCGGCAATCATAAGTTTGCTTATCCAAAACGAAGATCCCAGAGAATATATTGAACGGGCCTATTTTAGCGGATATTTCAGAAAATACATTTTCGAAATTTATGTTTGTAACGCGATTGACAGTTTGGTTATACAGCCGGAAAGCCAGACTGTTCCTTGCATGTCGTTCATGGACGGTATGATACAGGACATGGGGGTTCAGATTTCCGAAACCAACTTTTACTTCATGGATAACATGAATGGTCGCATTTCATACACAGGGAAAATCCATTTTCAAATGCCAAATAACCATGAAGGGGTTTCTATTTATATAGATTTGGATTCTGATTTGCTTTTTGAAGGGATTGGTTTTCCTGAGCTTCTGATTGACAAGTCGATTACCCGCTCCGAAAACTACCGGAAATTTAGTTACGCGAAGTATTACGGCGGCGAATTAACAGATAAATTCGGGGATTTCAACTACAATTTATATGTTGACTCATACCGTCCCGAAGATCAGGAATTTACATCACGAAAACTGGAAGGCTATGAACACTTAATTTATCATACCCGGGAAAACAATTATGTGATTGTATCGAGAAAGATTTTTTCATTTGTTGATTACTTGATTTCTTTCCCCTATTTGTTTGTGTTTTATTTTCTTATTGTGTTAATACTGAAATTCATTGGGACCCGAAAATTTTTTACCAACAAATTAAAGTTCGACTTAAAATTCAAAATTCAGGTTGCAATTATCTCAATTGTATTTGTTTCGTTGCTGGTTGTGGCTTTGGCTACAATTTTTTACAATATCGAACAATACAAAACCAAACACCGTAACGATTTAAATGAAAAAATGAAATCAATTTCAGAAGAAATTGACATGCGGCTTGAAATAAAAGATGAGATTAACCCCGAATTGGTGGACTGGCTTTATAAGGAATTATCGAAACTTTCGAATATTTTCCGCACCGACATTAATATTTATGGGGTCGATGGGAATTTACTTGCTTCATCAAGAGTTGAAATTTTTCAGCGTGGATTGGTCTCAACCCGAATGAACTCTTTAGCCTATTACGAGATTTTTCAAAATTATCAATACGACAATTATTTTCAACCCGAAAAAATTGGGGATTTATCGTATTTATCCGTTTACAAGCCAATTATCAATAACAGGGGACAAATTTTAGGCACAATTAATCTACCTTACTTTATTACTCAGGACAAGTACAGCCAGGAAATTTCGACTTTTATAGTGGCTTTTATCAATTTGTATGTTCTGCTGTTATTGGCAAGTATCGTAATTGCGGTTTTCATTTCAAACCAAATTACCCGTCCGCTAGTAGTAATACAAGAGAACCTGCAAAAAATCCAACTCGGTAAACACAATGCTCCCATTAATTATAAGCGGGATGATGAAATTGGAAGTCTTGTAAAAGAGTATAATAAAAAAGTGGATGAACTGGCGGTAAGCGCTGATCTTTTGGCCCGCTCCGAACGTGAATCGGCATGGCGCGAAATGGCGAAACAAATTGCCCACGAAATCAAAAACCCACTGACCCCAATGAAACTCAATATACAGCATTTGCAACGTGCAAGGGGACGCGGAAAAGAATACAACGAATATATTGAACGGGTTACGTCAATTTTAATTGAACAAATTGATACTCTGTCTAACATTGCTACTGAATTCTCGAATTTTGCTCAAATACCAAATGCCCGCAACCAGGTTTTTGAGCTGGCCGGGCAAATGAAAAAAGTAATCGGTTTGTTCGAAACACACGACAGGGCAACCATAAAATTTAATTGCGAAGGGTGCGAAAGTATTTTGGTAAATGCCGATCGTGATCAACTGTCAAGAGCAATTATCAATTTAATAAAGAACGCGATACAAGCAATTCCGGATGATATAAAGGGAAAAATAATTATTACACTCAGCAGGAAAGATGATTTGGCAATTATTGCTATTGCCGACACAGGCAATGGAATTCCGGTTGAATTGCGGGATAAATTATTCGGTCCCAGTTTTACTACCAAAACAAGCGGAATGGGGCTAGGATTAGCTATTGTAAAAAACATTGTCGAAAATTTTGCGGGTCGAATTTGGTTCGAAACTGAACTTGAAAAAGGTTCAACTTTTTATATTGAAATTCCGGTTTATATTCAGGAAAACTCTGATCCTGAAACTGTAAACAAATCATAAATAAATATTGATAATGAAATCAAACCTGTTCATCTTATTTTGCCCGTTCAAGGAAAAGAAAACGCATTCGGTGGACTCCCCAAAATGCTATAAATGGCCGTTATATTTGACTGCCTATCAGTTTTAAAGAATCAGGAATTCCTTATTTTGAATGGATGACCGAATGAAATTTGAGTATTTTTGATAAGAAATAATTCAATGTTTTAAGTTCAATTATAAATAACAATAAAATGAAATCAAAAGCTTTAATAATTGTAAGTGCCGTAGTTCTGTTATTCTCGTGCAATTCAAAAAACATAAGTGAAGCAACTTATGCAGAGTTTCAGAAAATGGGGAATGAAATATCAAGCAATGTACAATCGGTTTTGCTGGCCAATGTCGGTCAGGCAATGCAAACCGGGGGTTCTCTTTATGCTGTAGAGTTCTGTAATTCAGAGGCTTCAAACATTATTGACAGTTTAAATAAAGTAAATAACTGTGTAATTTCAAGGGTTTCAGATAAAAACCGCAACCCTGAAAACAATTTACAAACAAGGATTGAAAAAGATCTGTGGAAAATATTCGAAACAGGGAATGTTACTGATACACTTGTTCAGCAGCAAAACAAACTGGTTTTTTACAAATCAATTAAAACGGGGCTCCCAGCTTGTTTGAAATGTCACGGCTATCCCGATTCTGATATTGAACCGGCAACGTTTGAAAAAATACAGCAATTGTACCCGGCAGATTTGGCAACAGGATATAAGTTGAACGATTTCAGAGGTTTATGGAAGATTGAATTTTCGGTTGAATAATACTCCTTTTATCCTTTTTTACTAATATTCAGCGCTTTTCAGGACTTATTCACCGCTTTTTGTTGATAAAAAACAATGGGTTCGTGTGTTTGGCTGCAATTCATTTTATAACATTGAGCACCCTTATTTTTTATCTTATAAAATTATGCGTATCAAGGGTGGCGTTCTGCCGCCCTTTTTTCATTTCATTATAATTGTTAATTCTTTAAGGTATTTTCCTCATTAAATCGTTTATCTTAATTGTATTCGAAAGAACTCAATTTATAATGATTTATCTGTGTACCGAGTAATCGGGATGGCTCGTTTCATAATATGTACTTTACAAAAAAATTAATCGTGAAAAAAATGTAGTTTTAAACTTAGTAATAAATATATTCCGATATGAAACAACATTCTCATAAAACAACAATACTGTTTTTTATAATATTCAATTTGATTTTCATTTTTACAAATGCCGAAAAACCAACCAATTTTATAATAGTTTACCTCGATGACGTTGGGTTCGGAGACATTGCACTAACTGGCTCAATAGGGTATTCAACTCCAAACCTCGATAAAATGGCAGCAAACGGAATGTTCTTTTCACATTACTATTCGCCTCAGGCTGTTTGCAGCGCTTCACGGGCTGGGCTGTTGACAGGTTGCTATCCAAACCGTGTAGGATTTCACGGAGCGTTGGATCATACCGCAAAAACGGGAATTAACGCCGAAGAAGAAACAATTGCCGAAGTCTTAAAAAAGAAAGGTTACGCCACCGCGGCATATGGTAAATGGCATTTGGGACATCTTAAACAATTTCTGCCTACTTATAATGGTTTCGACGAATATTATGGAATTCCCTATTCCAACGATATGTGGCCAAACCATCCTACCGGAAAAAACTACTATCCTCCCCTACCCTTAATTGAAGGTGACGAAGTTGTTGAAACAAATCCCGATCAGTCAAAATTTACAACATTATTTACTGAACGTACAATCAATTTCATCAGAAAAAATAAGAAAAATCCGTTTTTTGTGTATCTGGCTCATCCTATGGCTCACGTTCCACTTTTTGTTTCTGATAAATTTAAAGGTAAATCCAAACAAGGTTTATATGGCGATGTGATGGAAGAAATTGATTGGAGTGTTGGACAAATTTTGCAAACTTTAAAGGAACTGGAACTTGAGGAAAATACACTTGTTATTTTTACTTCTGATAACGGACCCTGGATAAATTACGGTAATCATGCTGGTAGTACCGGAGGATTGCGGGAAGGTAAAGGTACTACTTTTGAGGGTGGACAACGGGTTCCATGCCTAATGATGTGGAAAGGAACAAT
This sequence comes from Draconibacterium sp., assembly GCA_041739985.1. Lineage (GTDB taxonomy): Bacteria > Bacteroidota > Bacteroidia > Bacteroidales > Prolixibacteraceae > Draconibacterium. The sequence goes on along the minus strand of JBGSMW010000031.1, from coordinate 23,866 downwards.
TTCAGCAGGCACTGTAAATAATAATCTTATAGCTGGAATGGATATATTACCAACTATTGCCGAAATAGCGGGTGCATCACTTCCTGACAAAAAAATAGATGGAGTAAATATTTTGCCTTTAATGAAAGGCGAACAAGATGAATCGCCCAGAAAATCGATGTATTATTACTATCGAGCCAATAATTTGGAAGCAGTGCAGGACGGTCAGTGGAAACTTGTATTTCCACACAAGGGCAGAACTTACGAAGGATTTGAACCCGGAAAAGACGGGATGCCCGGAAAAGCAAATGAAAACTCAGATGTTGCCGCAGGTTTGTATGATTTGCGCCGCGACCCGGGGGAAAGATATAATTTAATTGATTTTAATCCGGAAATTGTTAAAAAACTCGAAAAAATAGCCACCGAAGCACGTGAAGATTTGGGTGACGATTTACACGGTAATCCCGGAAAAAACAGAAGGGAACCTGGTAGAATTACAGAATAGGAGTTGAATAATTCATAAAATCTTTAGACTGTTTAGTTGGAAAATAAGATTTGTTATTTTCATTTCGCTTCCCGTCAATTCTTGTTTTTATTTTATTCACAATGGAATAGAAAAGAAAAAGAGTAGAATTCTTTGGACGCTATTTGATGTGTGTGATTGAAATTTTTACAAACCCTTTTATAAAACCAACCATTAATATAAGAAATTCTACTCTTTTCAAAACTGGTTATAATTTAGATATAACCATTATGTGCTTACAAGTTATGACAAAACTTTGGGTTTGTAACAATACTTAGTGATAATAATCAGGTTTTTAAGTTTTTTTTACAATTGAAATTGTATCATACATAAATAGAGATACAAATAGTTATGCAAAAAAATAATAGAAAAAAGATTTCAAAACATAGCTCTTAATCGTATTTAGTGAGATCCTAATCTGTAAAACTTTTCACAGTATTACCTCCCAATCCAATCCTCAGGATTCAACTTTTGGGTTTCCAACCAGATTTGAAATTTTAGAATCGATTTGTTTTCATCATCATAATCAGTGTAAACTGTACCAATTATTTGTTTTGTTGAAACTTTGTCACCTTTTTTAACCGTAACTTCCCGTAAGTTGGAATAAACTGTGAGGTATTTTCCATGCCTTATTATAACTGCTGTGTTGCCCCCCGTAATGGCAAACACCCGACTCACTTCACCATTAAATACCGACCTTATTTTTGCCCCTGCTTCGGTTGAAATACTAATCCCATTATTGCGGGTTTGCACGTTACTCAGCACCGGATGTTTGTTAATGCCAAAATGTTCGGTAATCACACCCCTTTCAACCGGCCAGGGTAATCGATTTTTGTTTTGAACAAAGCTTTCGCCAACCAACTTTTGTTCGGGTGTGAGTTCAAAACCAGAACCAGTTCCACCAGCAGCTTTGCTTTTTTTGGCTTCTTCTTCAATTATTCTTTGGATTTCCTTTTCAAGCTGCTGTTCAATTTCGCGCTGCTGTTGTATTTTTTTTCGAAGTGATTGTTGCTCTTTTTGCAATTTTTGTACTTCGCTGTTTTTTTGTGTTTTTTCTTGTGCCAACTGCTGGGTTTCTTTTTTAATGTCGGTCAACAATTGCAGTTTTATAAGTTTTTGTTGCTCTAAGTTCTCCTTTTTTTGGCTCAGCATTTTCTGGATTGTACCGATAATTTCTGCCTGGTTTTCACGGTAGGCAGTGTAATGTTTCATGTATAAATGTCGGCGGAAAGCTTGGTTTACATTGTCGGCAGAAAGCAATAAAAGCAAACCGTCATAAGCATTTTTGTTTCTGAATGCAGATCTAACCAATTCGGCATATTCCTTTTTGATTTTTTCGATATCACTGTTCATCATCTTGATTGCCAGCGAATTGTTTTCGATCAATTCCTGATAAATATCTACTTCGCTATTTATTGAAGTAACTACAATATTTCTTTTTTCGATTTGGTTATTTAATAATTGGAGGCGATTGAGCGATAATTTCTGATTTTTTTGAACTTCGTTGAGTAGTTTTGTGGTGTACTTAATCTCATTTTCAGCGTCTTGTTTTCTCTTCTGCAGTTCGTCAATCGACTGCGAAAATCCAAGTAAACATTGAAAAATTAAGATTCCGGTAACGAGCAATAACTTCATTCGCGAATAAAATTTTGATCTTGCGAAAGTAATGGTTTAAGTGTTTAATTTACTTTGATTTGCTGATATTTTTGCGGAATTTCCAAATTAAGCGAATCTAAATTTTCTGTAGAAAACCCACTCATTCTTAATTTCAGGGAGATATTGTCGGATTCTGAAATAAAACTCATATTGATGGCACCAGGATAATCTTTGTTCAATACTTTTTCAAATTCATCAAAATTCATTTCCATTTTGCGGTTGTTGGTTTTATCTTCGATGAGCAGTTGGGTTAAAGCAAAATTCGTTGGGTTAAAACTCATAATCTGCAGTATTAATGCATTGTCGTCCAATCGTTTCAAACGACGTTCAATTTTGCCTGTTTTCCCTTTTTCTTCCATCTTAAAAACTTTCCGTTCTTTCTCTGACTGTAAAACATACATCCCATTCTCAACTGAAGTACTGAAAGTTTTGAAATCTTTGTCTTTTTCATCATTTCGATACGAAAAAGCACTGTTTGAAATAATGGATTGGATGGTGAAAAAATCGAGGTCTATATGAAGGAAATTACTCAAAAAAGTATAATCGTCAACAAAATAATTTCTATCGATATAATTTACATACATCACGCTGTCGGGTGTCAGTAAAACCCGCCCTACCGGAATATTCAGTTTGGTTATTGAAGCTAATATTTGCCTGTCTCTTATCGCTTTTAAACTAATTTTAAAAGAAGTATTTGTCTGGCTGCTGTTAAACTGGCAATTGATGCGGCTGATTGAAAAACTCTCATAAACCAAACTGTTTTCAGCCACATTTTTAAGTAATTTGGCTGTCCCGATTGGTTTTACGTTTGCTTTGGGAATTTCACGGGATGTTTTGCACGAAGAAAAACCAAACACAATTATCAGAAAAACAAATACATATAAATTGAATTGTGATTGACGCCTGATCATATTTCTATTCTTCGATATATTTTTGTTCGCGTATTTTGCGCAATAAAACCTCTGATGTGCTTCCGCTGTTTTTCGCTTTCTCCCAATATTGTTTTGCCTCTTCCAATTTATTGAGCATAAACAATATATCGCCATAATGCTCGTACATTACTGCATTATCTTCGCCTCCATTTTTTATTGCAGTTTCCATATAAAACTTAGCCAGTGTATAATTTCCTTTTTTGAAAAGTACCCATGCATAAGTATCGAGGTAAGTTGCATTTTCGGGGAATCGTTCAATCACTTTCCCGCTCATTCTTTCCGCCTTGTCCAAATCACGGCCAGCTAAAGATAAATAATAAGCATAATTGTTTAAACCAACATAATTATCAGGACTGGTTTCAACCGATTTATCAAATAATTTGAATGCTTCATCAAGTTTATTTTGTTTGTATAGTGCCTCACCTTTTAGCATTAAAAACTGCCCTTTTAACGCAGGGTTATCAACAACAAAATCAATTCCTTCGTCAACAATTGCAATAGATTCGTCATATTTTTCAAGTTGAATGCCTGCCACACTTTTTAAAAGATAAACACTGGGTTGGTTCGGGAACAGTTCAATTGCGTTTGAACTGTGTTCGTAAAGCGCTTTCCAGTCCTGCAAATCGTTGTCAACAAAAAGCAGCCGCTCCCAAATCATATAATCATTGTTTTCCATCTCCAGCGCTTTCAAAAGTGCTACCCTACCCTCTGCAAGTTTGTTGTTCCGTAATAAATTATCGGCCTGGATTGTGTAAACCAAAAATTCATCCGGATGATTTTCAATTAAAATATCAATTAACCTGGCTTCCTTCTCCCCAGTAACTTTTGATTCTTCAGGATTGGAAACCAGCATCATGTATAATTGAATCTTGGTTTGTAAATCCACATTTTTACTTGCAAAACCCTTTTTTGTTTCTTCAAAAGATTCATCGAAATCCTGATGTTCAAGATAGTAATTGGCCAACGAAAAATGGACAAATCCACTTTCGGGATCCATTTCGAGGATTTTGTTGTAATTTTTAAGCGCATTTATACTGTCTCCCTGGCTTTGGTACAAATCAGCAAGTAATCCGTAATATTTTGCTTCAGCAGGATTATCTTTAATTAGTTTTTCAATTTCTCCAAAAGCCTTATCAACCTGATTGTTGGCAATGTAGAGTTGTTGTATTTCCACCGAAATTTGCTCATTTATGCCGGTTTTTGATTCAAGCAATTTATATGTTTTAATTGCCTCTTCATATTTTTTGGCATTTGCCAGTAAAACCGCCTTTGTGTATAAATATTCCTGATTATCAGGATCATCTTTTAGCATTTCGGTGTAAAGTGCGGCGGCTTCTTCAAATTTCTTGGTTTGCTGATAGATTTGCGCCAATAACTGTTTATACCAAATATTATCAGGATTTAAACTGATTGCCTTTTCAAGCAACATTGTGGAACTTGTAAAATCGTTGTTCGCCGCGTGAATACTTGCCAGTTCGTACATAGCTGCCGATGAATTCGGGTCAATTTGAAGACAGCTTGATAAAATCTGTATCGCATTTTGAGCGTTGCCGAACATTTTCTGTTTTATCGCTTCTGAAAACAAATAGTCAAATTCCATTTGTTTCTTTTCATCAACCTCATTTACTTGGGGAGCAACCGATGCTTTAACAACTTGCTGTTCGGTAATTTTTTTTCCTCCCGTGCATGAAACAAAGGTTGCAAAAAGAGCAATTAAAGATACATATATTATTTTTTTCATCTCATTATCATTGTTAATTCTTTAAGGTATTCGATGGAACTCGCCATAAAATGGTTCATTTGAGTTCCGATTAATCGGGATGGCTCGTTTCATTCTATTATTTTTTACCTGTGTGCCCAAAACCTCCCTCTCCTCTTTGGGTTTCTTCCAATTTTTCAACCAAATTCCATTTCACGGTTTCGTGGGCTGCAATAATCATCTGACAAATCCGCTCACCACTTTCTATCACAAAATCTTCGTTTGACAGGTTGATTAAAATTATTCCGATTTCGCCCCGGTAATCAGCATCTATAGTTCCGGGTGAGTTTAAAACAGTTATGCCTTTATTAAGTGCCAATCCGCTCCTGGGCCTTATTTGGGCTTCGTATCCTTCGGGAATTTCAACAAATAACCCGGTAGGAATTAATTTTCTTTCCAAAGGTTTGAACACAACGGGTGCAGTCAAAAAAGCCCGTAAATCCATTCCTGCTGAGTATTTTGTGCTAAAGGCAGGTAATTCGTTATTCGATTTATTTACAATTTTAATCTCCATTCAAACCGTTTTTTTTTTGAGAACCGCAAATATATAGATTAATAAAGATTTTACAGTCCCTGTTAACAATATTTGTCAATTCAAATCCCTAATTCAACTTGTTGGATAACAATTAAATGAACATAAGGTTCGACATGATTTCATCTGAAACAAACATTCCTTTTTCAGTTAAATTGTAAATCCCGTTATTCAGTTTAACCAATCCGGTGTTAATATATCTGTGGATATTGATGCTGAAATAATTGGATTTTTCAGTTCCAAAGCGCTCTTCCAATTCATGTTGTGAAACACCCCAAATAGTACGAATATGGGTTAATATATACTCGTTGTATTTGTTGTTTTCGCTCAGAATTTCTTCTTCAAAATAAGGCAATCCACTTTCAAGTGATTTTATATAACTATCAATGTGTGAGATGTTCCAGCTTCGCGAAACACCATTAAATGAATGTGCCGAAGGACCTAGACCGAGGTATTTTACCCCTTTCCAGTAAGATGAATTATGCTTAGAATACCGGCCTTCTTTTGCAAAATTCGATATTTCATATTGCTCAAACCCGTTCTCTTTGGCCATTTGAACCAGAATCTCAAATTGCTTTATACTTTCTGCTTCCTTTAATGCTTTTAACGTACCTTTTTTCAGCCATGTGTAAAATGATGTTCCCTTGTGGTAGGTTAAATGATAGGCTGAAAGATGTTGGACAGGAAGATTGAAAACCTGTTCCAAATCGGTTTTCCACTGCTCAATTTTTAATCCGGGTAAACCATAAATCAAATCGACACTGATATCGTTAAACCCAATTTTTGCCGCATTCTCAACCGCTTCAATTGCTTGATTAGCATCGTGACGGCGGTTCATTTTCTGTAAAAATTCATCCTGAAAAGATTGAATACCAATACTTAACCTGCGTACTCCTGTACTGTAAACATTATTCAAATACTCAACTGAAAGGTCATCAGGGTTTGCCTCAAAGGTAATTTCCACTGTTTGAGAAATATTAAAATGCTGTCGCAAAAAATCAATTATTCCGCTTAATTCAGTTTTGGTTAAAACAGAGGGAGTTCCACCACCAAAATAAATTGTTTCAACAACTTCATTTTCGAAATAATTTTTACGCTGAACAATTTCAATTTTAAGGGCTGACAAAAATTTTTCGGTTAATGTGGTATTTACAGTTTTATAAAAATCACAATAATAGCATTTCTGACGGCAAAAAGGAATATGAATATAAATACCAGCCATTTGATTTCTGTTTTGTTAACTGTTTAAAAAGAAGGAATTGAGCAAAAAAGTTTAATATTGCAATCCTTTTTGATAGGTCGTTAGATTACATTTTCAATATTACTATACTAAAAATGAAAATATTATACTTTTGGAAACCCTTGTTGTGGCTGGCAATTATCTGCTATTTGCTTTTTATCCCGGCCAATGATTTACCTACTGGTTTCTTTTTCAGCATTCCTCACTTTGATAAAATTGTGCACTTTACACTTTTTTTTGTGTTTTGCCTTTTTTTGCTGAGGCCGCTTAAAAGACTGAATTTAAACCATTACCTTTTAGCACCTTTAGTTTCAATTATATCCAGCGGTTTGCTTGAATTAATCCAACATTCCTTGTCAGCAACACGACAAAGCAATATATATGATTTTTTAGCCAATTCAATTGGTGTCCTTTCAGCAGTCTTGTTTTTCTTCCTTTTTGTTTCGGGCAGGAAATGGGAAAAACTGTTCTAAAGTTTTACAAATTCTTCGAATTTGTCAATATCCTTGCTAATAATTTCAAGCGTAGTTTCTTTGTAGAAAGAGCAAATGTCTTTTCGTAACTTATCATATTGCGAATGAACCGGACACAAAGGTTTTGTAGGATCATGTGTTTTACAGGGTTCAAGCGTAATCAAACAGTTTGTAAAAAACTCTTCGCCGTCAACTTTTGTAACAATATCCCAAAGTGTAACGTCTTCAGGATTTTTACCCAAAGCAAACCCACCATTTGGTCCCTTTGTGGAAACAAGCAGTTTTTGTTTTACAAGGTTTTGAAGAATTTTACCAAGAAATGGTGATGACAACTGCAAGTCTTCCGAAATTTTTTTGATACCGATCCGTGAATCTTTTTCAGAATATTTGCCGAGATAAATCAGCGCACGAAGTGCATATTTACAAGTATTCGATAACATAGCTATGATTTTAAATTTAACTTCCAGGTTTTACTAAATGAGTTTTTGGCAAATTGAGGAAACTCCTTTTGATTTCCCAACGCATCTTTATTCACTTTCAACATTGTATTTTTTAATGTTCCTCCCACTAAATCTAGGTTTTTACGCTTTTTGAAAGCCCATTCATAGACTTTCATTCCCATGTTCCATTCAAAAGTGCCAAGATTTTGTTCAACACTTCTTTTACGGTTCAGCAAAAGTAAATCATGTAACGGTATTTTTACCGGGCAAACTTCGGAACAGGCACCACAAACTGAGCATGCATAGCTCAAATGGTTGTATTTTTCGAATCCATTAAAAAACGGTGTAATTACCGAACCTATTGGTCCTGTGTAAGTTGAACCAAAAGTATAACCACCAACATTTTTATAAATAGGGCACACATTTAAACATGCACCGCAGCGAATACATTTTAATGCTTTATAATGTTCTTTTTCATTTGCAATTTCGGTTCGGTTATTGTCAAGCAAAACCACGAACATTTTTTCCGGGCCGTTAGCTTCACCTTCTTTTTTAGGACCGGTTAAAAGCGAATTGTAAACAGTAACCTGTTGTCCTGTTCCGTGTGCCGCTAAAAGTGGCAAAAACAGCGGCAAATCGGCAATTGAGGGCAGTATTTTTTCAATACCTGTTATTACAATATGTATTTTGGGGAAAGCTACCGACATAAAACCGTTCCCTTCATTTTCAGTAAGTACAACTCCGCCAACGTCTGCAACCAAAAAATTGGCTCCGCTTACACCAACTTCAGCCGAAGTAAATTTTTTGCGCAAAATATCCCGAACAAAAAGGGTTATTTCTGTTGGTGTTGAATTGGGCGGTGTATTGAATTTTTTATTAAAAAGTTCGGCAACGTCTTCTTTCGATTTGTGCATTGCCGGAGTTAAAATATGATAAGGTTTTTCGCCTGCAACCTGAACAATGAATTCACCTAAATCGGTTTCAACTGGCTCAAAACCTGCCTTCTCGAGATTTTCATTCAACTCAATTTCCTCAGAAATCATGGATTTACTTTTTACAAGCAAATGCGCCTTGTTTTCTTTTAAAACCTTAATGATTTCTGAAACAGCTTCTTCACTGTTTCTTGCCCAAATAAGTTGAATGTTGTTTTTAATTGCATTAATTTCAAATTCTTTCAAATAATCTGCAAGGTTTGCCACAACTTTTCCTTTTATGTATGAGGCACGTTGTTTTGCCAATTCAAGGTTTACATAACGAAGTTTTCCACGTGAAACAGCTTCATCATAGCGTGAAATATTAAAATTTATGGTTTTCCTGTGCTTCTTGTCAAAAGCAATTTTGGAATCTTCAAGAAATATGTTTTTTGTGTTCGACATTTATTATTTAAGAGGAATTTGGGCAACTCTGCGTGCATGTCTTCCACCTTCAAATTCGGCATTCAAATAGGCTTCAACAATTGCAATAGCTTCTTCATCAGTTACAAACCTTCCTGGTATAGCACAAATATTTGCATCGTTGTGTTGTTTTGCCAAAGCTGCAATTTCGGGCATCCAGCAAGTTGCGGAGCGAACATGCTGAAATTTGTTTGCAGCTATGCTAATTCCCTGGCCACTCCCACAAAAAGTTATTCCTATTTCAAATTCTCCATTTTCAATAGCTTCGCCAATGGCATGAGCAAATTCAGGATAATCTACACTTTCATTCGAAAAGCAGCCAAAATCCTTATATGCAATGCCTTTTTCCTTCAAATATTTAAGGATTACCTGCTTCTTATCGAATCCGGCATGATCACTGGCAACTGCTATTACTGTGTTTTTTAAATCTTTCATTTATGCAAAAATAATACTTTTTGGTACTTAATTCTTTTTATTGATTTTAAATAAGCTTTTTAACTCACTGTTTTCTAACATAAAAACTGAAGTAAAAAAAGCGATCAGCAAAAGGGTATTGGTTAAATACTTCAAAACCGATGAAAATGAATGTGTATAAATCGAAATAAAATAAATAATACCTGCAATTACAAAGTATGTAAAGATTCGTTTAATCGGGTAAGGGACCGGATAATACTTTTGTCCAAGAAAATAAGATACAATCATCATTATTAGAAATCCAATAAAAGTACTTATTGCGGAACCCATATAACCCATTACAGGAATTAACAACACATTTAAAAGAACTGTAATAACTGCGCCAAATATGGCAACTAAAGCGCCAAGTTTAGTTTTATCGGTTAATTTGTACCAAAGTGAAAGTGTAAAATAGATGCCAAAAAACAGGTTTGCCATCAGAATTAACGGAATTGCCTTCATTCCTTCCTGGTAGTCTTTTTGGATAATAAGTTTTAACAAATCGACGTAAAGCATCATTCCAAGAAAAATAACCAATCCAAAAATCACGAAATATTTCATGATTACAGCATAAATTTTTGGGTCGTTTTTTTTGCTGCTCTGTGAAAAGAAAAATGGCTCAAATGCATACCTAAATGCCTGAATAAAAACATTCATTAAAATTGCCACCTTGAAATTGCCACCATAAATACCAAGTTGTTGCATGGGGTTTTGGTTTTCAGGCACTAAAAATGGAATTAATATTTTATCTATTCCCTGACTTACCATTCCAGCCATACCAACCACTAAAATACCACCACCATAAGTGAGCATAGTTTTGAGTTGTTTTTTGTCGAATTGAAATGAAATTTTTAACATTTCAGGCAACAACAGCACCAAAGTTGAAAGAGATGCAAGCAAGTTTGCAATAAAAACATACCCCACCCCTATTTCAGGTGAATAAATAAATTTTACAACTGAATCGGGATTAATTTTAAGCAAATAAGGGCAAAGCGACAGAAAAAAAAGATTGAATGCAATGTTAAAAGCAATGTTTATAATTTTGATTGTTGCAAACCGTACCGGTCTGTTTTTCAACCTTAGCTGAGCAAACGGAATTGCAGTTAGAGCATCGATACCAAGAATAATTGCCAGCCACAAAATATACTCAGGATGACCTGGATACTTTAAAATACGGGCAACAAAATCACTGATAAAGAAAAATGGAATAACAAATAAAACCGAAGTTGAAAATAAGGAAATTACAGCTGTGGAATATACTTTATCGGGTTCATTGCTTTTTGAGGCATACCTGAAAAAAGAAGTTTCCATTCCGTAAGTAAGCAATATCATGAGGAACGCCACATATTGGTACAAATTGGTCATAATTCCAAAATCTTCGGGGGCAAAAATTACCATGTAATACGGGGCGAGGCACCAATTCAAAATCCTTCCTACAATACTGCTCATGCCATAAATGACAGTATCACCCGCAAGTTTTTTATAGCTGTTCAAAGTGATTTAATTTTGAGCAAAGATATAATTCATCTGCTACAATTGAACCGACAAAATGGTATTTTACTTTTGAAAACCTGTACAAACATTTTTATATTAATTTTACCAACTTATTTAATTTTTAATTGAAAATGAAACCATTCCCTTTTTTGTTGATAATAATTTTAAGTCTGATTATTACAGCTTTTTCGTGTTCAAATAATTCATCAAAATCGCGTAAACCAGTTTGTTCAATTACAATTCAGCCGGCAAAAACAAATTATGTTTTTGGAGAAAAAGTTTCGCTGAAAATTACAACCAAGGTTAAAAACGGAGAAATGGAAAATATAAAAGTCTATTATAAAAACGAACTTTTAAAAGAAAGCAAGGAGTTGGATTTTACTATCGATGGCGTTGAAATCAACACTTTAGGAAGCAGTGTTATTTCAGTTGAAGCTGTAAAAACTGACGGAGTAAGTAACACACAATCAAAAACTATTCATACACTTTCCAATATTGTACCCGAAAAATTAACTTATAAAACCGTTAATATTTATCCGCATTCAAAAGAATATTTTACTGAAGGATTGGAATTTCATAACGGATACATTTATGAAGGTACGGGCGAAAATGGTACCTCCGGTATCTATAAAGTAAATTTAACAAGTGGAAAAGCCGTGCAATCCGTTGAATTAAATGAAAAATATTTTGGCGAGGGAATAACAATTTTAAACAACAAAATTTATCAACTTACCTACCGTGCAAAAAAAGGTTTTGTTTATGACTTCAACAGTTTCGCACTGATTGATAGTTTTCAATTCACATCCACAACAAACGAAGGCTGGGGTTTAACAAATGATGGTAAAAATTTGATTATGAGTGATGGATCACAATTTATAACCTGGATGGACACAATTAATTTTTCAATTGTAAAACGAATTGAAGTTGGAAACAATAAGGCTATTTATAAAAACGTAAATGAGTTGGAATACATCAATGGAACCATTTATGCCAATGTTTATACCACCGAAATGATAGTTCAAATTGATCCGGAAACAGGTCGTATTTTATCAGAAATCAATTTCCCTGACATGATAAAAATGTATCACAATCAAAAAGACAGGATTGATTTAATGAATGGAATTGCATGGGACAGAAAAAACAACAGGCTTTTTGTAACTGGAAAACTGTGGCCAAAACTATTTGAAATAGAACTTGTACCTTTAAAATAAACTGAGATTATCGCCATACTTTATTCGTCCCAAATGTTTGTATGCCAAATCCGTAACTTCTCGGCCACGTGGGGTTCGTTTAATAAACCCTTCTTTAATTAAAAACGGTTCATAAACTTCTTCAATTGTACCACTATCCTCTCCTACCGCAGTTGCAATGGTTGAAATTCCAACCGGTCCGCCTTTAAATTTGTCGATGATACAAAGTAAAATGCGATTGTCCATCTCATCTAAACCGTATTCATCAATATTAAGCGCATTTAAGGCATGTTTTGTGATTTCCATATCAATGCTACCATTCCCTTTAACTTGCGCGAAATCGCGCACACGGCGCAACAGTGAGTTAACAATACGAGGTGTTCCACGGCTCCTGAAAGCAATTTCACGTGCTGCATCATCTGTAATTTTAACATCTAAAATACGTGCCGAGCGTTTTACAATACCAGTAAGTACTTCAGCATCATAATATTCCAAATGGGCATTTATACCAAAACGGGCACGTAATGGCGAAGTTAACAAACCAGAGCGGGTTGTTGCACCTATCAAAGTAAAAGGGTTTAATTCAATTTGAATTGAACGGGCACTTGGACCTTTATCAATCATTATATCAATTCTAAAATCCTCCATGGCTGAATATAAATACTCTTCAACAATGGGTGATAAACGGTGTATTTCATCAATGAAAAGCACATCGTTTGTATCAAGATTAGTAAGTAATCCAGCCAAATCACCGGGTTTATCCAAAACAGGGCCCGAAGTTACTTTTAACCCTACTCCCAATTCGTTAGAAATAATATTTGAAAGTGTTGTTTTTCCCAAACCTGGCGGACCATGCAATAAAACATGATCTAAAGATTCACCGCGCATTATGGCGGCTTTTACAAATATTTCAAGGTTTTCAACTATTTGTTTTTGCCCGCTGAAATCTTTGAATTGCAGTGGCCTAAGTTTAATGTCCAGCTCCTTATCATTTTCAGAATAACTTTCGCTCCTGATGTCTAAGTCTATTGTCATGCTATTAATTATTCTTCAACTGTATTTTTCGATTGTATTTATTAATTGCTGTGCCGAAAATGGTTTCGAAAGATAATCATTCATACCAACACTTAAACATTTGTCTTTATCATTCTCGTAAGTATTTGCAGTTAAAGCAATTATAGTAACAGGGTTTGTAACTCCATTTAATTTTTCAAATTTTCTTATTTCCAATGTAATTTCATAACCATTCATTTCCGGTAACATAATATCCATTAAAACAATGTCATAAATGTTTTTTTTAAATGTTTCAAAAGCCTCTTTACCATTTGAAACAGCTGTAATTTCGCAGTTCAATTTTTTCAAATTAAACATTACCACTTTTTGGTTCATTAAATTATCTTCAACTAAAAGTATCTTCAAAGCGTAATTATTATTTTAATTCTTTATTAAACAAAGATAATATCAAATATTACTTATTATATCCTGTTCATTTTGTTCATTTCTATTTTTCTATTATTTATGATGTTGTAATTAACAGAAAATTACATTGCTTTTTAACATCTTTTTTACCTTTTAATTTGTTAAGCTATAAATATATAACTTTAGTTTTAAACAACTGTTAATAGTTTTTGAACGTTATAGAATGTAATTATAAACAGGTTTAAAAATTGTGAATATGTTGCCCTTAAAAATTGAAAGTTATTAGTGGTTTTTCTTTTTAAGGTTTTGTATGGATTAAAAAATGAAAAATGCAAGTTTTATATTAAAAGTTTACTTTTGTTTTTTAAACTATTTTTACACATATATGAACAATTTATATTTTTATAAATTACTGTTATTTAAATATTTATAATTAATGTCGAAAAACTTTAACATACTTGTTAATAAACTCAATTCATTTAAATTGAGGTATTATTCTTTTAAATTATTAAAGGGTGCAGTCATATCGTTATTTTTTATTTTGGTTGTTTATACTGTGTTTTCAGTTATCGAGTACTTTGTTTATCTCTCGTCGGACATACGTAAAATTGTATTTTATGGATTTCTTCTTTTTTCAGGTTTCCTTTTGATTCAGTTTGTTGGAATACCGCTGTTAAAAATGATTCAAATTTTAAAACCTATTGATTTAAAAGCAACTACAAGAATAATTCAAAAACATTTTTCTGGGATCGAAGATAGACTTTTAAATATAATTGAGCTAAATGATTTGCCTCAAAATCAATATTCAAATGAACTTGTTTTAGCCAGTATCGACCAAAAAATTGAGCAACTTAAAGTCTTCGATTTTAATGAAGCAGTTCAGTTTAAAAATATAAAATATGTATTTATATATTTTATAATCAGTGTTTTGGTATCTTTTGGTATATTTATATCAAATAGAAATGTATTTATTGATTCAACAAACCGGTTGGTTCATTTTAATACAACTTTTGTAAAACCTGCAACTTTCCATTATAAATTGGAGAATTCGCAACTCGAAGTAAAAAAAGGCGATTCATACAATATTAGAATGTTGGTTGAAGGAACTGAACTTCCTGAAATTGTGTATATAAATATTGAAGGAAATAATTACCTGATGAAATCTGCATCTACGGGTATATTCGAGTTTGAAATGGTTTCGGTTATCAATCCAGTAAGGTTTTATTTTACTGATTTAAAATACGAATCTGAAAAATACAGTCTGAAATTACTGCCAAAACCAGGTATTACTCAGTTCAAAACAACAATTACTCCACCGTTTTATACAGGACTTCAAACACAAGTGTTAGATAATATTGGGGATTTGCAAATTCCAAACGGTACAAAAGTGGAATGGAATTTCTCTGGAATCGATATCGATTCAATGTATTTAATGGTAAATGATACGGTTAAAATTGATGCTAAGAATATAAACGAAAATTTTATTGTAAGTTCAAACATGTATCAATCAACAAATTATAATGTATTTATTCAAAATAAAATTACAAAACCGGAGTTAGCATTGTCATATTCTATTGAAGTTATTCCTGATTTATTCCCGGAAATTAGTGTTGATCAAATTACAGATTCATTGCAATTAACCCGTTTTTATTTCAAAGGAAATATTGGTGATGATTATGGGTTTTCAAATCTTCTGTTTCATTACAATATTGATAATTCAGATTCGGCAATTTCAATTCCGATTATTAAAATGTTGAATGAACAGGATTTTTATTTTGTATTCGATTTCAAAGATTTGGATCAAAATAAAGGAATTGTGTCATATTATTTTTCAGTTACGGACAATGATGCTATAAACAACTATAAGACGACTACTTCTAATAATTTTACTTTTCAATTTCCTAATAGTGAGGAGATTTTAGCGAAAGATAAAGAGCAGTTTGAAAAGTTGCAGGCCAACATTGATAAAAGCAGAGAGTTAGCGAAGGAAATTAAACAAGATTTGAACAACTTGCAGATAAAAAATATGGACACGAATGTGTCGGATTGGGAGAAATCGCAAATGGTAAGTGATATTATTTCAAAACAAAATAAGTTGGAACAATTGTATGACCAAATAAAACAGGATAATCAGAATTTAAATAATTATCTGAATTCATTTGATGAGAAAAACCATGCAATTCAAGAAAAACAAAAGCAAATTGAACAGTTGTTGGATGAAGTTTTTACTGATGAATTGAAAAAATTGATGGAGGAATTTAATAAACTCGCTGAGGAATTTAACAGTCAAAAGCTGAATCAACTTTCTGAAAATATGAATTTAACACTTGAAGATCTTGAAAAACAATTAGAAAGAAACCTTCAAATGTTACAAAGAATGAAAGTTGAGCAAAAACTTCAGGATGTTATTGATCAAATTAGTAAAATAGCAGAAGAAGAGGAAAAATTGGCTCAGGAAATTGAGGAAAACAAGAATTTTGAGGAAACAGAAAAAAATGTAACAAAACATCAGGAAGAAACAAAGGAACTCGAAAAGAATATGAAAGATGCGCTTGAACTGAATAAAGAGCTTAAAAAACCTATGAATTTTGATGATTTTGATGAAGAATTTAAAGACGTTGATAAAAGTTTTGAAGAAAGTAAAAGCGAATTAAATAAAAAGAACAAAAAGAAATCGGGGGAAAGCATTAAAAAGACAGGCGAAAAAATGCAAAATATGGCATTTGGTATGCAGCAAATGTTGGATTCAAATACAAAAGAAGAAAACATGGAGAATATTGAAAACCTGAAACAAATACTTAGTAATTTGATTTTCCTTTCCTTTTCACAGGAAAATGTTTTATCTGGTTTGAATGGAATTGCTGATAAAGATCCAGCTTTAAATCTATTAAATAAAGATCAAAAAAGGATTCTTGAACAAAGTAAAATTGTAAAAGATTCGTTATACACGCTGGCCATGCGGACACCACAAATTACAAACATGGTAAACAATGAGTTATTGTCGATGGAAATATATTTGAAAAGAGCAAATGAGGAAATGCAGGAAGCACTTTTTCCGAATGCCCGGGTAAGTCAACAATTTGTGGTTACTTCATTAAACAATCTGGCATTGATGCTAAACGAAGCATTGGAAAACCTTGAAAATCAAATGGCTAATTCACAACCTGGCGATCAGGAATGTGAAAAACCAGGGGGAAAAGGAAAACCTGGTATGGATATGTTGAAACAGGCATCTGAAAGCATAAAACAGCAATTGCAACAAATGATTGATCAGATGAAAGATGGAAATCCTCAAAACATGGGAAAAGAAATGGGGCAGAGTTTGATGCAACATGAAATGATGCAACAAATGCTGCGTGATATGATGAACAATGGCAGTGTTGGTAGTGATGCAAAGCAGCAGTTGCAGCAAATTGATAATATACTTGAACAAAACCGCAAAGAGTTGATGAACAAATCAATAAACGCACAAACTATAGCACGGCAAAACCAAATTTCAACACGATTGTTACAAGCTGAAAAAGCAGAAATGGAAAGAGATTTTGAAGACAAAAGAGAATCGCAAACTGCTGATGAGTTTTACAGTAACCCCATTAAATTTTTCGAGTATAAGCAGAAAGACAATTACAGTATTGAATATTTGAATAAAAATTCTCATAAATTGCAAAATTTTTATAACAATAAATACAAACAATATTTGAAAAATATAGAAAAATAGTAGTGAAAACCAGGCCTCCTAAAATACTAGTGTTAAAATCAGATGTTTTAGAATTAAAAAAAGTTGAAGTTTTTCTAAACAGCATCTTTAATGAATATAAACTCGAGAAAAAATATTTCAATAAAATATATTTGTGTATTACTGAAGCAGTTATAAATTCAATAAAACACGGAAATAAGAACGATTTGGACAAAAAAGTGTTTATAGTTTTGGATTTTAACAAAGAGGGAATAAATATTAAAATTGAGGATGAAGGTGATGGATTTGACGTCAAAAACGTACAGAATCCAATTCTGAAGGAAAATATTAATAAAGAATCTGGTAGAGGAATATTTATTATTAAAAATTTATCTGAAAAAATTGAATTTAATGAAAAAGGAAATCAAGTTCAATTTAAAATTGAATGTAAGTGAGCAAGATTGAAATATTTTACGAAGACATAAAACCATTAAAACTCTCAAAACCCCATATAAATAAGTACATTAAGTTATTGATTAACAATGAGATAAGAAAAACTGGAATTATTTCATTGATTTTTTGTTCAGATAACTATTTATTAGATATTAATATTAAACATTTAAATCATAATTATTATACGGATATTATCACCTTTAATTATGTGGAAGGTGAAATTATTTCGGGAGATTTATTTATAAGCATAGAAAGGGTAAAAGAAAATGCGATTGAATTTGAAACAATTTGGATAAAGGAATTATATAGAGTAATATTTCATGGATTGTTACATTTGATTGGCTACAATGATAAAACTGAAGAGGAAAAGAAAATAATGAGGAAAAAAGAGGATTTATATTTAAGTGAAGTTGACTTTAGGGGGATAGAAATATGATGCCAATTTATGATGTGATAGTAGTAGGTGGGGGACATGCTGGATGTGAAGCAGCAGCTGCGGCAGCAAACTTGGGCTCAAAGACATTGCTAATTACTATGGATATGACCAAATATGCCCAAATGTCATGTAATCCTGCAATGGGAGGAATTGCAAAAGGTCAAATTATAAGAGAAATTGATGCACTGGGAGGATATTCAGGAATAATAGCTGATAAAACTACCATTCAGTTTAGGATGTTGAATAAATCTAAAGGACCTGCAATGTGGAGTCCACGTGCCCAAAATGACAGGTTCAGATTTACTGAATTATGGCGCGATACACTTGAAGGGATTAATAACCTGGATTTATGGCAGGATGCTGTTACAAAACTTATTATTGAAAAAGGAGTAGTCAAAGGAGTTATTACTAAAGTGGGTATTGAATTTAGGTCTAAAACAGTCGTTCTTACTAACGGAACATTTCTGAATGGTCTTATGCACATTGGATCTGCGAAAATAAAAGGAGGCAGGATAGGCGAGGCTGCATCCTACAATATATCTGAACAATTATTTGATTTAGGATTTAAAACAGGACGATTAAAAACCGGCACACCTGTTAGAATAGATGGAAGAACTATAGACTTTAGTTCCCTGGTTGAACAAAAAGGAGATGTTGGACATTATAAATTTTCTTATTTACCTGGAACAGAAAGTAAACTTAAGCAACGATCTTGCTGGATTACAAACACGAATATTGATGTACACGATGAATTAAAAACAGGATTTGAAGAATCTCCAATGTTTGATGGAACTATTCAAAGTACCGGACCTCGTTATTGCCCAAGTATTGAATCAAAACTTGTTACTTTTTCAGAAAAGGAATCTCATCAATTATTTTTGGAACCTGAAGGTGAAAAAACTATTGAGTACTATTTGAATGGTTTTTCTTCATCGCTTCCCTGGGATGTTCAATACAGCGGACTTAAAAAAATTAGGGGATTGGAGAATGTGAAAATTTTTCGACCAGGATATGCAATAGAATACGACTATTTTGAGCCAACTCAACTTAACCATTCACTTGAAACAAAAATTATTAAGAATTTATTTTTTGCCGGACAAATAAATGGTACTACTGGTTATGAGGAGGCAGGTGCTCAAGGTTTAATGGCTGGTATAAATGCCCATTTAAATTGTAAAAAACCAGGCGAACATTTTATATTGAAACGCAATGAAGCGTATATAGGAGTTTTAATTGATGATTTGGTTACAAAAGGGGTTGATGAACCATATCGGATGTTTACGAGTAGGGCAGAATTCCGAATTTTATTACGCCAGGATAATGCTGATTTACGGTTAACTGAAAAATCGTATAATTTGGGCTTAGCTTCTGTAGAACGTCTAGATTTATTATTGGAAAAGATTAGGTTAATTGATGAAATAATAGATTTTTCAAGAAAGTTTAGTGTTAAACAAAGGTTTGTAAATCAATTACTTGTAGAAAGGGGAACCTCGGAACTCAAACAAAGTGTAAAACTTTTCGACATTATTTTACGTCCTCAGATTTCAATATTTGATTTAATAGAATATATAACGCCGTTTAAAACGTTTCTTGAAAGGTTTCCAGATAATCGGAAATTGGAAATTATTGAAGGAGCCGAAATAATTATTAAATATGAAGGCTATATAAATCGAGAAAAATTATTAGCCGAAAAATTGGATAAGTTTGAAAATATTAATATCGAAAATAGATTTAATTATGTTGAATTAAAATCGATATCAACAGAAGCACGACAAAAACTAGAAAGAATAAAACCAAAAACAATTGGTCAGGCAAAACGTATTTCAGGTGTATCGCCATCGGATATAAATGTACTTTTAGTTATGTTGGGTAGGTAGTGTTTCACGTGGAACAAAAAATTGAAAATGGATTTAAAAAAAGAAATTAGGGAAATACAGGATTACCCAAAAGAGGGGATTAGTTTTAAGGATATTACTACCTTGATTAAAAATCCAAAAGCGCTTAATTTTGTAATTGATTCGGTTGTCGAAGAATTTAAAAGCAGAGGTATAACAAAAGTTGTTGGACTGGAAGCACGCGGATTTATTTTTGGTGGGGCAATTGCAAGTCGGTTAAATGCTGGTTTTGTACCTATACGTAAAAAAAATAAACTTCCTGGCAAAGTATTGACAGAAACGTACGAACTGGAATATGGGCAAGACAGAATTGAAATGCACATTGATGGATTATTGGAAAATGATGTTGTTCTTATTCATGATGATTTATTGGCTACCGGCGGAACTGCAGAGGCTGCATTAAAACTTGTAAAAAGATGTGGAGTGAAGCAGGTTTACTTTAGTTTTGTTTGTGACTTGGAATTTATTGATACACCAAGTAAAAGAATACTTAAAAATTACATAATTCAGACCCTGGTAAAGTATTCATAATTGAAATACAATAACATAAATAAGAATATTGAATTTTTAAAATCACTGGTATCGGTACTTCCAAACCAACCCGGAATATATCAGTATTTTGATGATTCCGGTAAAATAATCTACATTGGAAAGGCAAAAGATTTAAGAAAGAGAGTCACATCATATTTCTCTAAAACACATGATCATCGAAAGACATCATTGTTGGTTAGAAACATCGCCAACATCACACACATGGTTGTACAAACCGAACAGGATGCGCTGCTTTTAGAAAATAATCTAATAAAAAAATACCAGCCTCGGTACAATATTCAACTGAAAGACGATAAAAGTTTTCCGTGGATTTGTGTAAAAAATGAACCTTTTCCCAGGGTTATTAAAACGCGGGAGTTGGAAAAAGATGGATCAAAGTATTATGGTCCATATACTTCAATTTATACTGTTCGTACTCTGTTGGAATTGTTTAAATCAGAGTATAAATTGCGCACTTGTAATTATAATTTATCCGAAGAAAATATAAAGAATGGTAAGTATAAAGTTTGTCTTGAATTTCATATAGGTAACTGTTTGGGACCTTGTGAAGGATTGATTTCAGAAGAAAATTATAATGCTGGAATTGCGGAAATAAACAACATTTTGAAAGGGAATATTTCAGGTGTAATAAAACATCTAAAGAAGATAATGATTGAATTGTCAGATTCCTTAAATTTTGAGGAAGCAGCTAAAATAAAGGAAAAGTATGATTCATTAAACAGGTATCAAAGTCGCTCTACAATTGTTTCTCCAAATATTACCGATGTAGATGTTTTTACAATAGAAGAAGACGAAAAATTTGCTTTTATTAATTATCTGAAAGTTATAAAGGGGGCGATTATTCAAACATTTACCCTCGAAATAAAAAAAGTGTTGGATGAAACGCCGGAGGAATTATTGCTTTCAGGAATTGTGGAAATAAGGCAAAAAATATTCAGTAATTCAAAGGAGATATTGGTTCCAATAAAGTTGGGTTTTAATTTGGATAATGTGGTTTTCAAAATACCTCAAAGGGGAGAAAAGAAAGAATTACTTGAACTTTCTCAAAGAAATGCAAAGTATTTTAGATTAGAAAAGGAGAAACATGCCGTATTAAAAAATCCAAATGTAAGGCTGGAACAATTGCTTGGAACCATGAAAAAGGATTTACAACTCGCAGAAGATCCGGTTCATATTGAATGTTTTGATAACAGTAATTTGCAAGGGTCAAATCCGGTTGCAGCTTGTGTTGTATTTAAAAATGCAAAACCAAATGTTAAGGAATACAGACACTATAACATTAAAACTGTTGAGGGACCCAATGATTTTGCATCGATGGAGGAAGTGGTTTATAGAAGGTACAAACGATTAATGGATGAGAAAAAATCATTACCGCAGTTAATTGTTATTGATGGAGGGAAGGGGCAGTTGTCTTCAGCGGTTTCAGCACTTGATATGTTGGAATTGCGTGGAAAAATATCAATTATTGGTATTGCAAAAAAGCTTGAGGAAATTTATTTTCCCGGAGATTCAGTACCTATTTATATAAACAAAAATTCTCAAACATTAAAAGTAATTCAGCATCTTCGTGACGAAGCACATAGGTTCGGAATTACATTTCACCGGAATAAAAGATCAAAGGAATTCATTACTTCTGAATTAAAATCGATTGATGGAATTGGAGATATAACTATGCACAAATTGCTAAAGGAATTTAAGTCTGTTAAAATAATTAGGGAACAAACTTTGCCGGTTCTGGAGAATAGTGTTGGAAAAGCAAAAGCAAAAATCATAATGGATTATTTCGGTAAATTGAAGTTAGAAAATTCTTGATTTTAATACATATTTCATGCAAAGGGTAAAAATATCCTTATTTTCAGCCAGATGAGAATATTTTCATAATAAAAATTTCCATATAGTCCATCTGATTAAAATAGTTGTCTAATTGTATATGTAGCTATAAATGAATTGGTTAGTAAAGTAGTAAATAGTAAATAGGATATGTATATTATAAAATTTAACCCTATGAGAATCTAATATTTGTATTTTAATGGAGTAGGGGTTGAAATATTTTAATTAGGAGCAAGTTAATCAGAATAATTCGTTGAAAATATTTAGTAAAATTGAAATTGAGAATTATAACAGGATTTGTGAATTTTTAAAAACATTTAGAAGGCTGGTCTGTATTTGTCATCCGCTTCAAGCAAACCTAAATAACTAATAAATCGGGATTTCGCAATTTCATTATTTTCTACAGCTTTTTTTACTGCACAGCCGGGTTCGTGGGTATGTGAACAATTTGTGTATTGACAGTTGGAAGAAATTTTGAAAATCTCAGGAAAATAGTGAGAAATTTCCCATGATTCCATTTCAAGCATTCCAAATGCTTTTATTCCTGGAGTATCAATTATGTAACCACCAAAACTTAATTTGTAAAGTGTTGTAAAAGTAGTCGTATGTTTTCCTGTATTATGAACATCTGAAATATCCATTGTTTTCAACTTTAACCCTGGTTCCAGAATATTAATAAGCGTTGATTTTCCAACTCCGCTGTGGCCATTGACAACATTTATTTTGTTTTTTAAGGTTTCTTTTAAGCTTTCAATTCCAAATAATGTTGTTGCAGACGTTTTAATGCAAGGGTAACCAATTTTGGTGTAAATATCAATAACTGAGTTTAAAGTGGATTTTTGGTCATTGTTTAACCGATCAACTTTGTTAAATACAATTGAAACAGGAATCCGGTAAGCTTCAGCTGAAGCGAGATATCTATCGATAAACGTTGTTGTAGTTACAGGATAAAATAATGTAACTACCAAAACAGCCTGATCAATATTTGAAGCAATAATGTGCGACTGTTTTGACAGGTTTTGTGAGCGACGTATAATATAGTTTTTGCGTTCTTCGATTTGCGAAATCAAGCCTATATTTTGCTCTTTGTCATTGTTTGATGATGATTGAATGGTAAATTCAACTTTGTCGCCAACTGCAACCGGATTGGTACTTTTAATGTCTTTGATACGAAATTTGCCCTTAATTTTACACTCAAATTTCTCCCCGTTTTCTGTTTCAACGGTGTACCAACTTCCTGTTGATTTAATAACAATTCCTTTTTTCAAACCGAATTTTTTTTTAAAAGTAGTTTTTTTGCAACAAAAATAAAATAAAGCAAAAGGTCACTTTTCACGTGAAACAATTTTCTGATAAATTGAAATTCAACTGTTTATGTTTGAATTCAAAAAGATATTTTATCACTACTGTCCACTTAAAATAAATTGAGGGACAGTTGTTTATAATTTAGTTCTTTGACATTGTTGTTATTTATTTTGCTAAAGAGTTCTTTTACAGGAGTTTTATCAAGCAACGATATTCCAAGGATTGTTAAAATTTC
>JBGSMW010000026.1:0-1918 GCA_041739985.1 Draconibacterium sp. | reverse complement strand
AAGGTTTTTTAAGAATTTAGTTTCTCCGGCTTTCAAATGGAAATGCTTCAGATTCTATTCTTGCTGAATTCATTAATTCAAATAATTCTTTAACGATTTCAGAATTTTCAGCTGCTACATTATTTTCTTCACCAATATCTTCCTGTTTTCCGCATTTTTTTGCAACACCCGTGTAACTTATTGTAAATCAATGATGGATTTATAATTTTGGGTGTTGCAAAATTTTCAGGATGTTTGTAAGAGGATTAAACAATCGTTCTGGAAGCGTTAGTATTCAGATAATTAGCAAGTCCAGAGGCAAGTATAAAGTAGTCAAAACGTTAGGTTGTGCCACCACACGGCAGGAAATTGAAAGGCTCACCCAGCTGGCAGAACAGGAGATTGAACGTTTATCTGAACCGCTTTCATTGTTTTCTTCTCAAGATGATATTCTTGTGGATAAAGTGTTTGAATCGCTTCATAACTCAAGCATTCAGACGGTAGGCCCTGAACTGGTTTTTGGAAAAATTTTCGATTATATCGGGTTTAATAAGATTGGTGAAGATTTATTCAGGCACTTGGTTATCTCGCGGCTTGCTTTTCCGCTGAGCAAGCTAAAAACCATCGAATACCTTTATCGTTACCAAGGGGTGTCGCTTGATATTGATGCCGTTTATCGTTTTTTAGATAAACTGAACACAAGGTTCAAAGAACAGGTCGAACAAATAGCCTTTGCCCACACGATGAAGGTTTTAGACGGAAAAATCAGCGTGGTATTTTACGACATGACCACGCTTTATTTTGAAGCCAGTGATGAGGACGATTTGCGCAAGACGGGTTTTTCGAAAGACGGCAGGCACCAGAACCCGCAAATATTTATTGGACTGCTGGTTGGGCTGGGAGGTTATGCCATCGGGTACGATATTTTCGAGGGCAACTGTTACGAAGGACACACGCTGATTCCATTTCTGGAGAAAATGGAGCAAAAATTTAAGCTGGGTAAGCTGGTGGTGATTGCCGATTCGGGGTTGCTGTCGAATGATAATATCACGGCTCTTGAGGCCAACGGTTATGAGTACATTCTTGGCGCACGCCTGAAAAATGAACCGGGCAGAATAAAAACCGAAATACTCCAACACAGTTTCAGCGATGGGGATACCATCAGTATTGCAAAAACAGAAAATACAAGGCTGATTGTCAATCATTCCAAAGCCAGGGCATCGAAAGATGAATATAACCGCAAAAGAGGTTTGACCCGTTTGGAGAAACAGATTCGGACAGGAAAACTCACCAAATCAAACATCAACAACCGTGGTTACAACAAATACCTGAAACTCACGGGCGAAATATCCATTGAAATTGATTACCAAAAGTATGATCAGGATAATGTGTGGGACGGGCTAAAAGGATACATTACCAATACCCGGCTTTCTGATGCAGAAGTATTGGAAAACTACAAAAACCTGTGGCACATTGAAAAGGCATTCCGCATGTCGAAAACCGATTTGCGCATAAGGCCAATTTATCACAGGCTGCGCGACAGGATAGAAGCACACATTTGCATTGCCTTCACTGCTTATTGCATTTATAAAGAACTCGAACGTGTTCTATATCAGGAAAAATCAACGCTTTCGCTCAAAAAAGCAGCTGAACTTAGCCACAACATGTATCAGATAACCTACACACTTCCCGATTCCAGGTAAACAAAAACAAGGTTATTGACAATGGACGAAAACCAAAAGGAACTGTTCAATATTATCTTCAGAAATTTTTAGGGTGTTGCAACGCTGAAAACAGGGGGGAATTCATAATTTCTCTACCTTTTTATGGTATGGAAGGTTTTTTAAGAATTTAGTTTCTCCGGCTTTCAAATGGAAATGCTTCAGATTCTATTCTTGCTGAATTCATTAATTCAAATAATTCTTTAACGATTTCAGAA
>JBGSMW010000022.1:0-97435 GCA_041739985.1 Draconibacterium sp. | reverse complement strand
GAACTAACTAAACTATACCCGGTATTTGTTAATCGTGCAAGTTTCATTTTTCCATCATTAACAAAAAGTTGGGTAATATCAGTTGTAAACGAAGCTTTATAAATATTGCCTGAATGTTTTGTCCATCCTGTTATTTCTTCGGAACCATAAATCTTAGGTTTATCACCCGTTCCATATGCGCCATAAGTAATCTGGCTGCTTGAAGTACCCGAAGCTTTAACCGTAATACTGCCCGTCCATTCATCACCTCTTTTAAACAGAATTTGGTCGCCCGGTTTTGGGGTAAAACTGTTTACTTTAGTCAGTGTTTTCCATGGCAAGCTTTCGCTGGTGCCGGCATTTGCATCGTTGCCCGATGTACTAACATAGTAGTTGGTTGCATTTAAAGGATTAGTGCAACAAATAACAAGTATGATTAACAGAAATTGATTGAGTTTATTCTTTAACAATAAACTACTTTTCAAAACCAAGTTTACAATCCCCACTCCTGGAGAAGGGTTTGTTAGAGTTGTTGAATTAAGCATAAAATAAATTTTAAAGCGTCCAAAAACAATTTAAATTAATGATCTCATCAATCCAAAAATCAAACTAAATAAGACAATTGTATATCCTTCATCTCAAAGGACAAGTCAAGTTGAAATGAAATTGAAAGATTTCTAACTTAGTTGACCGGGTTTGTAATAATTAAATCAACTAATGGGTTTGTAAAAACCTTATCTGTTTCTTTTCATACAGCAATAATTGAATCTTCAACTTCAATTATTCTTTTTCTTTAATAAATAACTTTGGAACCTTACTTTGTGAAAAAAATAAGAGAACCAAAAGCGCCTGTCTTATAACAGTTTTATTTATGGGTTTGTGAGTGTAAAAATAGTAATAAAATGCATTTTTACAATGGGTCGTATAATTTAGAAACATTCTATGATTTAAGGAATAAATGCATTTTATTTTATGCACATTTTATTAACAATAGAAGGCTTTGGTGTTGTCTTTATAAGATGCAGTATGTGAGTGTTTTGAGTATGTGTAACTTGTGATAAAATATACGAAGTTAATTGGACAATAGTATTGTTTGAAGACAGTTTTAATATTTTTCTTTGATTTTAATTGGTAATTTTTTGAGAATAAAGATTCAAGATTATGTCCATATTTTTTCACAATATTAATTGAAACTTGTCTTAAGTGAAGAATATTTTTTAATGAAAACCCATTTTTAAAGATTCTGATTAAATCACAACTGAATGGAAACAGAAATTATTAATTAACTAAAGTTAAATAACAATTAGTTTAGTTGTATTGCTTTGATTTTTAATATATGTTTTTATGAAGTACACCCCCGCAGGAAGATTTTCAATATTTATGTTTTCTACATTAGTTATTATTTCACGATTAAATATTTTTTTGCCTGTTACATCAAATAATTGAATTTCTGCCCCGTCTTCAGGAAGGCTTAGAAATCTTATAATAACAACTTCATTAGCAGGATTTGGGTAGATATTAACATTTTCAGAAAGATCTGGTTCTTTACTCAATTTAATAAAAACACTTGCCTGCTTTTTATAAATCAGATTACCATTAATTACTTCTGGTAATATTTTTGTTTCATGATTTGTTTCTTTATTCCAAATCTTAAAGGCAATTGAATTCCCATCTTTAAATCCATTGTTGATATTTGTTTCGGTCGAAGAAGCAGGAATACTAATTCTATTTGAATTTATATCTGATTGGATTAATTTTACGGCTCCAACACATATGTTATTGTCAAAAACTGCTATCTCGTCCCCTGTTTTTAACTGAGAATTTTTTAAATCGACAAAATTAATATTCATATGTTCATATCCGTTACCTTCATAATTAACCTTGAAATGTTCAGGTTTGGGAATATCTACTATATTTTGAGTTGATTTTTCTGAAATATCATTAATTGATAATATACCATTTTCATTAACTTGGACAATATATCCTTCACCTACCTGAAAATTACCAATTCCATTTATCCATCCTATATTAGCCCAGTTTTCTATTGAATTTCCTCTTTCATCCTGAACTTTTATCAGAATCCCTGAGTTTATTAATGGTTCTATTATTTGCAAGGCATCAGTTGAACTTTCCAAAGGGAATGAAATTAAGTTTAGTCCCTTTTTAAGTGTAATATTTAATGGCAGATTAATTTTTACTCCAACAATTTCAAGCTCACAATCATTTTCAACCCGAATTTTATATCCCTCTGTTTTCTGAAAATTACCAATATTGTTGACCCAACCTAATTGATTTCCAAGTTCTTCGTATGTGTTGTCGCTTTCATCCTTAACTTTAATTAATTGTCCATCTATTCGAAGTTTCTCCATGACAGAAATTACATTATCATTTAAAGGTATTAAATATGATGAAATAATATTCCAGCCTTTTTCAAGGTTTATATTTTGATTAACTGTTTCTACAACTTTCAGGTTTGTTACAACTATACTATCGCAACCTGTTTTTGTTTTTAATAATCGTTGATATTCTCCCTCTTCTGACCAGCCTAAATAATTGTCATCAACTGAAATTATAATGTCTTCATTGATATTGTAGCTTTTATTTACTGTTAATCTTAATGCTACAATCGAATCGCAACCATTAATTGATTGATATGTTTCAGCGTATTCTCCTGATTGAGATAAAGTTTGTGTGCCTAAAATGTAATACTCGCCTTCGCAAATATCTATTGCTTCTGTTGTAACAATTTTAGGAATAACATTTAATGTAAAAAATATTGTTGAATCGCAGCCGTTTATTGAATTGAAGACTTCTATATATTCACCAGGTATTGTTAATTCTTGTAACCCTAAAGTGATTTTTCCACCTTCACAAATAGTGGCTTCATCAGTGTTTTGATAATTATTATTTACCCATAAATGAGTGATTACGGTACTGTCTGCATTAGAATCTGAGGCTAATTTACGCTTCAGAACGCGCTCATATTGGCCAATATCTGTCCATCCAAAATACTCATCTCCTTCGCAAATGGAAATAAATTCAACAGTAGTTATTTTTTTATAAATTCTGTTTACTGTATCAAAAAGTTCCCGTATTTCATCGCTGTTCAAAGCATAATTGTAAATTCTGGTTTCATCAATCATACCTTCATATAAAAGAGCAGGGGAAATTTCATTTGTGCCGGCTCCAATGAGTAAATTAAATCCCCATCCTGAGTCAATTTTTCCCGAAGCATTTAGTCTTGAAACAACAACATTGTCAAGGTAGATAACTTTTTCGAGACCGTTATATGTTACCAACAAATGATGCCAGTTTCCGTCCCATAATTCATTTACGTTGTTAACTGTAAAAGTGGAATTTGTTGTTCCGCTTGTGTTAAAACTTATACTTTGAGAATCGGAATTTAAATACAGGGCAAATGAGTGACTATTTAATCCACCATGAAAAAATATACCTTGATTTTCGCCATTATTTTCACTAGGTTTAATCCAGGTACTCAAAGTAATTTCATTTTCAACATTCTCCCCAAAACTATGACCAAGGTTAATGAAGCCAGAGCTATTAAATTTCAAACCTTGTCCAATTACTCCTTCATCCCGTATTATTTCATTAACAAGGGTTCCATTATTTGAGCTTTTCGAATCAAGAACTAATGAATCTGCAGATTCTTCATATAAATATTCTGAGAATGTTGGTGACAAATCAGGGAGCTTTACATTAACAGTATCAGACTTTGACTCGGAAATATTCCCTGTTGAATCTTTGACCCAAGCATAAAGTGTGAAGAAGCCTACTTTCGAAAAAGTAAATTCATTTGGTATTACTGTTGACCAATTTTTGTCTTCAACCGTTGGCTTATTTGAATTTTCAGTTATTATAAAATCAACTACTGCTACATCGTCCGTGGCAATAAAGGAAGTAATAGGTATAGTTAATGATATGTATTGTGGTGGGATTGAGAATGATGTGATGACTGGAGGTGAAGTATCTCGTCCAATAATTGTTATTGTGATTTTAGCTGTGTCAGATGAATAATAAATCGCGCTATCCATTACAGTAATTAATAGGTCAAACGATAAGTCTTTTGAGGATTGAATGTCAGTCTTGGCAAGAATTTGACCTGTTAATGTATCTATACTGAACCACCCCTTTTCATTCCCCTGAATAATTGAATAGTAGATTATTTGCGCAGAATCAGGGTCGGTTGCAACAACTTTACCTATTGAATCATTTGTTGCTTTCGGAGATACAAAATTAAATGATTGATCCAGTATAGAAGGACTTTGGTTTATTTTATCGAAGTCTTTACCTATAAGGACGATAGAAGTAAATGGTTTTAACATAAATGTATCTACTATAGATTCTCCAAAGATATTCCTGAAAACTGAATTTCCTAAGTTGTATGTTTTAGTTTGTTTTGTGTCATTATAAATTAGTTTTTGTGATTCCCCTTGTCTTAATACAATTCTGGTAAATTCAGAATTAGAATCTGCCCCTACTATTTTTTTCCAATCATTGAAATTTCTATAGATATCATCGGAATATTTGAAAACAAGATCATTATCAAATGGACTGGCATATTTATTATTATTTAAAGTGATATTTGCATTACTATAATATACTGCCAATTGTCGGGGTTCAACATCGTCTGTTTCATTATTGGTAACGATTAAATTGTCGATAAAATTGCTTTTTACGGATCCACTTGTCTTTGCAGCAAAAAAGCCATATCGCGCATCCATTATTGTATTGTTTCGTATAGTGTGATTTTCTACTCTATGCAAAAAAATGCCAGAATTTGAACAATTAACCACTGTATTATATTCGCAGATGATATTATGTGAAGGTTCGTCAAAGTATATACCTTCCCCCATATTACGACCTGAAATCCCTCCTTCTTTACTTCCAACTACATTGTCAACAATATTGTACCTTACGGTTGAACCTGCTGCTGAAGTTCCTCCTGTATAAATTCCACCCCCGTCTGATTTATATAAACAGGCATTTTTTATAAAGTTGTATTGAAGGATGGAATTACCTCTCCAGAAAATCCCGTTATAATTAATTCCAATTAGGCGATTGTATTCAATTGTATTACCGTTACCTGAAATTTCTATTCCAGTCCCACCGTTATTGTTCCATGTTCCTTTCAACCCCAACTTATCAAATACCCCAATATTAGTAACTGTATTATCCCGAATTACAGTGTTTGCAATCCACATATATATGCCAATACCGTTGCAATCATCAATCTCATTGTTCTCAATTGTAAAATATTGATTTCTGTTAGAATCATCATATATACCAAAGCCTTCCTGACCAGTAATTGAATTTCTTTGCACTATTACATTAGTACTGCTAACTCCACCATAACT
The DNA here is from genome assembly GCA_041739985.1 of Draconibacterium sp. Lineage (GTDB taxonomy): Bacteria > Bacteroidota > Bacteroidia > Bacteroidales > Prolixibacteraceae > Draconibacterium. The sequence continues at coordinate 92,081 of JBGSMW010000022.1, read as the reverse complement.
GGTTAATTGAAAGCCTGTTTCTTTTTGCTGAAGTATATGTAAGTCTTGGATTGTAATATAATCTTTTGAACCAATTATAATTCCTTCTTTTAAAGTAGAACCTCTTACTTCATAATTTGCAGGAGAATCTCCATCAGGTGTCCAAACATAAACCATATCAGTTGCAGAATCGTAATACCATTCGCCGGGTGAATCAAGGAACTCTAATTTATTCATTAAAACAAACCCCTGATTTACTTTAATAGTTCCAGTAGGGGCTAAGTTTATGGATAAAGTTTTAGTACTTGAAGAAGTCACAGTTCTCATAATTGAATACCAGTTTTCTGTTCTTAGCAAAACAGTTGCGCCAGAATAATTTACTCCAGGATCTAATGTATTACTTGTAAATTGAGTTTGACTTGATATGGAATTAACTATACTATATCCGGAATTTGTAAATCGTGAAAGCTTCATTTTAAAACCATTGACAAAAAGTTGAGTTATATCAGTTGTAAACGAAGCTTTATAAATATTGCCAGAATGTTTTGTCCATCCTGTTATTTTTTCGGAACCATAAATTTTAGGTTTATTCCCTGTGCCATATGAACCAAAAACAATAGGTTTATCGGTTGTTCCTGATATGTTAACTTTTAATGTACCAGTCCATTCATCTCCTTTTTTAAACAGAATTTGATCTCCCGGATATAACTTAAAGTAATTGTTAACTTTTGTTATGCTTTGCCATGGTGAATTTTCGCTGGTGCCTGAATTGGCATCATTACCCATTGTTGAACTTACAAAATATGTAACTGCATTACCGGGAAAAGTAATTAGTGTAAAACCTATGATTAAAAAAAAAATAACAAAATGATTATAATATTGACACCTATAAGTATCAATAAGAACCTCAGGATTTTTAAAATTTGGAAAAAATTTCCCCATTACAAAACTTTTAAGATTTTAAAATAATAATAACGGTTAATACTATGATAAGTTTAAAATACTAATAAAAATATAAAAAAAAGACGGGTATTGTGCCATTAGTAATGTTAATAAATTTTTTTATCGGTAAATTAAAAAGTGAAGGTGAGAGAAGTTCATATATGAATTGAATAGCATGGTTAAGGTTGTCTGCTTTAACAATATCCAAGCAATTATAAAAAAGTATCATATTGAAATAATCACAGTTTTCTTCATGCTAATTATTTCAATCACTTTGGATTAAATTCCCCGCCGCTTGCGATGAAAATGAATAATTTTGTGAATTGCACAAACTCGCGTAGTAATTAGCGATTCCCTAAATACAACTCTCAAAGAAACATGTTTGGAAATATCAAAAAGATACCAGATATTTTTATTGAAATAGAAACTGAAGACAATCATGTTCATTTTTGGTCCAATACGTACATATGTATAATCCGATTAAAATAGTGACATTAATTATAGGTATCCCAAACCGTGAAGTATTTCTATAAAACCCAGAGGTCAAACAAAAATTAAGGGGTGGTGAATTTTAGACGGATGGATACTTTGTAAAAAGCGTCAACAATGATGATGATAAGAAAGTAATATCTAAATTTGTCAAAGAACAAAGTGTTGGAAGAGATTACAAAATATTGCAATAGGCAGTCCAATTTGTTCTTTTATAGAGGGCTTCCGATTCCCCGTCCGCTTGCGGCAGGGTAGTTCATTTTAAAAATAAATTAATGGTGAAAGAGGGGAGCTGTTATACAATTGATTTTAATTTTGAAAATGATTAAGTTGCAGAATTTATTCCTTTCTTTTTAAATTCCAAATGTATGAAATACAAATTATACCTATCCATTTTTATAGCATTTTCAATTCTTTTTTCCTGTAAAAAAACTGTTCTGGAATACGAAAAAAAAGTGGTTTTTGAGCCAGAAAGTTCTCTTGAACAAAAAGTAAAACAAGCAGCTCATGTAGTTCCAACTCCTCAGCAACTCGACTGGCAAAAGTTGGAAATGACGGCTTTTATTCACTTTACCGTCAACACGTTTACAAACATGGAGTGGGGGCATGGCGATGAATCACCTGAAATCTTCAATCCAACTCAACTTGATGCCCGGCAGTGGGTTAAAACTTTAAAAGAAGGTGGGATGAAACTGGTTATCCTAACCTGTAAACACCACGACGGATTTTGCTTGTGGCCGACCGAAACCACTGATCATTCAGTTGCATCTTCTCCATGGAAAGATGGTAAAGGCGATGTAGTGAAGGAATTACGAGATGCATGTACTGAGTTTGGGATGAAATTTGGCGTTTATCTTTCACCCTGGGACCGAAATGCGCAGTGTTATGGCGATTCACCAAAATACAATGAGTTCTTTACAAACCAGTTGACCGAGCTTTTAACATGGTACGGTAAAGTTGACGAAGTTTGGTTTGATGGCGCCAATGGCGAAGGCCCAAACGGAAAGAAACAGGAATACGATTGGAACATGTATTATGATACTATTCATAAACTCCAGCCCGATGCTGTGGTTGCAATTGTTGGCGAAGATGTGCGCTGGGTTGGAACAGAATCAGGATACGGTCGTGAAACGGAATGGAGTGTAACTGCTCTGGCGCCGGGAGGCCGCCCCGAAAATAACGCCATAAATGCTGAATTGGGAATTAATGCAATGACAAATGATTTGGGCAGCCGCGAAGTTATCAGCAAGGTTTCCAAATTGTTTTGGTATCCTGCTGAAGTTGATGTTTCAATCCGCCCCGGTTGGTTTTACCACGAAAGTGAAGATAATCAGGTGAAATCGCTGACAAAAATGGTGGATATTTATTTTAGTTCGGTTGGAAGAAACGCTGTTTTATTGCTAAATGTTCCGCCCGATACACGTGGATTGATTCATGAAAATGACGTTGCACGTTTAAAGGAATTCCGTGAATATTTAGATGAAATGTTAGATGAAGATATATTGCTAAACGCTGTTTCTGTTAATAAAAAAGCTGAAAAAGCTGTTGATGGAAAGGCCGAAAGTTACTGGGAAATCAAGGAATTACCTGCTGTTGCAGAATTTAATCTTCCTGAAATGAAACGTTTCAATGTCTTGTCAATTCAGGAATTTATTGAAAAAGGACAACGGGTTGAAAAGTTTAAAGTGGAGGCGATGGTTGATGGAGATTGGAAAGAAATTGCGAATTCAACTACAATTGGGTATAAAAAAATGCTCCGTTTTTTGGCAGTTGAAACAAATCAAATCAGGCTGACTATTGAGGAAGCGCGTGATGGTACTCTGATTTCAAATTTTAGTCTTTATGAAGCGCCTGAATTGTTGAGCGATCCTGTTATTCAACGGGATAAAAATGGAATGGTCAGCATTAGCACAGAAACTCCGCATCCTGTAATTACTTACACATTAGACGGTTCTGAACCTCTAAAAGATTCGAAACGTTATATTGAATCATTTGCTTTGCCCGAAGGCGGTGAAATAAAAGCCAAATCCTTTGTAAATAATTTTACAGACGAAAGTGCAGTGGTTGTTGAGAGCTACGATATTTGTCCGGCTAAATGGAAAGTCGTTGATGCCGATTCCAGCCACCCGAATAATCCGCCAGAAATGGCAATTGATGGAAACAGCACTACCATGTGGCATTCAGCATGGGGAAATGATGTATCAAAACAACCGCATCATATTTCAGTTGATTTAGGCGAAAATTTGGTGTTGAAAGGTTTTACATACACTCCGCGCACCGACCACAATAAAAGCGGAACGGCGTTTCGATATGCTTTTTATGTGAGCGAAAACGGTGCAAACTGGAAACAGGTTCCAACAAAAGGGGAATTCAGCAATATCAAAAACAATCCGGTAAAACAGTTTGTCAGTTTTGAAAAACCACAAAATGCCAGTTACTTCAGGTTTGTGTCGAAAGAGGCAATAAATGGCGAAGATTGGGTTTCCGCAGGAGAAATAGGGATTTTGACAAAATAGGTTTGTTACTTATCCAAATTTTCCAAATTTGTATTGAGATTATTTTATCAAAAAAATACATGCAATGAACACTAAAACTTTACTAATTATTGGAATTGTTTCTATCCTTTTTTCCTGTTCCGAACATAACCAAAAACCATTGCAACAACGAGCTGGTCACAACCTTGTTTTTCCCGAACTTGCCACAACCTGGGACGAAGCCATGCCACTTGGCAACGGGATGGTTGGTAATCTGGTATGGCAAAAAGAGGGCAAACTCCGTTTCTCGCTCGATCGTGCCGATTTATGGGATTTGCGACCAATGGAAAATATCGATTTCGATAAATGGAAATTCAAGGATGTTTATGAACATTGGAAAGCAGATAAATACGAAGAGGTACAAAAGGCTTTTGATGTTCCTTACGACCAATTGCCTGCACCATCAAAAATTCCGGCGGGCGCACTTGAATTTGATATTTCGGAACTGGGAAAAATAAAACAGGTGAGTTTGGATGTTGAAACCGCGGTTTGCACAGTTTATTGGGAAAATGGCGCAAAACTTACAACTTTTGTCCATGCCGATAATCCGGTTGGTTGGTACAAATTCGAAAACCTGCCCGAAACTATTAACATTGAACTTGTTGCGCCTGCCTATAACCGTGAAAGCAGCAACGAACGCGCAGATCAGTCAACCGGAGATTTGAACCAACTTGGTTATCCGCAAGGGGAAATAAGTAATGAAGGAAATTCATACACTTACAATCAAAAAGGGTGGGGCGATTTTGCATACCAAATACATACTGAATGGAAAAACAATGGAAATGAACTCGTTGGTTGCTGGTCGGTTTCATCGGTAAACAAAGGATGGGAACCTTCACCAAAAGCAACAGAAAATGTTGCTGCTGCTGAAAATCAGGGGTATGAGAATTCGTTGAATGATCATTTAAAATGGTGGCTTAACTACTGGGCTCAATCTTCAGTTTCAATTCCTGATTCACTTCTCGAAAGGCAGTATTATCTTGAAATGTACAAGTTCGGTTCGGCTGCCCGTGCTGATGCACCGCCCATTTCGCTGCAGGCGGTCTGGACTGCCGACCACGGAAAACTTCCGCCCTGGAAAGGTGATTTTCACCATGATTTGAATACACAGCTGAGTTACTGGCCTTCTTATACCGGAAACTATCTCGGATTGGAAGATGGTTTTCTGAACTGGCTTTGGAAATACCGCCCTGCGTTCAAAAAATATACACACGATTATTTTGGTGTTGAAGGAATGAATGTTCCGGGCGTTACAACTTTAGAGGGCGAACCAATGGGTGGATGGATTCAGTATTCAATGGGACAAACTGTTGCATCGTGGTTGTCGCATCACTTTTACCTGCATTGGAAATATACAATGGACAGAGATTTCCTTGAAAATCGGGCTTATCCCTGGATTAAGGATGTGGCTGTTTTTCTCGATGAAATTTCGGTAAAAGAAGAAAATGGAAATCGAAAATTATTGATTAGTTCAAGTCCTGAAATTTATAACAATTCGCGTGAAGCCTGGTTTGCCGAAACTACCAATTTCGATTTGGCTTTAATTCGCTGGACTTATGAAAAGGCAGCAGAATTAGCCAATGAATTGGGATTAAAGGAAGAAGCGGAACAGTGGAATCAAATTTTATCTGAATGGCCTGAATTCGATGTCGATGCTGAATCGGGACTGACTTTTGCACCCGGAGTTCCATATGTTGAGTCGCACCGCCATTTTTCGCATCTCATGGCTTTTCATCCGCTCGGGTTAATCGATATTTCCAAAGGCGAATCCGACAAAAAAATTATCGAAAATACGTTGCGAAATCTTGAAAAAATCGGGCACGATTACTGGTGCGGATATTCATACAGTTGGGAAGGAAATTTATATGCCCGCTCTTTTGAAGGCGAAAAAGCAGCCGAAGCGCTTCGTGTTTTTGCTTCATGTTTTTGTCTGAAAAATTCTTTCCATGCCAATGGTGATCAGTGTAAAGCAGGCCATTCAACAATGACTTACAGACCTTTTACACTTGAAGGGAACTTTGCATTTGCTTCAGCAATCCAGGAAATGCTGATACAAAGTCATACAGGAGTTGTGAAAATTTTCCCTGCAATTCCTTCCGGCTGGAATGATGTATCATTTGATAAATTAAGAACTTACGGTGCTTTTCTGATTTCTGCAAAAATGGAAAACGGAGTGATTTTGGCAGTTGAAATAATAGCTGAAAAAGGAGGAAAACTGGTATTGGAAAATCCGTTTGCAGATCAGGAATTTAAAACCGGTTTCAATTTTGAAAAGAATGAAAAAAACCTTGTTTTCGAAACAAAACCGGGTGATGTGATCAAACTTGAAAAATTATAATAGAATATTCAATCAAACAAATAGGCATATGATAACTAAAACACATTTTATGATAGCCATGATCACAGTGGCTTTATTCGTTGGATGCAAAAGCAGTAAAAATAATACTGTAGCCGACGAGGCAATAAAAGCATATAATGTTGATTACAACTGGGGACCAGGAGGTGCACATGGTTTTGCCGAACCGGGTTTGTGGGCCGATGCAAATCCCGATTCATTGATGAAATGGTACGAGGATTTGGGGTGCAATGTCGTCCACTCTTTTGGCGTTTCGTGCAATGGTTATGCGTGGTACAAAAATGGTATTGTGCCGGAACAGCCTGGATTGAAATACGATTTTCTTACTGAAATGGTAAAAATCGGGCGCAAAAAAAACATGAAGGTTTTTGGGTATTTTTGTGTAGGCGCCAACAACAAATGGGAAGAAGATCATCCGGATTTGTGCTATCAGATGGATGGTCAGCAAATCCCATTTACTTTGCAGTATATTGATTATTTAACTGCCTCAATTGAAGATGCTATTAAGAAAACCGACATGGACGGGATAATGCTCGACTGGTTTTATAATCCGGGTGGGGGAAAGGATCCGCTTCCACAGTTGAGATGGCTTTTATGTGAGCAGGAAATGTACAAGGAATTGATGGGTGAACCTTTTCCCGGAACAGATAAAATTACCCCTGAAATTGAACTCAGTTTTCGGCGCAAAGCAATTGACAGAGTTTGGCAGCGTATAAAAAAAGTAACAAAAGATACCAAACCCGATTGTATTATTTGGTTAACAGTGTATGAAGTAAACAGTAAGGAATATGAAGGTTCGGCATTGTTAAAGGAAGTTGATTGGCTGATGAATGAAGCTGGGGACATTGAAAGAACCAATGTCATGCGAGATTTCGTAGGTGCGGAAACCAAACTTATCACGTGTCTGGCCAATTGGAATCAACAAAATCCTGCCGAAGTTGTCCCTGCAGCTATCAATGCCAATGTTGGACTTTACGGTTTTACAAAACCCGTCAATGGTCCATATATGTTACCAGTTGATTATTATCTTTCAAATCACGTTGATAGTTTGAAAGCAGATGAACAAAACATTGCTGTGCTCGCACGGGCTTTCAATAATTTACCTTTTAATTATGTAAAGAAATAAGATTGATTGCCATAGACACGAAAGAGTGAGAGCAAATGCTGTTCCCCTGAAACGAGATTCGTTTGCAATGAGAAACCCCTTGTTTCAAAAAAACTTAACTTAGATGGGATTATACAAAATAACAATACAACCTTATTCAATCATGAAAATAAAAGAAGCTTTTTTCTCACTGATGTTTTGTATTTTTTTATTTCACCCGGCATTTGCACAAGCTGAATGGCCAATTTTAAAACACTATGATGAAAACCACATTTCGAAAATTGCACTTCCAATTGGCGGAATTGGGACAGGTACTGTTTCGATAAATGGCCGTGGAAGTTTGGTCGATTGGGAGATTATGAACATTCCGGGAAAAGGTTTTAGCACGGTTACACCCGGAAATGACGCCCCGTTTTTTGCTGTTTTTATTAACGATGGCACCAAAAGTTATACAAAAGGTTTAATGGGTCCGCTTCTTAATTTTGAATATGAGCACATGGAAGGACGGCCAGTCGATCACCATGGAATTCCCCGTTTTGAAAAGGCAACTTTCGATGCAGCTTATCCATTCGGTATTGTCAATCTCTCCGATGAAAATTTGCCTGTCGAAGTAAAAATCAAGGCATTCAATCCTTTAATTCCGGGCGATGCCGATGCCAGCGGAATCCCAATTGCAGTTTTGCAGTATGAAGTTGAAAACAAAACAAATAAACCATTGGAAGTTTCAGTTTGCGGTTCAATTCGCAACTTTATTGGAAAAGACGGGAGCAAATATCGTGTTGACTGGAAAGGTGATAAAATTTATGAAGGTGCGGTAAAAAACAAAAACGAATACAGGGAAAATGGCAATATCCGTGGTATCGGTTTACTGCCCGGAGAAGTTGAAAAAAACGATCCTGCCTGGGGAACAATGTCTTTGACAACAGATGCAAAAGAAATAGTAACTTACCGCACTTCTTCGGTTTCAAATGCATGGGCAAACAGTGTGCTTGATTTCTGGGACGATTTCAGCGATGATGGAAAATTGGTTGAAAAAACAGAATCTTTCGATGATGATCCCCTGGCTTCACTTGCTGTAACAAAAAGTATTCCCGCCAACGGAAAAACTGTTTTCAAATTCTTTTTAACCTGGCATTTCCCAAACAGAAAAGCATGGTCAAACGAAGTTGTTGGAAACTATTACACAACTCAATACAAAGATGCGTGGGATGTAATCGAAAAAACATATCCTGAATTGAATGATCTGGAAGACAAAACCCTGCTTTTTGTCAATTCGTTTCTTTCGTCGGATTTGCCTGAAGTGGTAAAAGAAGCTGCTCTGTTCAATTTAAGTACGTTGCGGTCTCAAACTGTTTTCAGGATTGCCGATGGGCACTTGATGGGCTGGGAGGGATGCATGGATAATTTTGGTTCATGTGCAGGTTCATGCACCCACGTTTGGAATTACGAACAGGCAACTGCTTTTTTATTTGGAGATTTGGCCCAAACCATGCGCGATGTCGAATTTAATTACGCCACACGCGATAACGGTAGCATGTCATTCCGTGCAGGATTGCCACTAATAAACGCACAATCGGGTGGCGTGGCTGCAGATGGACAAATGGGCACAATTATGAAAATGTACCGCGACTGGCAACTTTCGGGCGACACAGAATTTTTGAAAAAAAGCTGGCCCAATGTGAAAAATGCACTTGCCTTCGCATGGGAAGAAAACAGCTGGGATGCCAATGCCGACGGTGTAATGGAAGGCAGTCAGCACAACACAATGGATGTGAATTATTCCGGGCCAAATCCGCAAATGCAGTTCTGGTATTTGGGCGCATTAAATGCTGCCGCAAAAATGGCAAATGCAATGGGTGACAAGGATTTTGCCAAAAAGTGCGAAACAATTTTCGCTTTGGGTAGCAAGTGGACAGATGAAAACCTGTTTAACGGCGAATATTACGAACACATGGTACTCGACCCCGAAACCAAAAAAGAAATAACTGATTATTCAGCGCCAAATATGCCAAAATACCAACTGGCAAAAGGTTGTTTGGTAGATCAGTTGGTCGGGCAATACATGGCACATATTTGCGGTTTGGGTTATCTGGCTTCCGAAAAAAATATAAAAACTACATTGAAAAGTATTTTGAAATACAATTCGATGGAAACCATGGAAAACCATTTCAACAATATGCGTTCATACGCGTTGGGCGATGAAAAAGCGCTTTTGATGGCAAGTTGGCCAAATGGAAGGCCAAAAGTACCTTTCCCCTATTTTTCAGAAGTAATGACAGGGTTTGAATATGCAGCAGCAATTGGAATGATGTACGAAGGTATGCAGCCCGAAGGGATTGAGGTTGTCAAAAACATTCGTGATCGCTATGATGGCAATAAACGCAGTCCGTTTGATGAGGCAGAATGCGGTCATCATTATGCGCGTGCAATGGCAAGCTGGGCGGCAAATCTGGCTTTATCCGGTTTTCATTTTTCGGCTGTCGATAAATCAATTTCCTTTACTGATAAACCAGGAAATTATTTCTGGAGTAACGGTTATGTCTGGGGAACAGCAAAAGTTGGTGATAGCGAAATTGAAATTCTTGTAGATTCAGGAACTATTGAAATAAATCAGCTGAATATTGGGGATTTGTCATCAGATTTAAAGGAAACTATTGTTTTGAACAGCGGACAGCAGCACAAATTTAAGTTTTAACGGTTTTCAAACTTTCTTTTAAATTAGCTCAAAAACTAAATCAATATGAAACTCAAAAACCTGATCAATTTAACCCTGATTTTATTGCTTTTCAGTTGTACACAAACCGAAACACCCAAAGTATTCGAACAAACAAAAAATTACCCTGAGGAATTAAAACAGTTGCACCAAAACGTACTCGCCAATATTTTGGAAGAACCTGCTGATCTGCAACATGTAAAAGAACTTTTAGATGAAATGCTGGAAGATGGAACCTGGGGTGACATTGATTATACAAGCAGGGAAAGAGGAGGGTGGACTCCAAGAAATCATTTGTCAAATTTGCTTGAAATTTCAAAAGCCTATCAAACTTCAGGAACAGAATTTTACCAACAGAAAAATATTTCAGAAAAAATGCATTTGGCGCTAAATTTTTGGCTCGAAAACGATTTGATTTGTCCCAACTGGTGGTATCCCGAAATTGGGGTTCCAATGGTTTTGGCTCCGGTAATGATTTTAATGGAAGCCGAACTTTCTCCTGAACAAATTGGAAAAGGGGTGAAAATCCTCAACCGCTCAAAAATAGGAATGACAGGGCAAAATAAAGTATGGCAATCAGGCAATGTACTGCTGAGAAATTTATTGCTGAAAAATGTGGACACAATTCGCATTGCTTCTGAATCCATTCAGGAAGAACTTGTTGTGAGCACCGGTGAAGGTGTTCAGCCCGATTGGTCGTACCATCAGCACGGACCACAGTTACAGTTTGGAAATTACGGGCTCGCCTATGTTGGCGACATGATTAAATGGATTACAATTCTCAGAAATACTCCTTTTCAGTTTAACGAAAGCAAAATGGAGATTTTAAGGAATTACCTTCTTGAAGGCCAGCAGTGGGTAACATGGAAAAATTATTACGATATCAGTTCCTGTGGGAGGCAATTGTTCCCAAAAGCACAGGAAACAAAGGCGGCTTCACTGGCGCAAAGTATGACAAAAATGGAAAAGCTCGACCCGGAATTTGCAGCAGATTACGAAAAGGCAAACCAATGGCAGAATCTTTCAGGAAACCGTCATTTTTGGCGTTCCGACGTTCAGATTCAAAGAACGCCGGAATATTACTTTTCAGTAAAAATGTGTTCAGAAAGGGTAATTGGCGCCGAATCCTGTAATTCCGAAAATATCCAGGGATATTATATGGGCGACGGAGCAACTTTTCTTTACCAAACTCAAAACGAATACCTTGATATCTTTCCTTTCTGGGACTGGAAAAAAATTCCGGGAACAACCGTTCAGCAGGACAATGATACACTTCCCGTTCTCACAGCGCGGGGATACAGAATTGAAAGCGATTTTGTAGGTGGTGTTACCGATGGGCAAAACGGAATTGCAGTAATGGATTACAACCGAAACGGACTAAAAGCCCGTAAATCGTGGTTTATGTTTAATGATAAAGTTATTTGTCTGGGTGCCGGAGTTTCCGCTTCAGAAGGATTGCCGGTTACAACTTCGGTGAATCAGTCGTTTTTAAATGGTGAAATAGTTGTTAAAACTGCAGGTGGTGAAAAAATAGTGAACGAATCCGAAGAAGTAAAAAACCCACAGTGGATTCTGCATGACAATATTGGATATTTTTTTCCAAAAGGAGGAAATCTTCAACTTCAATCAGGACAAGTAGATGGGGCCTGGCACTGGGTGGCATCCCGTTATCCCGAAGAGATTTTGAAAGCAAATATTTTTAAGCTGTATTTTAAACATGGCAAAAATCCAAAAAACGATTCGTATGAATACATTTTAGTTCCCAATGCTACCAGGTCGGTTTTGGAAGAGATGGAAAAACAACTTTCTTTTGAAATCATCAATACAATAAATACACAGGAAGTTGTTACTTCGGATAAAACCCTGGCAGGAGTTGTTTTTTACAAAGCTGGTAAATCTGCTGCTTTTGGTGGTTTTGAAGTTGACCAGCCCTGTTTGGTAATGCTGAAAAAACTGGAAAATGGAATTCAGATTTCTGTGGCCGATCCAACTCAAAAACTAGCTGAAATCAATCTCGTTTTACAAGGAGAATATTCAGGTGAGAATTTGAATGTAACCGATGGAAAAACACATTTGAAAATTGAACTTCCAAAAGAAGGAGAGGCTGGAAAAACAGTGGTTTTATCAATCAAAGAAATTTAAAACCACAACTCCAAAGGAGTTAAATTTGAATAGCCCCGGGATTTATCCCGGGGATTAAAAACACTAAAGATAATTAGGCTCATCCACGTCGGTTATTTGAAATAGTAAGTTGCATGAGCCGCATGATTAGGTTTTAAATAAATACTGATGAAAAACAGTTATAAAACATGAGTATGGACAAATCAAAAGTTAAAAGTAAAGCCAATTTGCTTGGTGATATAAAAGCATTGATTGAGCAGAGTAAGCAGCAGGTTGCAGTTACAGTTAATGCTGCCATGAGCATGTTATACTGGCAAATAGGCAAAAAAATCAAACAGGAAATACTGAATGACAAGCGGGCAGAATATGGGAAACAAATAGTCGCCACGCTTTCGGAACAATTGATTCCCGAATATGGAAATTCATTTACAGAGAAAAACTTACGAAGGATGTTGCAGTTTGCCATTTCGTTTCCTGACAAAGAAATTGTCGTATCATTGATACGACAATTGTCATGGACTCATTTATTGGCAGTTATACCTATTGAAGATCCACTAAAAAGAATGTTTTATATCGAAATGTGTAAAATTGAAAAATGGAGTGTGCGTACTTTTAGAGAGCGAATTAATTCGATGCTTTATGAACGAACTGCAATCAGTAAAAAGACAAAAGAAACAATACTTAATGAACTTCAAAAGTTGAGTAAATCCAGTCAGATTACTCAGGATCTAGTATTTCGAGATCCTTACTTTCTTGACTTTCTCAATCTTAAAGATACATATTCAGAACAGGATTTAGAAACGGCTATTGTTGCAGAGTTGCAACGTTTCATTTCCGAATTGGGTAATGATTTTGCGTTTCTTGCCCGACAGAAAAGAATCACAATTGATAATCGCGATTATTATATCGATTTGCTCTTTTATCATCGTAGGTTGAAGTCTTTGATTGCAATTGATTTAAAGATTGGCGAATTCGATGCAGCTAACAAAGGAGAAATGGAACTATATCTGGGATATCTGGAAAAATATGAAACAGTAGATGGTGAAAATCAACCAATTGGATTAATACTTTGTTCTGGTAAAAACCCGGAGCATATTGAATTGTTGCAATTGCATAAAAGCAATATAAATGTAGCAGATTACTTTACTGTTTTACCTTCAAAAGAAGTTCTTCTTAAAAAATTGCATCAAGCAATTGAAATTGCACAGAACCGCATGTTGCGAAATGAATTGGAACAATAAAATTTGAGGTTAATTTACAACCTACTACAAAACAATTATTTCATGAAAAAAATAATCCTGATTTCATCCCTTATTTTTTTAACAATAAACACATTTTCCCAGTCCCTCTCCAACATAAAACTCAACGGTTACCGACCAATCTGGTTCGAACTCAACCAGAAATATGAATATGGCGACAAATACTCCGGTGCGCTCGGAACCTACACAGCCAAGCATGTTCCGCTGGCAATCTATTCTGAAAAAGCCAATAAAACCTTTTTTGTATTTGGAGGAACGAAATCAGAAAACGAGAGATACCTGCTTTGCATGATTGGTGAATTCGACCACATTTCCGGCAAAGTTTCGAAACCTACAGTGGTTTACGACAAGCAGGGTGTAAACGATCCGCACGATAATCCTTCGATAATGATTGACGATGAAGATTTTATTTGGGTATTTGTAAGCGGGCGCGGAAAAACCCGTCCGGGTTTTAAATTCAAAAGCAAAAAACCATTTAATATTGATGAATTTGAGCAGATAACCGAAGAAGAAATGACCTACCCGCAACCCTGGAATACTGATTTTGGATATTTCCATTTCTTTACAAAATATACAGGAATCCGTCAGCTTTATTTCGAAACAAGTGCCGATGGAATTCACTGGACAGAAGATAAACTGTTGGCTGCCATTCCTGAGAAAACAGGAGAACAATCAGGACATTATCAAACCAGCAATGTTTTTAACGGGAAAAAGTTGGGCACATTTTTTAATCGCCACCCGCAGGGAAACGTGGATAAACGAACCGATTTATATTACGTTCAAACCGAAGATTTCGGTAAAACCTGGACGAATGTTTCAGGTGAAAAGCTTCAGATACCGATAGTTGATTTGAATTCACCGGCAAAGGCAATTGATTATGCATCGAAAGGAAAAAATGTTTATTTGAAAGATATGGGTTTTGACCCGGCGGGAAACCCTGCATGTTTGTACATAAGAAGCAACGGCCACGAACCCGGCCCCAAAAGTGCACCATACGAATGGTGCATCACAAAATGGGATGGGGAAAAATGGCAAACTTCGGTAATTACAGAATCAGACCATAATTACGATATGGGAAGCTTGTATATTTCCAATGAAAGTTGGAAAGTTGTCGGCCCAACTGAAAAAGGCCTGCAGCCGTGGGGAGTTGGCGGTGAACTCGCAGTTTGGAAATCGGATGATAATGGAAAATCATGGATGAAGGAAAAGCAGCTCACAAAAAACAGTAAAATGAGTCATTCCTATGTTCGTCGTCCGGTAAATTTCAAAGCGCCATTTTGTTTTTTCTGGGCCGATGGAGATTCACACAAATTCAGCAAATCGGAATTGTATTTTGGCGATTTTGAAGGGAATATTTGGAAATTGCCATATGAAATGAATGAAGATTTTGAGAAACCGGAAAAAATTAAGTAATCTTTAAAAAATTAAACTCAGTTTATGAAGTTCCTTTCTTTTCATTCGTTCAGTGTAAATCGTTATTCCATAAAGTCTGTTTTTATTTTGCTGGTTTTATTGTTTGCAACTGTTTCATGCAGTAAAAAGCAATTTGCTGTTTCATCAGTAAATACAAGATCTTCCGGTTTAAGCAGCGAAATGCAGTCTTTCATAAAAGGCGGGGTTGAACTAAAACTGGATACCGGCAGAAAAAAGCCAAAACAAATCATTCGAACGGCAGAAAAATATTTGGGAACCCCGCATTGTATGGGAGGAACCACTAAAAAGTGTTTGGATTGTTCAGGGCTTACCTATTTATCGTTTACTGCAAATAAAATAAATATTCCGCGCAGATCGCAGGATCAGGCCCGTTATGGAAAAATCGTTCTGAACAAAAACGAACTTAAAAAAGGCGACCTGGTTTTCTTTACAAAATCATATAATTCACCCGATTATATTACACATGTGGGTATTTATCTGGGTAACAGCAGGTTTATTCATGCCTCAACTTCAAAAGGAGTAATTATTACAGAAATTCAGAATCCGTGGTGGTCAGAGCGTTTTGTGTTTGGCACAAGGGTGTTTTGAAGTCTTTATTGCCATTTAAAACTGAAATGAGGTTAATAAGGTTGAATTATATTGCGTGTAGATTCAGCTACTGAGGTTGGGGAAATGGAAATAAGGTTTTCCTTTTCTTATTCATAAAAACCTTATTTTTTGATTATAAACCTCAGTAGCCCGAAAATCATCATAAACAAAAACCTTATTAACAATATTAAAGCGAATTCAATGAAAAGGAAGATTTTTTAAAGAATTTAGGTTGTTTCCCGGTGGTGCAAATTTTGAAGTTAACTGACCGAAATTGGGTTTTACTTTTTCCTAATTCAGAATTATTTTAAAAGGTTAATTAGTTTGAACTGTTAACTTTGCAGGTTTATTAAAATCTAAACAAATGAAGAAACTTTTTATGTTCAAACTTTTTTTTGCCTTTACCTTAATTTGTGCAAGTGTAATTCTTTCTGCACAAATTCCTGAGGGTGGAACAATGTTGAATGCAACTACCGGAAGTACTTATGTGAAAATTGGAAACTGCACGCTAACTCAGGTAACAATTGCCGATCAGCCTTTTACAAAAGCTATCAGGTGCGCCACGGGACCAAATATTGCCAATTTTTGGGATACCCAAATCCAGTTTCCTTCGGTTGGTGGAATTACCACAAACGATGTAATTCTTGTAACTTTTTTTGCCCGCACTATTTCAACAATTCAGGAATCGGGTGAGGGTGCGCTTACTGTAGTTATTGAACATAAAACCTCCTACGAAAAGGAAATCTCACATAAAGTATTGATTGGCAGTGATTGGAAACAGTATTATGCGTCGGTAAAAGTTAAATCAACCTGGAGCACTTCCGATGTCAGGTATGCGTTTTTTACCGGTTATTCCTCGCAAACCATTGAAGTTGCCGATGTTCAGTTTCTGAATTACAAAAACACAATCAGTATCGACGAACTGCCAGTTTCTGAAATTACATACCCGGGACAGGCTGCCGACGCTGAATGGCGCATTTCCGCTCAGGAGCGCATCAATCAAATTCGAAAAGGAATTGTTGATATTGAAGTGTACGATGAAAATGGAGAAGTAGTAAAAGATGCTGTGGTTTCAATTGAAATGACAAAGCATAAATTTGGTTTTGGCACTGCTATTCCAGCCGGTGTATTCATTTCCAATACAATTTTTCGAAATAAAGTGTATGAATTGTTTAACGAGGTTGTTTTTGAGAATGATTTAAAATGGCCGCAATTCAATCCAAATTCTACCTTGAATATCAGAAAATCGTTGGATTCACTTGATGCTCACGGAATTGCTGTTCGCGGGCACAATGTTATCTGGCCATCATGGAAATTTACTCCGTCAACACTAAAAAACTACGAGTCAAATCCGGTTGGTCTGCGCGCCGCAATTGATAAACATATTGATGAGGTAACCAAATTTACAAGCGGGCGACTGGTTGATTGGGACGTTATAAATGAACCTTATACGGAACATGATATCATGGACATTCTGGGAAAAGATGTAATGGCAGACTGGTTTAAAAGGGTTCGTAACAATGATCGCACTGTGAAACTCTATTTAAACGATTATTCAATACTTTCCGGTGGTGGCAGCGACACGAAAAAGCAGGATTCATATTATAACCTCGTTAAATATATCGATGAAAAAGGAGGTGATGTTGAAGGTATTGGAATGCAGGGCCATTTTGGCAGCGAACTTACTTCGATACCAAAAGTTTACACAATCCTCGATCGTTTTGCCGAACTTGGAAAGGAAATTAAAATTACGGAGCACGATATCAATGTTACACAAAGAACTGTTCAGGCTGAGTATACACGCGATTTCATGACCATTTGTTTTAGTCACGAGAACGTAAAGTCATTTTTATTTTGGGGATTCTGGGCAAATGCACATTGGTTGCCCGAAGGTGCTTTATATGATTCCAACTGGAATATCAGGCCACATGGTGAAGCATACAAGGATTTGGTTTTCAACCAGTGGTGGACAAAAATGACGGATGGAGAAACTGATTCATTGGGAAAAGTATCTTTTGATGGTTTTCTTGGTGATTACAAATACACAATTAAATCGGGAGATAAAACACGAACCGGAACATTCAAAATCGACAATTCAAAACAAAGTGGAAAAGCCAATTTGGTACTACTTACCTTTGATACTGTCATTCCGGATAATATTGAAATTACAGCAACAACACCAGCCAGTTTGTGCGAAGGTGAAAATATAACCTTAAAAACCACAAATGTTGATGGCTTGAATTATCAATGGTTTCGAAATGATACATTATTAACCGAAAATACTGCTTCGTTAACAACAGGTTTGGCAGGTTTATATTCGGTAAAAGTTGGTAATGAGAATATTGAAAAAGTTTCAGTGCCTTTTGAAGTCAAAGTGAATCCAATTCCAACAGTAGAAATTGTTGCAACAGGCGATTTGAGTTTTTGTCCGGGTGGCCAGTTAAACCTGTCAGCCAAAGTTGCCGGAAACGCTTCTTACAACTGGTTTAACGGAAATACAAAATCACAAGGCTCAGTTTCATCAATCGATGTCGCACAAAGCGGAAGCTATGTTTTAACTGCCGGCGCCAATGGTTGCATGGCAAATTCAGAACCAGTAAATGTACTGGTTTATTCAGCCAACGATCCGGCCTGTACAACGGGAATTGAAGAGAACCAACTTCAATTCAGGGTTTATCCAAATCCGTTCAACGGATCATTTACACTTGAAACTGATATTTTCGGAACTGAAACTGTAACGGCTGAATTATACAATGCGCTTGGTGCTTTGGTAAAAAGTGTTGAATTGGATTCAGTGTCAGGAAAAACCATTATTGAAGTTGCTGAACCCGGTTTTTATACACTCAAAGTGGGCACTAAAAATGAGGTAAGAATTTTCAAATTGATTGGGAATTAATTTAATTTAATAAAACTGAATTAAATACAAATTCACATTCGTTTAATTTTATATAATATGAATCATTTCAGAAAACCTGTTTTATTACTGCTTTTTTGCCTGTTGTTTATTTCTGTTTTTACAAAAGGACAGGTAAATTATCCGCAAGGATTTTTTCTCGACGACTGGCAGGCAAAAACTGCCAAAAGTCCCAGTTATGTGAATACACCACAATCTGTTGAACCGGCAACTGTAACAATAACTGTCGATTTGAAAGATACGATTACCAAAGTAAGTAAATACATTTATGGTAACAATTCAATTCCATGGGCTGGTAAAATGAACACAAAAACAGCATTGATAAAAGACATTTACAATTTAAGTCCAAACGTTTTACGCTGGCCTGGCGGAAATCTTTCAAACGAACATTTCTGGGATGCAAAAGCGGGAAACGGACCAACCGATATTCCGCCAACTTTGAAGATAAATGATTTAAATGCTGGTATGAATACTGCAAACTGGGCAATGAATCTGAATGATTATTATGACTTGCTGGAAAAGACGAAATCAACAGGTTGTATTTGCGTAAATTACAGTTATGCACGCTATGGAACCGGCCCCAATCCGGTTGAAACTGCCGCTCATTATGCAGCAAACTGGGTACGTTATGATAATGGAAGGACAAAATTCTGGGAAATTGGAAATGAAAACCAGGGAAGCTGGGAAGCCGGATATGAGATTGATACTTCAATCAATCAGGACGGGCAGCCAAAAATAATTTCAGGTGAATTATACGGCAAACATTGTCGCATTTTTATCGATTCTATGAAAAGTGCTGCTGCCGAAATTGGTTCTGATATTAAAATAGGGGTTGGTCTCATGGAAAGTTTGGTAACATACAACCAGGTGATGAATAAATGGAACAGCGGTGTTTTGCCGCTGGTGGCCGACAAAGCTGATTTTCTGATCGTTCATTCCTATTACACACCTTACGATCAAAATTCAAATGCCACGGTTATTTTAAATTCGGCATCAATTACAAAAGACCATAAAAACTATGTTATAAACGATCTGAAAAAATATACCGATTTGGAGAATCTTCCTGTTGCTTTAACCGAATGGAACATTTTTGCAACGGGTAGTAAACAGGCAGTTTCTTACATAAATGGGATGCACGCTACAATGGTTTTGGGTGAACTCATTAAAAATCAATATGGACAAGCTATGCGCTGGGATTTGGTAAATGGCTGGAGCAACGGTAACGACCACGGGTTGTTTGCCGCAAGTGATGAACCAGGAGTTCCTTATTATTCGCCTCACGCACCTTTTTATTACATGTATTATTTTCAAAAATATTTTGGCGATGTTATGGTGAAATCATCAGTAACCGGAAATAGCAGTATAGTATCATACGCTTCATCGTTTTCGTCGGGAGAAAGTGGGGTAGTAGTTGTAAACAAGGGAACAACAAAACAGATTGTTGAGCTTGATATGAAAAATTACCCTGAGGCAAGAAGTTTTTACAGATATGTTTTAACAGGCGGAACCGATAATGGCGAGTTTTCACGGAAAGTTTATGTAAATGGAGAAACCACAACTTTGCAGGGTGGCGGCCCGTTGAATTATGAAACGCTGAACGCTTTTGGGAAAAGCATTTTTGGGAAAGTGAAATTTGAAGCCCCGGCTCGCTCGGTTACCTATGTTTTGGTTTCAAAGGATACGATACCTGTTTTAACCGGGATTGAATCAATCGAAAAATCATCACTAAAAATTTATCCGAACCCAACAAATGGTGAAATAACCATTTACAGCCCGGATTTCACCTACAACAAATTGGACGTGATAAATTTAACCGGGAAAAAAGTAATTGAACAGGTTTTTGAGTATCCGGCAAACAAAAGTGCTCAATACAGTTTCAATTTGAATTCAGGAATTTACATTTTGAATCTGTACAACGACAGTCAAAAGATCTCGAAAAAGTTGGTCGTGAAATAGTGGGACACGGACTTTCCAAGTCCGTGTGATGACCAACAGTTAAAATATCAATATTTAAAAATCAGGAGAAAAGATTCTCCTGCTTCCGTTAAAAACAAAAAACAATGCCATGTTCAGAAATATTTCCAAACATGGCATTGTATTTTAACAGAAATGTTTCCTGTAAATTTTAAACGAAATTCTACTGTAACCCTGTTGCAATAAGGAAAGTTGCAGCAAAAGCCACAATTGCATACAATTCGGGAAAAACCGCAAGCACCATCGATTTGCCAAAAACATCGTATCCTGCACCAATTCCGGCAATACCGTTTGCACAGATCTGACCTTGTTTAATTGCCGAAAACAAACCAACAATACCAAGGGTAAAACCAGCTGCTAAAATAGCGACTCCCTGTAATATGGTCATTTCCATTGATAATACTCCTGAAGTGTTCACGATAAAAAATCCGGCAAATCCATAAAGACCCTGCGTCCCTGGTAGTGCGCTAAGCAGCATATATTTACCAAATTCTGCTTCGTTTTTCTTTAATGCCCCGATGGTTGCGCTACCACCAATCGAAACGCCAATTGCACTCCCGATACCTGCCAATGAAATCATAAGCGCAATTCCAACGTACGCTAAAATAACTGCTGTTGTCATAAATTATTCTCCTTTTTAATTAATAGTTTATTTCTGAATGGTTTATATTCTTTACCGCCGCCAATAAAACCGGCGTTTTTATAAAACTCGACAAACGTTAAACGCATGGGGTGTACAAACGATCCCAGCGATGATATTAAAAGATTGGCTGTGTGCCCAATAATCAGGAATATGACGAAAAATACCGGGCCAATAATGGGCGCTGAGCCAAGAATTTGTAATGCGATTGTGTTAATTACAAAACCAAGAATTGCACTTGAAATACCCAACGCAAACAAACGGATATAAGAAAGTATGTCGCCAAAAATTCCAGTTATTCCATACAAATCCCAGATTCCTTTTCCTATTCTGCCGAGAATACTAGCTTTTGGGTCGCTCCAGAAAACAATTAAAGCAACTGCGAAATAGGCAGTGTATTTTGAAAATGGCGTTCCCAGTTTTAGAATGGCGATATCTAGAATGGCCAAAATCAATATAAACCATCCAATTGAGGAAACTGCATATTGCCAGCCATACATCCTGAAACTGTTTACTGTTTTTATAATCAGTCCGAAAAGAATTTGAAACAATCCGATAGCCAAAGCCAGATAGAATGTTTTTTGGCTGTCCAGCATAATTTTCCTGATATTACCCAGGAATTCAACCTGCAAAAGGCTGATTCCGAAGAAAGTACCTGTTAAAATACCAAAAATGATTGTTCCAATTCCTAAAAACTGGGCGAGTGACAACACAGGTTTTATCTCATCGGATGCTTTTAACTTATAAATTGTTGTGCCCAAAAGAATCACAAGTCCATAACCCACATCTCCCAAACAAAAACCAAAAAACATCATAAAGAAAGGCGCGAAAAAAGGTGTCAAATCCAGCTCTTCATATGCGGGTAAGGAAAACAGTTTCCCAATAGGTTCATACAGTTTGGCGAATCTGTTGTTTTTCTGCTTGATTGGAACTTTATCTTCCTTTTTTGCCTTCTCGGTAAAATAAACAATGCTGATATTTTTCAGATATTCATTTAGTTCTTCAGTTTCATTTTTTGGTACATACGCTTCAATTATTCTCACCTGGTCTTCAACAGCATTTTCTGTGCTGATCAGAACTTTTGACAAATCTATTTCTTCTTCCAGTCCATAAAGGTAGTTCTGAAGTTCGTCAAGATAATTGATGGCAATAAAATTCAGCTCCTGTTCAATTCTTGTAATTTCCTCAAAACGTTCCAGTTTTTTTTGTTCAACCTCACTAATCGTTTCTTCCGGAATACTGATTTCTTCAGCATCAAGTTCAATATTTTCATTGCCTGTGGTTACAAGGGCAAAATAAATATACGGGCTAAATGTATTGATGATTTCAATGTTGTACAGTTCTAACCACTGTTTGTCGAATTTTTTTTCAGATGCGACAAAAAGCCTGATATTAACATTGTTTTCCTTCAGCTTTTGAATGGTTTGTGTTGAAAATTCTCCCCAGGGTAAGGCAGCTTTTAGCGCTTTGTTTAAAATAAGGTCGTGCTGAATGAGAGCATCTTTTTGATCCTTGTATTTAAGAACTTTTTCTAAAATTTCCTTTCCATTGAGTATTGGTTTCTTGTAATCTTTATTTCCATACCTGTCACGGTAATATTGAAATCTGATTATCGTAAGTTTTTTATTGAACGGCTCAATATCTTCAATATAAATTTCGGGCCATTTTTTAAGTGCCAGATTTTTATGCTCGATATCAACATTCCGACGTTTTAAATCTTCTTCAGTTTCCTTAATTTCTGCAATTGCACTGATTTTCTGTTTTTCAAGAAAATCAAATACCTGTTTTACGTTTTTATAATAGTCGAGTTTTTCTTTTGACAAACTGCCTGGATCACTGATTTTTTCGACAATATCCAAAACACCAATATTCCTGATATCATTCAGGAATTTATCATATTCAAGATGCCAGGCAATAAACGTATATTTTAGCATTGGTACTATCATGCCATTTCCTCCTGTTCTTGTTGACGGTTTTTTACAATTTTCTGCGATGATTTTGATAGGTTTTCCTCGTCTTCAAGGAAACGTTTTATTTTCAAAATGGCATCTTCGTAACCCGGTATTTGAACTTTTTCATACAAATTTACCTTTTGGGTTGTTTTTTTTCGGGCAATGTACAACAACTCACTTTTTTTGAAAAGTATTTCACGTCCAATAGCTATGGTTGTAAGTTCCTTTAAAACAGAAATTCCCTTTAAAAACCATTGTGGATTGTTGAAAAGGCTGAATTCTTTTGTTTCAAAAATAATATCGTTCAAAATGGGGACTTTTACACCTGCAATTTTTTTAACCGATAAATTCAGGTCTTTAATTGAAAGGAGCGTATTATCAAATTCACCCCAGATACGAACAAATTTTTCAAATTCCGAAATTTTTTGGGAGAGGTTTTTTTCATATATCACAGCTTCATCTTTGGCTCGCTTTACTTCCACACGCAGCGCTGCCTCCTTGTTTTTTATGGTAGGCAAAGCACGCACACGCACCTTTAATTGCTTGTCCAAATCCTGAAGCGCAGTTTTGTTGTATTGAAATTTCATTGTTTTAAAGTTACTTTGAAAACTACCTTTCCAATTTTACTAATCAAATGTTTTTTCAAATTCTCCCCTTTACGAGTCGGGGGTTATATTATTCCCCTTTCCAGTACTGATCCATAAATTCGCTCCTGATAGCAACTTCAGCTTTTGAAAAATATTTTGAAAACAAGTTCCAGGCTGTATCCAACATCGTGTCGATATCGATATTTACGTCGATTGCCAAAAGTTTGTCAGAATATTCTTTTCCAAATTTCAGTGTCCTTTCATCGTAATCGGTTAAATCAAAACCGTTTTCAAGTTTTGTTTTAGCCTGAGCAGCATCGGCATACAATCGGATTGCTGTATTCATTACCTGCGGGTGGTCTTTCCGTGTTTTATTACCGATAACCAATTGTTTTAACCTTGAAAGACTTCTGAACGGATCGACAATAACTTTTCCAATATCAGAGTCTTTACGAAGGAACAACTGACCTTCAGTAATGTAACCCGTATTGTCGGGAATTGCGTGCGTTATATCTCCGCCTGAAAGAGTTGTCACTGCAATAATTGTAATCGATCCGCCATCAGGGAACTGAACTGCTTTTTCGTAAATTTTTGCTAAATCAGAATAAAGCGAACCGGGCATACTGTCTTTTGATGGAATCTGGTCCATACGGTTTGATACAATACTCAGTGCGTCAGCATACAAAGTCATGTCGGTTAACAGGACGAGCACACTTTGTTTTTTGTCAACAGCGAAATATTCAGCAGCAGTCAATGCCATATCGGGAACCAAAAGTCGTTCAACGGGTGGGTTTTCGGTTGTATTTACAAAACATATAATACGGTCGAGTGCACCTGCGTTTTCAAAAACACTTTTATAGAACAAATAATCATCGTTTGTAAGTCCCATTCCACCAAGAATAATTTTATCAGCTTTTGCGCGCATGGCAACCATTGCCATCACCTGGTTAAAAGGTTGATCGGGATCTGCAAAAAACGGGATTTTCTGCCCTGTAACTATAGTATTATTTAGGTCGATGCCAGCTATTCCTGTAGCAATCAGTTCCGAAGGTTGTTTTCGGCGAACTGGATTTACCGACGGGCCACCTATTTCCCGTTCTTCACCTTCCACTTCAGGTCCACCGTCGATTGGATTTCCGAAAGCATCGAAGAATCGTCCGGCCAAATCATCACTAACCTTAATCACTGGAGGTTTTCCCATAAAAACCACTTCTGCATTTGTTGGAATTCCTTCAGTGCCGGCAAATACCTGCAAAGTAACCACATCACCAATTATTTTTACAACCTGTGCCAACCTTCCGTTTATCATGGCAAGTTCTTCATAACCAATTCCACTTGCACGCAGTGAACATGTAGCTTTGGTAATCTGAATAATTTTAGTGTATATCTTTTGAAATGCTTTTGTTTCCATGCTTTTATTTCCTTTCGTCGATAATGGTAGTTAATTCATTGAGATACTGGTTGAATTTGTCCGATTCGTATTCGGAATAATTCATCTGTTTAAGGTTGTTAATAATTCGCTTGAAATAGGGATTTACCTCGTCAAATGATTCGAAGTTAAACTCTGTTTCACATATGTCGAGTACTTTTTCCAATAGAAATTTTTGTCTTTCAAGTGAAGTTTGTTTGTCAATTTCATCAAAAGCATCCTGTTGCAGAATTACAAAGTCGATTACTTCACCTCTCCAAAAACTTAAGTGATAATTGATTGGAACACCATCATCTCCCAAAATATTAATTTGTTCAGATGCTTCTTTACCTCTTAACAGGTAGTTTTTTGCAGAAAGTACTTTTTCGATCCAATCCTCACTGATGTTTTTTCTAAGGTATTCCTGTAATTCAGGGTATTCAAGATATTTTGAGTAACTGTCTATTGGGTCAACTGCCGGGTATCTTTTGCTATCAGCACGTTGCTGCGAAAGTGCGTAGAAACAGCGTGCCGCTTTTTTTGTCGATTCAGTAACGGGTTCTTTTAAGTTTCCACCAGCCGGCGAAACTGTTCCAATAAAAGTAATAGATCCGGTTTGACCGTTATTTAAAAACACGTATCCGGCGCGCGAATAAAAGTTGGAGATAATTGCAGGTAAATCCATTGGGAATGCATCCTGTCCCGGAAGCTCTTCCATTCTGTTGGACATTTCACGCAATGCCTGTGCCCAGCGTGAAGTTGAGTCGGCAAGCAACAATACTTTTAATCCCATTGATCGGTAATATTCCCCCAGTGTCATTGCGGTGTAAACCGATGCTTCACGGGCGGCAACCGGCATATTCGAAGTGTTGGCAATAATTGTCGTGCGTTCCATTAATTTGCGTCCGGTACGCGGGTCGTCAATTTCAGGGAATTCTGTGAAAATTTCAACAACTTCGTTGGCACGTTCGCCACAGGCTGCAACAATCACAATATCAGCTTCAGCCTGTTTAGATAATGCATGTTGAAGCACTGTTTTACCGCTGCCAAAAGGGCCGGGTATAAATCCGGTTCCACCTTCAACAATTGGGTTCAGTGTATCAATTGTCCTTACTCCAGTTTCAAGCAATTTAAACGGACGAGGTTTATTTTTATATGTTTTAATCGGAACTTTTACCGGCCAGGTTTGTGTCATGGTAACATTTACCTCATAGTTTTTGCTGTCGGTAAGTACGGCAATAACTTCATTCACATTGTATTGTCCGGCAGGTGTAAGTTTTTTGATTGTGTATTTACCTTCGAATTTGAATGGCACCATTATTTTATGTGGCATCACATTTTCGATTACTTCACCAAGCCAGTCACCTGCAATAACAACATCACCAACATTTGCGAGTGGTGTGTAATCCCAAAGTTTTTCATAATCGAGTGCCTGGGTGTAATCACCGCGTTTCAGGAAAACTCCGTCCATACGATCGAGGTCGTGTTGAAGTCCATCGTAGTTTCTCGACAGAATACCTGGCCCCAATGTAACTTCAAGCATGGCATTTGTAAATTCAACCGGTAGTCCAACTTTAAGCCCGCGTGTGCTTTCGAAGACCTGCACAAAAACCTTTGTTTCAAAAACTTTAATAATCTCAGCCATAAGGTCGATGTCTGCCAGTTTAATATAGCAAATTTCGTTTTGCGAAACCGGACCGTCAACCTCTACAGTTACAAGGTTGGCAATAATTCCGGCTATCTTTCCTTTTGTTATTTTATCGTCTTTTTTCATTGATATTAAAGTCTTTGGAAAATTGGAAACTATTTTCTAAATCAGTAAGTATTTTATTGAAAGTAATTCTGCTTTGGTCAGCATCAAGATTAGCCCAGCGTTCAACAATTATAAATTCGAGGACATAAGCTAAAATGAATTCAATAGTAAAATAATTAAAAGTATTCAGGTTATTCATGTGTCTCCATTTTAATAAGTCAATGGACATTTCCTGTTCGAGCAGATTGTTGTTCTCGTAAATTCCAATTATTTCGTCAATCGGGGTAATCTCACTCGCCAAACCAAAATCTTTGGAAGTTGTTTTTTTTGCAGCTTCAGTTAATTCGTAATTGCCAATCATTTGATTTTCAATATTCAAATCAAATTTTCGGGCATTATAAATGGCAAAAATGTTGTTGATATCGCGAATTGTAGTGAATATGTCGCGTAAAAACTTGTTTTTTTGCTCCAGCATGAAATCGAAGTATAACCAGGTGAGTTGGTTTTCGAGGCTTAAATTCGGATGAAAGGGATTTTCTTCACGAAAAGCTTCAAGAAACTTTTTCATGTAATCAGGTAAATTTTCAGGTTCTTTTATTTCATCAATAAAAAAACTTTGGCTGTAATTACCCAGTAAATTGAATTCAGCGTCTTTCTTTTGAAGAATATTTAAAAAATTGATATTGTCGTACGGCAAAAACAGATATTCAACAAGTTGATAATCATTGGGGTGAAGATGATACTGAAGTTCCTGTTTTAACTCAATCAGGGAAAAAGGAATTTTTTTCTGGTCGATAAGAATATCCGGTAATCCCGCAATTAAGTAATAATAGTTTCTTTTAAACATTATTCTTCTCCGTAAAGTAGGTTTGCAGTTTTGGCTTTCAAGTAAGTTTTGAAGAAATTATCGAAATCTTCCTGTGCGAAATTAATGATGTAGCTGTTGTCTTTTGGGGCAATTTTAAAGCCTGATTTAAAATTGTCTTCAAAGTTTACTTCTAGCCCTTTTTTTAACAAATGGCTTATTTTTTCTTTGATATATTTATTGAAATTATCCTTTTCTTTTTCAGGCAGAATTATTTGAAGGTTGGTACTTTCAGTATCATCAGGCTGCCACTTTTTAACCATTAATTCAATTATGTTTTTTATGAAATCATTATCGCTCAGACTTTTCTCAATATCTTTTGTGAGCATATCCTGAACTACAAGATTGGTTACCTGGTTTTTTACCGTTGCTATTACCTGTTTTGATGAAAGTTTAAGTTCCGATTCAATTTTTGTCTTTAATTCGTTACTGTCGTTTTTGGCTCTGCTAATTATCGAGCCTGCCTCATTATTGGCATTTAAAATAATTTCATCTGCTTTTTTTTGTGCTTCGGCAATAATAATTTCAGCCTCTTTTTGTGCTTTTTCAATTCCGGTAGTATATAGTTTTTGGGTTAGTTCCTGAAGCTTGTTTTCCATATTGGTAATGGTTTTGATTTTGGTTTGATATAAATTATTTCAAATTTTAAAAAGGCTAAAATAAAAAACTATTTTAAAAATATATATGATATAAAGTTATCTGATTGTTAACCATGTATGTTTTATAACAATCTTAAAAAAACTTAAAATATTAAATTCCAGATTTGAATCTATTTACTATGATATTTATATAAGTAGAACTAATGCAGCTATTTCAGTGATTTTTAACATATTAATTGGCACAATTAAAAGGCAGACCCACCCAAATCAAACGTTATAAGTTTAGTTGGAATGTGATTTGAAACGAATTTTTTTTTAAGTAATGACTTTTAATTATCTTTTTTATTTTTCAGGCTCAGCGTCAAACTTCTCTATAAAATCTGTTGAAAGTACCCTGAATTCGGTGCGGCGGTTTATTGCGTTACAAATGTCCTGTTGCTCTTTTGGTAATTTCAGTATAAATGCTTCTGTTAACTCGTCGTTTCTTTTCAGAAAATCGTATTGTTTTGCAATTTCGCGGGTAACTACTTTGGGCCAGGTTTCGCCATAGCCTTTGGCCACAAGCCTTTGCGGACTGATACCTTTTTCGATTAAATAGTCAACAACACTCTGCGCGCGTTTCTGTGAAAGCTCAAAGTTTGCCTGGTCGCTGCCCACATAATCGGTGTGCGCCATCAATTCGATGGTAATGGTTGGATTGAAAACCAACACTGTGTAAACTGTATCGAGCGCAATTTTTGATTCCGGTTTCAACTCAAAACTTGCAAATTCGTAATTTATATTGTCAACTTTAATTGGTGAGTCGGTCGGTGTAAGAATCAAATCGAATTCAAAATCTTTGCTGTCTGCCAGTCCAATTGTATTTGCCATGGCTTTGTCCCGGAGGTACCCATCTTTAAAAGCTGCAAATACATATTCGGTTTCAGGCTTGAGTTTCATTTTAAACTTGCCGTTTTCGGTGCGAATTTTCATGTTTGTTCCATCGGTGCCGATAACGCGTACAGTTGCTCCGTCAATTCTGCTGTTGTTCTCTTTATCAAAAACATTTCCTTCAACCTGGTAAATCTTTGGTGGAACCAAAAATGAATAAATATCATCACCACGAGAACCTTTTCGACTGCTTGTAAACATTCCTTTATCTTCACCTTTAACATAAGCGATTCCAAAATCATCGGAAGGAGAGTTTACCGGAGAGCCCATATTTTCAACTTTCCAGTTGCCTTCTTCGTCTTTGCTGGCAGTAAAAATATCAAAACCGCCCATTCCGGGCAGAAAATTGGAAGCAAAATAAAGTTCTCCATTATCTCGTACAAAGGGAAACATTTCATCACCGGGAGTATTTATTTTTTCGCCCAGATTGACTGGTGTTGAAAAAGTGCCGCCATTTTTTTCAGCTACCCAAATGTCCTTTCCACCAAACCCACCTTCCATATCTGACACAAAATAAAGCATGGTTTCAGTTTCGTTGTAGGCAGGGTGTGCTGCAATAATGCTGTCGCCAACAACCTGAACTTTAATAGGTTCAGAGAAAGATCCGCGGGATTGGGAGATGGAATAAAGTTCAGCTCCCAACGGCTGGTTTTT
Source organism: Draconibacterium sp. (assembly GCA_041739985.1). GTDB lineage: Bacteria > Bacteroidota > Bacteroidia > Bacteroidales > Prolixibacteraceae > Draconibacterium. The sequence continues at coordinate 62,285 of JBGSMW010000022.1, read as the reverse complement.
ATCGTAGCGGCAACGTGTAAAAATCATTTGTTCGCCGGTTGAAGAGATTGTAACTGCACCCTCTTCATCTTCTGTATTTAAGATTAAATCTTCATCGAGCAATTTTGGTTTTTCCCATTTTTGTTTTTGAACTCCAAAAGTACTCCTGAACAGATCAGTATGTCCTTGTCCGGTAATCCCGCTTTTTCTTTTTCCTGTAACACCTTTTCTGGATGAAGTAAAGATGATTTCATTATCGCGTCCTGCCACAAATACCGGTGAATAATCGCTTTGGATTGAGTTGATTTCTTTTATTGGGTTAACAATATGGCGGGTTGGATTTGCTACCCATTCCTGGGTTTTACGAATTGATTCCAAACCTGCCAGGGCCCGTTCGTCCCCTGGTACCGAATCGAGATATGTTCTGTAAGTTTCAATTGATTCTTCGTATTGTTGGGTTGCACGCAACATATCGGCATGGTGCAAAAGCGCTATATTGTCTTTATAACCGCGGCGAATGGCGTTTTTGTAATATAATTCGGCTCTTTCATAATCGCCAATGTAACGGTAACATTCAGCAGTTTCAAATGCGTAAAGTTTCCTTTTGTCGCGGTCTTTTTCCTTTTTTGTAGCTTTTCTGAGTTTTTCAATTGCCCTGTAATATTCGCCAATATCTTTCGACAGCAAAGCATCACGACCATATTTTGCCGATCCGCAACCACTTAGAATAATTATCAACAATAGAAATAAAGTAACCCTAACATTCATACCCATAAAATTTCGGGAGGTAAAAGTAAATTATTTTTTTTAATGACTATTACAGTAACGAAGGTTTGGGCAGTTAAGTATATATGTGCGATCATTAGTGTCCATTAAAAAATAAAAATTGTTCTTTGAAAATATTGATTATCTATTAGTTAAAAGCCTTTTTAGTGCGTGACGATTTGATTGAATAGGTTTGCGTCTTTATTAACACAAAGTCATGAATCAAGGCAAATACGTTTTTGCACAGCTTACTGAGTTTCTTCCAGGAAGAGTTTTCGATGGGATAGTTGAAAAGTACAATGGGAACAAATATGTCAAGCATTTTACTTGTTGGAACCAACTCCTGGTAATGATTTTTGGTCAACTTTCAAACCGTGATAGCCTAAGAGATTTGATTGTTTCATTAGATGCACACCATTTAAAAAGTTACCATCTTGGTTTTGGGAAAAGTGTCACCCGGAGTAATCTGGCTAAGGCAAATGAATCGCGTGACTATCGTATTTTCGAAGAATTTGCATACTATCTTATTGGCATTGCAAGAAAGAAACTTTTAAACGATGATTTTGAGGTGAAAGGTAAGGTTTATGCTTTCGATTCAACCACCATAGATCTTTGTCTCAGTGTGTTTTGGTGGGCAAATTTTCGCAAAACCAAAGCAGGAATCAAATTACATACGCTGTACGACATCATTACTCAAATACCTGCATTTGTGCATATTACGGAAGCAAAGGTACATGATGTGATGGCGATGGATTTGATACAATACGAAAGTGGTGCTTATTATATCTTCGACCGTGGATACATCGACTATGAACGACTTTACAGAATCACCGGACTCGGTTCATACTTTGTAATCAGAGCTAAAAAAAACATGCAATTTGATTGCTCCGAATATAAAGATGTCAATGCAAGCACTGGCGTTATGTGTGACCAGATAGGTTTTCTAACAGGGTTCTATGTATCAAAGCAATACCCGGAAAAAATGAGAAGAGTCTTTTTTTACGATATCGAAATGGACAGGACTTTTGTTTTCCTTACCAACAACTTCGAGCTTTCACCCGAGCAAATTGCTTTACTCTATAAAAACCGCTGGCAGATTGAGCTTTTCTTTAAATGGATCAAACAACATTTAAAGATAAAATCGTTTTGGGGAACCACTGAAAATGCTGTTCGTGTCCAAATTTACTCAGCAATAATTGCTTATTGCATGGTAGCTATAATTGGCCATGATATGAAACTGGAACGTTCAACCTATGAAATTTTAACAATCCTTGGAATATCGTTGCTTGATAAAACTCCTGTAAAAGAACTCTTTAGCAAAATAAATAACAACAATGTCAAAGAACTAAATTATAAACAACTGTCCCTCAATTTATTTTAAGTGGACAGTAGTGACACTGTATCTGTTTTAAATCTTTTTAACTAACTTTAAGCCAACTCGTTGAATTATGGGACATGCTTATCAATACCGATGCGGACACTGTGGTTATGAAGAACAGTTTAACCAGGGCCATGGTTTTAAGGTTCATTCGCAACCTTTGAGCGAGTATTTGAAACAGAGTAAAATGTTGTTTCATTACAAAACACAAAATGCCCTTGAAAATCTTGCAAAAGAAAACAACAATCTTTTTTTAAAAGCGGGATTTCAGATTTACAAGTGTCCGAAATGTAAAATTTTACAAGACAAAACCGAAGTGACTGTTTTTAAAGATGGTGAGGTGGTGCATAAAAGTGAATTTCGTTGCAGCGAATGTCGTGCGCGATTAAAACTCACAAATATCCATAGGTTGAAGAAAGCGATTTGTCCCAATTGCCACAAACGCACATTTCAAATGGATCATCATCATTCTGATTTGTGGGATTAGAATTTATTTAGATTTTTATCCTGACAACGTCCATTTTCAGTCTTCCTTTTAACTCTAAAACTTTGAAATTAATCCGTTAGCAAGTTCCCCAAATAAGGTGTTTTTGGGAAATCTTTCGGAAAGCATCTTAAAATGTACCTGCCCTTTTTCCGGTTGTTTTTCCACCTTTGCATATATCCTTCCCAAAAAATAATGCGCCATTGTTGACAAAATCAAATCTTCTTCGCGACTGTATTTTTCAAGAGTTGAAAGTGATTGTAAATATTTTTCTGATTTGCTGCCAAACGAAAACGGATTCATATTTTCATCGAAATAATCAAAAAGGGTAAGGAAAAAATCAAATAAATTTCTTTTGTCTCCCAAAAAAGCGAGATCTTCTTTCCCGAGGTTTTCAATTTGATTGCGAACATCCGAACGAATAATAAATGCACCCACGAAATTGTATCTTTTTATTTCATAACGCATTTTGTAGGATGATCTGATCAACTTGTTGATTTTGGCTTCACGAGAAATTTGGTTAGTATTATCGAATTCCTGTAATACCTCGTTCAAAACTTTTGCATCATATTTCGATTTCGATAAGCTGTATTTCCACCAAAATAAATCGAGTTTAAGAATGTTGTGGTAAAACGGATCCATTTGAGTTTTGTTTCTTTCCAATGCTTTTTCTGCTTCTGAAAATTGCTGGTTATAAATTAGATTAAATATTTGTTGAATTGTTGTGTCATTTTCGGCGGGAAATGCATCTGGTAATAGGAAAATCAGGAAAAAAACAAATAACGAAGATCGTAAAATCATTGAATTTCAATTAGATTTTTGTTGATAAACCATCCCATAATGCGGTATTCCATCTTCGAGATATTCATCTTTTACAATTTCAAAACCAAGATTTTCATAAAACTTTCGAAGGTATTTCTGTGCACTGATCTTGATTTTTGTGGCATTCCATTCTTTTAAAATGAAATTCTTTGCTTCGTTCATCATCTCAATCCCAAGTCCTGTGCCGCGCACTGATTGTTTAACAACCACCCTTCCAATCGAATATTCAGGAAAGCGGGTGCCGGGTTTTAGCAATCGGGAATATGCAACAATTTTTCCGTCTATTTTTGAAAACTGATGTACTGCCAATTTATCCAATCCATCCAAATCGTTGTAAATGCAATCCTGTTCAACAACAAATATTTCAGCGCGAAGTTGAATGATTTCGTAAAGTTCATCGAGGGTTAATTCCGGGAATTTTTTGAATTCAAATTTCATGTCTGCGAAATTAGAAATTCCCAAAAAACAATACACAAATCTCAAAATATTTCTAACCGCAAAACGTCAAATCTTTAAAGTGAGTTAAAAAAACAAACTCGCCAACATTGTAAATGCCAGCCCACAAACCGCAATTATGGATTCCATTACTGTCCATGATTGGAGGGTTTGTTTTTCATTCATTCCGAAGTATTTTCCAACCAGCCAGAAACCACTATCGTTAACATGAGAAAGTAAAGTTGCACCCGATGCAATTGCCAATACAATCAATGCACGTTGCGGATCGTTTAATCCAAATTCGCCTAAAACAGGTGCAATAATTCCGGCGGCAGTAATCATTGCAACGGTTGCTGACCCTTGTGTAACCCGAACAACAGCTGCCAGCAGCCAGGCAAGTAAAATAGGTGGTAAAGCGGAACTGGACATTGATTCGGCCATGATTTTACCAATCCCGCTGTCAATTAGAACCTGTTTTAATACGCCACCGGCACCTGTAATTAGAATGATAATCCCAGCTGGACCCAATGCTTTTGTGCTTAATTCGAGAACTTTCTGTTTGTCCATCCCGCGTTTTATGCACAAAAAATAGGAGGCTATTAATGTTGCAAGTATCAATGCGGAAAATGGATGCCCCACAAATTCTATGACCTCGGTAAAAATGGATCGTTCGAAAATCCCTTTTTCCACAGCTAGACCTGTAAAGGTGTTTAGTAGAATTAAAACCAGTGGAATGGAAATAATTAACGCAATAATTGAAAAGGCAGGAAGATTGTTTTCATCGTAATCCTTTGACTCGGGCTTATACAATTCGGTAGGCGCTTCAATATAAATCCTCTTTGAAATGTAACTTCCCCAAATCGGTCCGGCAATTATTGCAATAGGAAATCCGATGATTATACCCAGAAAAATGACCCAGCCCAATTGAACGTTTATTATGTCGGCCACCGCAACCGGTCCTGGTGTTGGAGGAACAAAACTGTGGGTAACTGCCAATCCAGCCAGCAATGGAATACCATAATAGAGCAACGATTTTTTGGAGTCGCGTGAAAGCGCATAAATGATTGGGACAAGAATAATAAAGCCAACATCCAGAAAAACAGGAATTGCCACAACAAATCCGGTAACCACCATCGCCCAGGGTGCACGTTTTGTCCCAAACTTCTTAAGTAATGAACGGGCCAGTGATTCAGCCCCCCCGGAACTTTCAAGCATTTGCCCGAAAATTGCACCCAGACCAACCACAGTAGCAACAAATCCAAGGGTTCCGGCCATTCCATCCTGTATCGCTTTAGTTACGTTTTTCAATGGCATTCCGGCAATAATTCCCACATAAATGGCTGTAATCAACAAGGAAATAAATGCACTGACTTTCAATTTCAGTACCATAAAAAGCAACAGTGCAACTGCTGAAATTACGATGAATATGAGAAATGATGTGGACATTTTATTCGATTTGGCATGAACGGATAAAGTTAAAAATTGACATGGGTAATACAATATCCGATTTGTTAAAAGGAATGTATCGAATAATGTATAGTTTGTATTTACCTTCCACCAATCTCACGATTTTCAGATCCTTTTTCAAGGCCAACATTTAAATCTCCCAGTTCATTTCGGGCAGCTTCAACTAATTGCATTATCTCGGCTGCTTTTTCGGAATAAAAATCAATTACATTGTATTGTTCTCCCGGGTCGCGCATCATGTTGTACAGTTCTGGTTTTTCAACTTTCATACTTATTCTTTTACCACCGTATCCATCTTTCCCGGGTTCGGTATTGTATGATTGCCATGTGTGTGGCAAAACCAATTTCCAGTTCCCTTTCCGTACGCCATTCAGGTTGTTTTTTCCGTAGTAAAACAAAACATTGTCGCGGGGTTCAGCATCAGTGTTTCCTTTCCAAAGGTCAGTAATATCAACACCGTCAATTTTTAATGAAGGCAGATTAGCTCCTGCAATTTTTGCAAAGCTTGGTAAAATATCTACCGCGCAGCCCAGTTTGTTACAAATGGTTCCAGAAGGCGTATTTGCCGGCCATTTTATTATAAACGGAACACGCTGTCCGCCTTCCCAGCTTGTGGTTTTTCCTTCACGCAACCCACCTGCCGAACCGGCATGATTTCCAAAATTCAGCCACGGGCCATTATCGGTTGTGAAAATAAAAACTGTGTTTTCCGAAATACCGTTTGCATGTAAAGCTTTTTCAATTTCGCCAACAGACCAATCAATTTCCATCATCACATCGCCATAAAAACCTTGTTCGCTTTTTCCACGAAATTTATCGGATACGCCCAATGGAATATGCCCCATTGTGTGCGGAACATAGAGGAAAAAGGGTTTGTTGGAATTTCTGTTTATAAAATCGACAGCTTTTTCGGTGTAAAGTGTTGTTAATTTATCCTGGCCTTTTAAGTCTGTAATTAATTCGAGCGTTTCGTTACCTTCAATTAATGGAAGGTCGGGATATGTATCCCATTTTTCTCCTGTACGGCGTTTACCGTCAACTCCAATTGGCCACATATCATTTGAATATGGAAGCCCGACATATTCATCAAATCCATTTTGTAGTGGAAGAAATTCTTTGTGATGGCCTAAATGCCATTTGCCAAAAATTGCTGTAGCATATCCCTTTTCTTTAAGCATTTCGGCAATTGTTGTTTCATTTGAACTAATTCCGACTGTATCATGCGGGAAAAGTGCGCCTGAAATCCCGATGCGGTTTGGGTAGCAACCAGTTAACAATCCCGCCCGCGAAGCACTGCAAACCGGTTGAGCTGAGTAAAAATTTGTGAATCGCATACCTTCAGCCGCCATTTTATCGAGATTGGGTGTGGTCCAGCCCGTTGCACCTTGTGTGCCAATATCGCCATACCCCATGTCATCAATAAAAACTACCACAAAGTTGGGAGACTGAGGTGATTTTTTAACTTCTGTTTTTGTTGAACATGAAAAAAGTAAAAAAGCAAAAAGGAAGGCAAAGAGAATAGCAGTTTTTTTCATCTTATTCGGCTTTAATTGGTAAAATTACTTTCGAAGATGAACAAATATAACCATTTCAGAAAACATCCAATATTAATAAAGGGCTTGAAAAAAGGCCATCTCAAATGTGATGGCCTTCATTAAAATATAATTTTATTGCGATTCTAAATCAAACTTGCTTCTTTTAAAAGCTGTTCCATTTCCTGCTGAACTTCTTTGGCAGCTTCACTGGCTTTTTCTGCAAAATCTTCACCGGTTGAAGCATATATAATTGCTCTTGAAGAATTTACAAGCAAGCCGCAGTTGCTGTTCATTCCGTATTTTGCTACTTCCTGCAAACTTCCGCCCTGCGCTCCAACTCCTGGAACCAAAAGAAAATGATTGGGGACGATTTCACGGATTTCCTTTAGTTTTTCGGCTTTTGTTGCGCCAACCACGTACATCATATTCTCGTTACTTCCCCAGTTTTGTGAAGTTTTTAAAACCGATTCAAAAAGTAAATCGCCACTTTTGTCGTCTTTTAAAAACTGAAAATCGAAAGCGCCTTTATTTGAAGTAAGTGCGAGCAGGATTACCCATTTGTCAATGTATGTCATAAACGGTTTTACTGAATCTTCTCCCATATATGGGGCAACAGTAACCGCATCAAAATCCATGTGTTCGAAAAATGCCCGCGCATACAAATTGGAGGTGTTTCCAATATCACCTCGTTTGGCATCGGCAATCAAAAACAAATCGGGGTACTTTTCACGAACATAATGCACAGTTTTTTCAAGGCTTTCCAACCCTTTTGAACCTAAACTTTCATAAAAAGCCAGATTGGGTTTGTATGCAACTGAAAATTCTGCTGTCGCATCAATTATTTTCTTATTAAATGAAAATATTGGATCTGATGTATCCAGCAAATATTTTGGGATTTTCAGGATATCAGTGTCCAGGCCAACGCAAAGAAAACTGCGTTTTTTTTGTATCTGTTCAAAAAGTTGTTGTTGATTCATTTTAGTAGCCCCCTTTTATTCCCCCAATGGGGGAAGATGTTGATTAATAATCTGTTTATTTTTTAGTAACCGTATTTTCCTTCCATAATTCCGATTATTGATAAATCCTCATCAAGGTCAGGCCAGTGAAGACCTGTTCCAAAGATATACATCTCTAATGTGCCCGTTCTTCCTCCCTTCCCTTTCGGGGAAGGGCCGGGGATGGGGCCTTTTAAATTTCCGCCTCTTTCAGCTTTTCAGCGTTTTCTTCGATTGACAGTTTTTCAATTATTTCATCGATATCGCCGTTAACAATTGCCTGCAGGTTGTACAAAGTCAGGTTAATACGGTGGTCGGTAACTCGTCCCTGCGGCCAGTTGTATGTTCTGATTTTTGCTGAGCGGTCGCCGGTGGAAACCATTGTTTTTCTTTTCGATGATATTTCATCCAAATATTTTTGGTGTTCCATGGCGTAAATCCTTGAACGCAGCTCAATCATAGCTTTGGCGAGGTTTTTTAACTGAGACTTTTGATCCTGACAGGTAACTACAATTCCTGTTGGAATGTGTGTTAAACGAATGGCAGAATAAGTTGTATTTACCGACTGACCTCCAGGGCCCGATGAACAGTAAGTATCTTTGCGGATATCACTTTCTCTCAAATCAATGTCAAATTCCTCTGCTTCGGGTAAAACAGCAACTGTGGCTGCCGAAGTATGCACCCGACCCTGTGTTTCAGTTTGCGGGACACGCTGTACACGGTGCACGCCCGATTCGTATTTCATTACACCGTAAACATTTTCTCCTGAAATGGTTGCCACAATTTCTTTGTAGCCACCTGAAGTTCCTTCGTTCATGTTGGTAACCTCAAGCCGCCAACCCTTTTGTTCGCAGAATTTTGAATACATTTTAAACAAGTCACCCGCGAATATACTTGCTTCATCGCCACCGGTTCCGGCACGAATTTCAAGAATACAGTTTTTACTGTCTTCGGGATCAGCGGGCACCAAAAGAAACTTAATTTCCTTTTCCTTTTCAGGAATCATCTTTTCAGCCATTTCTATTTCTTCCCAGGCCATTTCGCGCAACTCTTTATCGGTTTCCTGTTCAAGAATTTCTTTGCCTGATTCAATGCTGTCAACCATGTTTTTATATTCACGGAAAACTAATACCAACTTTTCAAGGTTTTTATATTCCTGGTTCAGTTTAACATACCGTTTCATGTCGTTCATTATAGCCGGATCGGTTATTTGCTGCTGAACCTCTTCAAAGCGGTGTCTTATTGATTCGTATTTTTCTAGTAATTCGTATTGTGCCATAATTAATTTTCTAACATTTTTACCACATCTTTTTTTAGTTGTGGTAAATGATTAACAATAATTCCCCAGATTTGAGCATTTTCAATTTCGTCGTAACCATGAATAATTTTATTCCGGGCATCAACTATCCTTCTGGAATTGCTTATCTGAATCTTTTGATCCAGTTGCAATATCCTGCTCACTGCTTCCCCAATAATTTCAAGATTTCTTTCCACAGCATTCTGCAACATACGATTTGAATCATATATTTCGAAAACCTTCTTTTCACCTAAATATTCGTCAATATTATTTATAGAAGTAAGAATGTCAAACAGAAGTTTATTAATCTTGTTCTCCATAAATCAATACTTTAGTTTTTTCCAGTTCAGCAATGAAATAGGGATTTTTAAGCGAATTTTCTGTGACAATATCAATCTCCCGTTTAAAAAGTTCCCTTAATTTATCATGCAGGTTCCACCAATGCTCTCCTTTTTCAAGAGGATCAATTCCGGTTTTAAATTTGACTAAAAAGTCCAGATCGCTGGTGTCATTAAAATCAGATGTTAAGGCAGAACCAAAAACATAGGCCCTTTCAATTTTATGGTAATGAAAAAGTTGTCTAATCCGATCGATATTTTTTTCTATGAGTTGAACCATTTTTTTAAAATACTCTGCACGATTTAATATTCAAATTCTCCATTTTCTGAAATTATTGTCAATTTCTTCCCATCAAAATCTTCAACCCGACCAACAATTTTTGCATCGATATTGAATGATTTCGAAATTGAAATGATTTCATCCGCAATTTCAGGTTTTGTATAAATTTCAAAGCGGTGTCCCATATTAAAAACTTTGTACATCTCTTTCCAGTCTGTTCCCGATTGTTCCTGAATAATTCTGAAAAGAGGAGGTACAGGAAACATATTGTCTTTTATTACATGCACATTATCAACAAAATGCAACACCTTGGTTTGTGCTCCACCCGAACAATGTATCATTCCGGAAATCTGCCTGCGAAATTTATCAAGTACTTTTTTAATTACAGGTGCATATGTACGGGTAGGCGAAAGGACGAGTTTACCGGCATCAATATCCAAATTTTCAATTTTGTCAGTGAGTTTGTAATTTCCTGAATAAACTAAATCTGCAGGAACCGCTGAATCAAAACTTTCGGGGTATTTTTCAGAAAGGTATTTGGCAAAAACATCGTGACGGGCTGATGTTAAGCCGTTGCTTCCCATTCCTCCGTTATATTCTGTTTCGTATGTTGCCTTGCCTGATGATGAAAGTCCGATAATTACGTCTCCTGCCGAAATCCGGTCGGCTGTAATAACATCATCACGTTTCATCCGGCATGTAACGGTTGAATCCACTATGATTGTCCGCACCAAATCGCCAACATCAGCAGTTTCCCCACCTGTGGAATAAATGCTGATTCCCAATTCGCGAAGCTTGGCAAGTAGTTCTTCAGTGCCATTAATAATTGTTGAAATAACTTCGCCTGGAATGTTGTTTTTATTTCTTCCAATGGTTGAAGAAACCAGTATATTTTCGGTTGCACCTACACATAACAGGTCGTCAACATTCATAATTAACGCATCCTGAGCTATACCTTTCCAAACCGAAAGGTCACCTGTTTCTTTCCAGTAAAGATAAGCCAATGAAGATTTTGTTCCTGCTCCATCAGCGTGCATAATATTGCACCAGTCTGCATCTCCTCCCAGAATGTCGGGAACAATTTTGCAAAATGCTTTAGGAAAAATTCCTTTATCCACATTTTTAATTGCCTCATGCACATCTTCCTTGGATGCTGAAACTCCCCTTGCGCTATATCTTGATTCAGTAACCATTTGCTCTTCGCATTTTAATCGGCGCAAAATTAACATTTTAAATTCAACTAAAATAAAAAAATGGAAACCCAGTAAGTCTGACTTTCCATTTTTACCTCATGAAATCAACAATCTTTTGTCTTTTATATGCTGGTATATGTCGTGGTTACGTTAATCAAATCACATTATGCATATAAAAACCGTTTAATTTTTTTTGTTGGAGTTTTTTCAAAAGGATCGTTCTGTAAAACAACCTGTTGTATCCGTGAAAACTTGTTAACTTCTTCGTTCACTTTTTTATGGATTTCCTTCAGAATCTCCTCTGATTTGTCATGGATAAAAAGTTGTGCTTCTTCTTTCATGTGTTTAAAATTACTCTCAATTTCTTCCATGTTCAAATGTATCATTGCCACAAGTTTTCCTTTCTTTTCGACAACCAATGATTCAAGAACAAACCTCATCCTGTTGATAACCGATTCAATTTCTTCGGGATAAATATTCTCGCCACTGGCTCCAACTATCATAGTTTTGATGCGGCCTTTAATGTGAAGCATATTGTTTTTGTCGAAACAACCACGATCCCCGGTTTTAAACCAACCATCTTCGGTAAAAACTTCGTTTGTAATTTCGGGAGCTTTGTAATATCCACGCATCACATTTTCTCCTTTTGCCTGAATTTCGCCTTCTCCGGTTTCCGGGTTTGCATTTGCGATACGCAACTGCACACCTTCCATTGCGATTCCTGTTGAACCGATTTTCGTTTTGCCCGGGGTTGCACCTGCCAATAGCGGCGAAGTTTCTGTTAATCCATAGCCAATTGCATACGGAAATCCACCTTCATATAAAAACCTTTCAACAGTTGGGTCAAGTTTAGCGCCGCCAATTCCGAAAAACCGGAGTTGCCCACCAAATGTTTTATGGAGTTTTTTTGCCGCTACTTTATTTAATAATTTCCGTGTTGCCGCTACTGAATATAAAAACCGTGTAACAGGACTTTTTTGAAATGCCGGATATATTTTAGTTCTGAAAACTTTTTCAATAATTAAAGGTACAACGAGCATGATTGTAGGTTTTACCACTTCCAAAGCTGGCAATAAAACCGCTGGAACAGGAGGTTTGCGCAGATAGTGAATTGAAGCTCCATATTTCATCGGTAATAAAAATCCCACCGTATTTTCAAGAGTATGCGAAAGGGGAAGTAACGAAATAAAACGATCGCTGGATTTTATTTCTTGCAACGTATAACATTGTTGGGTTGTCCAGGCAAGGTTTTTATGTGTAAGCATCACCCCCTTCGAATTACCAGTAGTTCCCGAAGTATAAATTATAGATGCCAAATCTTCTTCCTCAACTTCAACAAATATGGATTCTTTGACAGAGGCCGGTAACGAAGATTTTAAAGCGTTAAGTTCTTGAATAGTAGTGTGTTTTAGTACTACTGCAAAGTTTTCAATAAGAATAATTTGGTCGAGAAGTTGTTTTGATTCATTGGTTAAACTGCCAAATAAACCAGCAGAAACAAATATTATTTTTGCTTCAGAATGTTCAATAATAGTTTTGATTTCGTTGTCGTGGAAATCGGGTAAAATTGGCACAACAACCGCCCCAAGTATTGAAATTGCAAAAAATGCCACGCCCCAATTGGGCATGTTTGTGCTCAAAATGGCTACTTTATCACCTTTTGCAACACCCAATTCAGAAAGTAAGGTAGCTACAAGTTTAGCATCATTACCCAGTTGCTGATAAGTATAATTTTCTTCACCCACAAAAACCAACGATTTTTCGTTTGAATAATTCTTCACTGACTCGTTGAAGAGGGCGGAGATAGTAAGTTTCGACTTTTTCGTCATTTTAATTCTTTATGTTTTGTTTTTCGTAACAAACAACAATTATTTGCCATTGTTGGCACGGACAAAAATAGTAAAAAATAATTCCGTGCTACTTCTCATATTTTCATCTAAAAATTTGTATGTAATTGCCCGATAGTTGGTTATGCTCTGTAATTGTTCTGTTTTAACTTTTTTTATACATTGCAATTGCTAAACAAACAGTAATTTTAGACTATTATGGTCAATATATCAGAAATACAAATGCTTACTGAAACTGAAAACTATATTAAAAGCATTTTTGAAAACGAAGGGTCGGGACACGATTGGTGGCACATTTACCGGGTACGAAACCTTGCTTTAAAAATTGCGGAAACTGAAGGTGGAAATCATTTCATAATGGAAATGGCTGCACTTTTACACGATATAGATGACTGGAAAATAAATGGCGACATGCAAACTTCACATGCAAAATCGTGGTTAAAGAAAATGAAACTGAATGAAACTGATTCGGAAAAGATACTAGAGATTATCGATCAGGTTTCGTTTAAAGGAGCTGGAGTTGATACAAATGCAACTTCAATTGAAGCAAAAATTGTGCAGGATGCGGACAGGTTGGATGCAATTGGTGCTATTGGGATTGCCAGAACATTTGCCTATGGGGGAAATAGAAACCGACCCATTTATAATCCCGAAATAAAACCTGAAATGCACAATGACTTTGAAAGCTACAAAAAAACCACAGCACCAACTATCAATCATTTTTACGAAAAACTGCTATTGTTAAAAAATCGTTTAAATACGCAAACAGCAATTGAATTGGCGGAAAAACGGCATATATTTATGGAACAGTTTTTAGAAGAGTTTTTTTGGGAATGGGATGGCAAATTATAATGAATCTAAAAATTTGGACAATTGAGGAATGTTTTATGGACAAAAAAAATTGAAATATTTAAAGTTATGAAGATTGACCACTTAGCCATTTGGACGCGTAACCTGGAAGGACTACGCAACTTCTATATTCACTATTTTGATGCTTCGAGTACCGAAGTTTATTATAACCATTCAAAGGAATTCCGTTCATATTTCCTTTCTTTTCATGGCGATTGCAAGTTGGAAATTATGGAAATGCCAAGAATACCTTCATCAAAAAACGATATAATAAAACAATTTATCGGACTCATTCATTTTGCAATTAATGTTGGTTCAAAAGAAAAAGTTGACCAATTAACAGACATGTTAAGAAAAGACGGTTATAAGGTTATCAACGAGCCTCGTACCACCGGAGACGGATATTACGAAAGTGTTGTTCTTGATCCGGATGGAAATCGGGTTGAGATAATGAATTAGCCACAATAGTTTTCCCCCGACATTGTTTTGACCTTTTTTTCAAATAAAAAAACCATAACCTATGAAATCTAAAATTTTGAAAGGCTCACCGGCAGTTGTTATTATAATAATTCTCATTGCAATATTATTTCAACGAAACAAGGATAAAATCCCCGATGAACTGCCCAATATTTTATGGCTAACAAGTGAAGACAACAGTCCGTTTTTAGGATGTTACGGCGATGAATTTGCCACAACACCAAATCTTGACAAACTTGCATCCGAAGGATTTTTATATACCCATGCCTATGCAAATGCTCCTGTTTGTGCGCCAACCCGGAATACAATACTTACCGGGGTTTATGCCTGTTCGGGCGGAAATGAAAATATGAGGAGCAATTATCCCAAATCGGACATTGTAAAAACTTATCCCGATTACCTGCGACAAGCCGGTTATTACTGTACCAACAATGTAAAAACAGATTACAATCTGGGAAACTTCGATGATAAAAGTATTTGGGACGATTGCAGTAACGAAGCGCATTACAAAAACCGACCAGAAGGCAAACCATTTTTCGCAGTTTTCAATACTACTATTTCACATGAAAGTTCCCTCCATAAATCTATTCCGAATGAAGAATTAAGGCACAGACCTGAAGAAGTGCCACTTCCACCATATCATCCGGCAACACCTGAAATAAAACACGACTGGGCGCAGTATTACGACAAAGTGGAAGATATGGATACATGGGTTGGCGAAAAATTAAAGGAACTGGAACAGGCTGGTTTACTTGAAAATACAATCGTTTTTTATTATGGTGACCACGGTGGTGTTCTTGCCCGCAGCAAGAGATATGTGTATGAAACCGGAACACGTGTGCCATTTATTATTCGAATTCCTGAAAAATACAAATACCTTTTCCCCGAAAAAGAAGTTGGATCGAAAGTTAACCGGCTTATTAGTTTTGTCGATTTGGTGCCAACACTTTTGAGTATTGCCGGAATTCAAATACCTGAATATTTGCAGGGAAGTGCTTTTCTGGGAAAACAGAAAACTCCTGATCCGGAATATGTTTTTATGTTTCGCGGAAGGATGGATGAACGCTTTGACATGAGTCGTGCAGTGCGCGACCAGCGGTTTAGGTATATTAAAAATTACATACCTTATAGAATTTACGGCCAGCATTTGGAATATTTGTGGAAAGCGCCTTCGATTGGGTCGTGGGAAAAGGCTTTTTTAAATGGCGAGTGTAACGAAATACAAAGTACTTTTTGGAAAACAAAACCGGTTGAAGAGCTATATGATACAGAAAACGATCCCTGGGAAATAAATAATTTGGCCACTGATTTGAATTATGCTGATGTTTTGGAAAGAATGCGGGCAGCCAATAAGGATTGGGTTACCAAAATTCACGATGCCGGTTTTATCCCTGAGGCTGACCGGATTGATCGTGCCGGAGAAATGCCTGTTTATGATTATATGCGATCAGGGAATGTTAATCTAAACGAAATAATTAATGCTGCTGAAACAGCAACTCTCGGTGAAACTGCAAACCTTGAAATATTGATAGATTACCTGAAGAGTAACGACAGTGCTGTACGATATTGGGGAGCAACCGGATTGTTGATATTAGGTATTCAGGCGGAACCGGCAATCAATGAATTGAAAGCTGCAACTTCTGATAAATCTGCAAATGTTGTTACTGTTGCTGCTGAAGCTTTATATAATCTGGGAGAGAAAGATACAGCCAATAAAGCATTGCTGGCTGTTTTGAAAAACCCAAATGAAATGGCACGTTGTCACGCTTTAAATGTAATTGATTGTATTAACGAGAACAGTAAAGTGATAAAAGATGGCGTTGTTAGCATGATTAACAATGCCGAATCGAAGTCGGGGAACAAATATGATATGCGGGCTGCAAAATGGCTGATTGAAAAGTGGGGGCTAAATACTGATGAGTATAAAATTGATTTTGTATGGTAGCTTTTTTCATTTATTTTCAATTTTATGAAATATTTACTTGAAGGACAAAAATCGAAACGATTGAGCTACAGAATGCTTGAAGAAAATGATTTTGATTGGTGGATGGAATTTTCTTCCAATCCGGAAGCAACCCGATATTTCGATATTTCGGGAAAATTTAATCCTGAAGATTTTTGCAGGTTCTGGTTCAACAAAGTTTTCGATCGGTATAAAAATGATACTGGCGGGCACAATGCTTTAGTTGATCTGGAAACCGGAAAAACTGTTGGAATGTGCGGCCTGCTTGTTCAGGAAGTTGGTGGGATCAAAGAGCTTGAAATCGGATATTCGCTTCATCCTGATTTCTGGGGAAAGGGTTATGCCACTGAAGCAGCCATGAAAATGCGTGATTTTGCTTTCGAAAATAATTTTGCCAACTCATTGATATCAATAATTCATGTTGATAATTTAAAGTCGGCAAAAGTTGCACTTAGAAATGGAATGACACTTGAAAAGTCAACAAATTATAAGGGAATTCCGGTTAATATTTTCAGGATATTTCAAGGCCGGTAATTTTTATCCAGATATTCAGCAGCAACTTCAACTTCGCTATACCACTCTTCACCATATTTTCTGATTAGCGGTTCTTTCAGAAATTTGTATAACGGTAGTTTTGCCGATTTACCGCAGGCTTTTCCTTCTTTACAAATGGAAAGTTCCTGATAATTTACTGCATCATAATTTTTGTATCCTGTAATTCTGATGGGGAAAAGATGGCATGAAACCGGTTTCCTGAAAGTTGTTTTTCCTTCCAGATATGCTTTCTCAATTCCACATTTCAGAATACCTTTTTCATCAGTAAATGTGTAAACACACTGCCGGTTGTGTAGCAGCGGGGTAACCAAATCTCCATCACTGTCAATTACCGAAAATCCCTGTTTTTCAATTTCATGTTTGTGTTTACCAGGCAGGTAATCACGAAAATTTGGATATTCCTTTTTAATAATTTCAGCTTCCTCTTTTGTTAAAGGAGCGCCTGAATCACCTTCTTCGCAACATGCTCCCTTGCATTTCAACAAATCGCAAAGAAATTGTTCTTCAAAAATATCGCGACTGATTATTGTGTTCCCAATTTCAATCATAAAGCCCCCCTAACTCCCCCCGGAGGGGGATTAAAGAACTGTTTATGTT
Organism: Draconibacterium sp.; assembly: GCA_041739985.1. Lineage (GTDB taxonomy): Bacteria > Bacteroidota > Bacteroidia > Bacteroidales > Prolixibacteraceae > Draconibacterium. The sequence continues at coordinate 45,029 of JBGSMW010000022.1, read as the reverse complement.
TTTGTTGTATTTCAAAATCAAAAATTTCAAGTTTCCTTTTTTCTTTCTCCCTCCCCTCGGGGAGGGCAGGGGTGGGGCTTTATTTTATCAAATTCTTCCCCGTCATTTCTTTCGGAACTTCCAAGCCCATAACATTCAACAACGTAGGAGCTACATCAGCAAGAATACCGTTTTGCAGGCTTATTCCTTTTTTGTCAGAAATAAAAATACATGGAACAGGATTCAATGAGTGGGCTGTATTTTCAGAGCCATCCTCGTTAACTGCATTGTCAGCATTTCCGTGATCAGCAATAATCATAATATTGAAACCACCTTCCAATGCTGCTTCAACAACTTCTTTTGCACACTGATCAACAGCTGTAACAGCTTTGTAAATAGCTTCATAAACCCCTGTGTGGCCAACCATATCGCCATTGGCAAAGTTAAGACAAACAAAATCGGCTTCTCCATTCCTGAGTTTAGGTACAATGGCGTCTTTTACTCCAGGTGCTGACATTTCAGGTTGTAAATCGTAGGTTGGTACTTTTGGCGACTGTATCATAATCCTGCTTTCCCCCGGAAATTCATCCTCGCGACCACCACTAAAGAAGAATGTTACGTGTGCATATTTTTCGGTTTCGGCAATACGTATTTGTTTCAAACCGGCATTCGAAACCACTTCACCCATTGTGTTTGTTACATTTTCTTTATCGAAAATTATATTTATTCCTTTAAAGTCGGCTTTGTAATTAGTCATGGTGTACCACTGTAAATTCATGGTGTGCATGCCAAATTCCGGAAGGTCTTTTTGCGTGAAAGCAATAGTAGTCTGGCGCAAACGGTCGGTGCGGAAATTGAAGCAAATCACAACGTCACCTTCTTCTATTAATCCAAGAGGATTTGCGTTTTCATCAACCATTACAAATGGTTTCATAAATTCATCGGTAACTCCGGCGTCATACGAAGCTTTAACAGTGGCAAGCAAATCAGTTGATTTATCACCTTTCCCATGAGTATATAAATCGTATGCCAACTTTAAACGGTCATAGTTTTTATCGCGGTCCATTCCGAAATAACGCCCTATAATTGATGCGAATTTTGCATTAGTATTTTTTAATGCATTCAAATCTGTCTCCAGAAATCCGTAACCCGAGCGTGGATCAGTGTCGCGCCCATCCATTAAACCATGTACAAAGACATCTTCCAGACCCATATCTGTTGCAATTTGGCAAAGTGCAACCATGTGTGTGCTAAGTGCATGAACACCTCCGGGGCCAATCAAACCTATGAGATGAACTTTCTTTTTATTCTCTTTTGCATAATTGTATGCTTTAACAATCTGAGGATTTTCCCATAACGATTTATCGCGGATGGCTTTTGTAATTTTTACCATGTCCTGGTAAAGTACACGACCTGCTCCAATGCTGAGGTGACCAACTTCAGAGTTTCCCATTTGACCTTCGGGCAGACCAACATCTTCGCCGCAAGCCATTAACTGCGAATGCGGATATTTTTCCATAACCGAATCCATAAAAGGAGTTGGAGCTGTTGCGATAATATCACCTTTCGAACCGTTGCCAATTCCCCAACCGTCGAGGATCATCAATAATGTTTTTTGAATTTTTGCCATTTTATTTATTCTTAGTTTTTCTCTTGATACTCAATATTAATAGTCTCAAATCTATCAGACGACAAAAGTATCCTTTTTTTATCTCATTAATGAATAACAATTGAAAGTTGAATTTGATTTAACAAATTCTTTCGGCTGGGGTGCAGTACTTTGGGACTGTGAGTTTCCTAACTCACAGTTTTTAAGTTGACTTTATTGAAAAACATGGACTTGTGAAAGTCCATGTCCCGTGAAAAGCTACGCAACCAAAGTTTAATTATCTTCATCATACTAAAAACAATAAACTGCCTCACCGTGAAAACATTTTTCTACCCGTTATTTATTTTACTTTTTACATCCTGTTTGGGTGATGTTGAAAATTTCAGAAGCAATTCTCAGTCGGACATCAATATTTTCCTTGTAAAAGAAGGGCAACTTTCGATTAATGATTTTGATGCTGATTTGAATTCGTTGAAATTAGAAAGTACTCCGTGGGTAAAAGCCACTGAAATTGATTTTTACGACTGGTCATCTCACACCTTCTTTTTAAAAACTGAAAAGGAAAAAGCGAAATACTCAGGCCGGCATTTTGTTGTAGTTTCGGGTGATGAACGACTTTTTATTGGAGTGTTTTTCCCGATGTACATGTCATCTTTTCCGCAAATGCCATCAATCAGTCCTGAAGACGCAATTTTTTATCCAAAAGATGTAATTCATTTTGGTCAGTTGGGACATCGTTTTACCGGAAATCTGGAAGAGCAAAATGAATTTAAAAAAGCGCTTATTTCTTCGGATTTATTGAGGGAAGGAATCAAAGTTGAACTTACCCGTGTTAAAAAGAAAAACCAGACTACTATTGAATACACATTTCAGGTTACCAATATTGATATTGAAAATATTTATTTGTTCGACCCCGATAAAATGGGTGCTTCACGGTTCCACTATGTAACCAACGGAACCTGGCTTTCGAAAGACAACACTTACTATTTCCCCAATCAGGTTAATCATACCGCATTTGACAAAGTTCAGGACAGTTGGTATTACAAATTAAAACCGGGAGAGAAAATGATAAGAAATGTGGAATTGTCCAATTTTCCATCGATACCTTCGGGTAAAGTAAAATGTTCTTTTTCGTTTCCCGGTTCGAATATGAAATCGGGAGATTGGAAAAAATCTGATGGAAGAATCTGGATTGGAGATTATTACGTTGAAAAAGAGTTAGAAATTGAATAAACAAGGTGTTGCGGTTCAACTTTGGTTTTTCGAAGGTTAAAAACCTCCGCGCCCACACTTCATCACCAAAAATCAACACTTCGGTAACCTTCATTTTTGTAGCCCACACTTTCACCTCAACTTTGAGTTATCAAAAATTCATTAACAGAAGATATTTTGAAAACTCAAAGTAATGAAAACAATTTTTACAACTTTATTCCTGTTCATTTCAATCATCTCATTTTCTCAATTTACAATTTCGGGCAAAGTACAAACTGAAAAAGGCGAACAACTGCCCGGCGTTAATATTTTTATTGAAAACAGTTATGATGGTGCGAGTTCCGATGCTGATGGAAACTTTAAATTCAAAACTTCAGAATCAGGAAAAAAGGTTTTAAAAGCCACTTTCATTGGTTACAAAACATGGCAAAAAGAGATTGATTTGTCGGGTAACCTTCAAATTGAAATTGAAATGAAGGAAAGCGTGAACACCCTTGATGCAGTTACAATAACTGCCGGAAATTTTGCGGCAGCCGATGAATCCCGCGCTTCAATAATGAAACCACTGGATATTTATACAACACCCAGTGCAAATGGCGATGTAATGGCTGCAATGCGCACAATGCCAGGCACACAGGCTGCTGCCGACGATGGGCGTTTGATGGTTCGCGGCGGTGATGTTTACGAAACAAAAACCTACATTGACGGATTAATTGCCGCAAAACCGTACTATTCGAAAACGCCTGATATTGCTTCGCGCGGACGTTTTGCACCTTCCCTTTTCAGCGGAGTTATGTTTAATTCGGGCGGATATTCAGCAGAATACGGACAAGCACTTTCATCTGTGTTAGTGCTTAATTCAAATGACCTGGCTGCCGAAGATGTTACTGGTATTTCACTGTTAAGCATTGGAGGAGAGGCAAATACTACAAAAAGAATGAAGAATTCGTCGTTTAGTTTATCGGGAAGTTATACCAACTTGTCACTTTATGACAAGCTATTCAACAGTTCGGTGGATTGGGAAAAACCTGTTGAAGCTGTTAACGGCACTGCTGTTTACCGTTATAAAACAAAAAATAATGGCATGTTCAAAGGATTTCTCACATCTGACTATGGCAATCTTTCCTATTTAGTTCCTGGCGATGTTGAAAGCCAAAAAATACTGATTTCAAATAAGGGATTAACCACTTATTCAAATCTGTCATATCGTGATTGTTTTTTAGAAAAGTCGTGTTATAAAATTGGTGTATCCACAACTTCGCAAAACAACAAAACCGGACTTGGCAGTAATTCGGTAGAAAGTGCTGAATTGAATATTGAAACCCGTTTTACTGTAATTCACGATGTTTCAGAGGGTGTGAAAATTACCTGGGGCGCCAACGAAACTTACAATAAATTCAATGAGGATTACATTGAAAATAGCGGTCAGGCTTACACTTCTGATTACACCGATAATTTAATTGGCGGATTTATCGAAAGCGAAATCAAATTCACAAAAAACCTGGCTATTCGTCCCGGGTTGCGTTCAGAATATGCTTCTGTAATAAATAATTGGAATTTAGCTCCCCGTTTTGCAATTGCAATGAAAACCGGAAAAGACGCTCAATTATCTGCTGCCTGGGGAATGTACCATCAAACACCACAATCGGAATATTTGAAAATAGAAACAAAACTTGATTTTGAGAAGGCAACGCATTACGTATTAAGTTACCAGTTTGGTGAAGTTTCGAAGCGGCTTTTCAGGGCCGAAACATATTATAAAACTTACAAGAATTTGATTACCTGGCAAACAGGCGATTTCAATCTGCCAACAAATTTGAAGAACAGTGGTAGCGGTTATGCCGGCGGACTTGATATTTTCTGGCGCGACCAAAAAAGTATAAAAGGTTTTGATTACTGGGTAACTTATTCTTTTATCGACACAAAACGAAAATATATGGATTACCCGGAAAAAGTTACGCCTGATTTTATCTCGGACCACACTTTTTCAGTGGTTGGAAAATACTGGTTGCATAAAATCAATACGCAGGTTGGAACTTCATTTACAGCTGCAAGTGGAAGACTATACAACGACCCAAATTCAACTGGCTTTATGGGAGAGCGAACAAATCCTTATACCGATTTGAGTCTGAATTTCAGCCACATTTTCTATATCGGCAACCAGTATTCGGTTTTGTATTGTTCGGTAAACAATGTTTTGGGAAACGAAAATGTATTGAGTTACCGTCCAACGGGAATTGCTGATGTACAGGGAAATTATTCATTGATTCCGGTAAAACGTGATTTAAAAAGGTTTGTTTTTGTGGGTTTGTTTTTGAATTTCTAAAAGGTAATTGCTCAAACCGAAACGGAGGTTATTCTATCAAATTATCTATTTGAGATTTCAGGACAGGTATATCATTTTGGATAATTTGCCAAACCAGATCAACGTTTATTCCAAAGTATTGATGGGCAATAATATTCCGCAACCCATAAATTTTAGACCAATTTATATGACCATTTCCAGATTTTAATTCTTCAGATAATTTATCGACTGTTTCGCCAAGAATAATAAAATTCATCATAGTGGCATCAAAATCGCGATCGTTATCATAAAAATCCTCAGCATTTTTGTAGCCAGCACTGAATTTCAATATTTTTTGAACAGTGTCAAGAATTGAAAGTAAAATATAATAATCTTTATTAAACATAGATAGTCTCTTGCAAAACAAGTGGTTTAAAAATGGGCTTAATCCATTTCCTTGAACAAATATCTATTTCACGACCGAACTGTAATTTTAGAAATTCTTTTAATTCGTTTTCGATGGAATATAAATCAGGAGTTTCATTCTTAAATACCACCAATATATCTATATCGCTGTTTTCGGTCTGCTCGTTTCGGGCGAAAGAACCAAATAAACCAATTTCATCACAATAAAACTTTTTCTGCAAAAAAGATTTATTTTTTTTTAAGTACTGGATTATTTCGAACGAAGTCAGCATTTTGAATTGTTTTGATTCAATGTAAAAATATCAATATTAATTTAAAAAGTAATTCAAGTGTTAGTTTTTTAAATATCAATACTTTGAGTTTCTTTCATCAAAACCATTTGATAACTCAGATTAGGTTGAATATTCACGGACTTGGAAAGTCCGTGTCCCGACACTTCATCCCTAAAATCCAACAGTTCGGTAACAAACAATTTCAAGGCAAATAGTTTCAAGGCAAATTTGAATCAAAATTATTAATCATTAAAAACAAAAAGTTATGAAAACAATTATCGCATTAACTGTTCTTCTTTCAGTTTTAACTTCAATTGCTTTCTCTTCAAATTACGAAGAAGCAATGAAAACAAACATTCTAAAAATAAACGAATCAAAAAACGCTGCTGATTTCACAACACTTGCCAACCAATTTGAGCGCATTGCAAATGCCGAAAATGACAAATGGCTGCCTGGTTATTATGCTGCATTTTGCTATACCTGGGCAACTACAGTTGGCGAAATGCCTGCTGATGACAAACATAAGTTGCTTGACCTTGCACAAGCACAAATTGATGTCTTAATGAAGTCAAATAAAACTGAAACTGAAATTTTTGCATTACAGGCATTCATTTACCAGTTGCGTATAACCGACATGACAAAGGGAATGAAATACTCTGTTTTGTCAAACGAATCACTCGATGAGGCTGAAAGGCTTAATCCAAACAATCCACGGGTGTATTATATGAGGGGAACAAATACATTTTACACTCCAAAATCTTTTGGTGGAGGGAAAGAAAAAGCAAAACCACTATTTGAAAAGGCTGCAGTACTTTTTGATTCTCAAATGCCTGCAAATGAACTTTTACCAAACTGGGGAAAAGAACATAACAGTCAAATGCTTAAACAGTGTAATGAAGGTGATAAAGAATGAAGGTTATGCGATTTGTTGAAATATTTGTGATTATTTTGTCGCAATCAAAAAACAATTAATCACTACAAATCTCATCAAATCAAATTTGTATTATTAAAAAACTTTATCTTGACACAACAATAATTTATGTCATTTCAAAATTCAACTTCCGTGAAAAAAAGTATTGCCAGTCAACTTCTCAAAATTGTTCTTATATCAATTGCAATTGGACTGGGAACCAGTTTATTAATGGGCGGCACATTAATAAAATCAGTTGAAGCATATTTGTGGAATGCAGGATATTCCATTTCAATCGGAATTCCACTCTTTTTAAATGGCTTTTTCTTTGAAAAATTTGCTTCCCGGTTTATTGATTGGATTAATAAACCGGTTAAAAGTCTTTTAACTGCTCTTTGTCTGCACTTTATTTACACAACTGTGGTAATTTTTTTAGTAAATTGGTTTTGGTTTGATTTAATTTTAAATCAGAATTGGGATACTTTCTGGGTTACCAACAAAGGAACAATTATATCGGAATATATCATTTTTATAATAATTGCCGCTATTATTTATGCCATGTCTTTTTTTAATTCCTGGCGAATTCAGGTTCAGGAAACTGAGAAAGTAAAAAGTGAAACACTGGCTTTAAGATATAAAGTTCTGCAGGATCAGATTAATCCGCATTTTCTGTTTAACAGTCTGAATGTGCTGGGAAGTTTAATCGATATCGATGTTTCGAGAGCAAAGGAATTTACCCGCGAACTCTCCCTGTTTTATCGTGATGTTTTACATTTTAAAGACCAGGATATCATTTCCTTAAAAGATGAAGTTGAATTTGTTCGGAAATATATTTATTTACAGCAAATCAGATTCGGCGAAGCACTTCAGGTAGAAATTATTGCCAACGAAAAGGTGGTTGGTAATGTAATTCCGCTGTCGCTGCAATCATTGGTAGAGAATGCCATAAAACACAACGAAATTTCACAAGCCAATCCACTTAATATAGTTATTGCTATTTCTGATGAATTTGAATTAATTGTTGAAAATAACCTTCAACCTAAAAAAATATTGGAGGAATCAAGCCATACCGGTTTGCAAAATTTGGCCGGCCGCTACCTTTTCCTGACTGGTAAAGAAATGATTATTACAAAAAACGACAATTATTTCAGGGTTAGTTTGCCATTAATTCAAATTGAAAATGTATGAAAATACTGATTGTTGAAGACGAACCACTTGCAGCGGCACAACTTGCTGCAAACATTGCTGTTTTGAAACCAGGAGCTCAAATTTTAGCTGTTTGCGATACAGTGAGAAGTGCTGTTAACTGGCTTCAAAATAATCCGGCTCCCGACCTTTCTTTCTTCGACATTCAGTTGGGCGATGGCTTGAGCTTTGAAATTTTCGAACAAGTGGAATTTATGCAACCTGTAATTTTTATTACCGCCTTTAACCAATATGCAATTCAGGCCTTTAAAGTTAACAGTATCGATTATCTTTTAAAACCGATTGATAAAACCGACCTGGAAAGAGCGCTTACGAAATTCGACAACCTGACTCAACCCAAATTTTCGGGGATTACACATTTGGCTCTCGAAGAAATTATCTCGTCGCTGAAAATTAAAACCTACAAAGAACGGTTCTTGGTAAAGGTTGGAACTCATATTCGCATGGCTGAAACTCTCAATATCCTTTATTTTTATAGCTTTCAGAAAGGAACTTATATAAAATTAAATGATGGTAAAGATTACCTGCTTGACCAAACGCTTGAGCAAATTGAATTGCAGGTTGATCCATCTGTTTTTTTTCGCATTAACCGAAAATATCTTGTTTCATTAAAAAGCATCACAGATGTGATTTCTTACAGTAATTCGCGCTTAAAACTTAAAATTTTGTATCCAATTGATGATGATTTTTTGGTTGCCCGCGAAAAAGTAAACCAGTTTAAATGCTGGCTGGAAGGGGAAAAGGGAATTTAGTTCAAAGTTTAAAGTTGAGATTATCATTTATCAGGCGTTCAATCAAGCATCAATTCTCAAGCATTCAGCTACCAATATTTCTTTATCTTTGCCCAAAATTTAAAACTTGCAGACGGGGCAGTTTCTAAAATACTTTCAGGGGCAGAAAAATTTCAAAAAAATAATTGAAATACTGAATACCCCCCCGGGTGAAAAAATTCATCTGAAAGGACTTATTGGCTCTTCCAAAACCATATTACTCGCCAACCTTTTTCGAAAAACTTCAAAAACATTTACTATACTGCTGAACGACAGAGAGGAAGCAGCTTATTTTTACGATGATTTAAATAATCTTGGGATTACGGAAAACACCCTCTTTTTCCCTTCGTCTTATAAAAGGTCGATTCATTACGGACAAACCGAACAGGAAAATATTGTTCAGCGAACCGAAGTGCTGAATAAAATCTGGCTAAACGAAAAATCATATATTATTGTTACATATCCCGAAGCGCTGGTAGAAACCGTCATTTCGCAAGCCGGGCTGAAATCAAATACACTTTGGGTAAAAAATGGTGATAAGATTTCAATCGATTTCCTGAATGAATTTTTGCAGGAATATGGTTTCGATCGGGTTGAGTTTGTTTATGAACCTGGCCAGTTTTCGGTGCGCGGTAGTATTGTGGATGTTTTTTCATTTTCTAATGAAGATCCCTATCGCCTCGATTTTTTTGGCGATGAAGTTGAATCGATCCGGAGTTTTAATATAGACAACCAGATTTCAAAAGAATCGCTTGAAAATATTACTATCGTTCCCAATATTCAGGATAAAGAAATTGAAGGTTCCCGTAATTCTTTTGTAAGCTTTTTTCAAACTGAAAATATTTGGTTTGGGAATAACTTAAATCAGTTTTTTGCACATGTTACCGATATCCACAGGCAAACCATACTTGATAAGGCAAGCGAGAAAAACATTCAACATGAAATTGTTTCAGGTCAGGTTTTAAAATCAGAAATGGCCAAAAATACCGTTTTTGAATTTGATTCTGATTTGGCATTTGAACCAACCGCCCATTTTGAATTTTCCAATTCGAAACAACCCGTTTTCAACAAAAACTTTGAACTACTGGGTGAAAACCTTTCCGAATTCAGCAAAAATGGTTACAAAATTTTTATTCTTTCAAATCAGGAAAAGCAAATTGAGCGCTTGCAGTCAATTTTTGAAGACACAGAAGTGAGCGTGAATTTTAACCCGGTTAGCTTTACTCTTCACGAAGGTTTTATCGACCACGACCTGAAATTATGCTGTTATACTGACCATCAGATTTTTGAACGTTATCACCGTTTTAAACTCAAAAACCGAAAAGCCGAACGCGAGGCTATTTCGCTAAAAGAGTTGAATATGCTGCATCAGGGCGACTATGTAGTGCATATCGACCACGGGATCGGAAAATTTGCCGGACTTGTAAGAACCGAGGTAAACGGGAAAATGCAGGAAGCAATCCGGCTTGTGTACAAAGACAACGATTCACTTTTGGTAAGTATCCATTCACTCCACCGAATATCTAAATTCAAAGGAAAAGAGGGAACCGAACCCAACATTAATAAACTCGGAACCGGTGCATGGCAAAAAATGAAAAGCCGTACCAAAGCCAAGGTTAAAGACATTGCGAAAGAGCTGATTGCCTTGTACGCGAGGCGTCGCAGTGAAGAAGGTTTTGCTTTTTCGCCAGATACTTATATGCAAACCGAGTTGGAAGCATCATTTATTTACGAAGACACACCCGATCAGGAAAAAGCCACTATTGCTGTAAAAAATGATATGGAAAAACTGATCCCAATGGACAGACTTGTTTGCGGCGATGTGGGTTTTGGAAAAACAGAAGTGGCGATTCGTGCAGCTTTTAAAGCAGTTGCCGACAGTAAACAGGTAGCAGTTTTGGTACCGACAACTATTTTGGCACTTCAACATTATAAAACCTTTTCGGAGAGATTAAAAGATTTTCCGGTTCGCATTGAATACGTCAGCCGGTTAAAAACTACTTCAGAAATAAAAGAAACTTTAAAGGATTTGTCCGATGGAAAAATTGATATTATAATCGGCACACACCGTGTGGTTAGCAAGGATGTTAAGTTTAAAAATCTTGGTTTACTTGTAATCGATGAAGAACAAAAATTTGGGGTTTCTGTAAAAGAAAAATTGAAACAGTTCAAGGTAAATGTTGATACTTTGACTTTAACAGCGACACCAATTCCGCGAACTTTGCAGTTTTCTTTGATGGGTGCACGGGATTTGTCCATTATTCAGACGGCACCACCAAACCGCTACCCAATTAATACAGAAGTACACGGTTTTAATGAACAGATGATCCACGATGCAATTACGCACGAGGTTGAACGAAACGGACAGGTTTTCTTTATCCACAACCGGGTTTCAAACATTTATGAAGTTGAAGCAACCTTGAAAAAAATTGTTCCGGGAATAAAAACCGGAGTCGGCCACGGACAAATGGATGGGCCAAAACTTGAAAAAGTGATGCTCGATTTTATAAACGGGAATTTTGATGTACTAATTGCCACAACAATTATCGAATCGGGATTGGATATTCCGAATGCAAACACAATAATTATAAACCATGCCGAAAACTTTGGGTTGAGTGACTTACACCAACTCCGCGGCAGGGTTGGCCGCTCAAACAAAAAGGCATTTTGTTACCTGATTACTCCGCCACTGGCAACAGTTAATGCCGATGCACGTCGCCGTTTAAAAGCAATTGAGGAGTTTTCTGATTTGGGAAGTGGTTTTAATATTGCCATGCAGGATCTCGATATCCGCGGTGCTGGAAATATGCTCGGCGCCGAGCAAAGTGGTTTTATTGCCGACATCGGGTTCGACACTTACCACCGCATTTTGAGCGAAGCCGTGCAGGAATTGAAACAGGAAGAATTTGCCGGGTTGTTCGACGATGACGATAGCAAACAACAAACACAGGCCTTTCTAAAACTCAATTTCGTTAACGATTGCCAGATTGATACTGACCTTGAATTGCTTTTCCCCGATGATTATATAAAAGGTACTTCAGAACGAATGTTGCTTTACCGCGAACTCGATAATATTGAAAATGAACAGCAACTTGAATTGTTTAAAACCGGTTTGATCGACAGGTTTGGAAAAATGCCGCAGGAAAGCAATGAATTGCTCGAAGTGGTAAGATTGCGATGGAAAGCAATCGAACTGAGCATGGAAAAAATCATATTGAAAAACAAAAACATGATTTGCTATTTTGTTTCCGACCAGCAATCAAAATTTTACCAATCGGCTGAATTTATGAAAATTGTTCAGTACATTCAAAAAACAGGAAATGGTAAACTCAAGGAAACAAACCATAAACTCACACTCACATTTCAGAATATTTTTAATGTTGAAACTGCTGATTATTTGCTGAAAGAGATAATTCAGTACATTAAAAACAATTGAATAAATCAATCCAGGAGTTAGGTTGAACCTAAATTTTTAATTCATTTTTCTTTGAACACGCAACCATTCCAAAATTTCTCAATCTTACTAATATTGGTTTTGGTGGTTTTACGTTTTAATTCCACAAGGCCATTATTTTTAAAATGATTAATAACAATAAAATGAAAACAAAAAGATTTTTAAAGAATTCTATTTTCTTGATTTTAGCAGGAATTACTGCCGTTTCGTGTAATGATGTTGAAGAAAAACTGGAGGTTTTAACCGATGTTTATGTGATTAACAAGGATTTTGACGGGGAAGTTAAATCAGCAACAGCCTATTATGCATATGCCAATAAAAGTTTAATGAGCGCAACTGTGGCAATCCCAAACGACGGAGGAAATGTGGCGCTTGCAGCCCAGTCCGGTTCAAATTTCAATTTAGGAAAAGAACCTGAAAATTCGGATTATACAAGCACTGCACCTGTAGAAGGAAGTTATTCATTTACAGTTAAAGATATGGATGGTGAAACACAGGTTGTACCGGATGTATTGAGTTATGACGGGCTGGCGGTTCCTGAATTTAGCAAAATAAATTTCAGTGGTTCGCCAATAACACTTGAAACTGAATGGAACGCAATTCCCGAAACCGATGGTTATTTTATTAAAATGTACAATACAAGTGGTAAACTCATTTTTTCAGGGTATAGTGTAGCTTCCAATGTTCTCAAATATACTGTAACCAGCTCAACCAAATCCGGTTACTGGAGCGAAGCCGCCGTTGAAGGACAAACTTATCTGCTACAAATAAATGCATACACGAATGATGCGGATGCAAACAGTTCAAATGCTGCATATAATATTCAGGAAATTTCGGTTGGAGAATCTCAGATTACATGGGGAACAAACTAATTTTAAATAAATTACTGTAAAAGCTGTCTGTTTTTTAGACAGCTTTTTTTTTGAAAAAAAATTAATTACTATATACATAGTAATTTTATTATAAAAATAGTTGCATCTGTTAAATTCAATTACTATGTTTGTAGTAGAATATTATTAGTACAATTATTATTCTCAAGACTCATTGAAAATATATTTAACATGAAAACAATAATATCGCTAACAAAGGCTGAAGAACAAGTAATGCAAATACTCTGGAATTTAAGGGAAGGAGTTGTAAAAGATGTTGTTGAAGGTTTTGATGAACCGCGGCCTGCTTATACAACAGTTGCGACAGTTCTATCTGTTTTGGAGAAAAAAGGTTTTGTTACGAGAAAAAAAATTGGAAATGTAAACCTGTTTCTTCCCGAAATCAGTAAAAAGGAGTACACAGGTTTTCAATTTAGAACTTTGCTGAGCGACTATTTTAACGGTTCATTTCCGAAAATGGCAACCTTTTTTGCAAAAGAAAATAATTTGAGCATTACCGAACTGGAGAAGATGCTTAAAATCACCGAAAGTGAATTAAACAAAGACGATATCAAATAAAAGCCATGGAAACAATTTTTATATTTCTGCTAAAAGCATCGTCGGGAATTGTATTGTTTTACCTTGTTTATTGGTTTTTCCTGCGAAAAGAAACCTTTTACACAGCAAACCGCTGGTTTTTGTTAACCGCTTTATTCGCAGCTATTTTTCTGCCACTTTTTCCTGTTCAGTATTCAGTTCTTGTTGATCCCGAAAACAGTACAAAAGTTTTCAAATCAATTTCCGATACTTTTAAAAACATACCTGTTGTTACAGCCTCTGAATCACCTGATGAACAATTTAACTGGCAACAAGCTGTTTTGCTTGTATATCTTACCGGAGCTAGTCTGTTTTTATTGAGGTTGCTCACACAAACCTTTATTTTAATTCGATTAATGATTAAATATCGGATAAAATCGCTTGATGGGATCCGTGTTGTTGAAAACGAAAAATATGGTTTGCCATTTTCGTTTTTCAACATTGTATTTTTTAACCCGAAATTTCATACACAGGAAGACCTGCCAGATATTCTGGCTCACGAAAAAGTGCACATTCGTGAGAATCACTGGTTCGACCTGCTTTTTATAGAACTGTTAACAGTCATCTTTTGGTTCAACCCATTTATTTGGTTCTTTGAACATTCTATTAAACAAAATCATGAATACCTTGCCGATAAAGGTGTCCTTGCGCAGGGGCACAATGCTGGCAGGTATCAGGCACTATTAATTAACCAGTTAATGGGCATGCAGATTATTGGAATTACCAACAACCTGAATTTTGCCCTTAACACAAATCGATTAAAAATGATGACGAAAAAGAAAACACCCGTCAGCCGACGGACAAAATTTGCGTTGGCTTTGCCCGCAATTGCGCTGCTGCTTTTTGCTTTTGCCGAACCAAATTACAAGGCAAAAGATGCTCAAATTGAAAATCCGATTTCTACCGTTCAAAAAAGTGAAAAAAAATTTACAATTCATGGAAAAGTACTGGATGAAAAAAACAAAGAACCATTACCTGGTGCTTCAATAGTTATTAAAGGCACATCAATTGGCACTGTTTCGGATATTGACGGAACTTTTACCCTTGTCGATCCAAATCCAAAAGTTGATCAATCAACGGGTGCTCTTAGTACAAGAGTTGTAGTTTCGTTTGTTGGGCTCAAAACCGTTGAAAATGTAATTTCCGCATCAGGTTCTGCCACAGAAAATGCCAGTTTTACATTCATTATGCAGGATGCTGTAATTTTGATTGACAACAATACTTATATTGGAGAAATTCCTCCGCCACCGCCACCAAAAGCTGATTCAAAAAACGACAAATCAGTGCCACCACCTCCTCCACCACCACCTTCTGCCGATGGAGAAAAAGAAATATTTTATATTGTTGAAGATATGCCAAAATATCCCGGTGGACATGCAGCATTACAGGAATATGTTTCTAAAATGCAACAAAAACTGGCAAAGGAAAAGGGGATAAAAGGAAAGTCGAAAATTGCTTTTACAATTAATGGAAAAGGGAAAGTTAGTGACATTAAAATCATTGAACAAGACAACGATGGAGCTGGAAAAGGAGCAGTTACTGTAGTTTCAGGAATGGGAGATTGGGTCGCGGGTAAACAACGTGGGAAATCTGTTTCGGTAAAATATTTATTACCTGTAGAATTTTAGAAAAAAGAGTTCATTAAAAATACTTTAGAAATTTCACCCGATGACTTTCTGTCACCGGGTGAAATAAAAGTTATCTGGTGAAATAAATTGCGACGTTTTAAAAGCAATTCAATATTCAAATACTATAATTTTAAATAATTTGTACTTTTGAATTATGGATAATTCACTATTTCAAAAAATCAATGTTTACCTAAGCCATGAGTATATTGACAAAGCCTGGGTTTTTGGTTCATTCTCGCGTAATGAAGAAGATGAAAACAGTGATATTGATTTACTAGTACAATTTTCAAAAAATCAAAAAATAACTCTTTTCTATTATATCAAATTAAAAAACAAACTCGAAGAACTTACTGGGAAGAAAGTTGATTTAGTTGAAGAAGGACAGCTTAAGAATTTTGCCAAAAGTAGTTTCGAGAAAGACAAAATTTTGATTTATGAGAGAAAAGATTAGGGATAAAGAAAGATTAAATCATATCATCGAATCAATCGATAATATTTTTGATTTCACTGCCAATATGCATTTTGAAGATTTTGTCGCAAATAAAATGATGAAGTTTGCTGTTATTAAAAACCTTGAAATTATTGGAGAGGCTTCCAATCTTTTAACTATGGACTTAAGAAATGACAATGCTAATATTGAATGGAATTTAATTATTGGGTTGCGTCATATTTTGGTACACGACTACTATCAAATCAGTGATTCTATTATATGGAATACTATTTCGGAAGATTTGCAAGACTTCAAGAACAAAATTCAGAAAATAATAGATTCACTATAAACAGTGAGGGCTTCACTTCAAGTGAAACCCTCACTACAACTGTAGTTCATTAAAACAACCCGTCAACCGACAAATATCGTTCGCCGTGGTCATACGAAAAAGTTAGAATCCGTGAACCTTTGGGCAATTCTTTTATCTTTTTTGCTACTGCAGCCAAAGAAGCTCCCGATGAAATTCCAACAAACAATCCTTCGAGTTTGGCAGCTTTCTGGGCATATTCAAATGCCTCATCTTTACCAACTTCAATTGTACCGTCAAGTATTTCAGTGTGTAAATTTTTTGGGATAAAACCTGCTCCAATTCCCTGTAACGGGTGCGGTCCGGGCTGCCCACCTCCAATAACCGGGCTGGCCTCAGGTTCAACAGCAAATACTTTAATATTTGGAAAACTTTGTTTTAGAACTTCAGCTACGCCCGAGATATGTCCACCTGTTCCAACTCCGGTAATCAGGTAATCAAAACCTTCCGGAAAATCATTGAGAATTTCCTGTGCCGTAAAATTACGGTGAACATCAACATTTGCCGGATTATCAAATTGCAGCGGAATCCAGGAGTTTTCGATTTCTGAAGCCAATTCTTCAGCTCTGGCAATGGCGCCTTTCATTCCTTTTTCTCTTGGTGTGAGTTCCAGCTCAGCACCCAGTGCCGATAATACTTTCCTGCGTTCGATACTCATCGATTCTGGCATTGTTAAAATTAAACGATACCCTTTTACTGCTGCAACAAGCGCCAGCCCAATGCCTGTATTTCCTGAAGTAGGTTCAATAATTACCGAACCTTCTTTAATAATTCCTCTTTTCTCCGCATCTTCCACCATCGAAAGTGCTATCCTGTCTTTAATACTTCCTCCTGGATTTGTTTTTTCAACTTTTACCCATACTTCATAATCGGCTGGGTATAAACGGTTAAGTCGCACATGTGGTGTGTTGCCAATGGTCTCCAAAATGTTTTTTGCTCTCATAATTTAATTTTAAAATCGGTTAAAATAAAAAGGCTCCCCATTTTAGGAAAGCCTTTCATTTATTTGGTTATTGAATATTCTCATTTAAACAATCTGAAAAACACTTTCCTGTTTCCTGCTAAAACAGCAACACATGTAATTATTTAATATTGTGATTTTCATATTATTTATTGTGACTTCTTGTTTAAAAATCAAAAACATAAACAACATTAAATTTAAATTGTTTTCAGAAACTTAATTTTTATACCTGAGCCATTTAATTAATTCTTTGAGATTTACTTTTTTGCCATACATAAGTAGCCCGATACGATAAATTTTAGCAGCCGCGGCAATAGCGCCAACGGTTGTCAAAACCAATAAAAACATCGACAATAACAATTCCCATGTTGGAATACCGTAGGGTATTCGTGCCATCATTGCCACAGGTGAAGTAAGTGGAATGATTGAAAACCAGAATGCAACCGGGCCTTCAGGGTTTCTAGCAATTGGGAAAAGCACCATAATAGAAAGAATGAGTGGAAAAGTAACAGGAAAAACCATTTGCTGCGAATCTTCTTCGTTGTCAACCGCCGCACCTACTGCGCCCAAAAGTGAACTGTACATCAGATATCCAACCAGAAAATAAAATACAAAACAAAACAGGATAAGCGGAATGTTCAAGTTCCCGATCATTTCCATAACTTCCATTACTTTGTTTGTTTCGGCAGCCTGCGACATTGCAGGATTCATTTGCTGCTGACTTTCCATTATGCTTTGCCCCATTTGTTGCGCCGATTCTGGAGAGAAAAACCCCTGCACACCAACCAACACAACAATTCCAAGTACTATCCAAATACCAACCTGGGTTAATCCAACCAAAGCCGTTCCAATAATTTTACCCGCCATCAACTCAAACGGTTTTACCGATGAAATAATTACTTCGATTATGCGGCTTTTTTTCTCTTCCATTACACCTCGCATTACCATTGCGCCATACATAAAAACAAAAAAGTAGATGATAATTCCCATGGCATAACTTGCAATAAAAGCAATTACAGAAGAGCTTTTTTGTGTTTCACCGGTTTCTGAAATTTTCAGTGTGTTTAGTTTTATCCAGGTTTTTGTGGCTGCCAACCGTTCTTCCAGATCGGAAATACCGGTTTCATCAATTACTTTTTGCCTTTTATCTTTCTCGATGTGCTGGCTTAGTTTTCGTTCAATTTGCTCATTTAGTTCAAAAGGCACCTGCTTTTCCGATATCAACTGGGCAAAGTTATTGGAGTAAATGTCCTGCGGAATATAAAGCAACGCATAATAATCGCTTCCTTTTAAATTGCCTTTCAACGTTTCATATTCCTCTTTTGGAATGAATTTATATTTTGTCAATCCTTCCTGATTAAATTGGTTTAGGAATAACGAAGATTCATCGAAAACTGCAATTGTTCGCTCTTTTTTATCATTGTTAATTGATAAAAATATAATTAGCGCAAACATACCCGCAAATAAAAAGGGAACCAGTAATGTCAGTATTATAAATGACTTCTTTTTAACCCTTTTCAGGTATTCAGTTTTTAATATGATCAGCGTTTTATTCATCTCTTTGGTTTTAATTTTTTTCTTTTCTCTCTCCTTTTGGGGGAGCTGGAGGGGGCTCTACTTCTTATTAGAATCTCCAACCGCTTTTATAAATACATCATTCATACTTGGTATTTTCTCTTCAAACGACAAAATTTCGGCAACAGGAATTAGGGATTTTATTAATTCGTTGTTTGATTTTCCATTAATATTTTGAACAGTAATTTGATTTTCACGACTATTTTCAATATGACTTAAAACCTTAATTTGTTGGCTTAAAGCATTGTTCACCATCGCAAAATCACCTTTATATTTTACCTCAAAAATATTCGATTTGTATTTTTCACGGATTTCATCAGTTGGCCCGTCTTCAATTTTTACTGATTTATTGATAAGTGCAATGTGATCGCACAATTCTTCTACCGATCCCATATTGTGGGTCGAGAAAATAATTGTCGCCCCATCATCACGCAATTGCAGGATTTCCTGTGTTAAAAGATTTGCATTTATTGGATCAAAACCGCTGAATGGCTCATCAAAAATCAACAGTTTGGGTTTGTGTACAATTGTTGTAATAAACTGAACTTTTTGCTGCATCCCCTTTGATAGTTCTTCGATATTTTTGTTCCACCACGTCATTATATCGAATTTTTCAAACCAGATCTTTAGGTTTTTAATGGCATCGTGACGGCTCATTCCTTTTAATTGGGCAAGATAAATCGCCTGATCCCCTATTTTCATTTTTTTGTAAAGTCCCCTTTCTTCGGGCAAATAACCAATTTGGCCAATATCAGCGCGTGTCATTTTTCTTCCTGCAAGAAAAACTTCTCCACTGTCAGGGGCCGTAATCTGGTTGATAATTCGAATTAACGTTGTTTTACCCGCTCCATTGGGGCCGAGCAATCCAAATATGCTCTGTTCGTTCACCGAAATGCTTACGTTGGTTAATGCTTTTGTATCGGCAAAAACTTTATTCACATTTGTCGCTTTAAAAAAATCCATAGGTTTTTGCAAATTTGTATTGATTTAAAATGCCAAATTACAAGTTTGATTTCAATATCTGTAATAGAATGAGGAAATATTAACAATGACTTTATTCTCCGGATATTTTAATCCCTTTTTCTCAGATTTTTTCAGAAAAAATTAAAACTGCCCTGACTTTGTTGCAACATAATAAATAATCCGGGTTGACTTTGTTACAACCTAAAATATATTTACTTGAATTTTAATTAAATACTTCATGATACTTTTGATTGTATCTAATCGTGAGTTTTGATTACAGAAATGGTGAAGTTTTAAATTTTTGGGGTTTGTGGCATGAGTATTTCTATCACGTAAACACCAATTCATTAAAACCTCACCATTCAACTAAAACGTCTGCCCATTTACTTTCTTGGACACAGAATTTTCCTATTTCAAATCCTTTGGCTCTTCCTTTTTTATTTTGGAACTCTCTCCTGAAGTTTCATCTTTTACTTGCCCTTTCAGATAATTTGGTAATTCCATTCCTGCCGATTTAAAAATATCATCGAGTGGCGGGATTGAACCCAACATTCCCTGCATAAAATTGGCTGTCGAAGTTTTTCCGTCCTTTCCGTTTCCGGTTTCCCAAACCGTAACCTTATCGATTTTGATATTTTTAATAGCTTCCACCTGGGTTTTAACAAGCTCTGGTAATTTATCGGCAATCATCATCAAAACAGCTTTTTGCGCATCGTTTCCGGCGGCTTTAACCAAATGGTCAAAACCTTCGGCTTGTTTGCTAAGTATTTCGTATATACCTTTTCCTTCAGCAGCCATTTTCATAAATATTGCATCGGCTTCACCTTTTGCAATTCTTCGGGTTTGTTCGGCAATTGCTTCAGCATCAATTTCCACTTTTTGCTTATCAATTTCGGCTGGAACCACAATATTCGCAGTTTGCGTAGCTTTGTCTCTTTCGGCACGAACCTGTTCGGCCAGTTTTTCTGCAGCATAAGCTTCCTGCAAAGCCTGAGCATCGGTAACTTTTTCGGCTGCAACAGCTCTTCTGTTTGCTTCGGCTTCCTTTTCACGGCGGTCAGCATCTGAATTAGCGATTGTTACTTTAGCAATGTTTTCACCCTCAACAGCTGTTGCATCGGCACTTGCAACCTCAACACGCTGCTCACGGTGTGCATTTGCCTGTCCAATTTCTCCATCGCGATTTTTTTCAGCCACACTTTTCTTGGCATCATTAATTGCTTTTGCAGCAGCTTCTTTTCCAAGTGCATCAATATAACCCGACTCATCGTTGATGTCGGTTACGTTTACGTTTATCAGTTTTAAGCCAATTTTTTTCAATTCGGCTTCCACATTCGATGAAACAGCAGCCAAAAACTTATCACGGTTACTGTTGATTTCTTCAATGTCCATAGTTGCCACAACCAAACGCAACTGCCCGAAGATGATATCTTTTGCCAGATTACTTATTGATTCCTGCGTTAAACCGAGAAGTCTTTCAGCAGCATTGTTCATAATGTTTGGTTCGGTTGAAATACCAACAGTAAAACGTGAAGGAACATCAACCCGGATATTTTGTTTACTCAAGGCACTCCTCAGATTAATCTCTATTGAAATTGGCGTTAAATCAAGGAATGCATATGAATGGATGATTGGCCAGATAAAAGCCGCACCACCGTGAATACATTTGGCTGAACGTGATTCACGATCGGCACCTTTGCCAATTTTACCATAAACAACAAGGATTCGGTCGGAGGGACAGCGTTTGTAACGCCGCATCATTGCAACAATAATAATAAACACAAAGAGTGCAGCAATACTAATCAGGATAACAAAATAATTGTTCATTTTAATATAGATTTTAGATTAATAGATTCAAGTATCAAGACAAAGAAAAAATTAGTTGAAGATTATTTCCCTTGTTTTTTTACAAGAAGAATTTGGTCGTCGATTACCGCCAGTACCTCAATGATTGAAGTAGTTGAAATGCTTTCCATTTCATCGGTAATTGCATCTAGTGTGCGCAGTGAACCTTGCACATTTAGCTGTACTTTTCCCATTCCGGCGCGATTTCCGGGAACAACAAGGTAAACTTCACCAAGTTTGCCAACAGCATTTTTCATGTTTAATGTTCCACTTTCAGCAAGTTTCGACATAAAATAGAAAAGTGAAGCCATCAAAACCATCATTAGTAATCCGCAAATAAATGCAATCAAGATTACAAGCCACGAAGCAAGACCTGCATTGATAAAACCAATCCCCGACCAGCCAAAAACAGCAAAAAATGCCACAATATTCTTTAGCGATAAAAACTGGAATGGTATTGAATCGCCATCCGAAATGTCACCGTCAACATCTGTGTCAACATCTACATCGGCATCACTACCAAAAATGGTTAGCGACAACAGAATCAGAAAAATAACTGTTGCAGGGATTGTAATTATCCAGAAAACCTGTTCGAAGATTCCTACTTCGGACCAATTGGGAAGAATTGAATTGATAAACATTGGATTGGTATAAAAGTTAATGCTATAAATGTATAGCATTAAACAGAACAATCAAAACATCGAATCCACCAAAACCGTGCTTTTTTTACAAATTATGTTGAACAGCATTTTTACAATCACACTTCACCGTAAAAATTGCAGTTTGTATCCATCTTTATCAGGAACTGCACACTGACTATTTCTTATATGTTAAAAATGATGATGTAAACTCTCCTGCAGATATGGATGGTTTTTAGGAACCAAACTTGCTTTTGACAGCCAGGTTGAAACAATGAGAGAGAAAATTCCAACATAACCTGCAAAAGTACCTATCTCAAGTAAGCCGAATTTGGCTTCATGCACCACGTTTGGCCAAATGATGTAGTACAACTCGGTATATTGACCAATCATCAAAATCAGTATTACCGGAAAGATTGTTAATTTACTACGCGATGTTTTCCTTGGCATTAAAACTATAAATGGTATAAACCAGTTCAAAATAATGTTAACAAAAAACAAAACTTTGTAGGCACCTTGCCAGCGTTCAACAAACCAAACTGTTTCCTCGGGGATATTTCCGTACCAAATAAGCATGAATTCTGAAAAATTAAAATAGCCCCAAACAATGCTTGTCATAAAAATATAGCGGGTAAAATCATGCAAATGACTCCGGTTTAAAATATCAAAATTCCCGGTTCGGTTTAATATAATTACAATGAGTGTTATTATTGAAGAACCATGCAAAAATGCTGCTATAAAACTTTTGGCAGCAAACAAGGTGCTAAACCAGTGCGGATCGAGCGAAAGCAGCATATCAATCGCAAAAAGTGAAAAAGTGATTGCGATAATAAAAATGAAGATCTTTGAGTATAATTCAGATTTTTCAAAATAATGTAACCCACCTACTTCGTCTTCCTTTAACGAAAATTTCCGGAGTACTTTTGAAAAAAATGTCCAGGCTGCAAAAAATACGATCACTCTCATAAAAAAGAACGGTACATTCAAATACGGTGCTTTGTGTTGAATTAAATGATCATTCAATATAACTTCTTCGTGAGTCCACTCAAAAATTGAATGCATTCCAAAATACATTATCAAAAAGAAAACTCCTGCAAACGGAATGTATGCTGACATTGCTTCAGGAATTCTTTTAAATACTGCCGACCACCCCGAATTGGTGATATACTGTATGGCTCCAAAAAAAGCTGCACCAATGGCAATCGACAAAAAATAATAGTTGTTTAGCAGGTAATTTGCCCATGTGCGTTTTGCATCGAAAACAAAACCAAGCGCAAATGAAACCACGCCAATCCCAATTAAAATGTAAGTCAGCAGTTTAAAATTTTTTGATATAGTGATTTGGTCTTTCATAACCGTCCGTTTTTTTAAGTCCTTACAATTTTTTATTTCTGTAATTCTTGTTTAAGATACATTGCGATTTTCCACCTATCGTCTGGCGTAATCATCGAGCCATGTTCGCCCATAATTCCCCAACCCACAGTAATTACGTGGTAAATATCTGCTTCGGTATTCGCCCTCATTTTTTCGCTCAACAAATTTCCCGGAGGATAGTTAAATTTCTTGTTCACATACAAAGAACCTTGCCCGTCTCCTTTTTCGCCATGACATTGCATACAATAAATTCCATAGGCAACTTTCCCGCGTTCGAGGTTTTCATGCGTATTTGCGAGTTCGTTTACCAAATTTTGTGCAGCAAGTGCCCTGTCTTCATCCGTTTTTTGATACGGATAAGGCATAAAACCCCTTGGGATTGTACCTTCAACAGGAGGTTGCATAGTTCTTCCATTTTTAAAGACTGGGTTTTCAGTATAAGTTTCGTACGCATTAGAGTTTATCAAATCGCCGGCATAATCCCAACCTGTTGTGCGCCGGTTATAATCGCATGATGAAAGTAATACTGCTGCAAAACCAATCAATGCGAATGTTTTCAGTATTCTTTTTATGCCTGTTATATAATTTATTACTCTATTCATATCGTTCATTCTAAAAAAGTCAGTTTTATTCAATTTCACCATATTCAGTTATTATTGAATTGATTGCTTCGGTATTACTTCCCATACTTTTTTTGTCGATTACCATAACAAACCTGTCATCGGTCGCACGTTCATGATAAATTTCGGGAACCTTTCCCGGGAATATTTTTGCCCGTATCGAAAAAGTAAACAGCGTAAGTATTGTAATCGAAAGTATAGTTGCCACAATGGTTACGACAATAAACGAAGGGAACGAATTGAAAGGTTTCCCTCCATAATTTAATGGCCAGCTAATTGAGGCAGCGTAAGTTAAAAATGAAAGGATTCCGATTGCAGCAAATACACCATAGAAAAACGCGGCGTGCGTAATTCGTGTTTTATTCCCCATTCCTTCCAATATTTCGTGAACCGGATAAGGCGTGAAAACCTCCAAGGGAAGAACACCTTTTTCCTTGACCTTGTCGAAAGCTGAAACCAAACTTTCCTCGTCTTTAAAAACACCGAGAATATAATCTTTATTCATGATGGTTGTGTTTTAAATTTTCATTGCGTGGTTTATCGAATTTGGCTACACTTTTCAGTTCTGAGATTGCAATCATTGGTATATAGCGGAAGAATAACAAAACTCCAACGATAAACATTCCAAGAGTTCCAGCAAAGAATCCAATTTCAACCAATGTTGGCGAATAGGATGCCCAGGTTGAAGGCAGATAGTCGCGGCTCAATGAAGTTACGACAATATTAAACCGTTCGAACCACATGCCGATATTAATAATTATGGAAATTACAAATACAACCCACATTCTGCGGCGCATCCCTTTAAACCAGAATAATTGCGGGATTACAGCATTTGAAACGAACATCGCCCAAAACTGAAAAGCATATTCGCCAGTTAGCCGGTTGTGGAAAAACATATAGATTTCGTACTGCGAACCTGAATACCAGGCCATAAAAATCTCAGTCAAATATGCAGTTCCCATAATCAGTGATATAAAAATCAGTACCCGGCAAACCGCATCGATATGTGAATCGGTTATAAAATCGTTCATTTTATATAAGCCACGCATGGTTACTACCAATGTAAGTACCATTGCAAAGCCCGAGAAAATTGCTCCTACAACAAAGTAGGGTGGAAAAATGGTTGTGTGCCAACCAACTTCAACTGAAACTGCAAAGTCGGTTGATACGATTGAATGTACTGAAACCACAAGCACTGCCGCAATGCCGCCCAACACAAAACTCAAACCTTCGAATCTCAACCACTCTCGGCTCGAACCAGTCCATCCAAAAGCAAACACTCCATAAACAGCTTTTTTGATTTTTGATTTTGCCGTATCGCGGATTGTTGCAAAATCGGGCAACATACCGAAATACCAGAAACTTGCCGAAATCAACAAGTAGGCTGAAATTGCCACAAAGTCCCAAAATAGTGGCGAGTTAAAATTCACCCAAAGCGGACCGCGGGTATTTGGATAAGGGAAAATGTAGAAAAACAACCAGGGCCGCCCCATATGCATCAGCGGAAATAGGCTGGCACAAAACACTGCAACTACAGTCATTGCTTCGGCTGCGCGGTTAATTGCAGTACGCCATTTTTGCCGTAATATCAAAAGAAAAATGGAGAATGCAGTACCTGCGTGACCAATACCAATCCACCAAACAAAATTGATGATTGCCCAACCCCAGGCAACAGTATTGTTGACACCCCACATTCCGATTCCCTTGGTTAATGTCAGGAAAATTGAATAACCGCCGATTCCAAACATTACTAACCCTACAAGAACAGCAAAATACCACCAAACCGGGGTTTTTGCATGGATTGGTGCAATAATTTCCCTTGAAATCTGCCCAAAACTTTTATCTCCGGTTATTAATCGTCCCCGTACCTCTGAATTATACATAGGCTTTTATGCTTTTTTATTTCTTACTTTAGTTAAATATCCAACCGACGGCAACGTGTGCAACTCTTCTAAAAGATGATAATTCCGTTCGTTCTTCATGTATTTTGAGATTTTGCTTTCAGGGTTGTTCATGTCACCAAAAACCAGCGCATTTGCCGGGCACGACTGAACGCAAGCTGTTTGGATTTCACCGTCGTCGATCATACGACCGGCAGCTTTTGCCTCTGCTTTTTTCTCCTGAATACGTTGCACACAAAACGAACACTTTTCAACGACACCACGCGAACGAACTGTAACATCAGGATTTAGCACCATTCTACCCAAATCGCTGTTTGATGCAAAATCAAATTCATCGTTTTTAACATACTGAAACCAATTGAACCGGCGAACTTTATACGGGCAGTTATTTACACAATACTTTGTCCCAACACAACGGTTGTAAGCCATTTGATTCAATCCCTCATCACTGTGTGGAGTTGCCGAAACCGGACAAACATTTTCGCAGGGTGCATTGTCGCAATGCTGGCACATAACCGGTTGATGAAATACATCGGGATTTTCTGCATCACTCGAAAAATAACGGTCGATACGAATCCAGTGCATAATACGACGGTTTCGAACCTGCTCCTTCCCGATTACCTGAATATTATTTTCAGCCTGACAGGAAACTGAGCAGTTGCCACAACCTGTACAAGAAGACAAATCAACTGCCATTCCCCAATGGTGTCCTTTATATTCAAATTCGGGATATAATGTAACAGCGTGTTTTTCGTGTTCTTCCTTTAACAGATTTCCTGCTGCAGGATTAGTTTTCCATTCATCAAAATTAGTTTCGCGTACGATCGGGCGTCCTTCCATTGAGTGGTGTGTTTGCGAAATAGCAAGTTCATAAGTCTTTTCAGTTTTTTGAACAGTTGCACCTGCTACCCGCAATTTTTTAGCACCATTTTCGATGATTGACCAGGGAAACATATTTTTTCCTACTCCATCGCCAACCTTTCCGGCTATTTCGCGACCATAACCAAGTGCAATAGATATTGTATTGGCTGCTTGTCCCGGCTGAACGATAACCGGCATTTCTATCCCGTTTACCGTGATAACTGATTCATTTTGAACACCATTTTCTTGTGCCCATTTTACAGGAACAGCTGCGAAATTATCCCAGCTCACTTTTGCAATTGGGTCAGGCAATTCCTGCAACCACGGATTGTTTGCAGCATTTCCATTACTTAAAGCTACACTTTCGTACAGTGCAACTTCCCAACCATCTGTTGCCGGTTTTATTTGTGAAATTGAATCAGACAGACCGTTTTCGGTGTAAGTCAATTCTGAAAATGCCGGATTTACTGGTTCAAAAATCCCTATTTGCAAGGTGCTGTTCCAGAACATGCGGTCATCAGAAAATTCAGATTGCTGGCTTTTAAAATTGTCTATCCAATATTTTTTTATGATAGAATAGAAATCAGTTTCTTCCAAACCTCCCCATTTAATAAGTGATTCCTGAACCTGACGACTATCAAACAATTTCGAAATCGTTGGTTGTGCCAAACTAAAACTTCCGGTTTTGGGTTCGGCATCGTTCCATGCTTCAAGATAATTGGGAGTTGGACAAACCCAATGACAGGTTTCTGTTGTTTCGTCAGCTTTTTCAGCAAAAGAAACTGAAAGTTCCAAACCTTCAAATGCCTGTTTAATTTCAGTGCCGGCGGGATGGTTGTAAACAGGGTTAACTCCCCAGCACATTACTCCTGCAATTGTTTTATTTTTTAATTCCGAAATGAAAGTTTCAAATTCTGAATCGATTCCCTGATGGGTATTCAATGTTTTGCCAGTTAAAACTGTGTTTCCGTAATTTCCCAGTAAATTATTAATCCCGTTAACTACTACCTGAATATTAACATCATTACTGCCCGAAACTACGAGTGATTTACCTTCGTTTTCCAAAAGATCGGCAACCAAACCGCTTAAATCATAGGTTGATGCAGGAACTTGTTTTGAAGTTAATCCTTTTGTTTTCAATAATTCGTTAAAAAGATTGGCGACAAGCAACCCTTCTTCTGAAGGTTTTACAGGAATACGAACATCTGCATTAGATCCTGTAATTGACATTCCGCTTTCAAACTGATAATGGCGGCTCATTTGGTCACCAGCATTGAGTAATTTTCTACCAGCTGAGTAACCTTTTGTATATTCAACATTTGAAAGCCAGGTGCCCAGAAAATCAGCACCAAAACTTACAATAACATTTGCCTTGTCAAAACGGTAATCAGGAACAAAAGCTTTTCTAAAACTTAACTCATTGGCTTTTAAAATTCCGGTAGCCGATAATGCATCATATTGTAACCATTGTGCATTGGGATTTTCGGCCAAAAATTTATTAATAACCGATTTTGTAGAAGGAGAAATTATTGTAGAAGTGAGTAAAACCAGTTTTTTGTTGTCGCGTTTTAACTGGCTAACTTTATTTTTAATGTAATCGTCAACTTCTTCCCAGTTTGTTGCTTCACCCCTTTTTAAGGGTGTTTTAAATCGTGCATCATCATACAAATTTAAAATTGACGCCTGTACACGTGCAGACGTTCCCTGTTGCGAAACCGGGGAAAGACCATTTCCTTCAATTTTTATTGGCCGCCCATCGCGAACTTTTACCAAAACACTGCAATATTCATTTCCCTCGAAATAAGTTGAAGCATAATAATTTGCCATTCCGGGCGTAACCTCTTCAGGTTTTATTAGAAACGGGATTGCCTTGTTGACAGGTTTTGTACAACTCGCGACCAAACTGGCAGCAGCTACACTAAACCCAAATGTTTTGAGAAAATCCCGTCGCGATGCCGGCTGATTGTGTATCCCGGCACGTTTTGCATCAACTTCCAATCGCATCTCGGCTTTCTTAAAACTAACCGGATCATTTAATTCTTCAATACTTCTCCAATATTTTGTCATAACCTGATTTTCAATCCTTGAACTTCAACCTCTAAACTTTACACTTTGATCTTTGAACTAATAATGGCATTTCATACAATCGTTTGCACCAATTTGTTCGGCAGTAATTGAGTCAATTTTACCTGTCTTTAAATCCTCATGCAACTTCGGAAATTGCTTATAATATGGGTTTTCGGCAAATTGAACCTTTGTTTCGCGGTGGCAATTAACACACCATCCCATAGAAAGGTCGTTTTGCTGTTTCATTATATCCATTTCTTTTACGTCGCCATGACATTGAGTACAATCTAATTTTCCCGAACCCACATGAACAGCATGACTAAAGAAAACATGTTCCGGCAAATTATGGATTCGAACCCATTCAATTGGTGTTCCTTTTTCAACAGCATTTACAATTTTGGCAATTTCAAATTTCCCGCTGTTAGTACCTTCGCGAATAATAACATGGCAATTCATACAAAGATTTGTTGCAGGAATTCCTGCTGATTTGCTTTGATCCACCGTTGTATGGCAATACTTGCAATCAATACCGTTTTCGCCAACATGCACTTTATGCGAGAATTTTACGGGCTGATCAGGCGCATAATCCTGCTGCCTGCCCAGCCGCATTGCATCGGTTGAAATTATTTTTACCTGCCAGCCAAAAGCTCCCAAAAGAACAATTACAGGAATAAATTTCCATTTTAATTTTCTCAGAAAAATAAGTTCAATTACCGCCCAGGTAATTAATAATCCTAAAAACAGAAATAAAAGCAGATTGTTAATGCTTGGTTTTATGGGCTTTGTTCCTGTTTGAGCCAGATTATCGAGGTATGCTTTTACCTGTTTAAGATTTCCTTCATCAATGTTAAAGTCTTTGTGTGAAGCCTCCATTTTTTTGCCAGATGGTTGCAATACAACCTGCTGAAAAGATGCAAAATCCTTGTCTGCATATTTTAACGCAATATCAACTGCTGATGGATTCCAATTTAATGTATCAACCTGTTTCAAAACGTGACAAGAAACACAAGACTCGTATTTTCTGTCAAAAGGAAGCAAACCCATAAAAATACGTTCACCCCGATTTATATCGTCATGCGAATTACCATTGGAAACAACAGTATGTTCTTCAGATTTTTTCAACAAACCACTGTCATTGGCAGCTACTTTATTTGTATCGATCAATCTTTCAGAAATGATTTTCCCAGAATCGACAGTGATAGTGTCTTGCGCCAATAAATTTGTAGTTAATGTAAAACAGGAAATAAAAATAAGAAGGAAAATAAAGTTCGACTTGTTTTTAAGATTCACTTTCCTCTGAAAAAATTCTCTCATACTGTTCAGTTTAGTAATAAACACAAAGGTTTTTTATAAAATCACTCTTTTAACAAACGTTGCAAGTAAAAGGTTTCTCAATTTAGACAAAAAAAATCAGAAAATGTTGACTTAGTTGAATTGTAATACATTCATTCAAAAATATTTATCAAATATTGCCGACAAATGTTTACATAAATGCAAACAATGCTTAAAGTAACAATTTGATTTTAAGAAATAAGGATAATAAATAATAATCAGGAAAGCCGATTATTGGGAAAGTTAGCGTCTCAATGTCAGATAAAATTTTCAGGAAAGGTATTTTTTCAGTAAACTTAAAAAGCACTGAAAAGGAAGCATTTTTTTCTAATTTTATCGCCACTCAAAAACAAAAGTGAAAAACAAATTAAATTCAATTTCGGCTTTTCAATTTTACCAGTTGGTGCGTTATGCAACGTTAATATTAATTGGTATTATTTTTACAAAAACTGCCATTACTCAAACTGAAATTGGAGAATATGAAACCTTCGTTTTTATCGCCGGAGCAATA
This sequence comes from Draconibacterium sp., assembly GCA_041739985.1. Classification (GTDB taxonomy): domain Bacteria; phylum Bacteroidota; class Bacteroidia; order Bacteroidales; family Prolixibacteraceae; genus Draconibacterium. The sequence goes on along the minus strand of JBGSMW010000022.1, from coordinate 14,368 downwards.
AGTTTCTTTTGGTTAAACGGTTTGCAAAAAGCACTTCTACCACTTACCACAACCCATAAAAACACAAAATCACACATTTTTAGTTCATTTATAGTTCTTCAGGTTTTTAGTATTCTTGCAGCTGTTTTTCTGTTTTTTTTGCATCCGCTGTTTTCAAATATCCTTTTAAACGGTAAAAATATTCCAGAAATCTGGTTACTCCTTGCCTTTATCGTTTTTGGCGTTCCAGCAAACCTGATTGAATATTTCTATATTATTAAAAAGCAAAACAGCGCAATTGTAATTTACAGTATTGTTTCATTTTCGGTGCAGCTTGTGCTTGTAACTCTGCCGGTAATGTTGGGTTATGGAATTTCTATGGCTTTGAAAGGGTTGGTCTTATCGTCAGTTTTTCGTTATTTATGGCTTTTAATTATTCTCATTTCAAACCATGAAACCAACTATTCACATTCATTTGTAAAAGAACATCTGAAGCTTGGAGGACCACTGATTTTGGCAACTTTTTTAAGCGGTTCAGCTCAATTTGTCGATGGTTTTATTGTAACATCGTATTTCGATGAGGGAACGTTTGCCATTTTTCGCTATGGTGCCCGCGAATTACCACTGGCAATGTTGCTTGCAAATGCTTTAAGCACTGCAATGCTACCTGATTTTGCCAATGAAAGCCAACTAAAATTGAATCTGTTAAAACTAAAACAAAGTGTAACCCGGCTTTCCCACTTTCTTTTCCCTGTAACAGCCGTTCTGCTTTTAATAACACACCCGGTTTTTCCAATCATTTTCAACCCAAAATTTGCAGAAAGTGCAACAATTTTTAATATCTATCTTTTAATCATAATCAGCAGATTGATTTTACCTCAAACTTTGTTGAACGGCTTACAAATTTCGAAACCAATTATAACTGCGGCGCTTCTTGAATTGATTGTGAATGTTTCATTGAGTTTAATATTGGTAAGGTTTTTCGGAATTAACGGAATTGCCTTTGCTACTTTTATGGCTTACCTTTTTGAAAAAATATATCTAACGGTTGAGGTTAAAAGAAAACTGAATGTAAGTTTACATGAATATCTTCCGATTAAAATTTATGCAATTTACTCATTCACCATTTTAGTTATTTTTGCATTAGTTGAATTTGTTATATAATTGGTCTCAGGCTTGATACTCAAATCTAATAATCTCATATCTTAAAAAATGGATTTTATTCTCGATAACCAGGAAACAGAAAAGAAATTCCAGCAAATTTTAATGCTGGTAAAATCTTACAAAAGCGGTGAAGTATCTGAGTTGATGCAACAAAAAGGAATTAAGTATAAAATAAACTGGGGCCTTTCAATTATCGACCTTCGTGAAATTGCAAACAAGTTTGAACCCGACCATTTACTGGCATTGAAACTTTGGAACAAACAATGGCGCGAAACAATGATTTTGGCTACCCTAATTGACGAGCCCAAACAAGTTACTGAAGAACAAATTGATTTCTGGACAAAAACCTTTGAAAACACTGAAATTGCTGAGCAGGCGTCGGCAAATCTTTGGGTGAAAACAAAATTCGCATTTATAAAATCCATGGAATGGTGTCGCGCAAAAAAACATATTGTTCGTTACACGGGCATTCATTTAATTGGCAGGCTTGCTTTAACCGATAAATCAGCGATTGATGAAATGTTTGAACCATTTTTTGATGAACTGCCAACTTTGGCAAAAGACAGTGCGCTGAATACAGTTTTTTATCGCACGATCCTGGCTCTTGGAAAACGTTCAGTCTATTTACATCAACAAACAGTCGAACTCTCACAAACCTTGCAATTATCAGATTCTGAAAATGCCACGAAACAAGGCGAATTACTTTATGATGAACTTACCAGCGATTATTTTCGGGATATCATAAAAAATTAGACTTTAAACTTTAAAACCTGCTTAGATAAATAAATTACACTTTAATCCCCCACAGGTTATTTAATTTTGAACTTTAAATTTCCTTCTGCAATCTTGTCATGAAAACTTTAACGGCAGGTTTTTTGTTTTGGGAGAAACACAATTTTAAAAAGTAAATGTTGAACAATTAATTTTTGAATAATATGATTAATATAACAAAATCTTCAAATCCTGTCCTTAAGGAAAACGTCTTCCACAAAGATTACAGCATCTCTTCGGAAGCAATGACAATTAACGGTACGATCAATAAAACCGGGCTGATGCTTTTGATAGTAATGGCAGCGGCAATTTTTACATGGAACAAATTTTTCGCAGCAATTGCAGTAAATCCCGAAGGTGGCGCTGCTGCTGTTATGCCCTGGTTAATTGTTGGTGGAATTGGAGGTTTAATAACTGCTTTGGTTACTGCTTTCCGTCCGCAGAGTTCAGGCATTTCGGCACCCATTTATGCCATTTTCGAAGGACTTTTACTTGGTGGTATTTCTGCCATTTTCGAATCAATGTACACAGGAATTGTAATGCGTGCCGTTGCACTAACATTAGCTGTTTTTCTTGCTATGTTGTTTTTGTACCGCTCTGGAATTATCAAAGTGACTGAAAAACTTAAAATGGGGATTTTTGCAGCCACAGCCGGAATTGCAGTTGTTTACCTCGTAAGTTTTATTGGTGGATTTTTTGGGATGGAATTTTCGTTCCTTCACGGCAACAGCAATTTCAGCATTGGATTCAGTCTTTTGGTTGTTGCAATTGCGGCTTTCAATTTGGTTCTTGACTTTTCGTTTATTGAAAACGCTGCTGAACAGGGCGCACCAAAATATATGGAGTGGTACGGCGCTTTTGGTTTGATGGTAACTTTAATTTGGTTGTATCTCGAAATTTTAAGATTGTTATCGAAACTTGCGAGTAGGGATTAAAAAATAACTGACTTCCAAGTATTTCTAAAGTTTTAAATTTTGGAAATAGTTAAAGCAAATTAAAGCAATGAATCAAGAATATTTCTGATTCATTGCTTTTTTCATTTCTGCATCGCTATAATCATCATAAATAACAAACGATATTAATTTTTGGTATTTTCACTGGCAAATTACTCTTGTTTAATGAATCTAACCATCTAAAAAAATGAAACGTCGCACCTTTTTCAAAACCACAGCGTTAAGTAGCTCTGTACTTGCCTTTTCAGGAATTGCAGCCTGTACTATAGAAGTAAAACAGGAATCCGAAACTAACTTTTCGGAATTCGAATTCAATGAAATTACAATAGATGAATTGCAGCAAAAAATGAAAACGGGTGAATTGACCTCAGTTGAAATCTGTCAGAAATACCTTGATAGAATAAAACTGGTTGACCCAACTTTAAAGTCGGTTATTGAATTAAATCCCGATGCTTTGGAAATTGCAAAGCAGCTTGACGAAGAAAGAACAACCGGAAAAGTTCGGGGTGTGCTGCACGGAATTCTGATTCTTTTTAAAGACAACATTGATACGGGTGACAAAATGCAAACCACAGCCGGTTCTCTGGCTTTGGAAGGAAGTATTGCACAAAAAGACGCATTCATAATCAAAAAACTGCGCGAAGCAGGAGCCGTTGTTTTGGGGAAAACCAATTTGAGTGAGTGGGCAAATTTTCGTTCCGATAATTCTTCAAGTGGCTGGAGTGGTCGAGGTGGACAAGTGCGCAACCCATTTTGTTTGGACAGGAGCCCGTGTGGATCCAGCTCAGGCACTGGTGCAGCTGTTTCGGCAAATTTATGTGTAATTGGAATAGGAACAGAAACCAACGGCTCAATTGTTTGTCCATCAGGCATAAATGGTTTGGTTGGAATAAAACCTACTTTAGGAATGTGGAGTCGAAGTGGAATTATACCAATTGCACACAGTCAGGACACCGCCGGGCCAATGGCGCGAACTGTAAAAGATGCAGCTATTTTGCTTGGCGCATTGGCAGAATTTGACCCTGATGATGCTGAAACCCACATCGAAAAAGGGGAAATATTCAGCGATTACACCCAATTTATAAATGCGCAAGATTTGAGTGGAATGAGAATTGGAATTGCTTCGCAAATGATTGGGTTTAATGTGAAAGTGGATGAAGTTTTTAAACAGGCTATTGAGGTTTTAAAAGAGAAAGGTGCGGAAATTATCGAAGACGTAAAATTTGAAAACATGCGTAAATGGGGTGATCCGTCGTACCAGGTTTTGTTGTATGAATTTAAAGCCGATTTAAATAAATACCTCGCTGAACATCCCAATGCGCCTGTAAAATCGATGAAAGATATCATCGAATTCAATAAGAACAATGCCGTGCGCGAAATGCCATGGTTCGGTCAGGAAATTTTTGAAGAATCGCAGAAAAAAGAAGATCTGACTTCAGAAGAATACCTCGAAGCGCTCAAGAACTCAAAATTATTTGCCGGAAAAGAAGGCATCGACAAAGTAATGGATGAACACAAGTTGGACGCCATTATTGCACAAACAAATGGACCTGCCTGGACAATCGACTGGGTAAATGGCGATCATTTTAGCGGCGGAAGTTCATCTCCAGCAGCTATTTCCGGTTATCCAAACATTACTGTTCCAATGGGTTATGTTCATGAGCTGCCAGTTGGGATTTCATTTTTCGGGAGAGCCTGGAGTGAGCCCACTTTATTGAAAATTTCATTTGTGTTTGAACAAGCTACAAGGCACCGAAAAGCTCCCGGGTTTATAAAAACATTGATGGAAGAAAAGTAAACCTGTTTCATTCCCATATAGATTTAAATATTTTAATGCCCGAATATATTTGACTCAGAATAATACTGAATCATAAATCAGTTTTTCGGTAGATCAGAATCAGCATTTAATAAGATACTTATTCTTACATACCCTATATCTTTATTGTCTGAGATAATTACAAACCAAAAGATAAAAAATTCATTTGCTGTTAGGAACAAATTTAAACAGCTGATTTTGTATCAATTGGAATGAAATACTCAGAAAGGGAAGTTTTATAAAGGGTCAATCTACAATACGAATCAAAAAATTATAAATCATGAAAAGATTTAAAGTGTATTTTTTATCTGGATACTCAGGTATGCCTTGTTAACATTTAATAGCAATGAAACGATTTGTGACATTTCAACTTCAACTACAGAAGTTAATACTAACTGCTTCAATAGTAGCAAGGTTGATAAAAGCAAAGAGAAATGTTTCCGTGTGGCTAAATCCATATGAAAACGTATGAAATAAACGCAAAACAATCTAATCCAGTAACTTATGAAAGGAAATATGTTTTTAAAAATCATGCTGTCATGCATGGGGCTGATCCTGTTCACAGTGATTGGATATACTCAAACCATACATGTAAATAGTTCTACTGGCAGTGATACTTCCGGCGATGGATCTTTTAGAAAACCATTCAAAACATTTACAAAAGGATATGACATGGTAAGTTCGGAAGGTACATTAGTTTTAAACGGAACCTTTACATGGACGGATGTTGCTGAAACCGGCGTTGCCGAAACATCAGGTTTTACAATTTCAAAAGACATTACGATCGAGGGATTCGGTGGTGGGTTGGCAATTGTTCAGGCAGCTACAAGTTTCGGAAGTAATGCCAGCAGGGTGTTTACTATACCGCAAAGAACAACAGTAACATTTAAAAATTTAGAAATAAGATACGGTTACCTTAAAGGTTCAAACGATGGTGGTGGAATTACTATAGGCTGTTACAGCAATGTAACCGTATTAAACTGCTATATCCATCATAATAGCGCCCGCCAGGGTTTTGCAATTGAATCGCTGAACAGCAACCTGATTATTACTAACTCAACCATATCTGATAATTCATTTAACAATGGAACAGTCAGTGCCGGCGGAGCTATTGATGCACAGGAAGGTGGGGGTACAAATTATGGAATTACCATTTCAAATTCCACAGTTTGCAATAATACAGGAGCCTCATACGGCGGCGGTATTAGTATTGCTTATGGAATGCATTACGTCACAAACTGTACGGTAGTTAATAATACTTGCTCTTTGGAAGGTGGGGGAATCAGTGCTGCTGGTGGTGATTCATACAAAGGAAATGTATATATTAAAAATAGTATTGTAGCAAATAATATAAGTACATCAACTGTAGTGGAAGATTATGATGATTCATACGATGGTATGACATATGACAATGGTTATAATATTATTGAATACCATAACTCACCAGGTTTAACCGGAAAAGGAACAGTTACAGGAAATCAGTCCAACTTATTTGGCAGAGGAGTACATGCTACACCGTCACTGACCAACAATACTAATTCTCTCGGAATACCTACCCTGGCAATAACAATAGGGAGTGTTGCGATAAACGCAGGAAACAGCTCGGCAAACGGCACTGTAAGCACACTTCGCTCCGACCAACGCGGATTAGACAGAGTTGGGACTTATGACATTGGAGCATACGAATTTGGAGCAGTTTCGAAAACTATCCCAACTGTAGCCACAACAGCTATCTCAACATCCGACGCAACATCTGCTGTATTGGGAGGCATAGTTGTAACCGAAGGTGGTGTAACAGTAAGTGAAAGAGGGTTTATTTATTCAAAAACATCCATAAATGCGAATCCTAAAATACATGGTACTGGTGTTACCCAGGTTTCCAATGGAAGTGAAACCGGATCTTATAGTTCCACAATCAGTAATTTAACGCCAAATACCAATTACTCGGTCCAAAGCTATGCTTCAAACAGCTTGGGTACCAGCTATGGCGGAGTTGTTAATTTCACTACCCAAATGGGCGAACTTATATGGAAAGGTACAGTAAGCAACAATTGGGCAACTGCTGACAACTGGAATCCGGCAGCTATACCAACCGCCAATTATAATGTTACAATCCCGGCCGGACTCACCAACTACCCTACTTTATCAACTTCAGGTGAATGCAATAACCTACTAATTGAAAGTACGTTAACAGGTATGGGTTCTCTGATTGGGCAAAGTAATTTAATTGTAAATGGATCTGTAACAGTTCAACGTTATTTGACTGGTGTTGATAAATGGCATCTGATTTCGTCACCGGTTGAAGAATCCATTACAAGTTTTATAAGTGCCAATACAGCAATTATTTCAACAAATCCCGGAGATGATAATTTGTACGGACTTGTAGTTTATGACAATACAAATTCAAATTGGAATATGTACACAACAGATAGAACATCTGATAATTTTATAACTGGGAAAGGTTACGAAGTTTTAAGTACTTCAGATGGTATTGTTGATTTTACCGGAACTTTAGCCACCGGAGATGTTCGTATTTCAATAACATCGCCGAATCCACCCGGTAAACCCTGGAATTTGGTTGGAAACCCTTATCCATCAGCCATTAATGCCAATTCCGGAACAAATTTTTTAACAGTTAATGCCGGTGCTATACATGATTCATACAAAGCAATTTATGTATGGGATGAAGCCGGAAGCGCTTATATACCTGTAAATAGTTCATCACAAACAACCTATATAGCACCCGGCCAGGCTTTTTTTGTATATTCAGTCGATGGCGGTTCAACAATAAATTTCACCGAAGCCATGCAAACCCACCAAACCGGTGATAACTTTAAAAGTGGTGAAATTAGTTCTCCTTCAATTAAATTGATTGCAGAGCGAAGTCAGGGCACATCGACAACAAACATTATGTATCTCGAAAATATGACAACCGGACTTGACCCCGGTTACGATGCTGGTCGTTTCACTGTCGGCGATAATAGTTTTGCGATTTACACCCATCTGGCAGGCGATGAATCTAATAAAGTCGATTTTGAAATCCAGTGTTTACCAATAAATGAGGTTAATAATATTATTCCTATAGGATTGAATGCTCCGGCTAACACCGTAGTGGTTTTACGTGCTGAAACAATTAATTTACCAACTAATTCTCCGGTTATCCTTGAAGACCGTTTAACCGGAATTTTTACCAATTTAACAGAACCCGGAAGTTTCCATTCGGTAACCGTTACAAAAAAAACAGAAGGCACAGGACGGTTTTTCCTACATACACAACAATCAATAACATCGGTAAATAATCCTGGTCAGGCACTTGATACTATCACTATAATTCCCCTTCCGAATTACAATAGCTTGCGGGTAATTGGCAACACCGAAGAAATTGCCGATTTAGTAATTTACGATATGCTGGGGCGTAAATTAATTCAACATTCCCTCAATCAGGATGGAGTTTCTGAAGTTGAAATGGGAGGATTAAAAAGCGGGGCTTACGCAGTTTGCATTCGTTCTTCAACTCAAAAAGTAAGTAAGAAAATTAGCTGGATAAAAAATTAACATAGCTCTGAAATTTTACAAAGAATTTGGAGTTTAGTTTAAGTTACTTTCAAGAGTTAAACCAAGGGCCGGAATAATAATATAATAATTGGTTCTTGTTTTATGATTTTACTTACTCTCCGCGCTATAAATTCCGAATTTTGAACCTGTATTATCAGCATTTTGAACCTGCATAATCAGCAATTTACAGGTCAATTTTACGCCATGGTTTGTGTATTTTGACCATCAAAATATTGAATGCTATCATTTTTAAAAAAATAATCACAATTATAACCATTGATATAAACCCAAAATAATTAAATCAATTACGAAAAAACCTTCATGCTTGTGTTCGGGAGAAAAATTAAACAATATGAAAAAAAAATATCAATAAGGACAGGGTTCAAAGACATGCAAAATCTGCTGGCGGATTGATATAAACGATAACTATTAAAACCATACCTGGCTGGTTTATGCAGGTCATTACATTTTATACCAAAGAATTCAGACAATTTTAATAAGAGTTTACTATGAAAAAATTAATTACTTTTTTTTTAATAACGGTTGTTTTACTGACAGGTACCAAAGCGATAAGCAACGCACAAACTACACTTAACAAGGGTGACATTGCCTTTATTGGCCTTTATATGGATGGATTTTCAACAGCTGGGGACGGGTTTACTTTTATCTTGTTGAAAGATGTTAGTGCAGGTACAATAATTTATTTTACCGATGAAGGTTGGGATGCTGTTAATACCAATTGGTATGGCAATACTAATGATGCACATTTAACCTGGTCTGCTCCTGTTGGTGGATCGACAATCGGAACAATTATTCACATTGAAAATACATCTTCTACTGAATTCTCAACTACTTCGGGTACCGTTTCAAATACATTAAGTGGTATCTGGAATTTGGCAAGTTCAGGCGATCAAATGCTTGCATACCAGAGTAGCATTGGTGTGCGTCCAACTTCTCCTACCTTTATAGCAGCCATTGATGCAGACTATTATATTACTTCAACTTATGATGGAATAGATGGATGGGGCTCATCCTATTATAACCAGTCTTATTGTAGCTTTATTCCACCTGGTTTGACAAACGGCGTTAACTGTATTGCATTGGTTAATGGAACAACTTCTGTTTATAATTACGCTACAAGCTCTTATTACACTGTAGGATATGAGGTAGATAACTATAAATATGCCGGAACCCTGACCGGAACGGCTGATGCTGTAAGAACAGCAATCAATACAACCAGTAACTGGTATGGAAATGAAGATGGAACCCTGAATATTATTTCGGGTTATTCTATACCAAATATTACAGCTCCCGCAATAGCCCCAACTTTAACTACTCAATCATTATCAAGTATTTCTTCTACAACTGCTACCGGAAATGGAACAATTACCGCTACTGGTAACGCAAACATTACCGAGAGAGGAATATATTGGAGTACCACTGATGGATTTGCCGATGGTGCCGGAACAAAAGTTTCAACAACTGGAGACTGGAGTGCAACCGGTACTTTTACTCAAGATATTACAGGATTAAACCCAGGCACTAACTATTTTGTAAAAGCATTTGCTACAAATTCAGCAGGAACTGGTTACGGCATGCAGGTGAGTTTTACAACTGCTGCTCCTGTTGATCCTTATTCTCAGTTGTATTGGGGAACCTATGATACTGATAAAATAGAACGTATTAATCTGGATGGCACCGGAAGAGAAAATGTTGTAACAAATGCAAGCGGTGTTACAAATTACGGTTTAATTGGATTTGCAATTGACATACCAAACGAAAAAGTTTATTGGTTTGAGGATTTCAATCAATCAATTAAAAGTGCCAATTTAGATGGTACTGACGTACAAACAATTGCAACAAGTGTGGGATGGGCATATTCAGTTGCCGTTGATAGTAAAAACAACAAATTGTACTGGACCGATTATAGTGGAGATAAAATTGTTCGAAGTGATTTAGATGGGAGTAATGCAGAAACTGCGATAAACTCTGCCAGCGGTGTAACAAATTATGGCCCCATAGGGATGGCTGTTGATACCGAAAATGGTAAAGTTTATTGGTTTGAGGATGCAAATTATACAATTAAACGCGCCAATTTAGACGGTACAAACATACAGACAATTGCTACAAGTGTTGATTGGGCCTATTCAATTTCAGTTGATAACAAAAACAGCAAATTATACTGGCCTGAATACGGAGAGGATAAAATCGTTCAGAGTGATTTGGATGGTGGCAATGCAATTACGTTAATAAACTCTGCAAGCGGTGTTACTAATTACGGTCCGATTGGGATGACTGTTGATGCAGTAAATGGGAAAGTTTATTGGTTTGAGGATGCAAATTTTACAATTAAAAGAGCAAATACAGATGGAACAGTAGTCGAAACATTTCTGGCAACAGATGGTTGGGTTTATGCTCTTCATATTCCGGTAGAACTAAATACAACCAGTTCTCCTTTAGTTTCCACAACAATTGTTTCAATCTTCGATGATTCTTCAGCAACTTTAGGTGGAGAGGTTACTTCCGATGGCGGAGTAAGTGTTACCGAACGCGGAGTAGTGTATTCAACAATTGATGCAACACCAACTATTGGAGAAATTGGTGTAACACAAGATCAAAATGGGGATGGGACAGGAATTTTTAGTAAATCAACCTCTGGCTTGACCGCAGGTACACTTTATTATGTTTGTGCTTATGCTACAAATACAGCAGGTACAAGTTACGGTTCGCAGGTAAGTTTTACTACCGACATTGGTGAGCTTGTCTGGAACGGTTCAGAAAATACCGAATGGGGAACAGCCGATAATTGGACACCTTCGGTTATACCAACCGCTGGTTATAATGTTACAATCCCTGCCGGGCTCACCAACTACCCCACCATAACATCAACCGCAGCTTGCAATAATTTAACTGTCGAAAGTAACGCGAGTTCAACAGGTTCAATTATTGGTCAAAGTTATTTGACAGTGAATGGAACTGCAACTTTTCAACGTTACGTGACGGGGGTTGATAAATGGCACCTGATTTCGTCTCCCGTTGAAGGACAGGGAATCAACGATTTTGTTGTTACAAACCTTGCCACTAACGCAGTTGCCGCAATAGCTCCAAAATACGGACTGGCTCCCTACAACAATTCCACGCCAGGTTGGAATCATTTTACTACACTAGCCGGAACCAATGATATTGCTGCAGCCGGTAATTTTATCCTGGGAAAAGGTTTCGAAGTTTTGCGGACTTCAGAGGGAATCATAACTTTTAACGGAGCTTTGTCAAGTTCTAATGTTGATATTGCAATTTCAAAAAACACAAATGGATGGAATCTTGTGGGAAATCCATACCCATCAGCTATTTATGGTGCGAACATTGGAACCAATTTCTTAAATACAAATGCTTCAGCAATAGATAATAATTATGAAGCCATTTATGTTTGGGACGCAGCAAACAGCAACTACATTACAATAAATAATACTTCCGGAGCAACTTATGTAGCTCCAGGACAAGCCTTTTTTGTATATTCGGTTGATGGTGGTTCTTCGGTTAGTTTTACCGAAGCTATGCAAACACACCAAACTGGCAACATTTTTAAAAGTGGTGAAGTGCCTGCCCCATCTATTCATCTTATTGCTGAACAAAGTAAGGGCAGTTCGGAAACCAAAATTCTATTTCTCGAAAATGCGACAACCGGTTTGGATCCGGGTTATGATGCAGGGCGATTTTCTGCTGGTAACAACAGTTTTGCAGTGTACTCCCATTTGGTAGGCGATAAAACCAATACGGTTGATTTCGATATTCAGTGTTTGCCGGCTTTTGATTATAGCAACGTAATCCCGGTTGGGCTGAATGCTCCGACTAACACAAATGTTGTGTTTCGCGCGGAAACATTGAATTTACCAATTGCAACTCCGGTTATACTCGAAGACCGTTTAACTGGAAATATTACCGATTTAGCAGAAGCCGGAAGTTCTTATTCTGCAAGTATTACAGATAAAACAGAAGGAACAGGAAGATTTTTCCTGCATACACAAAAAACCGCTGTAACAGGAATTATTCCAGGTGCAGACGAAGCAGACTTTATAATAATTCCACATCCGCAAAAAAATAGTTTATATATAACAGGGAACATTGGCAACAAGTCTGAAATTTTAGTTTACGACATGTTGGGGCGCAAATTGATCCAACGCCAACTCACCCAGAAAGGATACAACGAAGTGGAAATGGATGGAATTAAAAGCGGATCATATATAGTTTTTATCCAATCTTCGACCCAAAAAGTAAGTAAAAAAATCAGTTGGATTAAATAATAAACTATCTGCAGTTTTTGATGAAACCGAATAAAAAAAATAAAACACAAAGGATATGAAAAAGGATAAAAAAACAATCAACAAAGATACAACACCAAAAGTACAACAGGTTGAAGAAATAACCCGAAAGGAGGCACTTTTAAAAGCAGGAAAATACGCGGCGTTTACTGCAGCTTCAATGTTTATAATCTTAAACTCGAAAGGGGCGCCGATTGCAAGTGCGCCTGAACCAGGCTGGGGAGGTTGATGGAGCAAAGCAAATTACTTTCAGGATAAGCAATCAATAAAATTGCAATATTCTTAGAAGAAAGCAGTTTGCCCAAATATTCTAACCGAAATTTGACTTTCCCAAGTCAAAGATTTTTCTGGTTAGCTGCCGGGAAAAGTCATGGGACTGTTTTAATTCATGTCCCTTAGATTTTCTAATTATCTTTGCAGGAAATTAATTTAAATGAAAGAACGCCTTTTCGGGAAAACTTTGTTAGAAATTCAAATCCTTGTTGATGAGTTAGGTTTGCCAAAATTCACAGCCAAACAAATTGCAGATTGGTTATATAAAAAACCCGTTTCATCGATTGACGAAATGACAAATCTTTCGATAAAATCCCGAGAACTATTAAACGAAAAATACGAATTTGGATTAACAGCGCACACAAGAGTTCAGGAAAGCATTGACGGCACAAAAAAATATCTTTTCCCCACTACCCAACATAAATTTATTGAAACTGCAATGATTCCGGAAGGCGACCGCCGGACGATTTGTGTTAGTTCGCAGGTGGGTTGCAAAATGGGCTGCCTATTTTGTTTCACCGCCAAACAAGGTTTTCAGGGACAGTTAACCGCTGGTGAAATAGTGAATCAAATCCGCAGTATCGATGAAGCTGAGGAAGTTTCAAATATCGTTTACATGGGAATGGGCGAACCTTTCGATAACCTGGAAGAAGTGCTGAAAAGCATCGAAATCCTTACTTCTGACTGGGGTTTTGCCATGAGTCCGCGTCGAATTACCGTTTCAACAATCGGGATAATTCCGGGAATGCTGACTTTTCTTGAAAAAAGCGAAGCCCATTTAGCGGTTAGTTTGCATACTCCTTTTCACGAAGAGCGTCAGCAACTGATGCCGGTGCAGGTTGCCTACCCAATTGAAGATGTGATAAATGAAATAAAAAGCTGGGATTTTGGCCGGCAACGCCGGATTTCTTTTGAGTACATTTTATTTGAAGGATTGAATGATACTCCAGCTCATGTAAAAGAACTGGCGCGAATGCTGGATGGATTGAAATGCAGGATTAATTTAATTCGGTTTCATCCCGTTCCGGGAACACCACTTAAAAGTCCTGACGAAAAAACCATTGTAAATTTCAAGGAAAAACTCAACCAAAAAGGGATTTTAACCACAATTCGTGCCTCACGCGGACAGGATATTTATGCAGCCTGCGGGTTGTTATCGACAAAAGAACTGGTAAAATAGCATATCTTCATACAAAATATTTCGCAATTCTTTTAACCCACATAACGCAACCAATTTAATCTTTCTATAATCATATAATAAAACAGAAATCAACATGAAAAACAACTTTGCTTTTTTGTTAATTCTTACCACAATATTTCTGATTTCATGCGATCAAAAAGAAATTGAACCTAAAACTGGAACAGTGGTTTTTGGTGCCAATTATGGTGTTATCAATTGGGTAATGGTGACAAAAATAGTTGGTGGAATTGATAAAATTATTTCTTAAAATACGATTGTAAATCAGAAGGGGAAACAAGCAATGCTGAGGAGCAACTTGTGAGCAATATGATTTACCAAGTGGAATAAGAGCCTCTCG
>JBGSMW010000018.1:0-17669 GCA_041739985.1 Draconibacterium sp. | reverse complement strand
TCTGCTGTCGAAGGAGAAATCCTTTGCAACGGTGGAACTGCAACTGTAACCATCACTGCACAAGGTGGAACTGCTCCATATACAAATGACGGTGAACACACTGTCGGTGCAGGCAACTACTCTTTCATAGTTACTGATGCCAAGGGTTGCCAGGTAACTGTTGCAGGAACAATCAGTGAACCTTCAGTTTTGACAGCTTCTGCAACCGCAGGAACAATCCTCTGCAACGGTGGAACTACAACTATAACCGTATCAGCAACCGGTGGCACTCTTCCTTATGTAGGAGGTGTTATAGGAAGTTATACTGAGGGTGCAGGCACATACAGCTATACTGTAACAGATGCTAATGGTTGTACTTCAACAACGTCGGTTACTATTACAGAACCAACGGAATTGGTAGTTACCGCAACTGTCGGGACAATTGCATGCAACGGTGAAACAACAACTGTGAACGTATCTGCAACAGGTGGTACTGGTTCTTATACCGGGACCGGTATCTTTACAGTACCTGCCGGAGCTTATAGTTTTACAGTATCCGATGCCAATGGTTGTCAGGAAACGGTTAGTGGATTGATATCTCAACCTACGGCAATTACAGCAACCATCTCTGCAGGTACAATCTCTGTATATGGTGGAACTACTACGCTGACTGCTGTTGTAACAGGAGGAACACCTGCATATCAGTACAGTTTGAATGAGGGTACATATCAGGGTTCAAATACCTTTACCGTACCGGCTGGTACATATACTGTGACAGTAAAAGATGCCAATGATTGTATCACTAATTCGAATACAATAACTGTTACTGAGGTAAATCCACCTTCAGCCACAGCGGGTAATAATGTTGTTTATAATTTGACTTCAACAGTGAATAACCGTAGGGCGATTCCTGTCACGATGACAGAAGATGGAATAATAACCAGTATCTCTATTTATCACAATGCAGGATCAGGTCATGTATTACTTGGAGTTTATTCAAACCAGTCAGGCAGGCCTTCTGCTCAGTTGGGAGTAACTGCTTCAACTCCTGTTAGTAATGTAACGGGATGGCAGACAGTAACTTTAGATAATCCTGTATCTGTTACAACTGGTCAAACAATTTGGCTGGCATGGGTATTCCAGAATAATCCGGGAATCAGGTACACGATAGGCGCTCCTGCACGGGCAGAGTCTTGGCAAACATGGTCTGGAGGAATGCCAGAATCGTTTGGTTCAGTTTCATTAGCCTATTACAGGTATTCTATATATTGTAATTATACTCCTGTAACTGCAACACCAACTTTAACTGTGTCACCGACAAATATTCCTCTTGCTTATGGATCAGGTTCCAATGGCACATTTACTATCACTTCGAACACAAACTGGAGTGTTACAGATGATGCAAGCTGGCTTAATTTGTCTCAAACTTCCGGTTCAAACAATGGAACTATCATTGCGACTGCAAATTCGGTAAATTCAGGAACAAGTCCGAGAACTGCAACTGTTACAATCTCTGGCACAGGAGTAGCAACTCAGACAGTTACTGTTACGCAGTATAACCAGCCGACTGCATTAGGAAACACCCAGGTGTATGATGCAACATCAACGTTGTATAACCGCAGGGCTTTTCCTGTCACAATCAGCGAAGACGGAACCATTATCAGTATATCGATTTATCACAATGGAGGCACAGGTGATGTATTACTTGGAGTATATTCAAACCAGTCAGGTTCACCTGTAACAAGGTTGGCAACAACGGCTTCAACCGCTATTAATAGTGGGCAAGGTTGGCAGACAGTACTCTTAACTGAACCTTTATCTGTTTCTGCAAATCAAACAGTATGGCTGGCATGGGTATTCGAGAATAATCCGGGAGTCAGATATACATCAGGCTATCCTGCAAGGGCACAGTCCTCACAAAACTTTAATGGAGGTATGCCTTTAACGTTTGGTCAGGTAACTTATGCTAACTACAAGTATTCGATATATTGTAATTACATTCCGGAAGTCAGTCAATTGGCTGCTTTGGAAACACCAAAAGCTGCTGAAATTACTACTCAATCAGATAATTATCCAACTTTGAAAGTTGCTGAGTTGAAAGTATATCCTAACCCATTCTCCGAAAAACTGAAATTCGAGTTTGTTTCTCCTGAGTCTGTAAATGCCCGTATTGATTTATACGACATGACAGGACGAATGGTAAAAACTATTTTCGAAGCGCCAGTAGAAGAAGGAGTTAGCTATGAAGCAGAATTCAGGCCCGAAACAATTATCAGCGGAATGTATATTTACCGCGTTACTTTGGGCGAGGCGATTTACAATGGGAAAGTGGTATTTAAGAAATATTAAATAACTACAACCACAGGTTTCTTTTTAAGTAGATACTTTTAAAATGAAGTTTGAAGATCCCGGCTATTGGAGGGTAGCCGGGATTCTTTTTTTGTCAAATAACGTAAATCAGACTAAACTACAAACTGGATAAGATAAATGAAGCAAATTATAACCCATAGATTACGATTATATCAAATAGAAATTCCATATTAACATTGACTCAATTTTGGGACTTTGTTTTTTTATATCTCTTTCCTTTTACCTACTTTTAACCCAAATTAAAAACTATAAAGTCATGATAAAAGAAAAAATGTTAAACGCGCTTAATGAGCAAGTCAATGCTGAACAATACTCAGCGTTGTTATATCTCTCAATGTCATCCTATTTTACCTCAATTGGTTTGCCCGGTTTTGCAAACTGGATGTATATTCAGTATCAGGAAGAAATGACACATGCCAACAAGTTTTTTAATTATATAAACGAGCGGGGTGGGAGAGCACAGTTGAAAGCAATAGAGCAAATGCCTACCGATTTTGATGGGGTTATTGATGTATTTGAAAAAACCCAGATTCACGAACAACATGTTACAGGTTTGATAAATAATCTGATTGATATTGCAATCGAAGAACGCGATCATGCCTGTCAGAGTTTTTTAAAATGGTTTGTTGATGAACAAGTTGAAGAGGAAGCCAATGTTCAGGAAATCCTTGACACCCTGAAATTAATAAATGGTCAGGGAAATGGTATTTTTATGTTGGACAGAGAAATGCGTACACGGGTTTTTGTTGATTCAACACAAACCGCTCAATAAAACATTGAAAGATTATGTATTTATAAAAGGTTGTCAATTTTGGCAGCCTTTTATAATTTGGTACAAAAACGTTACTCACCATCCATTTTTCCCGTATCATTTTTAATTCTTCTGCAATACAATTTAATTAAACACCAAAAAGAATGGAACAGTCGCAACCCAATAATCCACTCCATGGAAAAACACTCGAAGAAATCGTAGTTTATTTGGTCAGTTTTTACGGTTGGAAAGAATTGGGCGATAGAATCCGAATCAATTGCTTCATGAAGGATCCAAGTATAAAATCAAGCCTGAAATTTTTACGCAGAATGCCCTGGGCACGTAAAGAAGTGGAGGATTTGTATATTGAAACAATCAGCAGGTAAATAGCAGGTTTAAACAACTTAACCTAAAACTGAATCCCTGGATATTTGAAATGTTTCATAATTGTTGTTGATTAATCTTGTCAAATTACTCTGTATTAATTACTCATTGCTATTTAATTGTTTATAATTTGCCCCAATATCTTGACAAAAAAAATCTCCGTTAACGTAAACGGTATAATTAAATGATTACTTTTGCAGCCAAAATTTACACTTAAAATCAAAATTTATGATTCTTGGTTTATTAAAGGAATACGGAACTGAAACCCGTGTAGCTTTACTTCCGGAAGCAGTAAAATCTTTTACCGACCTAAAAGTTGACGTAATTGTGGAGCAGGGAGCGGGAGAAAAGGCGTTTGCTGCTGATGCTGAATACGAAGCAGTCGGGGCAAAAGTTGTTTCACGTGCAGAACTATTTATGCAAGCGGAAGTGTTGTTGCAAATTCAGCCACCGGCAGAGGGTGACACACAGAAAATTAAGGATTCGCAGGTTTGGATCAGCGCATTTAACCCGCTGTGGGAAACTGAATTGGTGAAAACCTTCCTGAAAAATGGGGTTACAACATTTAGCCTCGATTTAATCCCTCGTACTTCGCGTGCGCAGGCCATGGACATTTTATCGTCGATGGCAACTGTTTCGGGTTATATGGCTGTTTTGGAAGCAGCAGTGAAATTACCTACTTTCTTTCCGATGTTTATGACTGCGGCCGGTACAATTCGTCCTGCAAATGTTTTGATATTGGGGGCTGGTGTTGCCGGATTACAGGCAATTGCCACTTCGCGAAAACTGGGAGCTCAGGTACAGGTTTTTGATGTTCGCTCCGCAGTAAAAGAAGAAGTAAAAAGTTTGGGTGGAAAATTTGTTGAAGTGGAAGGCGCTACCGAAGACAAAGCTGCCGGAGGTTACGCAGTTGAACAAACCGAAGAATTCAAAAAGAAACAACAGCAAGCCATTAACGATCATGCTGCAAAGGCAAATGTTGTAATTTGTACAGCTCAGATTCCGGGACGAAAAGCACCGTTATTAATTCCTGCAGAAGCTGTTGATGCAATGAAACCAGGTTCTGTAATTATCGACCTGGCAGCATCAAGCGGTGGTAACTGTGAATTGACAAAAGACAATGAAACTATTGTTTACAAAGGTGTTACTATTATAGGCCAATCAAATTACCCGGCACAAAAACCATTGGACGCCAGCCGCATGTTTGGTAAAAATGTATTGAACTTTATGAAGCTTATTATTGGCGAAGAAGGAAAACTAAACCTCAATTTTGAGGATGATATTGTAAAAGGAACCTGTATAACTAATAAGGGCGAAATTTACAACGAGCGGGTTAAAGCTGTAATTAATAAATAAAAATAGAAATATGGAAAGTGTATTAATTTTTTTAACCGAGAACAAAGATGCGATGTTCATTATTGTTTTATCGATTTTTCTAGGATTCGAGGTTATTTCAAATGTTCCTTCTGTACTGCACACTCCGTTAATGTCGGGAGCCAATGCAATCAGTGGTGTTATTATCATCGGAGGTATTATCCTTGTAGGCCACGCTTCAACAACATTCGAGTGGGTACTTGGTTCTGTTGCTCTTTTTATGGCTACCTTGAATGTTGCAGGAGGTTATGTTGTTACAGACCGGATGCTCGAAATGTTTAAAAAGAAGAAAAAATAACAATGAATACTATGATTCTATTAAATACATTAAATTCAGGACAAGTTATCCTGGAATACAGCTATCTCCTTTCAGCGATTATGTTTGTAATAGGCTTAAAATTGCAAAGTCATCCTGAAACAGCACGGAAAGGTAACTTTTGGGCGGCATCGGGAATGATACTGGCAATGGTTACAACCCTGGTTTTGAACAAAAACGGCGCTGGAGAAGGGATTTCAATGACCAATGGTACTGTAGTAATTCTTGTAATTATTTTGGGAAGCATTGTTGGCTCAATCATGGCGCGTAAAGTTAAAATGACTGCCATGCCGCAAATGGTGTCTTTCTTTAATGCTACAGGTGGGGCCGCATCAGCAGCGGTGGCATTAATCGAATACAATAAGAATCCGAATGAGGCTGTTCTTGTTGGTCTTCTCGGATTGGTTGTGGGTAGTATTGCTTTCAGCGGAAGTATGATTGCCTATGGTAAACTTGATGGTAAAGTGGGCGATATTTTTTCAAAAATAATGACTTATGTGAACCTCATGTTTATGATTGTTATTACTGCATTGATCTTGCTTGTAATTTTTGGCGGATTTGATCTGCAAACAAGAACCTATCTTGTTTACGGACTTCTGGTACTGAGTTTAATTTACGGAGTAAGCTTTGTAATGCCAATTGGGGGAGCAGACATGCCGGTTGTAATATCGCTGTTGAATTCCTTAACGGGTATCGCTGCAGCCATGGCAGGTTTTATATATAAAAATGAAGCCATGATCCTGGGTGGTATTCTTGTAGGTGCTGCCGGTACGATTCTCACACTTCAGATGTGTAAGGCGATGAATCGGTCATTGATCAACGTTATAATAGGTTCGTTTGGTGGAGGTGGAGAAAGTAGTGCCAATGTTCAGGGAAGTATTAAAGAAATCCAGTTAAGCGATGCTGCTGTTTTACTGAGCTATTCACAAAAAGTAGTGGTTATTCCCGGTTATGGTCTTGCAGTGGCACAGGCCCAGCATATTACTCATGAATTAGAAAATTTGCTTGAAGGTAAAGGAGTTGATGTTCGCTATGCTATTCACCCTGTTGCCGGACGTATGCCGGGCCATATGAATGTATTGCTCGCCGAGGCCGACGTTTCATACGACAAATTGGTTGAAATGGATGATATCAATCCTGATATGCCAAACGTAGATGTTGTAATTGTAGTTGGGGCCAATGATGTTGTAAATCCTGCAGCATACGATGATCCAAGCAGCCCGATTTATGGAATGCCGATTATTGATGCTCACCTTGCAAAGAATATAATCATCATGAAACGTGGTATGGGTAAAGGATATGCAGGAATCGAAAACTTCCTCTTCTTTAACGACAAAACCCGTATGTTGTTTGGCGATGCTAAAAGCTCAATTCAAAAGTTGGTGAACGAAATAAAGAGTTTGTAAAAACCGGCGGATTAAATGTAATCACTGGCTTCATGCTAAAAATGCCATCCTTGATTGGGGTGGCATTTTTTTATGGAGTTAAATTCTTTTTTAACCTCTATGAGCATAAACCAATCGTTCATAAATGCATAATACAATTTTTTTCTTGAGTTGAAATGATCAAAAATACAAACGTAAGTAGCTTGAATTAATGCCAACATAATATTCAAATGTTTATAACATAACTTCTGACTACATGCTTCTAACATTCCTAATCCCGCTTTCTTCAAAATCTTTTTTACTTTTGCAAAAGTTTTATTCTGAAAAAATGGATGCACACCAAATTGTATATTCAAAAAATGTTGTTGAATTTGTTACTGTAGCAAGTGAATACTGTACTTCTGTTGAAAACGTAACAAAAATATCGGCAGAGGCAAATTTGCAAAAGATGCAAAAACTTGTTCCTCTTTTGTATTTAAAAGCTGCTATGTTGCCCAAAACTGAAAGATTGCTCGACGAGGAACTTGAAAAATATATCAGCGAATTGGATTACAATGTGTTGCACCAAAAATGGCTTCAATTGTTAAATGAATATGACAGTTTTTACGAAGTTTTCGACCCGGCAATTCAATTTGGTCAGGAAACAGTAACAGCAAGTGTTTCAGAAAATTTGCTTGATATTTACCAGGATTTAAAAAACTTCCTTGTTGCATACAGTATTGGAAATGAGGAAGTAATGAATGATGCACTTGCTGAATGTACCGAGCATTTTGAGGAATTTTGGGGTCAGCAGTTGGTTAATGTTTTTCGTGCCATACACATGCTCGTTTATAGCAATGTTAAATTTAATAAGGAAAATAATAAAGGAGAGGTTCAGCCCGGAAAAGGAAATCCGAAATGGTTGGATAGCTTTTGGGGAACCGATGAAGATACCGATGATGTTTAAAGAAAGTATTACAAAAGAAGAATTGACCGATTTGCCTTTACGCTGGTTTGATGGTGAAATAGTTGTGGTTGACAACATGGAAAAATTGAAACAAGCTGTTGAAACTCTTTCGAAAGCCAAAGTAATCGGGTTTGATACCGAAACAAAACCAGCCTTTAAAAAAGGTGTTTTCAACAAGGTGGCTTTATTGCAACTTTCAATTAAAAACCAGGCTTTTTTGTTCCGAATCAATAAAATTGGATTACCTGTTGAAGTTTGTAAATTACTTGCGAATCCGAAAATTATAAAGCCGGGAGTTGCAATAAACGACGACATCAAAGCATTAAATAAAATAAAGGCCTTTATTCCAAATGGGTTTGTTGAACTTCAGGAACACGCCAAAACAATGGGTATTACCGATTTTAGTTTAAAGAAATTGGCCGCCATTACTTGTGGATTCCGTATTTCAAAAGGTCAGCAACTTTCTAATTGGGAAGCTGATATTTTAACAGAAGCCCAACAAATCTATGCAGCTACTGATGCCTGGGCAGCACTCGAAATTTTCGAAAATTTTTCAAAAAACTAAATTATGCCCGTGAAACTTGCGAGCTTTATTCTTAAACCCGGAAAGGAACAATCACTGAAACGCTTTCATCCATGGGTTTTTTCAGGAGCAATTGCCAAGGCAGAAGGTAAACCACAGGAAGGTGATCTGGTAAATGTATTTGCATCAAATGGCGAATTTCTGGCTCTTGGACATTGTCAGATTGGATCAATTGCAGTGCGTATTTTATCATTTGAACCTGTTGAAGCTAACTATGAATTTTGGAAATCAAAAATTCAAAAGACCTGGAATCTTAGAAAATCATTGGGTTTATCAGATAATTCTGAAACCAACGTTTTTAGATTGGTTCATGCCGAAGGGGATGGTTTGCCCGGATTGGTTATTGATTATTATAATGGTACTGCAGTTATTCAAACCCACACAATAGGCATGTTCCTTGTTCGTGAAATACTTGTTGAAGCGTTAAAAGAAGTACTGGGAGATAAGTTAAAGGCCGTTTATGATAAGAGTAGTAAATCACTACCATATAAAGCCGAAATTTCGTCAGAAGATGGCTATTTGTTTGGCGAAGGCGGGGAAAAGGAAGTAGTAGAATATGGACTGCGCTTTCAGGTGGACTGGGTTGAAGGCCAAAAAACCGGATTTTTTATCGATCAACGTGAAAACCGGAAATTAGTGCAGCAGTTTGCCTTGAATCGCGATGTGCTGAACATGTTTTGTTACTCAGGTGGTTTTTCATTTTATGCATTGAAAGGCGGTGCTCTTTTGGTTCATTCAGTCGATTCATCAGCAAAGGCTATTGACCTGACAAATCAAAATGTAGAACTTAATTTTGCAGGAGAAACTCGTCACGAAGCTTTTGCTGCTGATGCTTTTGAATTTATGCGTGACATAAAAGATAAATACGACCTGATTATTCTAGACCCACCTGCATTTGCCAAACACCGCGACGCTGTCCATCAGGCTTTGCAGGCCTACAAGAGAATAAATACAAGGGCTTTTGAACAAATTAGAAGCGGTGGTATTGTTTTTACTTTTTCGTGTTCACAGGTTGTATCGAAAGAAAAATTCAGAGAAGCTGTGTTTTCGGCAGCTGCAATATCAGGCCGTAATGTGCGTATTTTGCATCAGCTAACCCAGCCTGCCGACCATCCGGTGAGTATTTATCATCCGGAAGGAGAATATTTGAAGGGGTTGGTTTTATATGTGGAGTAGGAGAGAAGTGAATGAGATAATGATTGAATGATTGATTGAATGATTGATTGAATGATTGAATGAATGATTGATTGATTGTGTGAAAAATATCCGGTGTTCGGTATTAAAATAAAAAAACATTAAGAGTGAAAATTGGTTATAGGTTTTTGGATATAACATCCAATGTCGTTTAGCTAACACTGTCAAGTTTAAGGACGTTGACAGGTTAAGGTATTGCAGACTTGTCAGCGTGCGTAGCTCCTGACAACGTCAAACAAATGTGAATTACAAAATTTACTAAAAGCGACATTGATATAACTTCTGTTAATGGTTTTAAAAATTGAAATGATATGGAGGGAAAAGAAGTTACTGAATTGTTGAATAAGGATTTATCGGGAAAGACCATTGTTGAAAAATTGGGTTTTTTAATCGAAAATCATCCGGAGAAAGTGATCTTTACAACAAGTTTTGGTTACGAAGACCAGGTAATTACGGATATGATTTTTAAGAATAATTTCGATATAAAAGTGATTACACTTGATACTGGCCGGCTTTTCCCTGAAACCTACAAAGTGTATAACAGCACCCTCGATAAATATAAAAAACAAATCTTAGTATATTTTCCACCAACTGAAAAGGTTGAGGAAATGGTAAACAAAAAAGGGCCATTTAGTTTTTACGAATCGCTTGAAAATCGCAAAGAGTGCTGTTTTATCAGAAAAGTTATCCCGCTAAAAAGAGCACTTGCCGGGAACGAAATCTGGATTACTGGTTTACGCGCCTCGCAATCGGAAAACCGCAGCGACATGCAAAGTTTTGAATGGGACGAAGGCAATCAAATTATTAAGTACAATCCTTTGCTGGATTGGAGTCTCGAAGAAACCATTCAGTATGTCAAGGAAAATCATGTTCCCTACAATGTGTTGCACGACAAAGGTTTTGTAAGTATAGGCTGCCAGCCTTGTACACGTGCCATTCAGCCCGGAGAAGATTTCCGTGCCGGACGCTGGTGGTGGGAGCAAAACTCCGGAAAAGAGTGCGGGTTGCATGAAACAGGCCATTAATCAGAAGGATTTACTGTCCGGACTTGGAAATTACAAAGTCCATGAATTAAGTCGAACTTCAGAAAGTCCGGCCAGCCAAATTTCCAAACCCCATCATTTCATAGAGGTTTATATCGATTGATGGGGTTGTTAATCCTGCACTAAACAGTGGCCAGTTGCATAATATTTTTCTCAATTGTCCCTTTTTCGCCAAGTCTTATAATTTTAAAAATGATGCTTGCCCAGAATCCCGGGTTAGTAATTAAACCTGCCTTATCAGCAATTATTTCATCTCTTGAATTTATAATTGTCTCGATGCTGTTTCCAGGTGAATTCGCAATAATCAGGGCAAAATTCCATGCTCCGTCGCGCGCCAGAACCATGCTAAAATCTACAAGAAAATCATCGGCTTTTGATGTTTTTTGTAGTATTTTCCTGAGAGTCGGCCACATATCAGACAAATCGTTTTGAATTTTATAAACCAGTGAAGAAAGGATTATATTTATCTTTTTAAAGTCATCTGCCATATCATTTATATTTCCGTTTTTTGAAACTTCGGCTGCTGCAATTCCCAAATCAAGATTAATGTGAGCGTTCATACCGATTATCAAATGTTGCAAAACAACAGGCCAGTAATTTGTGGACAAAATAAAAGTTTTTTCCCACGATTTCGTGATCTTTTCTTTATTCTGCCAACCGTAATATGCATCGATGTAACGTTTTGCAAAAATTATATCCAGCTTTTCCATACGTGGCCCATCATCAAAAAAATTGGTTTCAATGCCTTCTTTTACTTTAACTGTTACACATCGGTAAAGGGCTGCAAAATAACCCTGTGGATTTCTGTTTTTTACTGAATCAGAAATGATTTCATCAAGTACAGAAATAACCTGTTGGATAGAATTGATTTGTATTAATTGCATAAAAGTACTTATTGTAAAAAATGATTTAAATAAAATCGAATGTCATCATACATGCCAAATTTATTATATAATTTGCCTTTGGAAAATATACTGTATAATCCATAGCATATCCATCAAATACACATATTAATCTGCAAAATACCACTTTCCACTATCAACTGCAATAAAATACATATAAACGGTTATAAATTAGGTTTACCATTAGAAAACGACCATTTGTAATCGTTGATGTGTTGCATATTGAATAAATATATATGGTGTTAAAGTGTTCATTATTTTTGGTTTATAAAACATTAAACAGAAAATATCATGAAAACAAAAATTTTTATTTTGACAATTTGTGTGGCTCTGGTGAGCCTCGGTGCTTCAGCAAAAATTAAGGATTCAAAAGCCTTAGCAGGTAACTCATTGACCGAATTTGGAAAATATTCCATAACGGTGTCAAATGCTCCAATGGTAGTAAACAATGAAGTTGTTAAGACCTATGATCTTTCATACGAAAACACAAGTAACCCGGTTCGTATAGGTGTGGTTGAGGCCGATGAATGCATGGTTTACATTGTTCGTTCCGATGAATTTGAAATTCAATATTCCTGCAAAAAAGGAGTTTTTGGAGTGAAAAAAATAGAAGCCCAATACCAAACATTGCCTAAGGAAGAAATGGAAGCAAAACTTGACAGAGTAAACTATTTGGCTCAACGTGTTATTTCAACCAATAAAAAATCGGAAGACGAACTGCTCGGATTAATTGCTTGTTATTTACCGGCTTTGGTTAACGAAGAATATCAGGCAAGTTTTTAAAGATAGTTTTTTAAACAGCGCAATTTTTTCATAGAAGTATGAAAACCAGGCCTCCCGTTGTTGAACGGGGGGCTTTTTGTTTTATAAAATCGGTATAATTTTATACTTAATATATATGCATTTTGATGGTTTGTGCCAATTCAATTTTTCGAAATAAAACACAATTTTTACTTTTTTCATTTATTCTGCAAACAACATCTTTTAAAATACCAACGGTTATGTTTCATCTGTAAAGCTCATTTTTTTTGCCTTAAAATTATATTGAAATGCAATTTCCGATTTCGGGATGATTTGTTTTGTTCATATCTTTAAAAATTACAAAACAGATTTAATGCTTAATAACAGTAAAATAATGGGTGGAATTCAAGCAAAATACTTTAAAAAGCGCATTTTATTTCACTTTCTTTTTTGGCTCTTTTATGTGCTCTTTTTTGGCTCTATTTACGGAAAATATGGAAACGACTATACCTGGTACCTGTTCGAATCGCTTTGTATGCTGCCTTTTGTAATGATTGCAGCCTACACTACAATTTATGGTTTGCTACCCTTCTATTTAAAAAAACGCAATTTAGTTTTAACTGTTTTTTTATATGCTGTTCTTATTATTACAGTAACCCTTGGCGAACGCATTTTTCTTCGTAGAATCAATCAGTTGCCAATTACTTTCGATGCTTTATTCGGAGTCACATTTTTATATCTTATGCTCGAAACAAATTTTATGGTTGCAATTGCATTTGCCATTAAATTTATGAAAAAATGGAAATTACAGCAGGAAGAAAAATTTGAAATAGAAAAGCAAAATCTACAGGCTGAAATGAATCTTTTGAAAACCCAGTTACATCCGCATTTTTTGTTTAATACGATGAATAATCTTTATGCACTTTCATTAGAGGAATCAGCAAAAACTTCAGAAGGAATTGCAAAAATATCCGATCTTTTACGCTCGGTTTTGTACGAATGTAACGAAGTAGAAATAGAATTGGAAAAGGAAATAAAATTGATAGAAAATTACATAGATCTGGAAAAAATGCGTTATGGAAACCGGCTGAAATTGACTTTTGAAGTAAAGACACAAACCCACAATTTAAAAATTGCCCCCATGTTGCTTTTTACATTTGTTGAAAACTGCTTTAAACATGGTAGCAGCAATGACCCGGGAAATCCGTACATAAATATTAAAGTTACAGCCACTGAAAATGAACTTGTATTTTTAGCTGAAAACAGCAAAATTCCTGACATTGACAATGTAAAAGAAGTCAAAAATGTAGGAATAGGATTGAAAAATGCACAAAAACGTTTGGATATAATTTATGGTGAAAAACACAAATTAAACATTATTAACGGGAACAATAAATTTGAAGTTTATTTATCAATCCACAAATAGATGAACAGGTTTATATTTGATAACAGTTCAAGGTTTCGCATTTTCAGGCACATGTTGTTTTTCCTGATAACTGTAATTGTTTTTACCTTAGTTTTATTTGTACAGAACAATACTGAAAACTTTTCAAAAACATTATGGACAGTAATGATCAATGCATTTTTCTTTTTTGGTTATGCCTATATTACCATTTTTTTACTAATCCCTGAACTGCTGTTAACTAAAAAAATAGGATGGTTCGCTTTGTTGTTTATCCTTGTGGGGATTGCCTTGTCAGCATTAAAATTACTTGTATCCGACCAAATATTTTATTCCTCAATTTCACCTGAAAATATAACCCGAAAAGGGATTTTTAATTTGCGTTTTATAATTGTCAATACCAAAGACATGACTTTTATTGTTGCACTTTTTTGTATTGTAAAATACATCAAGGATTATTTTTATGCAGAGAAAATGCGCGAATTGTTAGCCATCGAAACAAAACAGGCACAACGCAAATTAATTCAATCTCAGTTCGACCCACATTTTTTATTTAATACCATCAATAATTTATATGCAATTTCATTGTTAAACCCTATAAAGACAATTGAGGTTATCAGACGGATAAAGATTGTATTAAAATATATTATCGATGAAATTCAAAAGGAATATGTTGATCTCGAAAGTGAAATTGAACTCGTAAAGAACTATATCCAGCTTGAAAAACTTAGGTATGGCAGCCGGTTGAATGTTGTTTTGAATGTAGATGGAAACCCGCATTTGTATAAAATTCCGCCCATGATTTTATTTTATCTGCTGGAAAATAGTTTTAAACACGGTTGTAGTTTGGATGCCGGTTCACCCTGGATTAATATTGAAATAAAAACCGGTTCAGATAAAATTACATTGCTTGTTGAAAATAGCAAACCTACAAACCCTGCATTTGTCAGCCAACCCGAAAGTCAATTGAAACATCTTCGAAAACGATTGGATATTATATACAAATCACATGGTTATGAATTGAAAATCAGCAATAAAGAAAATATGTACCAGGTTTTTATTGAATTGAGATTATAAATTGAAAACAAGTAAAATACATATTGATAAAAAAAGGATTCTTTTTCACTCGGTTTTTTGGCTGAGTTGGATGATCATGTTTACAACTATACAAGGCATTGGAGGTGGGTTACGCCAGTATTTTGTGTGGTTGATGTATTATGTAATAACATTGCCAATATTTGTTGTACACACCTACATTATTGCTTACTGGCTTTTACCCAAAACTTTTTTTAAAGGAAAAATCTGGCTTGCACTTGCCGGGATTTTAGTATTACTTATCATTTTTTCGGTGATTGAATTAATTGTAAGTAACGAGGTGGTTTTCAATATTTTCGATAAAAGTAAAATGTTCGGTAAGGGTTATTTGAACCTGAGGAATATTATAATCAGCGGAATTGGCAACCATTACATTATTCTGGTTTTTTTGGCTATAAAGGTTTGGCAATCATGGTATTATTCGAAAAATCAAACAGCAGGTCTCATGCAAATAAAAATGGAAACCGAACTTGAGATTTACAGGTTTCAGTTGCAGCCAAAACTCATTCTGGCAATGGTTGAAGAACTGGAAACTATCTCCGGAAAAGAGCCCGAAAAGCTGCCGCAAATGATTGTAAAAATGTCGGGGTTTTTAAATCATTTTCTTTTTGAAGTTAAAGATGAATTGATTCCATTGAGCCTTGAAGTAAAACTTATCAGCGAGTTTATCGATATACACAAATTTGCAATTGGCGGACGTTGTAAATTTAGTTTTATAGTAAATGGAAACCTTCAGGCACATGTTTGTCCGCCACTTTTACTTCTCCCATTTATTAACAGTGCCTTAAAAGTGGTTTACGATTGTAACAATTCATTTGAAAGTACTGTCATAATAAAAGCAGAGAAGAAATACCTGCTTTTTACATTTACGTTTTGGAGCGAAGAAGATTTTATCTTATTAAACAATAATGATTTAGGAGTAATAAAGAAACGATTAGCGTTTAATTTTCCCTCAAAACATAGAATAATTGAAAACACGGATGCCAATTTTGCTGAAATTAGTTTGGAAATTTTTAACTGAACTTAAAAAACAGGAAAAATGATTTACATTTTATTTAGCCAATTCAGAAAAAAGAAATAATTTAATATAGAAACAAAAGCCAAAAGAATGAAAACGAAATGTCTTATTATTGATGATGAGCCTCTTGCTCGCGATTTAATGCGGAACCACATTCAGAAACTTGATAATTTTGAAATTGTGGGAGAGTGCGGCGATGCAATGAAAGCCTTGAAAGAATTACGTGATCAAAAAATTGATCTGATGTTCTTGGATATTCAGATGCCACAAATTACAGGTATCGAATTTCTGAAAATACTTAAAAATCCACCCAAAGTAATTATCACAACTGCCTATCGGGAATATGCTCTTGAAGGGTTTGAACTTGATGTGGTAGATTATTTACTGAAACCAATAACTTTCGAGCGGTTTCTGAAATCTGTCAACAAGTATTACCAAATGGCTCAGGATGAAAGCCAGGTTGCCGTGCCGGTTTCTGAAGTTATTCAGCCCAACGAACCTTTCATTTATGTAAAGGAAAACAAACGTGTTATTAAAGTATATTTAAACGAAATTTTATATGTTGAAGGGTTGAGTGAATATGTTCAGATTTACACAGACAAGAAAAAAATTATAACTAAAACCACAATGATAAGTCTCGAAGAAAAATTGCCTGGCGATAGTTTTTTACGAATCCATAAATCATTTATCGTTTCACTTTCACGAATCGAGGCATTTACTGCCAGTACAATTGAAGTTCCGGGAAAAGAATTGCCGATAGGTAGGAGTTTTAAAAATTCAGTTTTTCATGCACTACAACAAAATGGGACCCTCCCTGATTAGCTTGAATATCTGTTAAGTATCAGAAACAATTTAATGTCGCATTTAACTTATTGTCCCTAAATCCACTTCAGGGTACTTTTTGATTCTAACAACAAGCACTGTTTATAAGTAGTAATTGTCCCCAATAGGGGGTTGGGGGTGAGAAATACCAAAATAAAAGCTTCTTCGTACATTCATATATAATTCTGGCAAACAAAATTATAAGGCGACTTTATATGTTTTAAATGTTATGGGAAACAGATTTTTTCCTACCCTTACAATCCATTTTCAAACATTTGAATAAATTTACCAAAAATGAATTGATAATGGATTTATTACCTGTAAATAAGTATTTTATCTCAAACGGAGAATTGATTGGAGCAAAACAGTTTATCTCAGGACTAAACGAAGGAGGGATTTATGAAGTTTTACGTATTGTTGATGGAATCCCTTTGTTTTTGGAAGATCATATGGAAAGGTTCTACCATTCAGCAAATTTGGCGGGGATAAATATTGGTTATTCTGAATCACAAATTAGTGGTTTCTTAAGGAATTTAATTGAAAAAAATAAAGCATCGGTTGGTAATATTCTGATTTCGTGTAAAATAAACTTAGAGGCAGTTTTTATTACTCATGTTTATCCAACGAATAAAATGTACGCGGAAGGTGTAATTTGTGGTATCCTTAAAGCAGAACGGGATAATCCAAATGCCAAAGTTTTACATACCACCGTTCGCAATCGTGCTGATCAGATAATTTCGGAAAAAGGGTTTTATGAAGTTTTACTTGTCGATCATTTGGGAAAAGTAACTGAAGGTAGTCGCAGTAACGTATTTTTTGTTTCTGAAAACGAGATTGTTACTTCTCCGGCAAATCGGGTTTTGGTTGGTATTACAAGGCAAAAAACATTTCAGTTAGCCGTTGATTTAAACATCAAGGTAGTTGAAAGGGAGGTGAATTTCAGTGAACTTCAGGCTTTTGATGCAGCATTTATTACAGGCACTTCACCCAAAATTCTCCCAATCCTAAAAATCGATGCGTTCAAATTTAATCCGCAAAATGAAATAGTTGGGCAACTGATGAAAGGATATAATGAATTGTTGGAAATGTATGTGAATTCAATAAATATACATGGATAATATTCATTTTAACTGTGAAAATGAGGTATATAAGCGTAATTCAGGGTTCATTTGTTCGTCTATTTTACCAGAATTTATTCAGTCGATTTTGGATTCAGGTTAATATGGGTAATGGTGACAAAAATAGTTGGTGGAATTGATAAAATTATTTCTTAAAATACGATTGTAAATCAGAAGGGGAAACAAGCAATGCTGAGGAGCAACTTGTGAGCAATATGATTTACCAAGTGGAATAAGAGCCTCTCG
>JBGSMW010000016.1:0-9304 GCA_041739985.1 Draconibacterium sp. | reverse complement strand
CGAGAGGCTCTTATTCCACTTGGTAAATCATATTGCTCACAAGTTGCTCCTCAGCATTGCTTGTTTCCCCTTCTGATTTACAATCGTATTTTAAGAAATAATTTTATCAATTCCACCAACTATTTTTGTCACCATTACCTTGGCAAACAAGTTCTAATTCAAGTTCTTATTCACAATAAATTTTCCCTTTTCCTTACCCATTGGTTTGAATTTCGATCTTCTTTTCTTTTGCAAATTCTTTTTGTTGGAACTAAACCTGTCGATGTTTTCATCTAACTTGACTTCCATTTTATTTTCTTCCTTGCTGTTTTCAGCATTCGAATTAATTTCAGGTTTGATTCCGCGTTTGTTTTGCTGAATAATATCTTTTACCTGCTGAATCGTTAGATTAAAAACCGCACTTCCACTACCCTCAAGACTGTACCAAACCTCTTTTTTAAGATAATCAGTTTTAAACGGTTTGGCGATTCCCCTGGCTAGTTCGAGGCTGAGCAATTCTCTTGGAAACTCACTTTGTGCTTCAATATATGTATCCAATTCGTACAGCAAACAACATTTAAGTTTGCCACAGGCACCCGACATTTTCAAAGCCGCCGGAGAAAGTCCTTGTTTTAGCGCTGCCCCCGATGAAATTGTTTTGAAATTTGTAAGCCAGCTCGAACAGCAAAGTTCCCGTCCGCAGGAACCAATTCCGCCAACAATTCCAGCTTCCTGCCGCGCTCCAATTTGTTTCATTTCGATATTGATTCCAAATTCGCGGGCATATATTTTTATCAGCTCTCTGAAATCAACACGCTCATCAGCAAGATAATAGAAAATGGCTTTTCTGTTGTCACCCCTGAATTCCACATCGCCGATTTTCATGTTCAAACCCAATTCGTTTACAATTTGCCGGGCACGTATCATCGTTGGTTTTTCCCTGTCACGCGCTTCCTGCAAAATATTAAGATCATTTGGTGTTGTTTTTCGATAAACAGCATTCAATTTATAACCCGAAGGATTCCGAATTTTCCTCAAAAATTGCTTCTCAGCAAGATATCCGGTCAATGTTACTTCCCCAATATCATGCCCCGGTGATGTGGCTACCACAATTTTATCACCTCTTTTTATATCTATATTTTCGCTGTTCGAAAAATATTCCCTCCGTGTCGATTTAAATTTAACTTCCACAATATCTGACTGATCGGAGGTGTCAGGCAATTCATTTAACCAATCGTAACTGTCGATAAAAGTATTGCCTGCCGTATTATTCATTGTGCATCCTGTACAACTCATTTCTTCCCTACTTTTAAATAATCAATTGCAAAGATTCAAATAAAAGATTAAAATGTCGTAAAATATTACTATTAATTTCAACATAACATCTCAGCAACTATTAAAACTTTAGAATAAATGACAAACTTGAATTCAAATAATTCCCAACCTTTTTCCAACTTTCAACTCATTTCCGATTAAAACCTTTTCCATACTTCATCAAAAAATTATCTTTGCTGACCTATGACTGAAAAAAAGAAATACGCCGAAACTCCTTTGATGAAACAATATTACAACATCAAGGAAAAACATCCTGATGCAGTTTTACTGTTCAGGGTGGGCGATTTTTATGAAACTTTTGGTGAAGATGCCATAAAAACCGCTGGGATTTTGGGGATTACTTTAACCCGGCGTGCAAACGGTGCGGCTAGTTATGTTGAGTTGGCCGGTTTTCCGTATCATGCGCTTGATACATATCTTCCAAAATTGGTTCGTGCGGGCCAGCGGGTTGCAATTTGTGAACAGCTTGAAGACCCAAAACTTACCAAAACAATCGTAAAACGGGGTATTACTGAGTTGGTTACACCAGGGGTTTCCATCAATGATAATATACTTGAAAACAGGGAAAATAACTTTCTTGCATCTGTTCATTTCGATAAAAAAATGGCAGGAGTTGCATTTCTTGATATATCAACCGGCGAATTTTTAACTGCCCAGGGAAAATATGAATATATCGATAAATTATTGAACTCCTTTCAACCCAAGGAAGTGCTTTTTCAGCGTGGACGGGGGAAGGATTTCAATGAAATTTTTGGTTCGAAATATTACACTTTTAACCTCGAAGACTGGGTATATACTGATGATGCGGCAACTGACCGATTGAAGAGGCATTTCGAAACCTCATCGTTAAAAGGGTATGGCATTCAGGGAATGCAGCTCGCAATTATTTCGGCAGGAGCGATTTTGCATTATCTTGATATTACACAACACAACCGGTTGAGCCACATCAATAACTTGAGTAGAATTGAAGAAGACCATTTTGTTTGGCTCGACAGGTTTACAATCCGTAATCTCGAACTTTTTTCGCCCATCCAGGAAAACGGAAAATCCTTAATTGACGTTATAGATAAAACCATTTCTCCAATGGGATCGCGGTTGCTGAAACGCTGGATGGCTTTGCCTTTGAAAGATATTGAACCCATCAATAAACGACTTGATGTTGTTGAATTGTTCCTGAAAAATCCGGATATCAAAGAAATTATCGATGAACAATTGCGTCAGATAGGCGATTTGGAACGTTTGATTTCGAAAGTTGCAGTGGGCAGAATCAATCCACGCGAAGTGGTGCAGGTTAAACATGCCTTAAATGCAATTATTCCAATAAAACAGGCATGTGCTGAAGTCGAAAATGTTGCGTTGAACCGTTTTGCAGAACAGCTTAATCCTTGCGATTTAATTCGGGATAAAATTCAAAAGGAAATTATTTCGGACCCACCTGCTGCAATAAATAAAGGAAGAGTAATTGCCAGCGGAATTTCACAAGAACTTGATGATTTGCGTGAAATTGCTTATTCAGGAAAAGATTTTCTTGCAAAAATACAGAAACGCGAAAGCGAAAAATGCGGGATTCCTTCGCTGAAAATCAGCTTCAACAACGTTTTTGGCTATTATATCGAAGTCAGAAATACACACAAAGACAAAGTTCCTGCTGATTGGATTCGTAAACAAACTCTTGTAAGCGCTGAACGTTATATTACCGAGGAATTGAAAGAATACGAAACAAAAATCCTGGGTGCCGAAGAAAAAATACAATCACTGGAAACAAAGATTTTTGCCGATCTGGTTTTTGCACTTTCGGAATATATTTCGGCAATTCAGCTCAATTCAAATATCCTGGCCCAAGTCGATTGTTTATTATCGTTTTCGGTTTGCGCCAGTTCGTATGGTTATTTTCGCCCGGTAATCAACGATTCAACTACAATTCACATAAAAAGCGGGCGGCATCCTGTAATCGAACACCAGCTCCCAATTGGAGAATCTTATATTTCAAATGATGTTTTGCTGGATCAGGAAGATCAGCAAATCATTATAATTACAGGGCCCAATATGGCTGGAAAATCAGCAATGCTGCGGCAAACCGCGCTGATTGTGTTGCTTGCTCAAATGGGATCGTTTGTACCTGCCGAGCTTGCCGAAATTGGTATTGTGGATAAAATATTCACGAGGGTTGGCGCTTCCGATAATATTTCGCTGGGCGAATCAACTTTTATGGTTGAAATGAACGAAGCAGCAAGTATCCTAAATAATGTCTCGGACAGAAGTTTGATTTTGTTTGACGAACTGGGACGAGGAACTTCAACATACGATGGAATCTCGATTGCCTGGTCGGTGGTTGAGCATCTGCACGAACACCCGCGCGCCAAAGCAAAAACACTTTTTGCAACACACTATCACGAGTTAAACGAAATGGAAGGCGCATTTGCGAGGGTAAAAAACTATAATGTTTCGATAAAAGAAGTCGGAAATAAAGTGATATTTCTGCGGAAGCTTGTCCGCGGCGGCAGCAACCACAGTTTTGGTATCCACGTTGCCGGTATGGCCGGAATGCCAAAATCAGTCATTAAACGTGCCGAACAAATCCTTGTGAAATTGGAAAGCAGCAGGGAAAAAGGCAGCCTTTCAAAACCATTGGGCGAAATCAGGGAAAAACGTGAAGGGATGCAATTGAGTTTTTTCCAATTGGACGACCCGGTACTAAAACAAATCAGGGACGAAATTGCAGGTTTGGATATCAATAATTTAACACCAATTGAAGCTCTGAACAAACTCAATGAAATTAAGAAATTTACAGGCTTAAAATAAAGCCTGTTTTTTATTTTCATAATTTTGTGAGATAAAAAAATAGCAATATATTTGCACCACTTAAAAAAAACAGGTTCTTTAAAATATGCGGGAATAGCTCAGTTGGTAGAGCACGACCTTGCCAAGGTCGGGGTCGCGAGTTCGAGTCTCGTTTCCCGCTCATAGTGAAAAAAGAAGTATTTAATTTCTTTTTGTGTTCATTAAAATATTAGGATGCCCGGGTGGTGGAATGGTAGACACGTTGGACTTAAAATCCAATGAACATTATGTTCGTGCGGGTTCAAGTCCCGCCCCGGGTACCAATTGCGGGAATAGCTCAGTTGGTAGAGCACGACCTTGCCAAGGTCGGGGTCGCGAGTTCGAGTCTCGTTTCCCGCTCAACTTTTAAAAGCCTTTCGAAGATTTTCGGAAGGCTTTTTTATTTGTTTCATAAATCCAATGAACATTATCTTCGTGCGGGTTCCCTGCCCGACTACACTGTCAGGCGGGAAGTACCGCCCCGGGTACAAATTGCGGGAATAGCTCGGTTGGTAGTCTCGCCTTAGGCGAGATGCCAAGGTCGGGGTCGCGAGTTCCCTGCCCGGATGACCAGTCAGACAGGGAGTCTCGTTTCCTGCTCAACTTTTTAAGGCCTTTTGAAGATTTCCGGAAGGCTTTTTTATTTGTTTTATAAATCCAATGAACATTATCTTCGTTCGGGTTCCCTGCCCGACTGCACTGTCAGGCGGGAAGTCCCGCCCCGGGTACCAATTGCGGGAATAGCTCAGTTGGTAGTCTCGCCTCGGGCGAGATGCCAAGGTCGGGGTCGCGAGTTCCCTGCCCGGATGACCAGTCAGACAGGGAGTCTCGTTTCCCGCTCAGAATTTAGAAAGGAAGCATTAATCTTCCTTTTTTTATTTTCCGGCTTCATATCATTATATTCAAATTGCTTTTTTTTTAATAAAATCAGAATTCGAAAATATTAATTTGCATTTTTACCAATATTACAATTGATAGCAATTATAACTTTACAAATTTCGAAAATTCAAATCACTCTGATTAAAAATGTCGTTCACAAAATCGGTTCAAAATATTCTGTTCTTTCTTTTTGTACAATCAATTTGTTATGGACAAAAATCCGGGTTAGAAAGTATTAATGTTGAAGATTTAAAACGTCACCTGACTTTTTTATCATCCGATAGTTTACAGGGCCGGTCATTTGCAACCCCAATAAACGGTCTGGATGCTGCCGCTGATTATCTGAAAACAAACGCAAAAAGTGTTGGACTTACTGCTGGGGCTGATGACTACATTCAAATTGTCCCCATTATTTCATCACAACCCGATATTGAAAATACATTTTTGGAAATTACAAATAGTGAAGGAAGTGTAATCTTTAAAACTGATTCGATAATTGGATTACCGCAGGAAAGCGATATTGACATTTCGAATGTAGAAATAGTTTTTACAGGGTTTGGTTATAAAGATGAAAAAACTGGTTACGATGATTTTGAAGGTTTGGAACTAACCGGAAAAGTTGCCATGTTTTGTATTGGTATGCCCGGGTGGTTTCAAAATAATGAATTACCACGGTGGAATAATCAATTGGAAACAAGCAAAATTAACAGGGCTTTTAAAGCAGGGGTTGCCGGAGTGATTTTAATTAACAGTCCGCAGGATGAAAAAAATGATATTTATAACCGAATTCAAAAATGGATAAACAGGACTGATTTCAATTTGGAAAGCCCTAAACAAAAGCAGAAAGAGCATTCATTTGCGCTTACAACCTCATCTCAGGCTGATGCACTTCTTGGGAAAACAGGTGAACTCAAAAACTTGCTTTCTGAAATTTCTGAAAAGGAAAAACCAAATTCCTTTATCATTAATGGAATTCGGGCCAATATCAAAGTAAAAAGTAAAACCGTACGTTTTCAAAGCAAAAATATAATTGGTTTTATTGAGGGCAGCGACCCTGCGTTTAATAATGAATACGTACTTTTTATGGCACATTACGACCATTTGGGAATGGATGAAAATGGCGAAGTTTTTAATGGGGCTGATGACAACGGATCCGGAACTGTTACACTTTTAGAAGTTGCTGAAGCATTTGCCGGATTAGACCAAAAACCCAGGCGTAGCATTGTTTTTTTATGGGTTACAGGCGAAGAAATAGGAATGCTTGGGTCGCAATATTACACAGAAAATCCTTTATTCCCGTTGGAAAAAACTGTTGCATGTATAAACGTTGATATGGACGGTCGGGTTTTTGAACAGCGCGATACAGTATGGAACAAATCGCCTAAGATTGTTAAAGATTTTGACGGACTTTATACCTTGACAAACGATATTTGGCCGGAATTAAAAAAAATAAACACCAAAGTCTGCTCAACAATAGGACTGATTCCAGACTATTCATTGCCACAATCTTTTTTGCGCAGCAGCGATCATTTTTCATTCCATAAAAATGGAGTTCCAATTTTAAATTACGCCACCGGCTATCATGCCGATTATCATAAAGTTACAGATGAAATTTCGCGTATTAATTTCGACAAAATGAAACGTGTTGCCGACCTTTGTTTTTTAGTTGGACTTGAAATTGCCAATCACAAAAAAATAAAAACCTCCGGAAAATAAAAATTCAAATCGATTATCTTTCAAAAATGAAACCAGGAATATTAATTACCCTTCTTCTATTTTCTTTAGTAAATATTGGTTTTTCGCAGAAAAGAGAGTTGAAAACCATAACTGAAGATGAACTCAAAGCGCACCTTGAATTTATTGCCAGCGATTATATGCAGGGACGGGATTTCGGGACACAAATTCCGGGATTGGAAATTACAGCAGCATATTTGAAATCGCAGTGTTTGCAAATGGGATTGAAACCGGGTGGAGAGAATTTTACGCAAACTGTAAAAATGATTTCAATTAAAAATGACACACAAAATTCATTCATAAAATTAATTACTAATGAAGGTAGGGAAGAATTCATTAGCAATGAAATTATCTCTTTTCCGGGAACAGCCTTAAACGACACAATTCATGCTGAAATTGTATTTGCAGGTTATGGTTCTCAAAATAATGAAACAGGATACAATGATTTTGAAGGTTTGGATTTGAAAGACAAGGCCGTGATGATAATGACCCGCAACCGTGAATTATCAAACCATGCAATAGAAGAATCTGATTTGACCAATACTGAAATGACAAAATTGGCTCGTATTTTTATGTTGGGCGCCAAAGCTATAATTTTTGTTGCCGACCCGCTTAATACCGATAATAGCTGGTTTGGGATGGTAAAAGATTATGCTTCACAGGGAATGTATCATGTCAACGATTCGGGCAATAATCAAATACCGGGAAGTATTATTCTTGCAAATAACGAAATTGCCAATGCAATTTTAAAAGAGTCGGGAAAAACACTGGAAGAGATTCAACTTGAGATTAATGAATCGGGAAATCCTAAATCATTTAACCTAAAACAAATTGCTGCTGAAATACAGTTGTCAATGAAAACTGAAACAATTTATGGTGAAAATATCCTTGGAGTAATTGAAGGCAGTGATCCACATTTAAAAAATGAATGTGTTGTTTTAACCGCTCATTACGACCATGTTGGAATATCAGGAAACGGAGAAATAAACAATGGTGCCGATGACAACGGTTCGGGCACGGTAGCTTTGCTTGAAATTGCTGAAGCTTTTACAAAAATGAAAAAGAAACCCCGCCGCAGTATTGTATTTGCATGGGTAACAGCCGAAGAAAAAGGATTAATCGGCTCGGAATATTATGTATTGAACCCATTAATACCGCTTGAAAATACAATAGCAAATGTTAATCTTGACATGGTTGGACGATCGGCTGAAAATGAGCTTGAAGAAGTTACCAATCCTGAAAAAAGCCTGGCCGGACCAAATGGAATTTATATTATCACGGGCGATAAAAATTCTGAGCTGACTGAAATTAGCAATAAAATATGCGACAAGTTAGGTTTGATTCCCAGCGATGCTTTAACCGATGAATTTATGGAAAGCAGCGACCAGTTTAATTTCTATAAAAACGGAATTCCTGTAATCGGTGTTTCCACCGGACTTCACGAAGATTACCACCAGCCCACCGATGATTTTGATAAAATTGACTACCTTAAAATGAAAAGGGTTGCCGGTTATTCTTTTTTAGTTACATACAAAATTGCCAACAGAAAGAAGGGTCTTAAAAAAGAACCTGAAACCGACATTTATTTGAAGTGAAGAATTTTGGTGCATGGACGAAACTTTACACAAATTTGTTGAAGCTTTCGTGTATGGACGAATCTTTTCTGCTTTTGAAGAAATATTAGTATATGAACGAATATATTGGCAAAAGCATGATCAGACATGTATTTTTCAAACATATTATAAGTCACGTGTTCACTTTTTTACAGGAATAATTCCTTATTTTTGATTGATTAAAATTTGCAAAAATGAAAGTACTTGTGGAAATAGCTGACAATGAAGCTGTATTTGGAATGAAGGTTTTAAAAAGTCTGTCGTTTGTAAGAAAGGCGAAACCAGTTTCAACAGTTTCAGCACAACTGATGAAAGACTTAAGTGAAGCAGCTGATGAAGTTCGCCTTCATAAACAAGGAAAAATTAAATTAAAAATGGCGGACGAATTATTAAATGAACTATAATGTCATTTCAACTCAACGCTTTGAGAAGGCATTAAAGCGACTTGTTAAAAAATATCCTTCTTTGTAAGCTGAATTCAGTTCATTAATTCATCAATTAAAACAATCCCCTAAAAAAGGTATTAATATTGGAAATAACTGTTATAAAATCCGATTGGCAATAGCCAGCAAAGGTAAAGGTAAAAGTGGCGGTGCAAGGGTAATTTCTTATTTGTATAATTCAAATGAGGCATTTTCGCTAAATAAAAAATATATCCCTTTTGGTTAAAAACGAGAAGGGATTTTTTATGCTTATTGGTTCGTTTTTGAGTTATGTTTTGGACTCCATCAATTTTGAGGCTCAAAATTCATTTTTTTGGACATAATTTTCCCGGCAGGAGGTTTTTTTTTGAAAATGGTATAAGGCTAAGCAGCCTTTTGGCCACTTAATTTTTCTTTTCTTTTGGTGGCAATTCTTTGTGCATTTGCAGTATGAACGCCAAAGAATACCCAAAGTATTTCAGTTGGTTTTATTCTTGCCTTGATCCGGTCGAGCCCGTAATG
>JBGSMW010000087.1:0-122249 GCA_041739985.1 Draconibacterium sp. | reverse complement strand
TTGGCTTCCATCAATTTTATAAATTTATCCACAGCGCAATCATCCAAAAGATTTAAGGAGATTGGCGTACGGAAAATTACGGGAGTCAGTAAATTTCAACTGATTTCGCAATTTATGGGAGAAACCGTATTCATTTCATATATCGCAGCAATACTCGGAG
This sequence comes from Draconibacterium sp., assembly GCA_041739985.1. GTDB lineage: Bacteria > Bacteroidota > Bacteroidia > Bacteroidales > Prolixibacteraceae > Draconibacterium. The sequence goes on along the minus strand of JBGSMW010000087.1, from coordinate 122,089 downwards.
TAGCCTTTGCATACTTTCTATTTATTTATCTCGAAGATATAATTGGTTACAGGCTCACCCTTGATTTTCTGAAAAATCCGGGAACATTTGTGTTTTTAATTACATCAACATTAGTAATTGGTCTTATATCAGGTATTTATCCTTCAGTAATTATGGCTGGAATGAAGCCTGTTGGGAATTTAAAAAATTCGCTTCCGGCAAAAAATAATTCAGGTTCATTATCGGTCCGCCGCATTCTTGTAATTAGCCAGTTTGTTATCTCGTTGGTTTTAATAACCGGCACTCTGGTAATGCAAAAACAAATCAATTATTTTTTCAAGGCCGACATTGGATTTGATAAAGAAGCAGTTCTGATTATTCCGTTACCCGATGCAAACACAAATAAGCTGGCTGTGTTAAAATCTGAACTTTCAAAATATGCTGATATTAAAAAAATCAGCTTCGAATCAACCAGTCCAATGGCCGACTGGAGAGTTAGCAACAGCATTAACTATCCTACACTTGAAAAAGATTTATTCTCGGGAAATTTAAAAACAATTGATGAAAACTATCTCGAACTTTATAAACTTAAATTAATAGCCGGACAAAATCTTAGTGAAAGAAAAAACTCGGGCGAAGCCATAGTAAACCGGAAGTTAACTGAGCTACTTGGGTTTAATGACCCGAATAAAGCAATAGGTGAAATTTTTAAATACGGTAGGGAAAATATGGAATTTACCATTGTTGGAGTAACCGAAGATTTTCACGCCCAGTCACTTCAACAGGAAATTGATTACGTTATTTTAAGCAATGTTTCTTTCAATATTAAAGAAATGGCAGTAAAAATTAATCCAGCCACTGCCAGTTTAGCCAGATATGCAAATGCCATTGAAAAGATAAAAAATGAGTGGACAAAAATTTTTCCCGAAGCCATTTTTACTTACAATTTCCTCGACAGGAAGATAGCCGGATTTTATAATGGACAAACCAATACTTTTAAACTTATCCGGTTGTTTGCAATGATTGCTGTTTTAATTGCTTCGCTTGGTCTTTACGGTCTGATCTCTTTTATCACGAATCAGAAAATAAAGGAAATTGGCATTCGAAAAGTAAACGGCGCCAAAATTTCGGAAGTAATAGTTATGCTAAATACAAACTTTGTAAAATGGATTGCAATTGCATTTGTTATTTCCGCACCAATTGCCTGGTTTCTTATGCACAAATGGCTCGAAAACTTTGCTTTTAAAACTGAATTAAGCTGGTGGATTTTTGCTTTGGCCGGTTTGCTTGCTCTGGGAATTGCATTACTCACGGTTTCGTTTCAATCGTGGAAAGCTGCAACGAGAAACCCGGTTGAGGCGTTGCGGTATGAATAACATTACCGTAAACTGGTCTCCTTTCCAGCGAATTCAAAGTGAAGCTTTGATATTACCGGCAAATATATTTGACAAAAAATTTTACACCTTTTGTCAAAAAAATTGACACTTTATTCAAAGTCAGGAAACGTAAAATAATAAAAATCAATGTTTTACATGCGGGGCATTGTGTTTGAACTATATTATGGCATAACTGAAAATAACTTTTTAAAAAGAGAAGGATTTTTTGGATTAAAGCCATTTCGTATGCAAACTTTAAAAGCCGCGCTGACAAATCCTGTTAATTGTTTGAAACAAGAATAGAAACTTAAAGCCTGATATCAATGATACGTTTTAAAATAAAACTGGCTGTTCGGAATTTACTAAAGAATAAATTGTATTCGTCGTTAATCATCGGCGGATTTGCTATTGGATTTACTGCCTGTATTCTTATCGCTTTATATTATAATGCTGAGCATAATGTAAATAAACAATTCGCAAATTACAATGCTGTTTTTCGCCTGTACGACGCTAAAAAGAGCAAGTCAGGTCTCGATTATAATTTAAACAAAGTGCTTTCCGAAAATTATCCGGATATAGAAAAAGCCTGTCCGCTTGGATTTACTTATTATCCGGTAACTCTTAAAGATCCTGAAACAAAAAATTACACGCGGGCAAATTATATCGTTTCAACAAACAACAATTTTTTCGATGTTTTTTCAATAGAAATCTTATCCAGTCTGGAAGAAAAACCATTTTGCCAAAACAATTCGGCAGTTATAAGTGAGTCACTGGCAAAAAAACTTTTCGGCGATAAAGATCCAATCGGACGAACAGTCAAAGAAGAATTCTATGCAGCCACAGTTACAGCAGTTATGAAAGACCTTCCCAATAACTCAAGTTTTAAGGCTGAATTACTTCTGAATAGTGAAAACAAAGATTTTCAGATGTCGCAGGAGTGCGATAAAGGTGTTTGCATATATCCAACCGAACATTTTCTATTATTGAAAAATGGTGTTAATCCAGCTCAATTGGCTGAAAAAATCAATTCTTCCATAAAACAATTTAATACAACTACCGACAGTCTGTCTTTACAAAATTTATCAGAAATTTATCTTTCGCCTGTAAAACTGGGGTGGACGGACGATCACTCAAAAGGAAATTCAAAAATGCTGGTTGTTTTTCTTTCCATCGGCATACTTATCATTTTGCTCTCCAGCATCAATTACCTCAACTATACGGTTTCGATGCAATATGCCAAAATGAAGGAAATTGGAATTAACAAAACCAATGGTGCCGGGAAAATACACCTGCTTTCCGATTCACTTATCGAAATATCACTCGGAATTATTATTTCATTGTTTATTTCGGTGATACTGGTTTCCATGCTTTTACCTTCCTCCGGGAACTTGTTTGGAAGGGAAATTAATCTTGCCGACGTAAATTTTCATAGCTTGTTACCTGTTTTTGTGCTGACAATTGCAGGAATTATTTTACTGAACGGTTTGGCGCCCGTTTATATTTTGTCGAAGTTTAACATTACCGATTTTCTGACCGGAGGGCGAAAACGAACCGGGAAACAACTCGTAAAACAAGCTATGCTTACTTTTCAGCTTACAGTTTCCATTGCATTGATTGCCGTTGTAATGCTCATCTTCAAACAACTTCAGTATATAAAGCACTACGATCTGGGATTTAACGAAGAACAACTCGTAAGGTTGGAACTTCCTTATTTATTTGAAAACCAGAAAGCTTTAAAAAACGAAGTTGCCAAACTTCCGTTTGTTGCCGGCAGTGCATTGAGCAACGGTTATCCGGGCCACATAAATATGTCGATGGGAAGCGGTGTTGAAGGAGATGAATTTCTTGTGAACTGTATTTATGTTTCCAACGATTTTCTTCAAACCATGGGAATTCAGTTGGTGAATGGGCGGGATTTTTTGACAGGCGATAAAGAACAAGCCTGCATAATGAATGAAGAGGCGATGAAACGATTCGGTTGGGAAAATATTGATGGGAAAAAATATAAAAATGGTCGTGAAGGAGGATATAACGTTGTGGGTATTGTAAACAATTTTAATGTTGAATCGCTGCATTCGGCTTTGTCGCCGGTTGCGCTGCTTTATGAACCCGACCGTGAGTTCAACACCCTTTCCTTGAGGCTAACTTCGGGGAATGTTGGTCAGCAAATGGAACAATTACGTAAGGCCTGGAAAAGTTTTTTACCCGACGATCCGATGGAATTCACCTTTTACGACAGTCAGTTTCAGGCCATGTATCTGAAAGAAGATAAACTGGCCAAATCCATTACTTTCTTTTCGTTTATTGCAATTGTCCTAACGTGCATGGGCATTCTCGGACAAATTTTCCTTACCAGTCTTAACCGCACCAAAGAAATCGGAATCCGCAAAGTAAACGGAGCCAAAGTTTCGGAAATATTGGTAATACTCAACAAAGACTTTGTGAAGTGGGTGTTCGTGGCATTTGTACTGGCAAGCCCCGTTGCATATTACGTTATGCAAAAATGGCTCGAAAACTTCGCCTACAAAACCAACCTGAGCTGGTGGATTTTTGCCCTGGCAGGTTTGATTGCGTTGGGAATTGCGCTGCTGACGGTTTCGTTTCAATCGTGGAAGGCCGCAACACGAAATCCGGTGGAGGCGTTGCGGTATGAATAGAAAGACCCCTCTTCCCAATAACTATCGGGATCCCGAGGGGGAGGAGAACCAATCGGAACTAAATGAAATAAAAATGATGTCAATATGAAAACAAAAAAATGAAAAAATGGAAGTTAGTTTTATTTGTACCTCTTGTTTTTGCTGCGGTTCAGACTTTTGCACAATCTGAATTAATAATAAAAACCAATGATTCAATTCCGACAAAATACCTCGACAAAGATGAAGAGTGGCTTGCACAGTGGACTTCCGAAAATTTAGGAAAGGGATTTTTTCAACCCGTGTTTGACTCAGGTATTACTTCGCAAAAACCAAACAATGGTTTAGAGATTTTAATGAACTGGCACTTTGAGTTTCTGATAGAAAATCAGCTTAAAGAAAAAAAGGAAGTAAAACAAATCGTAAAAAATTATTTGAACGGAATAAATCCTGATGAAAAGAAAGGGCCAGATTATATTGAGAAGGAAATTCCTGTTATTGGTAAAATGAAAGTTTCGAAAGGAATTATTACTTACAGGCACGATTTGGCTTCTTCCAGCGAAATTGTAAATTATACATTAAGAAGTATTGGAGAGGCTTGTTTGGAAGTGAGAAAAGAAAAGGCCCAAAGTTTATTCGGGAAAGATTATTTTGATTTGGATGAAGAAAAACAATCAGCAATAAACGAAGCCATTCCTGTTTGGTTTTTCTATGAACTCCCAAAATCCCCGACACCAAGTGTATGGTTGCCCTTTGACAGAAAACCTTCGAAACCTGATCCGTTCAAAATAACGTTCAATGGCAATGGGATTGTAATAGTTGAAAATCACAAATTTAATACATTTAAAGAATTTGAAGAAAATCTGAAATACTGGAATGAACAATTGGACAAGTTCAATAAAGGGCGAAGAAGCAAAGGATATTACAGGGCAAAGGTAAATTATGAAGATATTTCACGGGCTGGACAGAAGGATATAGAATATTTATTATATAAAAAAAATGTTCGGATTGAAGGTGTAAAAAGCAATGTGGGATTTAAATCGATTAGCATTCTGTTAAAACCGGACAAGGATAGCCCCGATCTTGAAGAAATCAGAATAAAGGCTGAAAAAGACTTTGAAATTTATAAGGATGATTTAGCGGTAACAATTCAATACCTTGAAGGTGTAACTAAGGAACAGGTAAAATCAGTAATGGATGTTTATTCAGAGCTTGGAATCAAAATAACAGAAGTCAGTGAATATGTAAATAAAAAGCCATCACTTCCTTTATGTCTGTTGTTTCTTTATCCGAATGAAATTCAAAACGTATTAAGTGAATCCATTCCGTTAAATGAAGTTTCAAAATACGTTGAGAATTGGTTAATGAAAGTTGGGACAAATTATTCTGCCAGCATTTATGTGTATCAAAATGTTTCTGAGGAAAGAATTCAGCAACTAAAAGAAGCAATGCAAAAGGGTGGAATAAAAACAGAAATAATAGTGAAAAAGATATAATGTATAGCTAAGCTTCATTAGTCAGGGCTTCACTCAAAGTGAAACCCTGACTACGCAAGTTAAAAACTAAAATTGAATGAGAAAATCTGCTGGAGATATGATTTTGATTCCGCGAAACGGGTTTAATACAAGCAAATCTTTATCGCCCGTTACTATGCAATCAGCATTTGCGGCTACTGCTAATTCTAGGAATTTATTGTCTCTTGGATCCCGGCATTCAGAAATTTTTACTTTGGGATCAATAAATTCTCCTATTCTTACTAAATTGAATATAAAGTTTCTGATGGTTGATAATTCTGCAATCTCTGCAAACTTTGGTTTTAATAATGTTGATTTAAGTTCTTTAAAAGTTGGTTCTGAAAAAAGTAAGGTATGTTTTTTTGCTGCATGCCGAACAACAATGTTTGCTGTTTCGCTTTTAAAAACAAAAGTACTTATTAAAATATTTGTATCGAGTATTAACCGCATTTGTTATTTCTCACGGCCTAAAGTGCGGTTCATTTCATCCATATCAATTTTCAGAAGTTCGGCTAATTTCTCAGGAGAAAGCCCTTTTAGTCTGGCATATTCAGCAGCTTCGTCCATTACTGCAAAAAGCTCATCAACCGGATTTGACACATACAATTCCACTTTCTCTTTGAGTTTTTTCAGTTCCTCTTCGCTCATCCCTTCAATAACAGCTGCAGTTTTATCGCTTACATTCAAACTAATAGTTTTCATTTTCCAAAGTTTTATTCAAAAATACTCATTTCAGTTAGATTTTTTAATTCCTGTAGTATCAACAACTAAAAACCAAAAATAAAATGTTTACAAATTATCTGAAATCGGCGTTACGTTTTTTAAAACAAAACAAAGTATTTGCTGCCATAAACCTGCTGGGATTGTCGATTGCTTTGGCCGCTTCGTTTATAATCGTGCTTTTTATTATTAACGAATTCAGTTACGATTATTGCCACAAAAACCGAAAGCAAGTATTCAGGGTATTAAACCATTATTCCGAATTTAATACCACTCAACCGGGAGCTCCGTATATTTTGGCTTCAACATTAAAAGCGGAGTTTCCACAAGTGGAAAGGGCGGCAAATGCACAATATGTGCGAAGTTTAAAACTCAAACTGGGGGAAGAATTTATAACTGTTGCAGGTGCTGTTGCGACCAATTCAGAGATTTTTGACATATTCACTATCCGCATAACTGAAAGTCTGGATGCGAAAAAACTGCTCGACGATAGAAATTCAATTGTTCTTTCAAGAGAAATAGCAGAAAAGTTTTTCCCCGGTGAGGAACCAACAGGAAAAGGAATTGTGGGATTGGTGAACAACGAAGAACAGATGTTTACGGTTACAGGCGTTTTTGAAGATATTCCAGTGAATTCTACTTTCAGAGCCAAATGTTTTGTGAATAGCATCTGGACAGTTGGCCCCATAAATACAGCGTTTAACGCAACAGATGCCGAAACCAACTGGGGTTTCGATTTTTGGACAACCTGGGTTTTATTGACTGACAAAGCCAGGTTGGATGATATTGAAAGCCAGTTCCGGGAGCTGGAGAAAAAATATCCAGGTAACGGAATAAAACGAACTTTTTCGTTACAAAACCTAAGCGATGTTTATCTGAAATCAGACAATCTCGTTAATGCCGGATTAATGGGTGACATGAAAAATATCAGGTTGTTTTCTGCCATTGCTCTTCTTATAGTATTGGTTGCCTCCATTAATTATATAATTCTTTCAACAGCCGTTTCAACGCAACGTTCAAAGGAAATAGGAATCCGCAAAACCAATGGAGCAAATAATTTCAGCATACGAAAACAATTGATCGGCGAATCGATGTTGCTGGCATTAATGGTACTTCCGGTTGCTGTTGTTCTTATGCGCGTTGCTTTACCGTATGCAGGAAAATTGTTTGAAACAAAACTACAGGTTATTAATTCGAATATCGGTGTGTATATTTTGATATACCTCATTCTTACCGTGTTAATTGGTGTTGTTTCAGGACTTTATACTTCTACATACTTGTCGCGTTTAAAAGTTATTGATGTTTTGAAAAAAGCAGGGAATTCAGGAAAACAAAAACAGGTTTTTCGGTCAACACTTATTTTGGTTCAACTGGTTATTTTTTGCTCATTTGTTTCAAGTACGCTTATCATCCGATCTCAATATCAATACGCTTTACAAAAAGATCCCGGATATTACAACAACGATATACTGTTGATTGACCTGGGGCGCAATTTTAAAAGTTACCAGGTTTTTCTGAACAGCATCAAGTCGAACCCAAATGTAATTATGGCTGCCGGTACTATGGAGGCTTTGCCAATGCAAGGTTCAATGGCATCAATGTACCCGAATTCTAATGATCCATCCCAAAAAGTAAAGGTTGAAGGCATGGCGGTCGATTATAATTTTATAAAAACCATGGGGATACAGGTATTGGAAGGACGTGAATTTTCTGAAGAGTTCCAGGGTGATTTGAAAAGTTCAGTATTGCTGAATGAAACGGCTGTTAAAGAACTTGGTATCGACGAACCAATTGGGAAGTTGGTGGGGGGACAAACCGTAATAGGTATAGTAAAAGATTTTAACCTGCATTCAATAAGGACTGATATTCCGCCAACTGCAATAAACATGACCGATCAGTATATTCACCAGATTGCGGTTCGGTACAGGCCTGGAAGCCTTGACGAATTGTTGCCTACCATAAAAAACGACTGGGAAAAAATTGCCCCCGACCAGGGTTTCAGTTATTCAACTATCGAAGATTTGCTTAAAAATATATATGCATCCGTAAAAAATCTGAGCACTATTGTTTCCATATTTGCTTTGTTTACATTAATAATTTCGGCATTTGGACTATTTGGGTTAACACTTTTTACAGTCCGTTCCAGAACAAAAGAAATCGGGATCAGAAAAGTATTGGGAAGTTCAGTTGGGGCTGTGCTTTACTCTTTCTTCCGGCATAATTTACTGCTAGTTGTTATTTCGGCAGTCTTTTCGGTTCCCGTTACCCTTTACATTATGATGAGTTGGTTAAATAACTTTGCGTTTCGCACCAGTATTGGTTGGTGGGTTTTTGCAGTAGCATTCCTGATTGCGGCTATTGTTGTTCTCTCAACAGTTGTGCTGCATTCATTCAGAACATCGCGTGTTAATCCGGTTGAAGCACTTAGATATGAATAAGTCTTGAACTATGATTTTTATGATAATTGTGAAAACTATGATTAAGAAAAATAAAGAGAAAAGGGTACAGGGCAAAATAAAAAAATCCATGTTCTCTGCTCCGCCCTTTACAAAAATCAAAGTCCACCACAAAATCATAAAAAATTTAACTTGCCTGGCAAAGGCAGGGGTTCAGGACAAGGAATGAAACAAATAATAAAATTTTAAAACATGCACATAAACGAAAAATATAAACACTCTGAACTAACTTCCAAAATTATCGGGTGTGCCATTGAAGTTCACAAGCATTTGGGGAACGGTTTTCAGGAAGTAATTTATCAACGGGCATTGGAAATTGAGTTTCGTTTGCAGGGAATAAATGTTCAACGCGAATTTGAAATGCCACTTTCGTACAAAGGGGAAGAAATTGGAACACGTCGTGTCGATTTTTTTGTGGAAGAAAAAATTATGGTAGAAATTAAAGCCATTATCCAGTTGGAAGATGTCCACTTGGCGCAGGCAATCAATTATTTGGAAGCGTACAATCTGGAAGTCGGACTGTTAATTAATTTCGGAAGCAAAAGCCTCGACTTCAAAAGAATAATGAATAAAAAATTTATAAATCAAAGTCAATCACAAAATCAGTAAAATCAAAGTTCAAGACATGATACAATTAAAAAACATCGACAAGTATTACGACGCTAAATTTCAGCGTACGTTTATTTTAAAGGGAGTAAATCTTGAAGTAAAACAAGGCGAGTTTCTTTCAGTTATGGGACCGAGCGGGTCTGGTAAATCAACGTTGTTAAACATTATTGGTTTACTGGATGAACCCAGTGCCGGTGAATATTATTTCTGGGACGAACCGGCCCATAAAATCAAGGAAAAACAAAAAGTACAGTACCACCGCAGTCACATCGGTTTTATTTTCCAGGCATTTCACCTCATCGACGAACTGAATGTTTATGAAAACATTGAAACGCCGCTGGTTTACCGCGGGGTAAAAGGGAAAGAACGCAAAGCGCTGGTAGCCGATTTACTCGACCGTTTTAACATTGTGGCGAAAAAAGATTTATTTCCCAGCCAGCTTTCGGGAGGGCAGCAACAATTGGTTGCTATTGCACGGGCAATTATTGGCAAACCAAAATTACTTCTTGCCGACGAACCAACCGGAAATTTACATTCAGAACAGGGCGAATCGATTATGAAACTCCTGAAAAAACTCAACGAAGAGGGAATGACAATCATTCAGGTTACACATTCAGAAGAAAATGCAAAGTATGGAAACAGGATTATCAGGTTGAAGGATGGATATGTGAGAGAGGAATAATTACCAACAAGCAAAATTCAAATCACAAATAATTTCAAATGAATCAAATTCAAAATATTAAAAATTCAAATCTAAAGGTTTGAATAATTGGTTATTATGATTTGGAATTTATTTGGATTTTGTTTTTTACAATTTGTAATTTTAAAAGCTATGATTTTAAAAGTTGTAATTCGGAATTTACTAAAAAGGCCATTTCTGCATTTAATAAAAGTTGTTGGTTTGAGTTTGGCTTTAACCGGAATAGTTTTTATCGCGTTGTTTTTAAAAAATGAACTTTCTTTTGATAAGTACCACGAAAAAGCCGACAGAATTTACCGTTATACAGTTGCTGATCCTGATTTTCTGGGAGGTAAGGAATTTGCCAGAATTGTTAATCCGGGGTACATTCAAAATGTAAAAGAGCAAATTCCTGAAATCGAAAATTTTGTAAGGTTGCGGCCGGTGCGTGGCGGTTTAATGAAATACAACGAAAGATACTACAACATTAACCAGGCATTTGAATGCGACAGTACTTTTTTCCAGGTTTTCAATGCAGAACTTATCATCGGGAATAAATTAACAGTATTTGAAAATCCGGCGTCGATGGTAATTTCAGAGACTTTTGCTGAAAGTATTTTTGGCCGTAATAATCCAATTGGAGAGGTGCTTACATTACCAAGCGGACAATTTTATGGTGAGGAACAAAATTTCTCAGTGAATGGTGTAATGAAAGATTTTCCGATGAACAGCCATTTTCACCCCGATTTTGTTACAACTCCTGCAACCGACAAATTTACGTTTGGTTGGGCCTGGACCTATCTTTTGCTTACAGAAAATGCAAATCCTGAAAATGTAAAAAAAGTATTCGCGAATTATTTAGCCGAAAACAGGCAGGATAAAACCCGGGAAATGAAAACAGAAGTTCATCTTCAGAAACTTGGCGATATTCATTTGAATTCGAACAAACTTCGTGAAATTGAACCAAACGGGAATATCCGTAACATTTATGTACTTGGAATTGCAGCTTTTATTTTGCTGCTTATTTCTGTCAGTAATTTTGCAAACCTGAATCTTGGCATGGCTGTATTCAGTTCGAAATACCTTTTAATGAATAAAATTCTGGGCTCTTCGAAATACTCAGTTTCCAATTATTTTTTTCTCGAAGGTTTTATTATTATGCTGGCAACATTACTGCTCACGCTACTTTTTGCGGTTCCGGCAAATTCTTTGATCGTGCAGTTTGTTGGATTAAACCTGCTTTCCGGGAATTTACTTTTTATCGCCCTTTTGATTCTTGTATTCAGTATGTTAAGTCTGGTTTTCGGAATGTTGCCGGTATTGAAATCCGTTTTTTCCTCATTCCGTTTTAATGCCGGTGAAAAAAACCGGTTAACAGTTAAAAGCGGAGGAATCAGCAATGGTTTAATTGTATTTCAATTTGCAATCTCAATTGCGCTAATAATAGCCGTTTTTGTTATTTCGAGGCAAACGGATTTTGCCTACAAAAATGGCATGGGTGTGCAGGAGAACAATATAATTTGCATGGAATCGGTACATTCAGGTATTCAGCAAAAGTTTGAGGTTTTTAAAAAAGAATTGTTGAAATATAACAGCATTCAGTCAGTTTCGGCAATGATGGAGCCTCCGGGTGGTGAGGCAAACGATATGTTCCCATTCGAATTGGAAGGATATAAACCCGGCAAACAGGAAGAGCAATTTGATGGAATTGGCGTTTTTCCATGCGATTATTCGTTTGCATCTATTTTTAATCTACATTTTTTAAGCGGAATCAACTTTAATGAAAAAAATGCTGATGCTGATGGTTCGGGAGAATATATTATAAACGAAGCAGCCATGCGTCGGTTAAACTATACAAATCCGAATGAAATTGTTGGTAAAGAGTTCAAACTTAATTTTTCGCAAGGTGGAGATGAAGTTATAAAGATTCCACGCGGAAAAATTATTGGCGTTGTAAAAGACTTTCATCTTTCGAGCATGAAAAAAGAGATTGAACCACTTGTATTGTTTAAACGCGAAAATTTGTGGCTGATTAATTTTGTGGTTTCATACCATCCGGAAATGCAGGAGGCAGCAATTGCCGATATGTCGAAAGTGTGGAATTCGCTTTTTCCTGAGTACCTTTTTCAGTTTAAATATGTGGGAAACATGTATCAACAGGTTTATAAATCTGAATTTTTGCAGGCAAAACTCTTAAGCATATTTACAGTAATTGCATTGTTTATTTGTTCCATTGGCTTATTCGGATTGTCATTGATTATCACACAGCACCGCACAAAGGAAATTGGTGTGCGAAAAGTGAACGGCGCAAAAGTTTCTGAAATTCTTACCATGCTGAACAAAGATTTTATGAAATGGGTAGTTATTGCATTTGTAGTGGCTTGCCCGTTAGCATATTTTGCCATGAATAAATGGCTGGAAAACTTCGCTTATAAAATTGAGTTGAGCTGGTGGATTTTTGGGTTTGCAGGTTTGCTGGCATTGGGAATTGCGTTGTTGACGGTTTCGTTTCAATCATGGAAAGCAGCAAAACGAAATCCGGTGGAGGCGCTTCGTTACGAATAGTGAGGGCTTCACTTGGAGTGAAACCCTCACTAAAGCCAAATGGGATTTGGCAGAGCAAAAAAACGGCGGAAAAGTTTCTTTTTCCGCCGTTTGCATTTTAAAACCGGTTGATATTATTTCTTATTCAGCTTTTTAATTCTTTTCAGATTTTTGCGTCGTGCAATTTTTAGTTTCATTACATAATCGAGTTCATACAAAGCAGGCACAAACATTAAAGTAAGGAAGGTTGCAAAACTCAAACCGAAAATAATTGACCATGCCAGCGGGCCCCAAAAAGCAACGTTGTCGCCACCAAAATAAATATGTGGATTCAGTTCGGTAAACAAGGTTGTAAAATTGATATTCAAGCCAACTGCCAGCGGAACCAAGCCAAGCATTGTTGCAGTTGCTGTAAGAATTACCGGGGTCATACGGGTTTTTCCTCCTTCAATAATTGCCCGTCGGGTTGGTATTCCTTCGGCTTTTTTGGCGTCAATAAATTCAACAATCAGAATTCCGTTTCTCACAACAATACCACCCAGAGCAACAATTCCCAATCCTGTCATCATGATTACGATATCCATGTTGAAAATGATAATACCCAGCAAAACACCGATTATACTGAAAATAACTTCACTAAGGATGATAAGGGATTTGCTGACCGATGCAAACTGTGTAATCAGAATAAAGAAAATTGCACCAATTGCGATAACCATTGCTTTTAAAAGGAACGCAGCTGTTTCTGCCTGATCTTCCTGTTCGCCTGTCAGTTTAATTTCAGTTCCAGGGTGAAGATTAAATCTTTTGGCTTCACGGTTTATGATTGGCACAATGTCGTTGGCCGAATATCCCGAAAGCACATTCGAGTAAATTGTAATAATACGTTTTTGGTCTAAACGTTTTATTCCGGCATATGACGAGGTATAATCAATTTTGGCAACGGTTGAAAGCGGGATACTGCGCAACATTCCCGAATTCATATCGCGATAGGTAATTTCGAGGTTTACAAGTGAGTTGATATTTTTCCGTACATTTTCATCATAGCGGAGCATAATCGGGTACTCATCCTCATCCTGTTTTAGTTTCGAAATTTCTTTACCGTAAAGGGCTGTGCGTATTTCAAGCCCGATTTGTCCGGTAGAAATTCCCAACCGCTGTGCACGGTCGCGATCAATTTGAACAATTATTTCAGGCGAATTCATTTCGAAATCCGATTTCAATTCTTCAACACCTGGAATGTTCAACGAATCAATATAATCGCGGAAAGCATAGGCATCAACAATAAGATCTTCAAGATCTTCGCTTGTAACCTCAATATTTATTGGTTTCCCGGTTGGTGGCCCGTTTTGGTCTTTATCCACAGTAATTTCAACTCCCGGAATATTTACAATCTCTTTTCTCAGCATTTCGAGATATTCGGTTGTGCTGTATTCAGAAGTTCTGTGTTTGTGTTCAACAAAATTGATAGAAACTTTTCCACGGTTAAATGGCGTTCCGGTTGTTGTAAATCCTTGTTCTTCGGCGCCAATTGTAACGTTCGAAATAATAGATTCAACATCGGGATTGTTTTCCCCCATTATTTTGTAAACGCGTTGTTCGGCAATTCTTGTAACACTGTCGGTTACATTTTGGTCGGTTCCACCTGGCATTTTTATGTACACATAAATGTTGTTCGGGTCGCTGTTCGGGAAAAATAAAACTGTTGGTTTTACAGCTCCTGTTATAAATATGGTTACAAAAAACAACCCGATCATTCCAACCAAAATCCAAACCGGGCGGCTGCCTAACAATATCATTCGAAGTTCCCGTTCATATTCCCTCAAAACCCAGGGCCATAATTTATTCTGAAACGAGTCGATCGCTCTTTTGATAACAAAATGGAAAAGCAGAACAAGCAATACTGCAAATACAAGGAAATTGGCTATTCCATATATTTTGGTGATATAGAAAATAGCAGCAAATGCCAGCATTATAATTATGCTGATTTTGATTTTCCGCCACCCACTTCCTTTTTGAAAATCTTCATCGTATTCATGTTTCATAAACGAAACGGCAAATACCGGGTTAAAAACATATGCTACAAATAGCGAAGCAAAAAGTGTAATTATGAGTGTTACAGGCAAATAATGCATAAACTGGCCTACAATTCCGGGCCAGAATGCCAATGGAAAGAATGGCGCCAATGTGGTGAGTGTACCCGATAAAATGGGCATAAAAACTTCACCCGCAGCTTTCTTTGCAGCAATATTTATATCGGGGTTGAAACGGTGCAGTCGGTGTGTATTTTCGATAACAACAATTGCATCGTCAACCACAATTCCGAGGGCAAAAATAAAAGCGAACATCACAATCATGTTCATTGTGAAACCCAAGCCGGGAATTACCAAATAGGCTAAAAATATGGAAAGTGGCACTGATAACCCTACAAAGAATGCATTTGTAAATCCCATAAAAAACATGAGCACAATAGTTACCAGAATAAAACCGATAATTATTGTATTGTTCAACTCTTCGAGTGTGTTTCGTGTGTGAAGACTTTGGTCGCCGGTGATGGTTACGTCCATTCCTTGCGGATATTGTGTTTTTTTAAGGTCGTCAACAATATCAACTATCTGGTCAGAGGCATCTAAAAGATTGGCGCCGTTTTTCTTGATTACGTTCAAAGTAATTACATTTTTGCCATCCAAACGGGCAAAACTTTCCTGTTCTTTAAAGCTGTCGTTAATTTTTGCAATATCACTTAACTTTACAAAAGCGCCGCTTGACGAGTGCACAACAATATTCCGTAATGTTTCAACGTCTTTAAACTGACCAACAACCCTAACAGTGTTCCGAACTCCGTTGTTGGTTAAAATTCCGCCCGAAATGGTCAAGTTCTCCATTGATACAGCGCGCTCAATATCGCTAAAAGTTACTTTTGCTGCCTGCATTTTAAAAATGTCGGCATCAATTTGTATTTCGCGGTCAAGTGCGCCAACAATGTCAACGCGTGTAATTTCCTTCAGGCCTTCAATTTTGTCCTGTGCTATTTCAGCAAAGTGCTTCAACTTGTCCAGATCAAAATCACCTGAAATATTGAGAAACATAACCGGCATTGCCGAAATGTCGATATCCATAATATCTGGTTCGTTCGGTAAATCGGTGGGCAATTCACTTTTTGCTTTGTCAACTGCATCACGCACCCGTTGCTTTGCCGTTTCAATTGAAAGATCGGGGTCGAACTCAACAATAATTGAAGAGAAATCGGGAACTGAATTACTTGTGATGTTCTTTACGTCAGAAATCGATTTCAACTCATTTTCCAGCGGACGTGTGACAAGGTTTTCGATATCTTCGGGCGAAGTTCCGGGATAGGCTGTATTTACAACGATGTATGGAATAACAACCTGTGGAAACTGCTCTTTTGGTATTGCAAAGTAATTCATCAAACCAAGCACGGAAATAAAAATGGCAAGCACATAAATACTTGTGCGGTTGTCAATAGCCCAGCTTGTTGCGAAAAACTGTTTGAACTTATTTTCTTTCATCATAATTTGTCAATTTTTTGAAAAATTAGAAAGTTACTTTTTGACCTTCAGTCAGGTTCAGGAATCCGGCAGTAATAATTTTATCACCAGCGGTAATTCCTTCCAAAACTTCAACTGTCCCATCGTAATCCATGCCGGTATTTATGGTTCTTTTTTCGGCAATCCATTCATTGCCATTTTGTTTGGCAATAAAAATAAACTTGCTTCCCTGGTTTCCCTGCACATAAGTAACCGGTATGCAAAATGCGTTTTCGTTTGTGTAGTCCTTAATTTTTAGATATGCGATCATGTTGGCACGGAGTCCGATTTCTTTTGATGAAATTTTGCTTTCCACTCTAAATGTGCGGTTTGTAGGGTCAATAAATCGACTTGTAAAGCTAAGTTTTGTTTCAATTTCCTTGCCTAAATCGGGGAAACTTACAATTGCCATATCGCCATCTTTTATCTTTGTGGAATGTGCTTCTGATACTTCTGCACTAATTTTAGCCACACTCATATTGATTACCCTGATAATGGAATTGGGAACACCTGGCGATGCCATTTGCCCAACGCGGAGCGGGACACTTTCAACAGTACCTGAAATTGGCGAAATAATTTGTGCCATCTTCATCTGTTCTTCAACTGTACTCAAACGCCTTTCGAGTGATTCTTTTGAGTTTTTTGCCTGAAGGAATTGAACTTCGCTGCCAATTTTCTTGTCCCAAAGGGCAGATTGTTTTTGGAAAATATTATTTGCAAGTTCGAGCTGGGTTTTTACTTCTTCAATGGTTTGTTTCAAAACCTGAGCATCAAGTTCGGCCATTACCTGTCCTTTTTTTACCTGTGTTCCTTCCTGCACATAAACAGCTGTTACAAGTCCGGCCATCTGCGGGCTTACAGCAATATTCTGATCGCCGTCAACTATTCCCTGCACCTTAATAAAATGGTTGAATACACAGCCTTCGGCATCGGTAACTGATACGGGTATTCCTTTTATTTCTGCCTTTTCACCTGATGGATTAATTTCGGCAGAAAGTTGTTCAATTTTAAGATTGAGCTGATCGCGTTCCGATTTCAGTTTTTCCAGTTCGGCTTTTTTGTCGGTATTTTGGCTGCACGAAACCAAAAATACAATTGCAATTGCGGAGTAAATAAGTTTTTTCATTTCTATTTATTTTTATTTTCGATGATTCTAAAGTGTTTGAAATCAATGTTTAATTTGAAATCTGATTGATATTGTATAGTTTTTCGAGTTTTGTTATTGCACCCTGCAATTCGAACATGAACTGGTAATAGTTGGTAAGATTTGTAAGGAACTGGTTTTGGCTGTTCATCAAATCGAGACTTGTTGACATTCCCTGTCTGTATTTTTCAAGGGTGCGCTGGTAAATTTCTTCGGAAAGCTCTTTACTCAGTTTTTGGTTTTTGTACCTCTCCGCTTTTATATCAACTTCATTTTTCAGTTGGTTTGCCTGCATAATCAAGCTGCTTGAAATAAACCGACGTGTATTTTCTGACTTTTCAACTTCCAGTTTTCTTTGATCAATAAGCGCTTTTCGCTGACCACTGTGGAAAATAGGCAAGCTAAGGTTAACGCCAAACAAATCTTTAGGTGTAAAATCGAAAGCCGGCGAATTGAGTTTTTGTGTACGATTATAAAACCCATTGATCACAGGTAAATAGTTGCTTTTTTCAACTTTTAGGTTTAGTTCAGCAAGCTCTTTTGAGGTCAATACAAGTTTGTAATCAACATTTTTTTCAAGCATAAATTGTTCCTGTACCAATTGATTGCTTTCCAACATTAATAATTCATAAGAGTCAGTGCTGTCTGAGAGTGCGACTGATGTGGTTTCCTCCATTCCCAACTGAATTTTTAACAGACGGTATGACATGTCGAGGTTGCTTTCAACCTGATTTATCGAATTACGCAAAATATTGGCAGTTACTTCAAGCTGGTCAACATCTGTTTTTTCCATAAAACCCTGATTGAACATTTCCGAAATTTCGTATTTCGTTTTTAACACGTTTTCGAGGTTTTGCTTTAAAATACTCAGGCTTTCTTCCGAGAGTTGAATCATTTGGTAAGTGTTGGTTACAGTTTCGTTTACATCCAACCTTGTTTTTTCATCGTTTTGAAGCGACAGATTGTAATACACTTTTGAAGCCTGAACACCAACAATATACGCCCCATTAAAAATAAGTTGAGAAGCTGTAATGTCGGTCGTTAAGTTGTGTTTCACGCCCAGTTCAATTGGCTCAGCCGGCGGTGCATTCGGATCGTCTCCAGGCATTGCAAAACTCAAAGTTGGTACTTTTGGCAAAAACTGATAGGCAGATTTTAAATCGACATGAGGCAGTCCCATTGCAATTGTTTCTTTAATCTTCTTTTGCGCAATTTCCAAATCGAGTTGTGAATTCAACACATTTGTGTTTTTTTCCTGTGCAATTTGAAGCGCTTTCTCCAGTGATAATTGAATAGACTCCTGTGCTGTTAATCCAAATGTTCCAATAAGAAATACGGATAGTAGCAAAAGTGTTTGTTTTTGTTTTCTGAACATTGTTATTGAAAATTATTGGTTATTAATCTTTTTTATTTGCTTGAGTTATTTCTGATTTACGTTTTTCGAAATATTCAATCCCTTCTGCGGTAGAAATTGCCCGAATATGGTTTTCGAACATCGCTTCAAAAACCTGGTCAGATGAAATATTTTCCACCATGCAGTAATCTTTTTCATGCATTTCAACAAGGTTTCTCACATATAAACCTGCAGTAAGTTCTACGTTTACATCCGGACGATAAAGTCCTTCACTGATTCCTTTTTGAATGTTCATACTGATTCGGTTAAAAATGTGGTTGTGCTTTTTTTGAATAAATTGATTGAAGATAGGCTCGTAGTATTTTTTCAATTCAAACTTTAGTTGCGTGTTTAACCTGCTCATTTCGTCGGCAACTAAAATACTGACCTGGATTAAAATATCGATTGCATTCAAATCGTCTAATTTGCACTTCGATAATTTTTCACTCCATTTCATTTCATCGTAGTAGAAAAGTTTTTCAATTAAATCTTCTTTACTTTTAAAGTATTGATAGAGTGTTTTTTTCGAAATTTTCAGTTTGCGGCTGATATCATCCATGTTTAAATTCCGGATCCCAAATTCATAAAACAATTCGATTATCCGATCGAGTATTGCCCTTAATTTGGGATCGTTTAAAACTAATTCGTCATCCATTTTTTATTTTTAATAAATATTGCAGTAAATAAACGGAAACATTTTAGACATAAAACGTTTCCATGTCTAAAATTGTTTATTTGTTAATAATGATTCAAAATTGAGAAAATACTTTTTAAGGAGAATAAAAAGTTGGATGACCGTGTATTTAAAATAGGTGAATAACTGTTTTTTGGAGGTGAAGGAAAATATTGAATTGTAAAATATTCTGAATGAACAATAAGTTCATGTAATTCAGAATGAGTTGACAAATTAGACAATTTGCTATTTAATTAGCTGATTTAACCCATGTTTGGGCTGACAGTTTTTCAAGTGCAGGGTAACCTTTTCTATACATTCAGAATATATTGATTACAGAGACGCTAATATTTATTCTACTTTTTTGAAAAACGCACGATTGTGGGTTGGGTTTGCCATCTGATTTAAGTAACAGATTTATCTAATCTTAATTCGAATAGTATGCAAACAATAGCTAAACTTATTCACCGGGCAAATGCATCTTATTTGCCAATTGCCTTTCCAGCGCTTTACTACGGAATGCCCAATGGCAGAATATATGTCATTTATTCAAGGTTTTATGAAATTAAATTTGGAGGTTCGGGACTTGAATTTGTTTTTGCAGTTCATAAAGAATTTAAATACGATTATGAAAAGGAAGTTATTATTCCAGGGAAAAAATTCAGGATTAGCTCGCCCGTTTTTGCTGAACATGTAGATAAACCTAATTCAAAAATTAATATTGTAAAAATATGCAGGGGCTTAAATTCTTATGGAGAAGCAATAAACTTGCTAAATAAAGAAGCCCTTGAAATATATGGTTTAAATAAAATCGTTTCGAATGTAAATTAATACAATCACTTTGATAATGAATATGTTCCTTCAGCAATCTTCTATTTCTCCTTCACATTAAATTTCAATTGCAGCGAATTCATTAAAACGCTGGTTAAATTTTCAATTTTCGCAATTCTCCCTGTATCGGCACACGTATTCTATTTTTAAAAAATTTGGAAGACATAAAAAATGGTTTCGTACCTTTATTAATCGCAAGAAAATAATTTTTTATCTGGTGCAAGTTTTCCGTATATGAAGTGTCAAATTGAAATCGTACAAATCTTACAGTACAAAATATATATAAAATGAAAATTTCAGAAGAAATAAAAATCAGCGACAATGGATTTGTGTTTAATTCAAATACAGGTGATTCATTCAATCTCAATCCTGCCGGTATTGAAATGATTAAATTAATAAAGGATAACCACAGTTTCGAAGAAATCAGATCCAACTTCCTTCAAAAATACGAAGTTGACGACCTTACTTTTGAGAAGGATTTTTATGAATTCTGTGCCTTATTGAAACATCATCAAATTACTTTGCAGGGTAATCCGCTGGATTTCGTTTAAACATAAGTATATGACGAAGCAAAAAATCACAATTGCAGTAACAGGTCTCAACAATACCGATAATCCGGGGCCCGGTGTTCCGGTAATTCGCGGTGCAAAAGATTCAAAAGAGTTTGATGTACGCGTTATTGGATTGGTGTATGAAAACCTTGAACCCGGAATTTATATGGAGGGTTTGTGCGATCGTATCTTTCAAATCCCATATCCTTCAGCAGGTTCAGATGATTTGATTGAGCGAATTGAAAATATTCATCAACAGGAAAAAATTGATGTGCTGATTCCTAATTTTGATGCTGAACTTTTTTCGTTTATGAAAAATGAACAGCGCTTACTTGAAAAAGGAATCCACACTTTTTTACCAACCATAAAACAATTTCAGGAGCGCGACAAGGATAAACTGCCTGAATACGGCAAAAAATATGGAGTAAAAGTACCCGGTAGTATTAACATGGGAACCATTGGACAGATTTCTGAAATTGAAGAGAAATTTGATTATCCGGTTATGATAAAAGGTCAGTTTTATGATGCTTATCGCGCAAGCAATGAAGAGCAGGTAAAACAGGCATTTTACAAAGTATCTGCAAAATGGGGATTTCCGGTAATTGCACAGGAATTTGTTGAAGGTACCGAGGTAAATGTTATTGCACTTGGCGATGGCCAGGGAAATACAATTGCTGCTGTGCCCATGCGCAAACAATATATTACAGATAAAGGAAAAGCCTGGAGCGGAATTACTCTCGCCGATGAAAAAATGATGGAACTAACCAGAATGTTAATTCAGAAAACGAAATGGAAAGGTGGAATGGAACTAGAGCTTATTAAAACCAAAAACGGTGAATATTATCTGATTGAAATAAATCCGCGCATTCCTGCCTGGGTTTACCTTGCTGTTGGTGCAGGGCAAAATATTCCTGAAGCTTTAATAAAACTGGCTCTTGGAATGGAAGTTAACCCGATGTCAGAATATAAAATTGGAAAAATGTTCGTACGATATTCGTACGATATGATTGTGGATTTGGAAAAATTCGCGGCATTATCAATGAATAAAGAAATTTAAAAATAAAAAACATGGAGAAGTTAAAATACGAGAAACCAGTAATCAGCAAAATAACAGCAGGTGTACCCAATAAATTTGGGTTGGCCACAAAACAAAAGATAATTTCGTCAATCGATGCAATTCCTGTTTCAAAACTTATGGAAGATTACGGATCGCCATTATTTGTGCTTTCAGAAAACACAATTCGCAATACAATTTCTGAAGCAAAAAGAGCATTTGAAACACGATATCCAAGGGTACAATTTGCATGGTCCTACAAAACCAATTATCTCGATGCAGTTTGTAGTATTTTTCATGATGAAGGTTCGTGGGCTGAGGTTGTTTCAGGATTTGAGTTCCAGAAAGCTCTCTCACTCGGGGTAAACGGTTCGAACATTTTATTTAATGGACCCGAAAAATCGGAGGAAGATTTAACCATGGCAATCAATCACAATGCCTGCATCCACATCGATCATTTTGATGAATTGTATTTACTGATTGAAACCACACGTAAACTCAACAAAAAAGCGCGTGTTGCAATTCGTGTAAATCTTGATGCAGGAATTTATCCAATATGGGATCGTTTTGGATTTAACTACGAAAATGGTGAGGCCTGGAATGCAATCAACCGCATAATGCTGGCTGAAAACCTTGAAATGATTGGTTTACACACCCATATTGGAACATACATCATGTCAACTTCAGCATATGCAGTTGCAGCTTCAAAATTATCAAATTTGTACATGGCTATTCATCGTAAATTCGACAAATGGCTGAAATATGTTGATTTGGGAGGAGGATTTGCATCAAAAAACACCTTAAAAGGTGCATATATGCCGGGATCTGAAACCTGCCCCTCTTTTGACGATTATGCCGAAGCGATTTCAAATGCAATTATCTCTTCTGAAATTCCGCACGAAAATTTACCGGTACTATTTTTGGAAACAGGTCGTGCATTAATTGACGATGCAGGTTACCTTCTCACAACTGTTCTGGCGAACAAACGTTCCATTGCCGGCCGTCGGACTATGGTAATTGATGCTGGCGTAAACCTGTTGTTTACAACATTTTGGTATAATTTGGGTGTTTATCCAAGTAAAGATGTTTCAAGCCATGTGGAAGAGTCAACCATTTATGGGCCTTTGTGTATGAACATTGATGTAATTCGCGATGCGATAAATTTTCCTTCGGCCAAAGTTGGCGACCAGTTGGTTATTGAAAGGGTTGGAGCATACAACATGACACAATGGATGCAGTTTATAACCTATAGACCTAACGTAGTTTTGATTGATTTAGACGGAAAAACACATATTATCAGAAAAAAAGAAAACCTGGAATCATTGCAAAGTTTTGAACTGAATCCAAAAAGATAGACGATGAAAATCAGCACCCTAAGTGGTAAAGAATTTCTTGAATCAACATTAAACAGCTATTCGCAGGTATTTTTTTCCACCTCGAAATTGCTGGCTGTTTTTTTGCTCGTCATTAGTTTTTTTGATTACGGAGCAGGTGTGGGTGGATTAATTGCGGTTTTAATTGCCAATGCGCTTGCATGGTTTTTGGGGTACAACAAATACTTTTTTGTATCGGGTTTATATGGTTTTAATGCTTTGCTGGTGGGGTTGGGTGTAGGTTTAATTTATCAGCCATCTTCCGAGGTATTTCTGTTGATTATCATTTCTGCAATTTTAAGCTTCTTTATGACTGTCGTTTTTCAGGGAGTATTAGGGAAATATGGGTTGCCATTTTTAAGTGTACCGTTTTTAATTGCCATTTGGATCGTTGCGCTTTCGGGAAACAGTTTAACCGCTTTAAACATCAGCGAACGCGGAATATTTACCTATAATGAATTGTATGCACTTGGTGGCCAATCGTTCATTGATTTTTATGAATTTTTGCAAAATAATATCCGTTCAACTTTTATAAAAATATATTTTCATTCACTGGGTGCTATTTTTTTTCAAACCCATTTGTTAGCCGGTATTATAATTTCACTTGGATTATTAATTTATTCACGGATTACTTTCGTTCTTTCAATCCTTGGTTTTTCAGTTGCTTATATTTTCTATCAAATCGTTGGTATTGAGTTTATTTCACTTGGATACACTTTTATTGGCTTTAACTATATTTTAACTGCGATTGCATTGGGGGGCTATTTTCTGGTTCCCGGAAAGGTAAGTTACGGGTGGATTATCATTTTGCTACCTGCTGTTGTTCTGATTACAACCAGCACACAACAAATACTCTCTATTTTTAAAATTTCGCCCTATTCGTTGCCTTTTAATGCTGTGGTTTTAATGTTTTTGTATGCACTTAAATTTCGCGAACAAAGGCCAAAATTACTGGTAGAAACCCCTGTTCAACTGGGTAAACCCGAAAAAAATCTCTATTTGTATTCAGGAAACGTCAAAAGGTTTCCGGCAGCATTTCCGGTTTCAGCATCGTTGCCATTTTTTGGAGAATGGACAGTCAGTCAGGGCCACAATGGTGAACTTACCCACAAAGAAGCCTGGCGTCATGCCTGGGATTTTATCATTACCGACAGAAGTGGAAAACAGTTTAAAAATACAGGTGATTTTGCTGAAGACTATTTTTGCTTTGGAAAAGCGGTAATCGCTCCTTTCGACGGAATTGTTATTGAAGCAGTAAATACAATACAAGATAATGTTATTGGAAATGTAAATACAAAACAAAACTGGGGAAATACTGTAATTATTAAGCACAACGATTATTTGTATGCCAATTTGAGTCATTTGAAATACCATTCACTTGAAGTTAAAGCGGGTGATTTTGTAAAAAAAGGACAGCAAATAGGGCG
Source organism: Draconibacterium sp. (assembly GCA_041739985.1). Taxonomy (GTDB): domain Bacteria; phylum Bacteroidota; class Bacteroidia; order Bacteroidales; family Prolixibacteraceae; genus Draconibacterium. Next base: position 97,588 of record JBGSMW010000087.1, on the reverse strand, counting down.
CTGCGGAAATTCCGGCAGGTCGCCATATCCTCATCTTCATTTTCAATTTCAACTTACACCGCACATTGGATCCAAAACTCTGGATTACCCTTTTGGGCACTATTTGCTTAAAACGGGAAACAGTTTTACGCTCAATAATTTTGAATTTCCGAAAACAGACCAAATTATAACAAGTCCGGCAATTAATGCGGTTTTGGCAAAGGCACTCCATTTTATTCCCGGACAGCGTTTAAAAGTAAATGTTGAAGTAAATTCAGAAATTAAAAAATGGCAAAAACATGCCGGAACCTTTTCATGGGTGGTGGAAACCGACGTTTTTAATACAACGTATATAAGGTGTGAAAAGGATGGAGGTTTGGCTTTTTTATACAATAATGGCAATTTGCATTACTTTACAAATTTTACGGGAACGAAAAATTCAGCACTTTACTGGTTTTATTTATCGTTGTATAAAGTTCCACTTGGTTTTTTGCCAAACAGTAAAATTACAGACACTATTCCGTTGAATCAAATGTTTGGCGGTTTGCTCAAAGTTTTACAGGATTTTGTTGCGCCGTTGTACCTGTTTTTAAAAGTAGATTTTGAACTGAAAATGAAAGAATCAGGCGATATTCTATCATCGGGGGATATTCAGATGGATACAATTATCATCAAAAAAATATTGGGAAATGCAAATAGCGAATTTCATTCAGCATTGAAAATTAATCAGGAGGGCGAAATCGAAATTTCGGTTGAGTTTAAAGAGGCTAGAATCAAAATATTATGTCAAAACGAATTGGATTAACAGTCATTTTACTGCTTTTTTTGTTTGCTGTTTCGGCACAAAAAAAACTGAGTTATGTTGAGGTTGATAGCTTATCATTCGAACTTTACCAACAACAAAAATGGAATGAACTTATCGATTTTTCGGCTGAAGCACGCGATCAGGGAATCGATTTTTTTTATTTGCAGGTACGATCCGGAATTGCCTTTTATAATTTGAAAAAATACAGAAATGCTACCGACTGGTTTCTGAAAGCATGGGAAAACGACAAAAGTTTTGAATGGCTGCAAGAATATTTATATTACAGTTTAATATATAGTGGGCGAATCGTTGAAGCATCGAAAATAGCCGATAAATTTTCAGTCGCTTTCAAGCAAAAAATCTACTATCAGAAAATGAAACCACTTCGGGCTGCAGCGGAGGTTGGATATAGTTTTAATCCCGAATTCGATAAGCTAAACGGAACTTCATTTGATGAGGAAATAAATGTTGGTTCAGATTACGGTGAAGCTTACATATTAAAAAATTATCATTTCGAAACGTTTGATTACAGCCACCAAATTGCACCCGGATTATTTTTGAATCATAATTTTACGCATCTCGGAATTGACCGCGAAGAACAGGTATTTTGGGGATCACGATACTCATTTCCAGTTAAAGTTGCACAGAATCAATATTTTATCAATCCGGTTTTTGTCTTGAAAAAAAAATGGTACGGTTCTGCATCAATGAACGTAATTTGGGGAAATTCGGATTTGGTTTTGGGCGATTATAATCCAAATACATTTTACAATTCAAATGTGAAGTTTACCGATTTCATTTTTTCAACCTCAACCTGGACTCACTTGGGAAATTTTTCTCCCGGTGCTGAAATTAACCTTGCAAATATTTACAACAACGGTTTTACGCAACTCTCGGGTTGGATTACCTGGTATCCACTCTCAAATACAAACTTATATTTCACTCCACGTGTGTATTTTAAAAACGACACAGAAAATGGTTTTGGCTATAATACTTTTGGAATTTCGGGAGGTGTACAACTGGGGCCGGTTCATTTTTATGGTCAGTATTTAAATGGCGATATGAAAAATTTTATCGAACCGGCTGGTTATGTTGTAGCTAATTTTCCAGGCAGGTCGGAACAGAAATTTACGGGAAGTCTTTATTTCCCAACAGGCAAACGATATCAGTTTGTTCTGCGATACATTAATCAGAATGTATTTGAAAAATATCAGGTTTATTCCGGTGGAATACCCGGTAGGTCAATGGAATACGATTATACAAAACATACATTAACAGGTGGAATATCATGGAATTTTTAAAAAGAAAATTTATTGCTTTAATACTGGCAGTTTATACATTGTCTTCAGTTGCTCAGGTGAATCAGGCTGCATTGGAAACCGCATTTTCGAAAAGTTACGCTGCCGAAAAAAATGGTGATTTTTCGGCGGCAATTGATGAATTAAAAACAGTTATGGATGAATCATCGTACGAAATTAACCTCCGGCTGGGTTGGTTAAAGTACAATGCTGGTTTGTTCGATGAATCTGTAATTTTTTATTCAGCTGCACAAAAACTAAAACCATATTCCGAAGAAGCCCGTTTTGGATTGATTTTACCAAAAGCTGCACAGGGAAAATGGAATGATGTAATTGAACTCTACAATAAAATTCTGGAAGTAAATCCTCAGAATACGGTGGCGCTTTATCGTTTGGGATTGGTTTATTACGGGCGCAAAGACTATAATAGTGCTTATCCGCTTTTCAAAAAAGTAGTTGATTTATACCCGTTTGGTTATGATGGTTTGCTGATGTTAGGCTGGACATCCTATTTTCTGGGTAAGAACAATGATGCAAAGATTTTATTCAACAAAGTAAAATTGTATAATCCAAACGATGCTTCGGCAAACGAAGGATTGAAATTGATAAAATAGAACTTTAAAATACCAATGCTATGAAAAAATTAATATCAACCAGCCTTTTATTAGGGCTTTTTTTAACCGTTTCAAATGCTCAGGTAACACTCGATAAAAAATATGAATATTCAACTTCGGTAGTAAAACTCGAAACATTGGGGTACAAATATTTTTTAATGGACGTTCCCGCCGGTCAATGCCGGTTGTATAACACCGACCATTCGTTGTACAAAACAATTAGTTGTAACATTCCGGGTGGTTTTTATCTTTCCGACATCAAGTTTATGTCGGAAAAGTTGTTTGATACAGATTCGGGAATTGAGCTGCTTTGTTCGTATTACAGTTACAACTCGGCAAAGGCTTATTATGATTATGACAGTAAAATTATTAATGATGACGGTTCGCAGATAACTTTTATCGATGGCGCACTGTATAATTACATCAATCAAACCAGCGAAAACACCTACAAGCTTTTTTCATATTGTTATGATTTTTCTGTTTTTCCTGAAAAGGTTTGGACCAACATTTTCAGTTTACCCGGAACAGTGGTTTCAGCACAATTATTGAAAGAAGAATCACCTGATATTTTGCTGAATGCCTTTCCAAATCCTGCATCAAAATCCATAAAAGTTGCTTATTCTTTACCCGGGAATGTAAATCAGGCAACCTTACACCTTATCGATAACTCGGGCAGACAAGTTGAACAATTTACTGTAGATAACCACACCGACCATTTAATGCTGGATGTAAGTCGCTTTGAGAGCGGTGTTTATGTTTATTTTATTGAATTTGGAAATTCGAAAACTCCGGCAAAAAAACTGGTAATTCAATAATATTAAATAACTGTTTTCAAGCATTTTCAATATTTTTTTGTGTTCAATTGAACACAAAAATGTGCAATAACTATAATTATAAAATATTTTTAGTTCAGTTTAGCTCAGTTGTAATTGCTCAACTTTACTTTCAAAATGAGCGATTATACAAAGCAGGTTTACGCAAATCCAAACTTAAAGCACGATTCAATGCAACCCAACAAAATGATGTTCAGATTTCAATTTATAATTTGAATAATTAGATGTTCTCAAAAGAAAATTTATCGGGTTTGAATACAGGAATAATTTAAATTCAAAAGCCGAACTGTGTAATACAATTCGGCTTTGTAACTTGTGATTTTATTTCAGAAACAAGTTATTCTGGTTTTTAAAATTTGCTTATAAAGACTTATAGTCCCCACTCTTCAAGGAGTGCTTTTACTTCTGCCAGATGTGCGGTTCTTAGCTCTACCATCGTTTTGCGAATGGCCAACTTATCGATGAAAGTTGCAGACCTCATTTCTGACCTTAATACATCCATTTCAGCCTGAAATTCAACGCGCAGAACATCAAGTATTGCTTGCTGATCTGCTGTTAAATTAACCGGACATGTTCTGTTAACTACTGTTGTAACGCCAGTGTTCAGACATACTCCACCTCTGCCGATTTGAGCGCTGAGACTCATTGTGCCAATTGCGATAAGGAAAGCTGCCACCGCGATTCTAAAACTTAATTTTTTCATGGTAATGATATTTAAATGATTTAACCAAAATTGGTTTTAATAATAGACACTCCGGCAGCAAAAAACTTGCGCGAAATTCAGAAATAAATGCAACAAATATCTAATTAAAACTGATTGTAAATAAGCTCTTTAATAAATTCATTTTTCCTTTTTTTAAAGGCTAAATAAAGGTTTTTCTTTATAAAAACGCTTGGTCTGTTAAAATGAAATAACTGAACATTAGTTTTATTTTAAGCAAAAAATATTATGATTTTTTCATTCTTAAATTAATAAGAAGTTGTTCTGATATGTCAGAGAAAACCATTGTTTCCTTTTAACTAAAAATACAGGATAAAAAGAGGATCGATTAAAATTTTTTACCTAACTATCCTGCCAGTTTAATATTTGTTTTTTCGATTAGCCAGGTGAGTAAAACTGTTACTGAAAAAATTCCGACAAACCAGAAAACATAACTATCGATAGTCTGGGTCTGATAAATTTGAGTAGCAATATTTCCAATTATCAGCCATTGAATGATGTAGAAAAGCGTAATATTTTTTCCAAGCCACATGAAAAAATTCCATGCATATGTATTTGGAAAATTTTTCAGGATAAAACGCCAAAAAAAAGTCCACAAAATCACAATCCCAAACACCCACAGTGAAAACCAAAATGTGTGGTGGTAATATAAACTCAGGTTTATTGTAGTTTCAAAACCTGTTTTACTGAAGTAAAGAACAGCTGCCAAAATTCCTGCAAGAATAATTCCTGAAACAATTTTTTGTTGTTTTAAAAATGCAACTATTTTCTTTTCGAAATGAAAAAATGCAAAGCCGGCCAATGGGTAGGCCAGCCAGGGTAAAAGGGGGAAGTATGACCATGAATAAGTTCCGGCAATAAAGGGTAAAAGGTAGTTTTGCTCGCTTACCATAAATTTTTGGTTCAAAAAACCTGTCTGTACAATTACAAGTAAAGCCATTGTTATTGCAACCCAGGCTTGTCCTTTTTTTAATGTCTTCAGAAAAGCAATTAAGATGATACTTAGTCCGGCGAAGTACAAAATGTCAACGCCAAAAATATATTCAAGTGGATTAAACTGCCAGCCTGCAAATTTGATTTTCAGCAGTAAATGAAAATTGAGTCCAATATTCAATAAAAAACCAACAACAAAAACTTTTATTCCCCTTGAAAAATTAACATAAAACGACTTTTGTTTTTTTGCTAAAAAATAGCCCATAACAATCATAAACACAGGCACTGCAATTGGCCCGCCCAGGAAAAGCAGGATTTTCCCAAAGAGACTTTCACTGCCAGAATAATCAATAAATAATTCCAGTATATGAACCGGAACGATCAGAAAAACTGCAAATCCTTTTAATAAATCCGGAAGTGGATAACGTTTCATTTTGGTTATATTTAATCGCCTGAATTAAAATGCTGGCTACCAGGGTCAAAAAACCTGGCAGCCAACATTACAAAAATTGAGAATAACTTAGTTTAGAATATGTCCGTCAGAAAAAATTGTTTCAAATTAATTTTGGATAACATATTTTTATTCTTTTCCTGAAACATTAAATTCCTAAAATTTCATTGTATTCTTCAACCGAAATTACTGTTGGTGTGTAAGTTGCATTTAACAATTTCAATGAATTTGTAAAAGCTTTTAGATGAAATTTTGAAGCCCGCAACAGATTGCCATAAACCCTTTTCACTGTTGGGTTCTCAGTAGTTTCAATTAAGTTCTGTAAATCATTAATGTCAAATTCTTCAATAAAAGCACCAACTTTTAGAGCTTCAATTAGTGATTCGGAACCCTTTACAGTCAGCTGTGCATAAAGATCGGTATAAAATGGATTGTAAAATTCTGTTTCAGCAACTGGTGTTGGATCTGTTAATCCAAATCCATCAATAAGATGGAGTACTGCACTTGTATGTGCATTTTCGCTTTTCGAGATGTTGTTAAAAACCCGATATTCATATTTTTCATACATAAAAATATAAACCTGACGTGCGAGTTTTTCTTCTTCACGCATTTCCATTAAACCGGCAATATCTGCTTCAGTGAGTGTTCCTGAAAAATCGCAGGTTCCGCAAATAGCGGCTACTTCAGCGCTTTTTTCATCCATGTCAGAAATAATTGTTTCATCAACTCCATTAACGGACTCAGAACATGATGCAAATGCAACTCCGGCTACTGCCATTACAAAAAATAATCTAATTGTTTTCATGATAATTAATTTAAAAAATTTGGATAATACTTATTGTTTTCAATACTGTTTTCTACTAATTAGTTGTTTTGATTGAAGTTTCTGTTACATCCTTTAAATTGGCGGTTTCCGCGACCATTTCCCTGTCTTCCCATCCCTTTTCCACGGCAACAATTTCCACAATTCCCGGCAAACATTTGTTGCCCGTTAAACTGTTGACGACCCTTGAAATTTCCATTTCCATTGTTGCGGTTTCCGTAATTAATTCCATTGGTTCTTAAAAGATCAAACTGTTTTTGCTGTTCTTCTGTTAACAGATTTCTCACTGTTTCGCGATGCGCTTTTACAGTTTTAAGCATGGTTCCCCTGATTTCATTTTTTTCAATGGCATCCCGGGTTGATTGGCGCTCTTCCCTAAGTTCTGTCATCACTTTCTGATGGCTGATCTCCAGTTCCTCAATCTTTGTTTTTTGCTCATCAGTTAAGTCTGCAATTTGGTTCAAACAAACCTGATTCTGGTTGTAAAAAGCGTTGTTGCTGTTTCTGTAGCCTTGGCCAAAAACTGTTGTTGTTGTTAATGCAAGGGCAAAGAAAGCCCAGGCAAATTTACTTAACTTGCTAATATTCATGATTTTAAAATTTAAAGTGATTAATTATTATTATTTAAATTTCTCCTGTTTCTCCCATATCCTCCGGGTAATTTTACGTCTTCATTTTTCTTTAGCATCGACATGAAAATTTCATTTAGCTTTTTCTGTTGTTCTTCATTACATTCATTTTTCATTTTCATGTAGTAGTCGATGGTAACTTTTTTGAGTTCCGAATGTAAATTTCCAATATCTTTTGAAATAGTCTCTAGTTTATCCTGGTCAGGAGTTTCTTTGCCAAGTTCAACAATCATTTCTATTCGTAAAACTTCAAGTTCATGTGTAATTGTCCAGCCGGTGCGATTAAATTCGCGGTTCCATTCCCTGAATTTATTTACCTGTTCGGGTTGCAGGTTTAACTCTTCCCTGAAAAATTTTGTACGTTGCTGAGCAGGCACTTCAATGTTAACCTCGTCAAGCATTTCGGCTAGTTTTTTGTCCTCATGTTTGTGATACCAAAAAGAAATCCCCATTGACAAATTAGTGGCAAGTAATATCACTATGAACCAAATCAATATTCGATATGTATTTTTCTTAATCATTATTTACTCCATTAAAAATGTTTCAATCGTTTCATTTTTCATTTCGTCCAGATATGGAATCAAATCCTGTTCTGCATAAATACCAGTAGTCGCCGTTGAATTGGCAGGTTGCCCGATTTTAATACCAGCATAAATGCCTATAATTAGCAAAATCGAAAAAAAAGCTGGTTGCAAAATTCTAATCAGAACCGGTCTCCTGAAAATTTCGTTTTGTTTACTTTCCTGATTTTCAATTTTTGCTTTTAACCTTGTATAAAAGAATGGATTTAGCTTAGGTGATTTTTCTGATTCAAGTATTGCCATTGATTTACTTAATTCCCCGGCAAAAGCATTGCAATCATTACATTGCGAGAGGTGCAACTTTATTTGTTCCATTTCGTCCAGGGCTAATTCGCCATCGAGATAAAATATAATTTTGCTATGTATAGTCTTGCATTTCATGATTCTATTTTGTTGATATGACACATTTTCGATAATTAACTTGCGCTACATGCACTTCTTTTTATAACATAAATATAACTTTTCCTGAAGTTTTATTTTTGCCCGGTGAATTAGTGATTCTACAGATGAAACTGACAAATTCATTACTTCGGAAATTTCTTTATATGACAAGTCTTCATATTTATTCAGAGTAAACGCGGTTTTTTGATTTTCTGGAAGCGAGTCAATAGCAGCGTGAAGTATTTTTGCTCTTTGGCTGTTTTCCAGTTCAGAGACTGGTGTTTCGTTATTTATATTTTGAATTTCACCAACTTGTCTGGATATTCCTTTTACAAGATCTTCGATTGAATGAACCCATCTTTTACGTTTATTATCGCGAATGAAATTCAATGAACGGTTAACTGCAATCCGGTATAACCATGTTGAAATTTTAGAGTCGGCTCTGAAATTCTGAATCGAACGAAAAACTTCAATAAAAACTTCCTGTGCAATATCTTCGGCATCTTCTGTGTTATGAACCATTCCAAAGCATGTATTTACAACAAGCTTTTGATAGTTCTCTACCAATTGCTTAAATGCCTGTTCATTTCCCTGTTGAAGTTTTTGTATGATTTCTGTTTCTGTCATCAACTAATTTAATTCCTGAAAATTATGAATTTGACACGGGTTCAGAAAGTAACTTGCGCTAAACTTGTTTTTAATTTTCTAAAAAATTGTATTTGGCTGCTCCTTCAAAATTGAAACTGGGATATTTACTTTAAGGTTAATGAAAAGCAAAACGAATCATGTTCTAATTTAAACAATTATAGCCTGTATATTAAATATTTGCAGAAACTTATGTGATATTTATCACAAAAAGATTAAAATACACATATATCCTTATATTTGCAATTCACGACAAAAGAAAGTGAATTATGAATAATGTTAAACAACTTGTTTGCCCCATATCCAATGAACGTATTGATGAACAGGTTACACGAATTAATGCCCTTTTGGGAATATTGCTGATTGCTGCCGGTTTGATTTTTAACTCGGTAATATTTATAGCTTTTCTTACTGTTGATTTTTACATACGCGCATTTTCAAAAGCACGTTTCAGCCCGGTAAGTTTTATAAGTCTTCAAATGGCAAATGCTTTAAACCTTGATAAAAAAGAAATTGACAAAGCACCAAAAGTATTCGCTGCCCGAATTGGCTTTTTAATGTCGCTAACTATCACAATTTTAATGATCATTCAGTTAAACACCGCATCATTTGTAGTAGGCGGTATTCTTGTATTTTTTGCATCACTTGAGTTCGCACTTGCAATTTGTATGGGTTGTATAATGTACACTTACCTGGTATTACCTTTCTATAAATAATTTGGTTTTACACACATTCAAAGCATCCGGGAACCGGGTGCTTTTTTTTTGTTTGGATAAATGTATTCAGCAGTTTCGCAAAGTGTTGGGAAAAATGCAGGAAAACCAGGGTACGCAATTCGGAAGTAGAAAGAGAATTATTAATTCAACATATAATTTCGAAATGTAAATTACCTATCCATCCACTGTTTAAACTCCGAAACTTTATCGCGGCTCACAATCTGTTCAATTTTACCGACTTTCAGTTTCAGGCGATTTGTTGAATAGCTGACAATTTCATCGATACAGTTGATATTTACAAGATAATTGCGATTGATACGGAAAAACAGATTTGGATCAACCATTTTTTGAAGTTGATCAAGCGAATAATCCAAATCGTAATTTTTACCGTCGTTGGTTTTCAAAAATGTATTTCGTTCTTCCACAAAAAATGCACAAATATTTTCTACCGGAATTGATTTAAACCGAATTCCAACTTTTATGAAAAACCTTGATTTATATTGAGTTGAGATTTGCCCAATCACTTTTGCAATTTTTGATTCAAAATCTCCATTTTCCACAAATAATTTTTTGAATTTCTGAATCGCAAGTGCAAGTGCCTCCTCCTCAATTGGTTTTAACAGATAATCGACACTATTTACTTTAAATGCTCTGATTGCATATTCATTGTATGCTGTAGTAAAAATTACCGGAGCCTCAATTTTCACCGCATCGAAAATTTCAAACGAAATTCCATCATCCAACTGAATATCCATAAAAATGAGATCAGGTTTTTCATTTTGAGAAAACCAGTTCACGGCATCTTCAACCGATTCTAAAATCTGTATAACCTGAATTCCCGGTTCAGCCTTTTTTAGCAACGATTCAAGCCGTTTCGAAGCAAGTTTTTCATCTTCAACAATTACTACATTCATAATGTTAGATTTGAGATTATTAGAATCAAGTATCAGGACAAAAAGTGATTGATGACCAAAGATGAATGACCGAAGTTTCCCGGTATTTCAAAAACCTGTCATCCCCGTTTATATTTTTAAATCCAATTATTTTTATCATTCTGTTTTTACCGGAATTTTAACTACAAATTCATCGGCAGTTTCAAGTATTTCAATGTCGCGGTTTAGAATTAACCGGCTGCGTTCCTTCAGGTTTTTCAACCCAATTTTCGATGAGCCGTTTAGCTGTGTTTTCTTTTGCAAATTATTGCGAACCACAATTTTATCCAGTCCTTCAAAATGAATTGTTATTTCAAGTGGCTGTTTACGTGTTGCTGAATTGTGTTTCAATGCGTTTTCAACCAAAAGCTGCAACGAAACGGGTAAAATATCAATATTTTCACTTCTGTTCAGCTCCATTTTCAATTCAATTTTTTCTTCATCCCTGATTTTTTGCAGATAGAAATAGTTTTTTACAAATTCAATTTCAGCCGAAAGCTGAACCAATTCTTTATTCTCATTTTCCAAAATATACCTGTAAATTGTTGACAGTTTTTGTATGTATTGTTCCGATAAATCCGGGTCTTTCCGTACCAGCGATGAAAGTGAATTCAGGCTGTTGAAAAGAAAATGCGGGTTTACCTGGCTTTTTAAAGTTTCGTATTGAAATATAAGTTTTTCTTCTCTCAGTTTTTGGACCCGGTCAACCGCTTCTGTCCATTGTACATAAAAGAAGAAAACAGCCCCAAGTGTAAACCCAATAAAAGTGGCTATAAAAAATCCCTTCAATTCCAGGTTTCGCAGGTTAGTATAAAACTGTGAAAAATCATCAAAATAAATAGCATATTGAATAGCATAAATCATTAAAAAGAAGATAATTGAAACAACCAAAACCAACACATAGAAAATAAGTAACCTGATTACTACTCTCTTTTTAAAATCCGGAGTATCAACTTTTGAAGATTTAAAAAACCAGGCGCCAATCCAAATAAAAATCTCTAATTGCAAAAAAGTTAAACCCCATGTCATTACAAATTGATCATAGAATACTTTCTGCCTTAAAATGAGCCCGAAAAGCACTGAAATAACAAGTGAGCCTGCAAAAACTAATAAGTGCCAGACTGTCTTTTGAATCAATGTTTTATTATTGGTAGGATGAAACATATGCTGATTGATTTTGGTGTTGAATTTACTAAAAAGTTGCAGTCAGTTTCGGGTTTAAGGTTCAAAGTTTAAAGTAATTGCCTCAACTTTAAACTTTGAACTTTAAACTCCTAAATTATTTTCACAAAACTAATTTCCCGGGTAGCGTTCATAATTTGTTTGCTGGTTTGTCCGGGCAGGTTCATTTCCATCACAACATCTTCATACAAAACTGCATGCTCTATTTGTTTGTCTTCCAAACTTACCCAAATTGTACCCCAATAGTGGCTTCGGCCTTTCATGCTCATGCCTTCGCCAGTATATTCCAGCGGATTGTTAAACGTGCGGTATTCAATTACTGCGCAGGTTTCACCGTTTCGTTCCGAAATGCCGGTCCACAATATTTGCACATCTTTATTTTCAAACGAACCTTGTCCGGCCAAATCCATTTTACCATTGAACCGTTCATCAGCAAATGACTCGTTTAGTTTTAGTTTTTCAAATGAACTCCAGGCAAAACCTTCAATTCCCATCATATCCCAAATCAGGTTTTTCGTGAAAGCGCTGTTTTCGCCAAAAGTTGCAAATGCGTCAGGTTTTAACATATCCGCCGAAATACTGTAACTAAAATTCTCCATATAATCGACTTTATTTCCTGCCGGAAAATCGGCATCACGCTGCATTGCAATTGCAATGGTAACATTGTTCCATTTTGCCTTTCCGTTTTCAAGTCCGCGTGTATATTCACCTTTAACACGCATTTTGTTAAAGAAATTTCCAAAAATATCGGTGTTAAAATGATCAGTGGTTACAACGTACTTTTGCAACTCATCGTTTAAAACAAGATTTTGTGGAAGTGATTTGCTGGTAAGAATCTCTGAAATTTCTGATCCGGTCAATTTTTGTGCATTCACGCCAAATGCAAAAAGAATTGCTGTTGAAAAAATAAGAACTGTTTTAATTGTTTTCATGACTTTAAATTTTAATTGTTTTTTGATGAAACAAAATTCAGCCATTTCTTGGGTAGATAAAAAAAAGAGTTGTATAGTAGTAGTTTTTTGGCTACGAACTGTAAAAAATCAGATTTGAGCTGTATTTAAAAGAAATGATAAATCCATTAAAAATACTATTTACAAAAATGTAGCTTCGCTCATTGCCTTCAAATTTTCAGGGTTGGTCAATGGTGTAATTTCGCAACCTGCCGAGAGGATAAAGCGTTCGTTTTTGTGTTTCTCCACAAGTTTTTTGCAGATATTGAAAACCTCATCGCGTGTTTTATTTTGAACCGTTACAGGATTGATATTCCCCGCAAAAATTACTTTTTCGCCTAAAACTACGCGGGCATTTTGAATGTCAACCTGCCAGTCAAGATCTAAAATATCGAGGTTGAAATTTTTATATGAGGGAAGCAAATGGGTTGTGTCTCCGCAAATGTGGAGTTTTACTTTTCCACCCAATTCGTGAATGTAACTTATTATTTCGTGATGCCGGTCGCGAACAAAACTGTTGTAAGTATCAAGGTCAATTTGAGAACAAACAGCATCGCCCATACCAATAATTTCGCATCCGGCTTCAATTTGAGCTTTGGCAAAATCTTTAGCCGTTACCATGCATTTATCCAATAACCGATTGGTAAAATCAGGATCCATCATCAACTGCATCATCATATTTTCAATTCCGGCTAAATCGCATGCTTCGGCCAGCGGCCCTTCAATCCAGCCAATAATGGGAATGTTTCCCTGGGTTTTTTTCGAAAGCACTTCACCTGCTTTTATCCTGTCGAAAGTGCGTTTTGCCTTGTAAACATCCGGGTTCTTCAAGTTTATTACGTCGGATATAGAGTTCACAATCAAATTTAAACAACGAGGCACTCCGTTTGGGATAAATTGAACTCCTGCGCCAAAAGCGCTTGTTTCTCGGTACGGGTCAGAGATCAATCCAAGTAAATCGAGGTCAAAATCGTCCATGCAGCGCAGGTTGGCTTCAACAAGTACATTGTAATCAGAAGCAAACTGACCGTAATTACTGCCAATATACTCGGCGGCAAATTGCATTAAGATGGGGCGGAACAAAACTTTATCCGTTGATTTTCCGGTTTCAATAAGTTGGCGGAATAGTTGTGTTTTAGTCATATTAGATGGTTTTTTAAGGCTCTGAAAATTAGTAAAAAATGTTGTCGTTTTAAATTGATAATTTGAAAAATCAGGCTTAGTTTTAACTTCAAAATTAAATACTTCGTGATATGGAAAAAACAATCAGGAAAGCATTTCAGGAAGCTGGTAAAATATTGATGAACAATTTTGGCAAAATTTCGGATTACGAAGTAAAAGAAAGTCAAAGCAGCATCGTTACGAAAGCAGATGTCGAATCGGAGAAAAAGATAATTGAAATTATTCTGGAAAATTTTCCCAATCATAATACTTTAGGCGAAGAAACAGGTTTTCAGAACAGAAATTCAGAATTTACATGGGTGATTGATCCGTTGGACGGAACTTCGAATTTTGCAGCCGGTTTGCCTTGGTTTGGCGTTATTATTTGTGTTTTGAAGAATTCAATACCGGTTATGTCGGGTTGTTTTCTGCCTGTTCAAAATGAAAATTATTTTGCTGAAAAAGGAAAAGGCGCGACAAGAAATGGCAAAAAAATAATTGTTTCAGCAGAAACCAATCTCAAAAATATACTTGCAGCGTACTCGCTCGATTTTTCTGATGAAGCCGGTAAAACCGAACGTGAAACAAAAGTTATTGGGAACCTTGTAAAAAACATACGAAACCTGCGCGGTACGAACTGTTTAATCGATTTTTGCTATACCGCTGACGGAAAACTTGGGGCTTGTATTAACCAAACTACAAAAATTTGGGACATTGCCGGTCCTGGGTTAATAATTGAAGAAGCAGGTGGAATGGTGACTGACATTTCAGGAAACCAATTTGATTTCACGTTGAACGAAACCAATTATAACCGGAACTTTACAATCGTTTGTTCAAACAAAATGCTTCACCCGGAACTCATTAAATTAATGAAATATGGCTTTTAGTGAGTTTTTGGTTGATCGGGTTCGACGTACTTTTAAGGAAAATCATAGCGCTTTCGAAGAAAAAAGAATGTTCGGAGGACTCTGTTTTTTTGTTGATGAAAAAATGTGTGCAGGTGTTTTTAAAGAAGAATTAATGGTTCGGATTGATCCGAAAAATGAAACTGAATATTTGCAAAATGAAGATTGTGGGGAAATGGATGAAACCAATCATTCGATGAAAGGTTTCTTAATGATATCTCCCGAAGGCATTGATATGGATGATGATCTTGATAAATGGATAAAACGTTGTCTGGCGTTTAATCCGATTGCGAAGTCAAGTAAAAAGAAATTAGGTTAAAATCAAGTAAAGAATATTCAGTAAAACTGAAGTGGGCTGTGGCGGATTCGAACCGTCGACCCCTACCCTGTCAAGGTAATGCTCTAAACCAACTGAGCTAACAGCCCCAATATTTGCGTCAAAAATAACAAAAAAAAGGCACTATAAAAGTGCCTCAATATTTTTCATTTTCAATAATTGTTAGTCGCAAAGTATATCATTTCCCTGCGAATCCCAACAGTGCCAGTTACTGTCGTTAAAGAAATTTTCAGCTTTTACATGGCCAAAGTAATTTGTACTGTTCCATTCAATAAACGAATCGTTGAATTTTTTGTCCTCAGCATTGTATGCATGAACGTTCACGAAAATATCTAATTCCATATTCTGCAAACCGTAAGTCAAAGTGCTGCCGTTGAAATTATCTGTTTGTCCCTGATCATTTTTTTCACGGATATAAGTATATTTTATTTCACCAACCTTTTCCGTTTCCTTCTTCCAGTCAATTTGAATGGTTTTTTCAGGGGAAGCTGAACTGTGATACAAGATCCATTGGCCTGAACTGCCATCAATATTAGAAGTTCCTTCAAACCAAAGAAATTCATCAAATGGCTGAATACCTGATTTAGAAATGTACATTTCCCATTTTACTTCTTTCGATAACAACTTACCAACCAATCGCGCTGAATACTGACTTGTAAATCCGTCAACCGAATATTTCCATTCCCATGTCAAATTATCGATATAAGTCGGTTCGACCTCTATTGCCGAGCGAAATGCTGCAACAGGAATTGCAAATGTAGTGCCGGTAATGATACTCCACCAACCAACAGTTGTAGCCGAATACAGCCAGTTGGTTTTTGCAATGTCGACTGATTTTGTAATATCAGCCATTTTCCCAAAATCAACGATCATTGTTTCGACAGGTGGTAATATTGGGGCTACATCAGTTGAGCTATCCTTTTCGCACGAAAAAAAGAATATTGTAAGAATAGTAATTGCAAGAATTTGTTTCATGTTAGTATGTTTTAAATGATTTTAAAAAGAAAACGGAACAAAGTTTAAAATATTTTACTCTGTCCCGTTTTCCTTATCCTTAAAAGACAGGTTGTTTACATAAAGAACTTCAATATAAACAACACCGCTAAAACAATGGTAACTATCGAAATATCTTTGAATTTACCTGTTAATGCTTTTAAAAGAACAAACGAAAGTACACCAAACAAAATTCCTTCGGAAATTGAGTAAGTTAAAGGCATCATTACAATAGTTAAAAAAGCAGGTATTGACTCTGTAAAATCGTCAAAGTTGATATTCTTTACGGGTGTCATCATCATCGCTCCAACCAAAATAAGAGCAGGGGCAGTTGCTGCTCCGGGAATCATTAGGAATATTGGAGAAAGAAACAATGCCAGTAGCATTAGTCCGGCAACGGTGAGTGAGGTCAAACCGGTTCGCCCACCTTCACTTACACCTGCAGCACTTTCAACATAAGTTGTAACAGTTGAAGTACCCAGCATTGCGCCAACTGTTGTTCCAACAGCATCGGCCATCAAAGCTTGCTTTACCCGGGGAACACGACCTTCTTTATCAAGCATGTTTGCTTTTGACGATACTCCGATCAATGTGCCAACAGTATCAAACATATCGACAAAAAGGAATGTAAATACAACTACCAACATATCGAGTGTTAAAATCTGTGTCCACTCGAATTTCATGAAAATCGGGCTTAAAGAAGGAGGTGTCAAATCAAAACTGGCTGGTAATGTTGTAACTCCAATTGGCAATCCGATTACTGCGCCAATCAAAATACCATATAAAAGCGCACCTTTTACACGTAGTGCGAGTAAAACACCAGTAATTACAAGGGCAATAAGTGCTACTGCTGCACCGCCATTTTCAGCTATATTTGTTACGTCACCCAGAGTTACAAAGGTTGCCGGACTGCTAACAATAATTCCTGCATTTTTTAACCCGATAAAAGCAATAAACAATCCGATCCCTACAGAAATGGCATGTTTCATATTCATGGGTATCGAGTTTACAATCATTTCGCGGATGTTGAAGGCTGTAAGTGCAATAAAAATTAAACCTTCAAGAAATACCGCAGTAAGTGCAAACTGCCAGCTGTGGCCCATTCCCAGAACAACAGTAAAAGCGAAAAAGGCGTTAAGTCCCATTCCCGGAGCAAGAGCAAATGGTAATTTTGCATAAAGCGCCATTACCAAAGTTGCAACAAATGCCGATAAAACTGTTGCTGTAAAAACAGCACCTTTGTCCATGCCTGTGGCACTTAAAATATCAGGATTAACAGCCAGAATATAAGCCATTGTCATAAACGTGGTTATGCCGGCTAATACCTCCGTTCTTACGGTTGTTTTATTCTGTTTTAGATTGAAAAATTTTTCTAACATAACGATTCTTGTTTATTGGTTTTGGTTAAAAAGTCCATTTAACAGCCAGGGTTGGATTTACCATAAATCCTTTGTTAAGAGCAAAATTATTACTTAATTCAATTTCTGAACCAACAGAAAAATGACTATTTATATTATACCAAAGTTGAGGTTCACTTAAGAAAACATATGTAGTTTTCGTGCCTGACGGAGCATTTACAAAGAAGTTGTTATCTTCTTTCCATAAATCCGCAAAACCGGTAAACGACATTTTGCCTTTAGCAAAATTAACATACCAAACACCTGTAATTTGGAAAGAATGTTGCTTGTCCTGAATTTCCTTGTACAATGCTTTCAACGAAAATCCTTTAGAAAAATCTTTTGCATTCCATGAATAATCGACACCACCCAGCCATGCATTATTAATGGTATAGTTACTTGGGGTGCCATCATAATTTTTGCTTTTACCAAATCCACCATTGTATTCACCATGTATCCCAAATGGCGTTTTTTTTATGGTCATTACCCTAGCAATTTCAAAATAGGCCATGCTCATCATTTCCTGTTCACGAATCCCATAATCAAAATCGATAAAGAAAAATGTGTTTCCCAATTTGTCGGGTTTGAACATTTCAACTGTGGTGGTTACATACTTGCGATCTTTACCAAAATCATAATGGGTTTGGATGTTCTGGGCACTAACTGAAGCAACAAAAGCGATCACTGTAAAAAACAGAAGAATTTTTTTCATTTCAATTTGATTTATTAAAGTTAAGCCGCCAAAAATATATATTCTATTTTATTATGTGAAATGGTTAATTAGTAGATTGTTTATAAATTACTATCTTGACACTGAGAAAAATGAATCGAAATGAAAGATATTAATCGCAGAAGTTTTCTGCATAAAAGTGCATTAGGTGTTGGAGGTGCATTTGCGGCAGCTACCGGGATAATTAACCTGAGTTTTAACCCAGCATCAAATGCTTTTATTGATGTTGTCAGTCTGGGAGAAACAAATTTAAAAGTGCCACGTCTGGCTTTGGGTACAGGTTCTTTCGGATGGAAACGAACTTCGAGCCAAAAGAAATTGGGAGAAGATAAATTTGTACAATTGGCACAACATGCTTTTGACAGGGGAGTTAAGTTTTTTGAAACTGCCGACATGTACGGAACTCATGAATATGTTGGAAAAGCCATGAAAAAAGTAGGTCGCGAAAATGTAACATTGCTTTCAAAAATAATGGTTTACGATCATGAAGGTTGGTATAAAACTGAACCTTTCCAGAAAAGTATCGACAGGTTTCGAAAAGAACTTAACACTGATTATATCGACATTTTGTTGCTGCATTGTATGGTAAACAGCGAATGGCCAGATGAATACAAACGTTATATGGATGATTACAGCGAGGCAAAACAAAAAGGGATAATCAAACAGGTTGGTTTATCGTGCCATGATTTTGGTGCAATGGAAATTGCTGCCGAAAATCCCTGGGCTGATGTGTTGTTGGCCCGCATTAATTACGAAGGTGCCAAAATGGACGGAACACCACCTGATGTGATGTCGGTTTTAAAGCGTGCCAAAGAAAACGGGAAGGGAATTATTGGTATGAAAATTTTCGGATGCGGTGAACTTACCAAAGAAGATCAGCGTCAGAAATCGCTTGAATATGTAATAAAAAGCGGCAATGTTGATTGTATGACAATTGGAATGGAAAGCATTGAACAGGTAAATGATAACGTTGAAAGGATAATGAAATTGGTTTAGGCATAAAAAAACCCCAGTCAGGACGACCGGGGTATATTTTGAATCGGGAAGATAAAAAATATGGGTCTTATATTATATATATTCTAAGAAACGCTGAAAGGTTACCCTTTATTTCATTCTTTTTTAAAGATTTTTATCCAGTCCATCATTCAGAAATTTGTTAACAGGATGTAAAATTTTAAAAGATTGAACCAAATGCTCAATATAATTGTCGGCCGAAACTTGATCCCTGCTAAACTGTGTTGAATAAACGAATGATTTATACTTCAGTAATTCAATAAACTCATGATCTTTCGGATAACCTTTTGGCGCTGTTTTTAATTTGTCGTCCATCATTTCAGGATATATCTTTTTAAAGTTTTTGTTTTGAACTATATCAAGATACTCTTCTCCATTCTCAGCCAGATATTCCCGAATTGCTTTTAGTGGTTCAGCGGGTGGCATGTAAACGCCACCTCCGGCAAAACTTCCTTCCGGGTCAATGTGAAAATAATAACCAGCGTTCATACTTTTTCTTCCTCCTTTGGCAATAAAAGCACCAAAATTGGTTTTGTATGGGCGTTTATCGTTAGAAAACCTGACGTCCCTGAAAATTCGAAAAACACAATCTTTAGGTGATAAAGCAGGGATTTCGTGGTCAAATTTCCGAATCTCATTGATAAGCACTTCGGTTAAGAAAAGTACTTTTTCACGACTTTCTTCATATCTTTTTTTATTGGTATTGTACCACTCCCTGTTGTTATTTGCCGACAGATAGGTTAGAAATTCCAAGACTTTATTCATGCTGATAAATTTAGATTATTTTTACAAGCGTTTACGTACAGATTAACAAAACCACAATGAAAAAGTTTGCCTTAATAGTTGCCGGAGGAAGCGGAAGCCGCATGAAAAATAATATTCCGAAGCAATTTCTTGAATTAAATGGCCGTCCGGTTTTGATGCACACTTTTGACGCATTTATGCGGTATGATCAGCAAATTGAATTTATACTTGTTCTCCCAAAAAATCAAATTGAATTATGGAAATCGTTACGCGATACACACAAGTTCGATGTAACACATAAAATTGCTTTTGGCGGCGATACGCGTTTTGATTCAGTTAAAAATGGGTTGGAGTTAATTCCTGATGAAGGAATTGTTTTTATCCATGATGGTGTTCGGCCACTTGTTTCTGAAAAAACCATTGAAAATTGTTTTGAAACTGCTTTGGATAAAGGAAATGCACTGCCCGTGATACAGGTTTCGGAATCTGTCAGAATGGTTGAAGGATTGGAAAATTTTCCGGTTGATCGATCAAAATATTTTCTGGTGCAAACGCCGCAAACCTTCAAAACCCAGTTAATCAAAAAAGCTTACCGGCTGGCAAATTCAAACTCTTTTACCGATGATGCGACAGTACTTGAAAGTTTAGGTGAAACCATTCATTTGGTTGATGGAAACCGCGAAAACATTAAAATTACATTTCCGGAGGATTTGGTTTATGCCAAAATCTTTTTAGAAAGATAAAATTAGTGCGGTAACAAGTCCTCCCCGGGGGATTTAGGGGGCTTTTATTTAGGGGGCTATTCTACCAATTGCAGTTTTTATCCTTTCAATCGTCTCTTCCTTTCCCAAAATTTCGCAGATTTTAAATAAATCAGGGCCAACATTTCCACCTACCAAACACAAACGCAGTGGGTTCATTATTGCACCAAAATTCCATCCTTTTTCGTTCATGAAATTTGAAAATGCTTCTTTAATTTTTGTTTGTTCCCAATTTTCAACCACAGAAAAAACCTCGCTAATTGCTGTTAATTGCGCTGAAGTTTCCGGTAACCAACGTTTTTCAATAGTTTTTGCATCGTAACTTTCAGGCATTGTAAAAAAGAAGTTGCTTTGTTCCCAGATTTCTGATACAAACTGGCAGCGTTCTTTCACTTCGCCAATTACTTTCTGAATTTTTTCATCCGAAGCAGAAATTCCTTTCTCATTTAATACAGGCTTAAATAAATCTGAAAGTTCTTCAACCGATTTTTGCTGAAAATAATGTTTGTTGAACCATTTTGCTTTTTCGGGATCAAAACGTGAGCCCGATTTTACAACACGTTCGAGGCTAAAAGTTTCTGATAATTCTTCAAGTGAAAAAAATTCCTGCTCTGTACCAGGATTCCACCCGAGTAGTGCAAGCAAATTAATAAATGCTTCCGGAAAGTAGCCATCTTCGCGGTAACCTCGGAAAGTTTCTCCCGAAATGGTGTCGTTCCAAAGTAGCGGAAAAACGGGAAAACCCATTTTGTCGCCATCACGTTTACTTAGTTTTCCTTTGCCCACAGGTTTTAAAATTAACGGTAAATGGGCAAACCTGGGTCTTGTATTTTCCCAACCCAAAGCACGGTACAACAAAACATGTAAGGGCATCGACGACAACCACTCTTCGCCGCGGATAACGTGCGAAATCTCCATCAAATGATCGTCAACAACATTTGCCAGGTGGTAAGTTGGCATTCCATCGGCTTTAAAAATTACTTTGTCATCGAGCACTGATGTGTTAAATGTAACTTCGCCACGAATGATATCATTTTCGGTAACATTTGTATTTTCAGGCATTTTAAACCGAACAACAAACGATTCACGTGTTTTT
The DNA here is from genome assembly GCA_041739985.1 of Draconibacterium sp. Lineage (GTDB taxonomy): Bacteria > Bacteroidota > Bacteroidia > Bacteroidales > Prolixibacteraceae > Draconibacterium. Next base: position 75,977 of record JBGSMW010000087.1, on the reverse strand, counting down.
AGTTTTTCATCAACCTCAGTTTTTGATAGCGTCAAAGAGTTGCAAAGATTTCCACGGGTGTGAATTCCGTAGGAAAAAACGCCTCCATTCTTTTCTTCTTCCAAACGAATTGCTTCCAGTTCATCGGGTGTATCAAAAGCATAATAAGCCCAGCCTGATTCGAGGAGATTGTCAGCATATTCCTTGTATAATGTTTTGCGTTCACTTTGCCTGTACGGTCCAAATTTTCCTCCAATTCCCGGACCTTCGTCAAAATGTAATCCACACCAGTTCAGACTTTCAATAATATATTCTTCAGCGCCCGGTACAAACCGGTTTTGGTCGGTATCTTCAATGCGGAGTAAAAAATCGCCACCATGTTTTTTGGCAAATAGATAATTGAACAATGCAGTGCGTACTCCTCCCATATGCAGCGGTCCGGTTGGACTTGGGGCAAAACGCACCCGTACTTTCCTTTCAGTCATTTCAACGTTTTTTTTGAATTGTAGGGCAAAGATAGAAGAAATTAAGGATTGAATGGGTCAATTCCAGAATGCATGAATGCAGAGTAATTTACGTTTTTATTTTTTATTTGGAACTGGAATATCAAGCTGTTTGCAAATTAATTCACATAGATATTCGTCAATTTCCGAATGTCGGGGAATTACTGATTTTTTCCCATTATTATGATTTATATATTTATCATGTCGCCCGCCATGCTTAACAAAACCACAATTATTTTGATTTAGATATTTGATAAATTTGGCTCATTTCATACATTTATCAGGCAATTACAATTTCCTCCTCAGAAATAATTTCTCCATTTGGAGAATACTGTTCTCTTAGATCTTCAAAATATAATTCCAAAGCGTCTAATATATTTTCACGTAATTCTACAATATCTTTTCCTTGTGTAAATACCTCTGGCAACTCTTTTAATTGTCCTACCAAAAAATCACTTTTCCCTTTTTTAATGACCAAAGTTAATTTCATTCTTCTATGCTTTTTTTACAAAAATAAGCAGAACAATTTTCAAAAAGTAATTTCATTTTGGTTGAATTTGATGCTGTCATTTATCACTATTTAATTCAAGCACTTTTTTTTACTTTGTACTGAATTTTAAAATTCAAAAATGCCATGTACGGAAAAATGAAACAAGACCTTCAGAACACACTCGAAGAGTTGAAACAACAAGGTTTATATAAAACTGAACGGATAATTACTTCGTCACAAAGTTCTGAAATTGAAGTTGGTGGAAACTCGGTTTTAAATTTTTGCGCCAACAATTATCTCGGTCTTGCGAATCACCCGGAAGTTATAAAAGCTGCACAAGACATTATGAATGACTGGGGTTTCGGGCTTTCCTCCGTTCGGTTTATTTGCGGCACACAACAAATTCATAAAGATTTAGAGAAAAAGGTTTCTGATTTTCTGGGAACTGAAGATACAATTTTGTACTGTGCTGCATTTGACGCAAATGGCGGCGTTTTTGAACCCATTTTGGGCGAGGATTCAGTAATTATTTCAGATGAATTAAATCACGCTTCTATTATTGATGGTGTACGTTTGTGTAAAGCACAGCGTTTTCGTTACAAACATTCGAACATGGAAGAACTGGAGCAATGCCTGAAAGATTCGCTAAACCTGAAATACCGGATTATTGTTACCGACGGTGTTTTTTCAATGGACGGCGATATCGCCAAACTACCTGAAATTGTTGCATTAGCCGAAAAATTCGATGCACTTGTAATGGTTGACGATTCACATGCCACAGGCTACATTGGAAAAACCGGTCGTGGTACCGCTGAATATTACGATTTGCTTGGAAAAATAGATATTATAACCACTACTTTTGGGAAAGCGATGGGAGGTGGAAATGGCGGTTGTACTTCGGGACGTAATGAAATTATTGAAATGTTGCGTCAGCGTTCGCGCCCGTATTTGTTTTCGAACACTTTGGCTCCGGCAACTGTTGGTGCAACCTTAAAAGTTATAGAAATGCTTTCAGGTTCATCGGAATTACCTGCAAAAACAATGGCAAATGCCCAACATTTCCGTAAAAAAATGGAAGCTGCCGGTTTCGACCTTGTAAAAGGAAACACTGCAATTGTTCCGGTTATGATTTATGATGCACCACTTGCCGTAAAATTCGCCGATGAACTTTTAAAAGAAGGTGTTTATGTTATCGGTTTTGTTTTTCCGGTAGTGCCTCGCGGAAAAGCGCGGATTCGGGTGCAACTGTCAGCAGCACACACAACTGAACAAATAAATCTGGCTGTAGAAGCTTTTATAAAAGTGGGGAAAAAACTCCATATTATTTAATCAATCAACCTTACCTTTTCAACTAAAAATCCGGCTGTTTAGCCGGATTTTTACTCATAATCGAATTAATTATTTGCCTTTTGCTATGTCAATTCCAATCCGTTGACCTTTATAAGTTGCATCTTTAAAGGCTTTTAAAACGTCATTTTCAAAACGTTTATCTATTTCGAAAAACGAGAATCCCTTTAAAACTTCAATGCTACCGATTTCAATATTCTTCCCCGGCATATTTTGGTTTATCATATCAATGATGGTGCGTTTGCCAATTCCGTTCTTTTTACCCATGTTAAAAAAGAACCTCGAAAATTCGTAGTTTCCTCCTTTTCCTCCTCTGTCCGGTTTTCCTCCAAAATCATCGCGTCTTACACGACTATCACGGTTATCGCGACCATCCCGGTCACCGCGTCTGCCACGATCCCGGCGCTCACCTCTTTCTCCCCTTTCACTTCTTTCACCACGACCTGAAAAATCACGTTCATTACTATATGATTCGTCAACGTTAATGTCGGGTGCGTTTTCGTAATAAGTCAGAAAACGGTTAAATTCTACCGAAACAAAATGTTTAATCAGCTCTTCGCGATCGAGCCAGGCCAATTTTTTGTAAATAACCGGCATAAACTCGCCAATTTGCTCATTATTTACTTCAATGTTTTCAACTTTGTCGATTAAACTGAACATCTGTTTTTCGCAGATTTCCTTGCCTGAAGGAACCATTTTTTTAATAAATGGCTGGTTAACTGTTCTTTCAACTTGTTTTAGTTTTCCTTTTTCGCGAAGGTGAATCAGTGTAACTGAAATTCCTTTTTTACCAGCCCGGCCTGTTCTTCCGCTTCGGTGAACATAAACTTCAGGATCGTCGGGCAGGTTATAATTGATAACATGCGTTAAATCATTTACATCCAAACCGCGTGCGGCAACATCGGTTGCAACAAGCATGTGAAGGTGTTTACTACGGAAACGTTGCATTACAAAATCGCGTTGCGATTGCGAAAGATCACCATGCAAAGCATCCGCATTGTAACCGTCTTCCATCAGTTTGTCGGCTACTTCCTTAGTTTCCATACGCGTACGGCAGAAAATTATCCCATAAATATTCGGGTTTACATCGGCAATACGTTTGAGTGCAATGTAGCGATCTTTGGCATGAACCAAATAATAGTTATGCTCAACCATAGCAGTTCCCGTATTTTTCTTTCCGACCGAGATTTCAAAAATGTTATTCATGTACTTTTTCGAAATCTGTACAATTTCCTGTGGCATAGTTGCTGAAAACAAAAGAGTTTGTTTTTCTGCAGGTGAAGTCTCTAGAATTGCATCCAAATCGTCTTTAAAACCCATTGAAAGCATTTCATCAGCTTCGTCGAGTACAACCCAACGTATTTCGTTAACTTTCAGTTTTTTACGCTTAATTAAATCGAGCGTTCGCCCGGGTGTTCCCACTACAATTTGAGCACCATGTTCAATGTCGCTAATTTGTTTACGAATGTCGGAACCACCATAAACTACAGCGATTTTAATTTTTCCCAGATTTTTTGAGTAGTTTTCGAGGTCGCTGCCAATTTGCATGGCCAGTTCGCGGGTAGGACTTAAAATTAAAACCTGAACCGATTTTTTTTGCAAATCAATTTGCTGGATAATTGGTAATCCAAAAGCGGCAGTTTTTCCGGTTCCTGTTTGAGCAAGGGCCACCATGTCTTGTTTGCTCTCCAATAAAAAAGGAATTACTTTCTCCTGAACAGGAGTGGGCTGCACAAATCCTAAATCTTCAATCGCCGATTGAATTTCGGTGCTGAGGCCCATTTCGTTAAATAAAATCATTCAAATGTTATATAAAAATTGGGCGCAAAGGTACTGTTTTAAAATGAAATTCAGGGGTTTAAGAACTTTTCTTTGCTTTTATTAAATTTATGTATTGTGATTGAAGCAAAGTGTATAAAAATTGTCAAAATCAAGTGTTTGGATTTGAAGGAGAATTAATTCTGAAAATGAAATCTTGTTTTTCTTTTAACAAGCTTTTCAATTTTTTTCAACTCTAAACTCTTAAATTTGTTGTAACTACATATTCCGTTCAGAATAAACAAAAGAATGAAAACTGATATAGCGTTTAATATGCGAAGATTTTATTACTGGGTTACAGGAATTTTTGCCATAATGATTTTGTTCAATACCAGCACTTTTGCTCAGGAAACTGATACGATTATCCCGATCAGAAAAAATGCAGAAGATATTCTCAAAAGTATAAATCTTAATTCTGACGGTTTTAATTTTTGGAAAGATAATTTCTCAGGTAATTGGGCAGGTATCGATTTTGGATTCAATACATTCCTTAATCGTGATTATTCAGGATACAAAACTGAGTTTATGAAAAATGATATACTTTTTTCCAATTCAATTCACCTGAATCTTATTCAGCAAAGTATTGGATTACAGCGAAATCGCAACAATTTTGGAATTGTAACCGGTTTGGGAATACAATATCAGTATTACCGTCTCAGCGATACAACTACAATTGAGCGAACAGCAACTGATTTAATTATCCCAAAAACTTTTAATTATGGCGACAATCAGAGTTCAAAATTATTTCTCTTCTCTTTAACAATTCCTGTACTTGCTGAAATTCAAATTCCAATTAATAATTATAGAAACCGACTTCATTTTTCAGCGGGTATGTATTTTTCATACAGGATTGGAAGCTATTCAAAAATTAAATATCGTGACGACCGGAAGCAAAAACTTAAAATAACCGATAACTATTCTTTGCAGAATTTCAAGTATGGTATAATGTTCCGAACTGGTTACCGCTGGATAAATTTTTATGCAATGTACGATCTGACTCCTTTTTACAAGGTTGATAAAGGTCCTGAACTTACCCCCGTTACTTTTGGGGTGACACTGCTTAGGTTTTAGCTTCAAAGTTCATAATTTAGGTAATATAAATTTCGAAAATCCAGATAATTCAAAATAATGCTCAAAAAATCAAATCTCTGTTTTCTCCTCGCCTTTTTTGTTTTCAGCTTTTTAAATGTTAAAAGTTTTGCTCAACAAGGAGAAAATGATACTGAAGCACAATTGGAACCCACTGCTTTAAATTATATTTTTAAAAGTGGTACTGGTGGATATTCAACATTTCGGATCCCTTCAATTGTAACTACTAAATCGGGAAAAATACTGGCTTTTGCAGAGGGTCGGGTAAACGGAAGTTCCGATACAGGAAACATTGATTTGGTAATGCGAAATTCTGATGATGGTGGAGAAAGCTGGAGTCCTTTAAAAATAATTTGGAATGATGGTGAAAATGTATGCGGAAATCCTGCTCCGGTTGTTGATTTTGAAACAGGTGAAATACATTTGTTAATGACCTGGAACCAGGGTTCCGACCACGAAAGTGACATTATCGATGGGAAAAGCAAAAATACCCGTAGAGTTTTTGTGACTTCATCAACCGATGATGGTGAACACTGGTCTGTGCCAAAAGAAATAACTTCATCTGTAAAAAAAGAAAACTGGACATGGTATGCAACCGGTCCATGTCATGGAATACAAATTGAGTTCGGTGCTTATAAAAACCGGTTGATAATTCCGTGCGATCACATTGAGGCGAATTCAAAAAAATATTTCTCACACATTATTTACTCTGATGATAACGGTAAAACGTGGCAATTGGGTGGGACAACACCGCAAGATCAAGTAAATGAATGTACAGTCGCCGAGCTTCCCGATGGGAAATTACTTTTAAATATGCGCAATTATGACCGCACACAAAAATCGCGAAAAGTTAGTTTTAGTGAAGATGGTGGATTAAATTGGTCAACTGTTCAATCCGATACGGCATTGATTGAACCCATTTGTCAGGCGAGTCTTCTATTTACAGAGGAAAATAAAATACTTTGGTTTTCGAATCCGGCCAGCGAAACTGCCCGTGTAAATATGACATTAAAAGCAAGCTACGATTTTGGTAAAACCTGGAAAATTTCAAAAACACTTCATCCCGGTCCTTCTGCTTATTCTGATTTAACAGTTATAAGCCAAAATACTCTTGGATGTTTGTATGAAGGTGGATTAATAAATCCTTATGAAGGGATAGTTTTTACAACATTCGAAATGAAATAACGATTTTAATCTTCGGATTTTCCCCCAATAACAATTCGGGTAAGAATTTCCGGCAATATTTTAAATATGAAACCATTTATTTTAGAACAAACCAACTGGAAACAGGTTAAAAACCAGAAATTTGAAGTTGCAGTTTTGCCATGGGGAGCAACTGAACCACACAACTACCATTTACCTTATGGGACCGATTCCCTTGAAACAGCCAGAATTGCTGAAGCGGCAGCGGAAAAAGCATGGGAAAAAGGAGTCAAAATAATGGTACTGCCAACAATTCCACTTGGCGTACAAAATCCGGGACAGATTGGTTTGCCTTTTTGTTTACATACAAAACCTTCCACACAAATCCTCATCTTTAAAGATATAGTCGAAGCAATTTATCTGCAGGGAATCAGAAAACTGGTTTTAATGAACGGGCATGGTGGTAACGATTTTAAACCGATGATTCGTGAAATACAGCCGCAATACCCTGAGATTTTAATTAGTCTGGTTGAGTGGTTTAAAATATTAGATCTCTCAAAATATTTTGAAGAAGATGGCGACCACGCCGGTGAGATGGAGACAAGTGTTATTATGTATTATTTTCCGCATTTGGTTTTGCAGCTTGATGAGGCTGGTGATGGAAAGGCCAAATCATCGAAATTAAATGGTGTTGTGAACAAAACTGCCTGGATTCCAAGACAATGGGACAAGGTTACTGAAGATACCGGAGTTGGTAATCCGAGAAAAGCTACTGCTGATAAGGGGAAGAAATATTTGGAAGATGTAACTTCAAAAATCGCTGATTATTTTGTTGAACTGGCAAATTGCGATTTGGAGAATTTGTATGAATAATTTCAATCCATGCATAAAATCATTTCTCTATAAAATAAAAGTTAGTTCTTTTGAATATCAACTCAAAATTTTGACCGATGAAACTACTTCTGATTAGCAATTCAACAATGCCGGGAGAACCATACCTGGATTACCCTAAAAATGAGATTCATAAATTCCTTGGAAAAAAATCGGTTACAGCTTTATTCATTCCCTACGCAGCTGTCACTTTTTCGTTCGATACCTATTGTGAAAAAGTAGAGGAACGATTCTCAGAAATTGGCCACCATATTATTGGTATCCATACTTTTGAAAATAAAATACAAGCAATTCATGAAGCTGAAGCAATTGTTGTTGGTGGAGGAAATACATGGCAATTGGTTCGTATGATGCACGATTTTAAACTGATGAATCCAATCCGCGAGAAAGTTTTTAACCAAACACCATACATTGGCTGGAGTGCGGGTGCAAATGTTGCTTGTCCTACACTAAGAACAACCAACGACATGCCCATTATTGATCCAAATGGATTTGATTGCATTGGACTTGTTTCATTCCAGATAAACCCACACTATTTACATGAAAACCCGGAAGGACATGGTGGAGAAACCCGGGAACAAAGGATAAATGAATTTTTGGAAATCAATCCTAATTTATTTGTAGCTGGTTTGCGTGAAGGAACTATGTTAAAACTTGAAAACAGAAATCTTACATTAATTGGTAATCGCAATTGCCGAATTTTCAAAAAAGGCATAACCCCAATGGAATTGTCCTCAAATGATGATTTTAACTTTTTGATAAAATAGAAGACCTATCCTGATTGCTCTTAACCAACCAGAATAGTTCTTCTATTCAGTTTATTTTTTATCAACCCAAATTGATTTCAATTCGTAAATATCTAATTTATCAATGCCCAATTCTCCTCCAATGGTATAAAGCATAACATCTTCAGCTCCTTTAGTAGGAGTAAAACAGTTAGATATAACAGTTTGTCCACCATTCGCAAATATCTCGATTGAGGATCTGTCCAATAATATCTCCAACGAAATTTTATTGTCAACAGGCACAACAGGCACATTAGTATTTAAAACATTAAGTACACCACGTTTAACATTGTATGAAATTTCAGTTCCAGGAATTTTTTTGCTGTTGCGGAGAATAAACCCGAAATTATCAGAAGTTTTTAAATCAAATTCGGCAATAATATGCAGGCAATCGCCTTTAACACTTTTTGTTTTATTCTCTTTGATTCCTGGAATTATAACTTTATCCTCCCAGTCATGATGTTTCCCATGTAATAGTTCGATTTCTTTTATTGGTTTGCGAACCAATTTATATCCAAAACTGAACTTTGTAAGGGAAATTTCGCAAGGGAATGACATTTGTCCATTAAAAGGCATTTCCGGAAATTCACCTCCCCTCATCCAGGCAATTTGCAGAGTGCGTCCATCATCTGACGGTATATTACTCCAGGTTTGTGTGGCGTAATAGTTATTGCCAAAATCACTCTTTATTTTAGCTGATTCCGCTGTAAAATGTTCACCATCAAAATCACCAATTAAATAACTGCCATCGCCATCAAAGAGTATCCATTTTGATTCTCCCGGACGATTTGTTACTTTAAGTTTCACCAAATCAGGGCATTCATAAAATCCCGGCACATGGCTTTTCCAGTTCCATTCGGTTAAATTATCTGAAGTATAAATTGAAACGCCCTTAGATTTATCGTCATTTGAATTTTTCCTGTATAAAACCATCACCCAATTTTGTGTCTCTTCATGCCAAAATACTTTAGGGTCCCTTGCATCATCATTTTCATCGAATGGAATTATTGGATTTCCAACGTATTTTTCCCAGGTCCGTCCTTTATCAGTGCTGAAAGCAATCCGTTGTCCGCAGCTTTTACTTGTATAAAACGCTACCAGAGTTTTTTCATCACCGCTTTGTTTCCCAAGCAAATTGTTCTCATCAACAATTGCAGAACCTGAAAAAGCAGTACAAAATTCCTTGTCTTCCGAATTATTGTCGGGATAAAGAGCAATAGGTAAATGTTCCCAATGAATCAGATCGGCACTAATTGCATGTCCCCAATGCATGAAGCCCCACTCATTTCCTTTTGGGTTGAATTGATAAAACATGTGGTATTCCCCATTGTAAAAAACCAAACCGTTAGGATCATTGTGCCAGTTCTTTTCCGGCGTAAAATGATACTGTGGCCTATATGGTTCATTGTAATATTCCTTATCCGAATTAAAAGAAACAAGCATAAATACAAGTATTACAGAAGTAAAGGTTGTTGATAAGTATTTCATAAATTTTTTTGTTAAAAAATATTTTTTGTGTCTAAACTAAAAAAAAGCTTGCAATAAACAAATTGTTTTCTTACGTTTACGCTTTACAAACCCGTATATAAAACTTGTCATGAGACAGACGCTTTTGATTCAATGTTTTTGCACTTGCAAAATAGTTTCAAAAGTACTTATTAAAAAATGAAATTGATGCTGTAGGCTCAATTACGTTGCATTGAAATTTTAGATTAGGTTTTTACAAACCCACTGGTTGAAACAACATTACAAACCCAGTCAACCAGGTTAGAAACTTATTCAAGAACAGCAACTTATACCGTCTGGTTGGCGGAAGTATTATTCATTTATGTCTCATTCGGTTTGATTTATAGGTTTGATTTAAACATTAAATCGAATTGAAATGAAAAGGACGTTTATTTCTATTCTGTGCATTTTTACTATTTTAAGTGCATTTGGACAACAAGAATCATCAGCAGATTTTACTGAGTCTCAAACCCCAATAAATATTGGATTAAATGAGGTGAATAAAGTGTTTACCCCGCCTGCGGACAGGGATAATAATTTAAAATCAGCATTTACAGGATCGAATATTATTGTTTCCTACAATGGATTTCCTGAAAATGCAAAACAAGCTTTTGAATACGCAGTTTCAATATGGGAAAAATCAATTTATTCACCGGTAACCATAAATATACATGCCAATTGGGAAGTTTTAAATAAAAATATACTTGGATATGGAAAACCAGCACTTTTCTACAGAAATTTCAAAGGAACACCACAAGCCAATGTGTTCTATCCTATTGCTTTGGTCGAGGAATTAACCGGAAAAGAATATAACAGTGGAAGTGAAGCTGATATTTCATGCACATTTAACAGTTCACAGTCATGGTATTTTGGAACTGATGGAAAAACGCCTGCAAGCCAATATGATTTTGTAACAGCAGTATTACATGAAATTGGCCATGGTTTGGGAATTTCTGGATTCTTTTCTTCAGAAGATGGTGTTGCCCGCTTTTGTAACACTAGTAATTCTCCCAGCATTTATGATTTTTATGTTTTTAATGCAAATCAGCAAAGAATTGCAGATAATCAATTATTCCCCTGTCCTTCAACGGAACTAACAAAACAATTAACTTCTAATTCTTTAGTATTTAACTATTTGACTGAAAATAGTGAAATTGAAAAGGCAACGATTTATGCACCAGGCACGTGGGTAAATGGTGTAAGTATTTATCATCTCAAAAAAAATGATTTTTCGGTTGGTGCCCCTAATGAACTTATGAGTGCTCATGCCTTTAAAGGTGAAGCAATTCACAATCCCGGAGTTAATACACTTCATGTTTTATCTGAGATGGGGTGGAGTACAAATTCTTCGATTGAAGAAGATGCTTTAAGTACGGGCGCTGAGGAAGAAATTCTGGCAAATGAAGATTTAAATGTTTATCCCAATCCTTTTTCAGAGACAATAACTTTCGATTGCGAAAACATCAACAACTTAACATCGGTTGATATTAAAATTGTCAATTTAACAGGATCAACCGTGTACAGTGAAACACTGTTCGACTTACAATTCAACCCAAAAGTAAAAATCGATTTATCAACCATTAAACCAGGTATTTATCTGGCAAGTTTAACCGATACAAATTCCAAAACAATAACAAAACGTATTATTAAAAATTAAATTATGAAAACATTATTATTAGTTGCTTTTGTTGCAGCAGTTGTTGGCCTCATCACATCTGCAGTTATACTCTTTAACTTAGTTTTTACAAAAAAGAAACAGCTTATACAGCGTGATGATTGGTGATAAAATGCTCTGTTATTACACAGAAATGTTTAAAAAATGCTGGATTAATTTTCAGCATTTTTTATTCACCTTTTGGTTAGCTACTTGCATGTTGATTATTTCGTTTGAAATGTAAATTTTTTTAAACATAAACAATAATGATATTACATTTGTCATTTCTTTTGTAAAAGCAACAGGAAGTGAAATTATTATACATATTTATTGTAGTCAGTATATTTGAATTTAGTTCAGTTAACGGACAAAACGACTGGAGAAAAGTTAAATTAAAGGTTCCGCCAACCATTTGTTACGCATCAAACAAAGTTGAAAAATCATTTATTCCTCCTCCGCCAGAAATCCTTTTGAAAGCAGGGGCTGAAAAAAAATCAGAAATTACAGTTTCATACAATTTATTTCCTGCTGATGCAAAAGCAGCATTTGAATATGCAGTAAACATTTGGGAGTATATAGTCGAATCAGATATTCCAATCCATGTTGAAGCACGCTGGCGGTCAATGGATAATAATACATTAGGTAGTGCCGGGGCAACTGATTATTATGCAAATTTTGATGATGCACCTCGTAAAAATTGTTTTTATCCGGTTTGTGTTGTAGAAAAAATTACCAAATCTGAAATCTCTGGCTCATCTTCGCCCGATATTAGTGCAACCTTTAATAAAGATATTAAGTGGTATTTTGGCACCGATGGACAAACTCCTGAATTGTTATATGACTTTGTAACTGTTGTTTTACATGAACTTGGACATGGGCTTGGGTTTACAGGATTTTTTTATACTACCGGAAATGTAGGTGCCTATGGAAATGAAAATGCTGGAGATGTATCAGCTTTTGATATTATGGTCGTGAATGACAGGAATTTGACGCTTACTGATACTACCATTTTTAAAATGCCTTCTACGTTTTTGTTTAGTGCATTAACTTCAAACCTTTTATATAGCTCAAGCCCCGCTGCAACAACATATAATTCAGGCATCAGGCCAAGACTTTATACACCTTCTGAATGGAACGATGGATCAAGCATATACCATTTAAACGATGTAACTTATCCTTATTCGAATGAAAATTCGTTAATGACTCACGCCATTGGTAAGGGAGAAGCTATTCATGACCCGGGACCAATCACAAAAGGAATATTGGCTGATATTGGATGGAAGCTTATGAAATTACAACTGAATAAGCCAAAAGATATTGAAATAAAGCAGCCCATTCTTTTTAATCTTTCTATTGAAAGTGATTATGAACTTGACACAAGTACTGTATTTGTCTATTTTTCAACAGATGCGTTTAAAAACAATAAAGATTCAATACTCTTGACATATAACAATACATTGGAACTTTTTTCGGCAATCATAAACCCGGGATTTGATACACAAAAAATTGATTATTATGTAAGTGCAAGCGATAAAATGAACCGCACATTTACAGTACCTGGTGAGGCTCCTGCCGAAATCTATTCAGTAACAATTGGACCTGATAATACTGCTCCTGAAATAAATCATAGTCCAATGCCATATTTTGTTTCAAATGGAGAAAACATGGTGGTTACTGCCGAAGTCAATGATAACCTTGGGATTGATACAGTTTTTGTTGAGTTTTCAGTAAATAATATATCGCAGCTATCATTTGGGTTAGCACTCGATTCAGCAAATATTTATTCCGGTATATTTAATATTGATGCAAAATTATTGAACGATGGAGATATAATTTCCTACAAAATTACTGCAATAGATAAATCGAAAGCGGGTAATAAAACAATTAGCCCCTCGAAAGACGATTTCTCTTTCAAAGTTGAAAAGATATTGGAACCTGTAGGAAATTATTTTAACGATTTCAATACATCTACCACTGATTTTGTTTTATCCGATTTCGATGTTTACATAGCGGTAAATTTTAAGAATCCATCACTTCATAGTCCACATCCATACCCTAGCCCAGATCAAAACAATTCGGAATTTAATTTTACAACATTGCTTAAATACCCCATTATTTTAAAACAAAATGGAACAATGAGTTTTGATGAAATTGTATTGGTTGAACCTGGCGAAGTACTTTCAAAATTTGGTGACGATGACTTTTGGGACTACGTAATTGTTGAAGGTAGCAAAGATAATGGTAAAACCTGGCTTCCACTTGTAAACGGTTATGATTCAGGGGACAACGCAACCTGGAAAACCAATTATAACAAAAACATTGATAACAATCAGGTTTCGACAACAGCTGGAGTTCCTGGCTTGTATGTAACTCGTGACATAAATCTTCTCGAAAATGGCAATTTCAATGCAAATGACACAATTTTAGTCCAGTTTCGCTTATTCTCCGATCCTTTTGCTCATGGCTGGGGTTGGGCAATTGATAATCTCCGCATACAATCGCCGCTCTCCGCTTCTTCTCTAATTTTATCTCCGGGAAATATTTCTGTTTATCCCAATCCATTCAACAATAAAATAAAAATAACCGTGCAGGCTGGCAGCGAAATCGAAGATTTAAATATTGAAATAATAAGTCTTTACGGACAAACTATCACAACATTTCAAAACAAGAATGTTTTAGGTCAGATAACAATTGAACCTGATTTAAGTAAACTGGCTAGTGGAATGTATTTTGTAATTGTAAAGGAAAATGGGAAAATGGTGAAATCTCAAAAAATTATTAAAAACTGATATTTACCTTATTTCCATTTCGAACCAAATTTTTATAAATTATTTCATTTTAAAAATATATCCATATATTTGTCGCCAGAATACTTAAAAATGAAATCAAATTTTAACAATTCGTACTTCTACTTTTATTTTTATTATGGTTCAAAAAACGGGATCAGGAAGTAGGGTATTGTTATAAATGAAAATATTTTACCAAAAGGTCTCGAATAAATCGAGGCCTTTTTTTATACAAAAATAATGAGAATTACAATTATTGGACTTGGTTTAATTGGCGGTTCGTTGGCCATGGATTTACGAAAGAGCAAGTTTGCAACCGAACTGATTGGAGTTGATTCAAGTGAAAAACATGCTGACCAGGCTTTGAAAATTGGATTGGTTGATCGCATTGAAAGCCTTGAAAAAGGTGTTGAAAATACAGATATTATAATCATTGCCATTCCGGTAGATAAAGAGGTTGCGATATTAGCTCAAATCCTTGATAAGATCAACAACAACACAACAGTTATCGATATGAGTTCTACCAAAAGAGTAATAATCGAATCGGTAAGAAATCATCTCAAAAGAAAGAACTTTGTTCCGGCTCACCCAATGTCGGGAACTGAAAACTCTGGCCCAACTGCTGCTCTTGAAGGTCTGTTCAAGGGTAAAATCACAATTTTATGCGACCAAGAAGATTCTGGTCCGCAACATTTGGCAATGGCAGAAAAAATGTTTCAGGTATTAGGGATGGATATTGCATATATGACCGCCGATGAACAGGATCACAGTACTGCATTTGTTTCACATCTTCCGCACGCTGCTGCATATGCACTGGCAAATGCAGTCCAGTCAAAAGAGGACAGGAGCATAATTTTTGATTTGGCAAGTGGAGGATTTAATTCCACAGTGCGATTGGCAAAAAGTTCAAGCACCATGTGGCACCCAATTTTTCAACAAAACCGCAATTACGTTGTTGAATCACTTGATGTTTACATAAAGCACCTTCAGGAATTTCGTGATTGCCTGTACAATGAACAGGACGACAAACTGCACGATTTGATTGTAAGTGCCAATAAAATAAGGGGAATCCTTGAGGGAGAAAACCCACATTTTGTTAAAAATGAGGAAAAAATTGTAAAACTTTATACGAAATAATCATGACTTTAAAACTTGACATTAATCCGATAAAAACCTGGTTGCCAAAACTTGACAACCCACTCTTAATTTCAGGACCATGCAGCCTTGAAACAGAAAAACAGGCACTTGACACTGCAAAGTTATTGGCGAAAGACAAACGTGTATTTGTGTATCGCGGGGGGGTTTGGAAACCACGAACACGTCCAGGTTCGTTTGAAGGTATCGGCTCAATTGGTTTAAAATGGTTACAAATGGTTAGACAGGAAACTGGTTTGCCGGTAGGTACCGAAGTTGCAAATGCACAACATACTGAAGAGGCATTAAAAGCCGGGCTTGACGTGATTTGGATTGGCGCCCGCTCAACTGCCAGCCCTTTTGTGGTGCAGGAAATTGCGGATGTGGTAAAAGGCAGCAACGCTGTTGTTATGGTAAAAAACCCCGTAAATCCCGACGTTCAGTTGTGGATGGGTGCGATAGAACGTATTTATCAGGCAGGTATAAAAAACATTGTGGCAATCCATCGCGGGTTTACACCATTTAGCGAAACCAAATACCGAAATTACCCCAACTGGCAAACAGTAATTGAGTTGCGGCAATTATTACCGAACCTGCCAATTATTTGCGACCCAAGTCATATTGCCGGCAAACGTGAATTTCTGTACGAAATATCGCAAAAAGCATTCGATATGGGAATGGAAGGTTTGATGCTCGAATCACACATCGATCCTTCGTGTGCTTTGAGTGATGCTGCCCAGCAACTAACTCCGGCCGATTTGGCTAAATTACTCGACCGTCTGGTAATCCGGCATGAAAATGTAAACAACCCCGATTTTGAGAGCCAGTTGGATGTGTTGCGTAACCGGATTGACGCAATTGATACCGAATTGCTTGAAACACTTTCATCAAGAGTTGATATTGTGAAAAAAATCGGTCAATACAAAAAAGATAATAATGTTACTGCACTTCAAATAAACCGTTGGACAAAATTAATGGAAGACCGTGTTAATATTGGTAAAAAACTAGAGTTAAACGAAAACTTTGTGAAAACACTTTTTCAGCTGATTCATGAAGATTCGGTTAGGATGCAAACTGAAATTATGGATAAAGAGTAGATGCTAAATTTTCAGGCTTAATATTGAATAATAGTTGGTAAAAAAGCTTTGTATTTCTTGATTGGTTTGATTTGACTGAAAGTTTTATGGAAGTACTTTCATAAAACTTTTTTTTTGAGACAAGTCAAAATAAAATCTCCTCAAAACCTTTATCAACTGAAATATTCGTTTGATAACACGTCCAACAGAGGAGTTGACTAAAATCCAAATCAGAAATTGAAAATAGAAAGGACCAAAACTTCAATCAATTTGGGTTAGAATCCTGTCCTAAATCAGCAATCAATTCGTTACTCAAAGTTCCTGAAGCAATTTCGCGTACTTCGCCTGTCATTTTAATATTCCAGGCTTTGTCAATTTCGATTTGAAGATTACCGCCTGGCATTTTAACTGTCAGGTTTGATTCGGTTAAACCTTTTTTAACCATAACCGATGCAACCGCACAAGACGAACTTCCCGAAGCTAAAGTCCAGCCGGCACCGCGTTCCCAAATCATAATTTCAATTTCGGTGGGCGAAATTACTTTGGCAAACTGGACATTGATGCGGTTCGGAAATATTGGATGATTTTCAATGTAAGTCCCAAATTGTCTGATCTCTTTTTCATCCAGTTCATCCTTCAGAATTACACAATGTGGATTTCCAACCGATACACAATTGATAATGTAGTCTTTGTATTCGAGGTTTAAAATTTCGTTGATACACTCTTCATTTGCGCAGTTTACCGGAATTTCAGCCGAAACAAAATTGGCTTTTCCCATATCCACTTTAATGGTTTTTGCCTTCTTGTTTACTTCTTCAACAACTTCTGCACGTACAACACCACCCGGAGTTTCGATTGTAAATATTTTTTCTTTCGAGAATTTGCTGTCGTATAAATATTTGGCAAAAATGCGCAATCCGTTTCCGCTTTTTTCAGCTTCCGAACCATCGGGATTTAATATGCGCAAACCAAAATTGGCTTTGTAACTGGGTACTTTTAACAAAATTCCATCAGAACCGATTCCGTAATGTACATCACATATTTTTTGTATCGCTTCCTTCGTCAATTCGAAATTGATTTCATATTGGCTCAAAACAATATAATCGTTTCCCAAACCGTGAGATTTTACAAAGAAGTTTTGCATATCGAATATTTTAGGGTGCAAATGTATTAAACTACAATGAAATTTATCCGCACATATAACGCAAATCTGTTTCTCGGATTTTTATTTTTAAATTTGCGGTGCTATGCATACACAAAAACAAATATTGGATTTTCTTTCGGAAAATAAGAAGTTATTAAATGAAGAGTTTCATGTTTCCAAAATTGGTTTGTTTGGTTCTTATGCAAGAAACGAACAAACTGATAATTCGGATATAGATTTAATAGTTGATTTTGAGGAAAACACTGATAATTTGTACGATATTAAAATTGAACTTAAAAGATTTTTCAAGGACAATTTAAAAGTTGATGTTGATATTTGTAGAGAAAAATACATAAAACCCAGATATAAAAACAGGATAATTAAAGAAGCTATCTATGTTGACTAAGGATATTGATTCACTGACAAATATTATTGAAGCAATTAGTAAAATTGAAAGCTATATTTTTCAGTTGAAATCGGCAGAAGAGCTTTTTAATGACCCTAAAACATTTGACGCAGTTCTAATGAATATTATAGTAATTGGAGAAATGTTGGCAAAACTTTCTGATGATTTTAAAATCAACAATCCGGAAATTGAGTGGTGGAAAATTAAAGGATTAAGAAATATTGTAGCTCATGATTATTTTGGAGTTGATGCTGAGGAAATATGGCAAATCACACAGAATAAGATCCCTAATCTTAAATTGTTTATTCAGAAAATAATTAAATAATACTTCAATGGCATTCATTAACGAAAATTACCTGAAACTTCAGGCAGGTTATCTTTTTCCGGAAATCGGGCGGCGTGTAAACGAATTTATTGCAGCGAACCCCGACAAAAAAGTAATTAAAATGGGTATCGGAGATGTTACCCAGCCACTCGTTCCGAGCGTTGTAAAAGCCTTTCACGAAGGTGTTGAGGAAATGGCAAAAGGCGCAACATTTAAAGGATATGGTCCCGAACAAGGTTATGGTTTTTTACGTGAAGCAATCGCAAAAAACTCTTATCACGACCGCGGAGTTGACATATCTGCTGACGATATTTTTATTTCCGACGGTTCGAAATGTGATACAGGAAATATCCAGGAAATTTTTGGAAACGATAACAAAATTGCAATCTGCGACCCGGTTTACCCAGTTTATGCTGATACTACCGTGATGGCTGGTAAAACCGGTGTTTGTCAGTCAAATGGCTATTACGATGGAATTATTTACATGCCTTGCACAGACAAAACAGGTTTTATTCCTGAACTGCCAATAGAAACTCCCGACCTGATTTTCCTTTGTTTCCCGAACAATCCAACAGGTGCTGTTGCTACCAAAGAAGTGCTGAAAAAATGGGTTGATTACGCTATCGAACATAAAAGCATTATTTTATACGATGCTGCTTACGAAGCTTTCATTACCGATGAAAATATTCCACATTCGATATACGAAATTGAAGGAGCAAAACAGGTTGCGCTTGAATTCCGCAGTTTCTCCAAAACAGCCGGATTTACCGGAACACGTTGCGCTTTTACTGTAATTCCCAGTGAATTAATGGCATACGACAAAGCGGGAAATCCGCACCAGGTAAAAAAATTGTGGAACCGCAGGCATTCTACAAAATTCAATGGAGTTTCTTATCCGGTACAAAAAGCGGCAGCAGCTATTTTTACAGAAGAAGGTAAAAAAGAGGTAGCCGAAGTTATTGCCTATTATATGGAAAATGCGCGGATTATGAAAGAAAGTCTGGCCGCCGCCGAATTTGAGGTTTTCGGCGGAGAAAATGCACCATACATTTGGGTTAAAACCAAAAACAGGATGAAATCGTGGGAATTTTTCGATAAACTTTTAAATGAAGCAAACGTAGTTGGAACTCCCGGCTCAGGGTTTGGCCCGGCTGGTGAAGGGTATTTCCGTTTTTCAGCATTTGCCGACAGGGAAAATGTACTGGAAGCGATGGAGAGAATAAGAAGCCTTTCTCCAAACCTCTCCTGAGGAGAGGGGGCAAGAAAAGAAAATCCGGTTTGAAGACTCAAACCGGATTTTTTATTTTCCCAATGGAAATTCGACATCTAAATCTTTGCAGATTTTTTCTGCAATAAATTGTTTAATCTCAGGATGCCTTGGAATTGCAGTTATTTTTCCGGATTTTGGATTAAAATATATACTGTGTCTCCCACCTTCGCGAAGTAAATAGCAACCGTTTTTTGATAAATGTTTTATGAGCTTGGATCGTTTCATTCAGAAAAATGAAGGGTTTCTCTGTGACTTTTTGTTCCTTTTAGAATATTTTTTTGAGAAAGAATTTTATTTGTTTCCAAAACCATTTGTAGCGCTTCCATTAAATTCTCTTTTGCTTCTTCCAAAGTTTCACCCTGTGAATTAGCACCAGGAATTTCTTCAATAAAAGCAGAATATCCTCCTTGAGGATCTTCAACAAAAACAGCCGTAAATGATAAATTATTTAAATACATTTTTTTGAAATATTTCTATAAAAATACAAAAATTAAATCAACGATTTTATAAATCCTCGAATCATAAAAATAGCGAATACACAAACCGTCAGACACAATGACCATCCAACAATTAATAATAAGTAAGCATCACGATTGGGAACCGGAAATTCAAGGAATTCAGATAAAACAGCTAAAGAAAAATAAGCACCAACGATAAACATCAACAATCCCAAATATAAATTTATCCAATTAAATTGAAAAATAAATTGAATAAGGAAAACAAATATTACACCCAATACATAATGGTCGATTGTTGAAAATCCGCCTCCAATAATATAAGATGTTAGAAACAGAATAAAAACTAAACAAGCAATTCGGCTTGCCAAATGACTCTTTTCTAACAAATCTATGTTTGGGATTTTTAATACCTGAAGATTCATAGTTGTAAAATTTAGTTTTAATGTAAACGTAAATCTTACAACTTTTATTACTAACGGCTTGACTTCAAGAATATTTGAAATAACTTTCGGTTAAGAACTTACTGTTTCATTACTAACAACAGTCTGCCTTACCTTGCTACCCGGATAAACTTTTAGCGCTTCTTCCAGTATTTTCAGACAGATTGCTAAATCTTCCTTTTTCAAAACATAGGCAATTCTAACCTGGTCGATTCCATTTTTTGGGTCGGTGTAAAAACCCGAGGCTGGCGCCATGAACAGAGTTTGATTTTCATATTCGAAATCAGACAAAAGCCAGGCGCAGAATTTATCGGCATCGTCAACCGGAATTTTTGCAACAGTGTAGAAGGCGCCCATCGGTATTGGTGAATAAACACCTTCTATACGGTTTAACCCGTCAATCAGAAACTTGCGCCGGTTTACGTATTCGTTGTAGTTGTTCAGCATGTATTTTGGGTCGGCATCAATAGATGCTTCGGCAGCAATTTGTCCAATTAAAGGAGGACTCAAACGAGCCTGGCAAAATTTCATTACATTCCGACGAACTTCCACATTTTTTGTAATCAAGGCTCCAATACGTAACCCACATTCACTGTATCGTTTCGAAACTGAGTCGATTAATACAACATTTTGCTCTATTCCTTCGAGATGAAAAGCTGAAATATACGGGGCTCCGGTATAACAAAACTCGCGGTAAACCTCGTCCGAAAAAAGATACAAATCGTATTTCTTTACCAGGTCGCGAATGGCGTCCATTTCTTCCTGTGTATATAAATAACCGGTTGGGTTGTTCGGATTACAAATTAAAATCCCCTTGGTTTTCGGGGTAATCAGTTTTTCGAATTCTTCAACCGGAGGCAAGGCAAAACCGGTTTCAATGCTCGAAACCAGCGGTTTAATTTTAGCACCTGCAACAATTGCAAAAGCCTCGTAATTGGCATAAGCCGGTTCCGGAACCAAAATTTCATCACCCGGATCAAGGCAACTCATAAAGGCAAAAGTTACTGCTTCACTACCTCCCGTGGTAATAATAATATCATCAATGGTTACGTCGATGTCGAATCTTTTGTAATAACCAACAAGTTTACTTCTCAGCGAACGAATTCCTTCACTGGGCGAATATTCAAGAATCTTTCTGTCAATATTTCTAATTGCATCCATCGCTACCTGAGGTGTTGGCAAATCAGGCTGCCCGATATTTAAATGAAACACTTTTCTTCCCCTCTCCTTTGCTTTTTCGGCCAAAGGTGCTAACTTTCTGATAGGTGAATCGGGCATTATTCTACCCCTGTCTGATACTGATGGCATGTTATAAAATATGTTTTTGTAAAAAAAGCAAATATACAAGTATCAATTTATAATTGGCAGTTATTAAAAAATTTCAATTTGAAATAATATTAAAAAATTAACTTTCAGTATTTTAGCAAACTGTTTTACTTGAAGTTGAAGAACAATAAATCTAACAAATCATTAATTTTTATCATGTTTTTATAAATCCTGCCTGCCTATTTTTGACAGTTCGAAATAAATTAAAAATTACGGAAATGATAATTGGAGTACCAAAGGAAATTAAGAATAACGAGAATCGCATTGCGCTCACACCAGCCGGAGCTGCAGAGTTAGTTAAGAATGGCCATGAAGTTTATGTTCAGGCTGGTGGTGGTTGTGGCAGTGGTTTTAAGGATGAAGACTATATTGGAGCCGGGGCAATTATGTTGCCAACCATTGAAGACATCTACGGAATTTCAGAAATGATTATTAAGGTAAAAGAACCCATTGAATCGGAATATAAACTGATTAAGAAAGGGCAGATTTTATATACTTATTTTCATTTTGCTTCATCGGAAACACTTACCAATGCGATGATAAAAAACGGTTCGATTTGTTTGGCATATGAAACAGTTGAACTCGATGACCGTTCTCTCCCTTTGCTTGTTCCAATGAGCGAAGTTGCCGGACGAATGTCAGTGCAGGAAGGAGCCAAATATTTAGAGAAAACTTATGGTGGTTACGGTGTTTTGTTGGGTGGAGTACCTGGTGTTTTACCGGCAAAAGTACTGATTATCGGTGGTGGTATTGTTGGAACCGAAGCTGCTAAAATGGCTGCCGGATTGGGTGCCGATGTTACAATTATGGATGTATCGCTGAAACGCCTGCGCTACCTGGACGATATTATGCCTGCCAACGTTAAAACAATGATGAGCAACGAATTTAACATTCGTGATTTAATACAAACCCACGATTTGGTAATTGGTGCGGTATTGATTCCAGGTGCAAAAGCACCACATTTGGTAACCCGCGATATGATAAAAACAATGCGTCCCGGAACTGTAATGGTTGATGTTGCTGTTGATCAGGGCGGTTGTTTTGAAACTACAGTAGCCACAACACATGCTGAACCAACATATATTGTTGACGAAGTAATTCATTATTGCGTTGCCAATATGCCAGGTGCTGTTCCGCGTACTTCAACTATTGCACTTACAAACGCAACTTTACCCTATGCAATTCAAATTGCAGGCAAAGGATGGAAACAAGCTTGTATTGACAGTGTTCCCTTGAGAAAAGGATTAAATGTTGTTGATGGGAAAGTTGTATATAATGGTGTTGCCGAAGCGTTTATCCTACCTTTTGTTGAAGTTGAAACTGTATTGGAATAATAATACCTGATACATTTTGTTTTTTTTAAGAAGCAAAATCAGATAAAAAAGTTTTTCGTCATTTGACGGAAAGCTTTTTTTGTTTTGTTATATATTTAACCCACCAAATTGTGGGCATGAATAAATTTAAACAAAGACTTTACGAAATAATTTTTGAAGCTGATACGCCAGCCGGAAAACTCTTCGATGTAGTATTGCTTATTGTAATATTGCTGAGTGTTGTTTTGGTAATGCTCGAAAGTGTTCCGTCGATAGCGGAAAGTAATCTGCCAACTTTGCATAAATTGGAATGGATAATTACCGGCATTTTTACAGTTGAATATGTTCTCCGTATTTTAATAACCAAAAAACCTGTTCGTTATATTTTTAGTTTTTACGGTATTATCGATTTCTTATCGGTAATTCCCACCTACCTGAGTTTGGTTTTTGTAGGATCACACAGCCTGGTAGTAATCAGGATGCTTCGGTTGATAAGGGTTTTCAGGATTTTAAAACTTGCACGGTACACATCTGCAGGTCAATCGTTGAAGCGGGCTTTGTGGGCCAGCCGCGAAAAAATCAGTGTTTTTATTTTCCTTGTTTTAATACTTGTTGTAATTATTGGGACAATCATGTATTTGGTTGAAGGAGAATCGCATGGTTTTAAAAGCATCCCGACAAGTATTTACTGGGCTATTGTTACACTTACAACAGTTGGTTATGGCGATATCAGTCCCGGTACTGCGTTGGGTCAATTTTTGGCTAGCATTGTTATGATATTGGGATATGCAATAATTGCTGTTCCTACCGGAATTGTTACTTCTGAATTAATGAAACCTGCAAGCAAACAAAATACGCAGGTTTGCCACAATTGTTTATGCGAAACCCATGAAGATGATGCAATTTTCTGCAAAAAATGCGGAACAGAGTTGAATCCATAAAGGACACGGAGTTTCCAACTCCGTGAAAAAAATGAGGAGTTGGAAACTCCTCCTCCCGTAAACAACATTTAACATTTGTGGATATTTAAATGTACTTATATAATTGATGCGAAAATCATTTAATTAATTTTGCAATCCGTTATTGGTCATTACCCGAACTGATGTGTGGTGAAGACTAAAAAAATAGAAATTATGATACAATATTTAAATCTTTTGGAAACCATTTTAAAAGAAGGTACGCCCAAGGAAGATCGCACCGGGACTGGTACAATCAGCCGTTTTGGACACCAAATGCGCTTCGATTTAAGCGAAGGTTTTCCGGTTGTTACTACAAAAAAACTGCATTTAAAATCGATAATCCACGAACTTTTATGGTTTTTAGCCGGCGATACCAACATTAAATATTTAACCGACAATGGAGTTCGAATTTGGAACGAATGGGCAAATCCTGACGGCAATCTCGGACATATCTACGGCTATCAGTGGCGAAGCTGGCCAACTCCGGAAGGTGGTCATATCGACCAAATCAGCAAAATTATTGATTCAATAAAAAATAATCCCGACTCCCGCCGGCACATAGTTAGTGCCTGGAATGTTGGCGAACTCGATAAAATGAATCTGCCGCCCTGCCACATTCTTATTCAGTTTTATGTTGCCGATGGTAAACTTTCGTGCCAATTATATCAACGAAGCGCCGATGTTTTCCTGGGGGTGCCTTTCAATATTGCTTCCTATGCGTTGCTAACATTGATGGTCGCACAAGTTACAAACCTGCAACCTGGCGATTTTGTGCACACTTTTGGCGATGTTCACATCTACAATAACCACCTGGAACAGGTGAAACTGCAACTCACACGCGAACCATTTCCACTGCCAACAATGAAAATAAATCCTGCAATCAAAAATATTTTCGATTTTAAATTTGAAGATTTTGAATTGGTAAATTACCAGTCTCACCCGCATATTAAGGGGGAAGTTGCGGTTTAGTTCATTAAAATTGATTTAAAATATTCTCAAATCCGGAATTTGTTTTGTTCCATTATTCGTTAACTTTGACAAGTGGAAAATAAAAGGCAACTGATTTATTACAGAAATTATTTCTGGGATTTTTTCAATGCACAATCCGAAAAAGTAAAAGACAAAATTGACTATGTTTTTTATCTAATCATTGTAGCTGAACGAATACCTGTGAAATTTTTTAAGCAAATAATCGGTGTTGAAGGTTTGTATGAAATACGGATTGAATACGAAGGCAACATTTTCCGTATTTTTTGTTGTTTTGATAAAGGAAACTTGGTTGTGCTTTTTAATGGATTTCAAAAGAAGACATCGAAGACGCCGGGCAATGAAATAGAAAAGGCACTTAGTATCAAAAAAGAATATTTTGAAAATAAAAAGAAAGAGAATAACAAATGAAAGACATTGTAACATTTGAAGAACATCTTGACCAAAGATATGGGAAAATAGGTACTGAAAAACGTACAGAGTTTGAAATAAAGGCAAAAAAATTCGCAATTGGCGAAATGCTCCGTGAAGCAAGAAAGGAAGCCAAAATGACCCAGGAAGAGTTGGCCAAAAAAACGGGAACACGTAAAAGTTTTATTTCCCGAATAGAGAACGGACACAGCGACATTCAGTTATCTACCTTATATCGGTTGGTCGAAATCGGCTTTGGTAAAAGTGTATCTGTAACTTTTGGGTAATTAATTGCACATATAATGATTCATAAAAACATCTCAATAATTGTAGCCATTGCCGAAAACTTTGCCATTGGTAAAAACAACGATTTACTTTTTCATCTTCCAAATGATTTGAAAAGGTTTAAGGAAATTACTTCAGGTCACAGCCTAATTATGGGGCGAAACACGCTGCTTTCGTTGCCAAAATGGCCGCTTCCCAATCGACGGCATATTGTTATTACCGACAAAAAAGACGATATTTTTCCCGGCTGCGAAGTTGTTTTTTCGATTGACGAAGCTGTAGAAAAAGTAAAAAACGAACCTGAAGCTTTTATAATTGGCGGCGGTATGATTTACCGCCAGTTTTATCCAATTGCCGGTAAACTGTATTTAACAGTTGTGCATCAACCGTTTGAGGCAGATATTTTCTTTCCTGAAATAAATTATTCAGAATGGGATGAAATTTCGCGCGAAGATTTTCATGATGAAAAAAATGGGTTCAGTTATTCGAATATCAATTTGGAACGGACGGATAAATAATCAATTTAGGGCTAAAGCCCATTGGTAGTGATGATATACTAACCCCAGCCTTTAGGCTGGGGTTAAACAACAAACCTTAAATCCGGCTTTAGCCATTAACTAAACAAGATGAAAAATATTCCTTTTTTACTGATAGTATTATGTTTCTCCTTAATAACCAACGCTCAAAACCAGCCACAACTGCATTTAAAATACGAACAAAACTACACGCCTACTTATTCCGAAGTAATCGAAATGTACAAACTTCTTGATGAAAATTACGGAAATGCAGTTTTGCTTGAAAAAGGATTAACTGATTGTGGAAAACCACTTCATTTGTTTGTAATTAACAATGAACCTGAATTCAATCCCGAAAAAATCAGGGAGCAGGGAAAATCGGTTTTGCTCATCAACAACGGAATTCACCCGGGCGAACCGGAAGGAATTGATGCGAGTCTTTGGTTTGCCGACGATATTCTGCGAAATAAGGACGGAATGGCGAAGCTGCTTGAAAATACAGTAATTATTATAATCCCTGTTTACAATATTGGCGGGCATTTAAACCGAAGTGCATTCAACCGTTCGGGACAAACCACACCCTACGAAACCGGATTTCGCGGAAATTATGCCAACCTCGACCTTAACCGGGATTTCACAAAATGTGACTCGGAGAATGCACGTAGTTTTACAAATATTTTTACGGAATGGAATCCTGACGTTTTTCTGGATACCCACACAACAAATGGCTCCGACCACCAATACAGCATAACTTTAATACCTCCGCCACCCGCACTTTTCCCGCCGGTAATGGAAAAATTTATAAGAAATAAATTCCTTCCCGAGCTATATTCTGAAATGAAAAAAGGAACTTATGAGTTAATTCCTTACGTTGACTATATCTATGACGACCCTAAAAAGGGAATTTCAATGACTCAGGAAGGGCCGCGTTATTCGTCAGGCTACGCAACCATGTTTCATAGTTACGGAATGATCACAGAAAATCAGATTTACCGAAATTTTCCTGACCGTGTAAAATCATGCTACCAATTTATTAATGAACTGGCAAATTTCGTTTCCAAAAATAGTGAGGCAATAAAAAAATCACGGGTGGAAGGTATTAAAGAATCAAAGGCTTTTAATAACTACCCGATTGCATATCAATTGGATACAACTAAATTCGAAATGATTGAATTTAAAGGTTTTGAGGTTGATAAAAACCAAATCAGTCCGGTTAGTGGTTTAAAACGATTTGGGTACGACACCTCAAAACCATATACTGAGAAGATAAAATATTTCAACTTTTATGCTCAAACAGAAACAATTGGAGTTCCTGAATTTTATATACTGCCGCAAAGTTACCGTGAAATAATTGAAAGGCTGGATTTGGTAAAAATTAAATACTCAAGACTGCCAAAAGATACTTTGATAAATTTAACTGTAGAATATATCGATGATTTTTCAAGCCCTGCAAAACCTTATAACGGGCATTATTATCATGATAAAGTCAGCACCCACAGCGAGAAACAGAAAATTCAATATTATGCAGGAGATTTGCTTATCCCTGTCCGGCAGGAAAAAATAAAATACCTCTTGGAAATGTTTGAACCAAAAGCGGGCGATTCATTTTTCAGATGGAATTTTTTTGATAATATACTCGATCAAAGGGAATACTTTTCGTCGTACGGGTTTGATGCAAATGCATCCAAATACCTAAACGATCATCCTGATTTTAAAATAAAATTCGATGAAAAAAGAAAATCGGATGCTGAATTTGCCAATAATCACCGCGCACAATTGGCATACATTTACAACAACAGCGAGTGGTTCGAAAAAACCTGGAAACGTTATCCTGTCGGAAAAATATATAAACTCCAGGAAATTTTTTAACCACGGATTTCACAGATTTTCACTGATTGAAAAAATTTTTAATCTGTGAAAATCCGTGTAATCTGTGGTTAGCTTTTATGACAGCAATTTTCCCAGGTTATCAAATTTCTCGTTATAATCTTCCACCGAAAGCTTTATTACTTCGTGTGCCTCTTTTGCTCCGTAAGATCCCGCAATTTCTGTATCTTTTTCTTCGCCAGGCATGTCTTTGTATGTCAGAAAATAATGTTCCAGACGTTGAATTACAATTTGTGGCACTTCCGAAATATCTCTAAAATGTCCGTAAACTGTGTCATTTCGTAACACCGCAATAATTTTATCGTCTGCCTCTTTTCCGTCAATCATACGAAATCCACCAATGGGAATAGCATTCACAAGTAAATCTCCGTGTGCAATGGCTTTTTCAGTTAACACACAAATATCAATAGGATCACCATCTCCAACAATGCCCGGTTTTCCCGTTTTTTTACTGCAGAATTCACCTACCCGGTTGCCGCAAAAAGTTTGCGGAATAAAACCATAAAGAGCCGGAACAACGTTCGAATACTTTTGAGGTCGGTCTATCATCAAATAACCACTGTCTTTGTCAATTTCATATTTCACTGTGTCGGTGGAAACCACTTCAATAAATGCAATTAATTCTTCGGGTGCTTTTTTGCCGATATAAACGCCATGCCAGGGATGCGATTTGTAGCGAAGTCCCATTAATCTTCCAATAGGGTCTGATAGTCTGTCTAACATTATTTTTGATTTTTGATTCACATTTCAAACCATTTGAAATGGAATTGGTTCATTCAGATTTTACAATTCAATAAAAATTTATTACGCTAATTTTGATTCAGCTCGGTTTCCGGCAGTATCAACAGCAGCTATAATAATTTCGCCATCAAACTTGTCGGTTTGAAAACTAAACGGTTGGCTTTTTAATAGCTGTGGTTTGTGATCAACTTTACCAACCACCTGACCGCCAACCAACACTTCGTAATATGAAATTGGTGCTTCGTCGGCATAAGAAGTTTGCCACGTAATTTTATTTTCCGAAAGCTGAATATCGCGTGGTGCCGTTAGTCCTTCTTTTGCAATTCCCTGGAAATAATTACTGCCGGGTTTCACTTTTTTTGCCTGTTCTTCAATCCTTTTTCGATCATCAGCCGACATGCCGTTCGGTTCGATTTGCGCAGCATAGAAATTCTGTACCAACTGACATTTCATTGGGTCTTCATCAATCTGGCCAATCCCAATAATTAATGTGTGAACTCCCGGTGTTGTTAGCGAATATTCAATGAGTGGGCGGCTTGGCAGCTCAGGCGTTCCAATTTTACGAAAAACGTCAGCCGGAGTTTGAGACCAGCGTGGTTCCTTGTGATAAAGGGCTGCATCTGCAAAAACTTTCATGCCTATAATACCCATTCCTTTTGCCTCGGCAACCGGAATCACATTGTTCTGCATATTCATTTTTGTCTTATCGTTGGCGTTAATGGCAATTAACATCCCCTCTAAAATCCCAAATTCATCACGTTGTATCATGTCGATCATCGCGGGTGGGTTTGCATGGCCCGAAAATCCGATATGGCGAATGAGTTTTTCGTTTTGCGGGTTTACGCCTGTTAAATTTGTTCCGTCACGCAAGTCGCGCAGAGCAACCAAAGCGCCCACATTTTCTTCAGGGTTGAGTGGTGTTTCAAGTCCTTTGTAAAGAATGTCAACTTCATCGGTATTTTCCAAAGTATGCACCAAAACCATGTTGAGATATGCGCCTTCGGGATAATATCCGTTGCCATCACCAAAAACCTGTGTAAGTGTGCGTTTAACATCGTCAACCGCGCATTGCACATTTTCGCCGTTCGAACGGTTTGTAATTCTCTCGTTGGGTTCCCAGCCCGGTTTTCCCCAGCGCATTGCAGTTTTACTTGTTAACCAAATCGACTCACGCAAAGCTTCATTGTAATTTTCTTCACCAGGAATTAAGTTGAGTTTCTTAAATGCCTCATGAAAATACAACTGGCTTTTACCATACAGGTTTGAAGTATCATAATAATTGATTCCCAAATCAAAGGCTTTAAGGATGATTGGTACAGGGTCGATATCTTCGGGAGTCCATTGCAAGGAAGCTTGTCCGCCTAAGGCGATGGTTGTTACATCGAAGCCCAGATTCCCAAATTTGCGTTTCATGGGTGCCGGGACTTTTTCCACATTACAACTACCGAGTGACATTGTTGAAACTGCGGCTGTTGTGGCTGCTGAAACTTTGATGAAGTTCCTGCGCGAAATCGGGTATTTTTGATTTGTTGTCATGATTTAGTTTTTTTGAATTTTGTTTAAAAGTACTGATTATTTACATCTTAGCCAATATTGTTAAACTTGTTATTATTTAGATTTTCCAACGTTAGAAATTTTGGATAAAATTAAAACCGGAAGGTCGGTCACAATATAAAAACGCTCTTCTTTTTTAGCTAAAACTTACATGTTATATTTCGAAATTTAACTAGTTTTCAATGGGAAAAACAATAAATCAGGATTCACATTTTTCTATGCGATGCTTTGCTGCATGAATTAATTATTTTATTACAGAAGAGTAAAAGTAATTATTGCTTGTTAGGCAGTATATTTTGCTTACAGATAAGCACTAATTTCGTATTAACAAACCTATTTTGCCAGTCTAAAAGAATAGAATGCATGTAAACAAACATATATTGCTTGTCTGGATGAATAGACTGCGTATCATTAAACTCTAATTGCTTGCATACAAGTATAGGCTGCGTATTATTAAACCTTTATTGCTTGCCGACAAGTGAAGGCTGCGTATCATTAAACCTATTTTGCTTGTCGACAAGTAAATACTGCGTATCAACAAGTATAACTTTCGTATTACGAGGTGCGGGCGATAAAAAATGAAACGAAAATATGGCTGGTTTATTAAGTTAGCTTATCCACTACTGGTGCGGATTTACAATCCGTACCTTGTTTGAAAAGGCAAAAAAAAATTGCCATATAGTCTATACACAAATTACAAATTTGCGCCAGCAAGGAAGTATTTTAATGTGGTTCATTTGTCAATATAACAAAATTCAATCTTGAATACAACGACAACCTTTTCCTGAATGCTTATCACTAATACTTTCATTAATAAATGTGTGACCAACAAATAAATACCAAGAATAGGCATAAGTACTGGATGATTCAGTTGATGAATAAAAACTTGCATAACCTCCTAAATTAACAAAAGTCCCTTCATCATTTCTTGACCCACCCGGTAGACCTGAAAAACCAGAGCTATTATTTCCAGTATGGTCAAAAGATTCCCAATCTTCTGTGAGAGATTTCATTTTTCCACCTGCTATATATTCCCCACCTAAATAATTAATAAGTAGTTCCCATTCATTTTCACTTGGAATATGCCAACCTTTAGGACAAAGCTTACCAGTATTAACTGCATACCAGTTATATAATCCGCCATATTGTTTACCATAATTTATATCATTTTTATACCAACAATAGCGACCTATTGAACTTTTTTGCCAATCATGACTATTTTCTGTATAAGTTATTTTTGTACCATCATTATATTTAGTTGTTTTCAGGTTTTCTGCCATCCAGATTTGTGTACCAATTTTAACAGTCTTATATGTATTTCCTTCAACATCAGAAATTGAACCATATTGAATAACTGGTTTCTCGGGATCATTTTCCTGATAATCTTTTTTGCATGAAAATATTATTAAAAATAATATAAACAGATAATTCAAAAGTTTAATTTTTATTCTGCATTTCATAATTATCAACATTATTTAATTTGAATTTTCGTACGATTTGGGGTACATATCTAATATCGTTACTGTACCATCATTGTTTATCTGGATTTCCCTGGCGTTCATAGGATTGAAAAAAAAGACCAATACTCTCCTTTACTACTTCTACGAGGGGTAAGTTGGTAGTCGTTTTCAAAGACAAAATACTCAAATTTGAACCTGTACGTCAACATATCCATTTTTACCGGAATAAACTGCTGCTAAGATAAATAAATATTTCTGTCCTCCCCAATTTACCCAATTTCCCTGTTTTCCTTGCCAAGTTTAATCAATTGCTGTATCAGGTGTACAATGTCCTGAAAACTGCACATTATTGTTAACTATTCCAATGAACATTAAAAGCGCACCCTACAATCCACCAGCAAAAAAAAAGTAAACTTTCTTTGCTTTTCATATTCGCAATTCGAGCACATACTTTATTTTCAATTCTACCAAATCAAACACCTAATGCAAATCTTTGCGATAGGGGAGTAGGTGACTGGAAGGTCTAAGGTGTACTTTATTGAATTATCTTTGTGGACAAGATTATAAAAATAGCAACTGTGGGAATGAATAAAGGTATCTGTAAATTATGTCTTCAGGAAAAATTGTTGTTAAAAAAGTCTCATATTATTCCGGATTTCATGTATCGAGATGGGAATATATATCATGATGATCATACGGTTCATAAAATAGATTTTGGTCAATTTTTAAAGGGCCAGTTTGTGTCAAGTGGTAAACAGCGAAGTGCAGAGTATGAGGGAAATATTTTGTGTAGGGAGTGTGATAGTGAAATAATTCAAGGTTATGAAGATTATGCAAAACGTGTGATATTTGGGGAAAAGTTAAATATAGAATTAATTTACAGTATTTCCCAAGATGAAGTTATAGTCAGGAATATTGATTATACAAAATTAAAGCTATTCTTTTTGTCAGTATTATGGAGGGCGAGTATCTCCTCACGACCGTTTTTTAAAGAAATCACCATTGATTACGAAAAGGAAGAAGAACTACGTGAAATGATTCTTACCGGTAATCCGAAAGGAAACATGGATAATACAATGCTTTTTATGGTAGATTCTGGAAATAATCAAAAACTAAAGCAATATCTAGGTCAACCATTGAGGAGTAAGGATAAAAGGAGTTTCTTATTCGTGTTTCCTGGAATATTGGTCTATTATTTTTTTGATTTTAAAATTATACCAAACAAACTATTGAATTATCGCGTCTTTAATACAGGGGAAATAAGACTGTTGAAATTACATGAGAAACAGATATGGGATTTATTTAAGTTTCTCATTGGATGATGTTTCCTATTTCACAAACGATTATACAGAATCTTTTGCTACGACGCGATTGTATAGCTTAGTAATCAATTATACAATACGAAAAAATAATGTAGTAGCCTTAATTTCAGTCAGGTTCAAGAAACTTCCTTTATTTAAATATTCTTCAACCTAATTTGTTTATTTCAAATTCTCCTCAAACAACTTAAAAATCCTTTTGTATTCATCGGTCCAGCTCGAAGGTTCAACAAAACCATGCGATTCAACAGGGTAAACTGCCAACTCCCAGTTTTCTTTACCGAGTTCGATGAGGCGTTGTGTCAGGCGCACAATATCCTGAAACTGCACATTGTCGTCAACCATACCGTGGCACATTAACAGTGCGCCTTTTAAGTTGTCGGCTAAATAAATGGGCGAACTTTGGCGGTATGCAATACTGTCTTCAACCGGAGTATTTAGAATATTTGCTGTGTATCCGTGATTGTAGTGAGCCCAATCGGTTACAGAACGCAAAGCAGCTCCGGCAGCAAATATTTCAGGGTTTTTGAACAAGGCCATTAAAGTGATAAAACCGCCATACGAACCGCCATAAATACCAATTTTATCGGGCGAAATGCCATATTTTTCTACAAGCATTTTTGCTCCGTCAACATGGTCTGAAAGATCTTTTCCACCCATGTGGCGGTAAATTCCTGTTCGCCAGTCACGGCCATAACCGGCGCTTCCGCGGTAGTCTATGTCCAAAACTGTGTAACCATTATCAACTAAAAAATTATGAAACTGATATTCCCGAAAATAGCTGCTCCACCATTTATGTGCATTTTGCAGGTAACCGGCGCCATGTACAAAAATTACGGCCGGGCCTTGTTTTTCAGCGTTTTCAGGTTGATACAAACGGGCATAAACTTTCGCACCGTCTTCAGCATTAAAAGTGATAAATTCAGGAGTTCGCCAATTGTATTTTTCAAAATCTGAAGTTGTGGAATGCGTTATTTTTTTTGCTTCAGCGCCTTGTTTATTTTCCTGCAAATACAATTCCCAGGGTTTGCTGGCAGTAGAATAACGGATTGCAAGCAATTTTTCATCGGGTGAAAGTGTTACTTCATTTCCACCTTCCAGTGAAGTAATTTGCACGGGTTCGCCGCCCCAAACCGGCATTTTATAAAAATGTGAAACTCCGGGATGTACCTTGTTTGCAGCAAAATAGAAATGCTTTTTGTCCTTTGAAATAAATGCATCCGAAACTTCAAATTCACCGCTTGTAAGCGCAGTTTTCTTTTTTGTTTCGATATTAAATGCATACAAATGCGAGTATCCTGAAACTTCTGATTGAAACCAAACTGATTTTCCATCGGGCATCCAGCCCAAATCGCCTGTTGACATTCCCCAGCCGCCAATTCCGGGACCACCAATCCATGCTTCATCATGCTGACGATCCAGTGTTTCAAGTTTACCTGTTGCCGGGTCGAGCAGTAAAATCCAGCGGTCTTTATTATCCTGCGACAAAGCCACTATTACTGCCAAATCCTGTGTTTCGTTCCACACCGGTCCCATTAAATTTATTGCCCTGTTTTTTATTTCCGAACTGTCTTTTGGCAACCGCCCGGGATAATCTTTTAAATATTCAGGCAGGTCTTTCAACCCCGGAATATTGTCAGATTCGATTTTTATGAGTTTGTTGGTTCCCAAATCAAAAATACCCATTTCGGATTCTGATAGCGGGCTACCTACTTTTGTGCGACCGTCTTTTTCTTCGGTGTAACCTGATTCGGTTACAAAATGTGTTACCGAAGTTTGTATCCCACCCTGGGCATTTAAAATTGTGTTGTAAACCACGTACTTGCCCGACGGACTCAATTCCACATTCCGAAGCCGTTTTTTTCCCAAATAAATCTTTAAAGGTTCTTTTTCTTCCTCCAATTCTTCTTTGTATTTACCCGCTTTCTCTTTGGCATCCCGTTCTTTCAACACATCGAAAAGTTCTTTTTGCTGATTTTCGAGAAACAAATCCTGTCCTTTTGTTTTGGGTTCAGGTTTTTCTTCACCTGAAAAAAAATTTGTAACCTGCCTGATTAATCCGGATTCGGTATTAATGCAAAACAAATTATTGTCTTTTAAAAAAGAAATTTCAGTATCATGCAGAACAAACTTTGGCGATGAAATCCGTTCAAGCCAATCGGTTAATTGTTTTGTTGTGTTTTTTTCGATATCAAAAAGAAACAGATTTCCGTTGGAAACATAAACTTTTTTTGTTTTTGACGAATTGTAAGCACTGTTTCTCCCTGCCAGTTTCCGTTTTTCTTCAATCGGAGTTTTTGCAATTTTCCCCGTTTTCAAACTGTAAGAAAAGTGTGACGAGAGTGTGTCCTTTTCAGGATTCCAATCGAAATAAATAATTTTACTTTGCTCATCCCACAAAATATTTTCGGGAGATGTGCCAATCCAGCTTGCAGGTTCCTGCATTATTTTTTCGATAGTGAGCGCACTTTTATTGTTCTTTTGAATTTGTGCCGAAACAAATACTGCCGGGAACAGAAAGAGAAAAAGGAAATATTTCTTCATTATTTATTAAGTTTAAAATGGGATTTCATCGGGGTGAAAACCAATCCGCTTGTTTTTATCGAGCCTGTCAATTTTAGCAATATCAACTTCGCTCAATTCGAAATCGAAAATATTGGAGTTTGAAATTATCCGCTCAGGAGTAACCGATTTGGGAATTGTTACTACCCCTTTTTGAATATCCCAGCGAAGTACAATCTGAACGGGAGTTTTTCCGTATTTTGCAGCTAATTCCTGCATCAGGGGAACTTCGTTTACGCGACCTTTCATAATCGGACTCCATGCTTCGGGCTGGATATCGTGTTTGCGGCAATATTCGAGCAATTCAGGTTGCAACAGTTCGGGATGAAATTCATACTGATTTACCGCCGGAATAATTTTACATTCGGGTAAAAACGCTTCGAGGTGATGTACCAAAAAGTTGCTTACCCCAATCGCTTTAACCCTTCCATTTTTGTAAAGTTCTTCAAGTGCTTTCCAGGTTTCTACTGAGTGTTTACCTTTTGGCCAGTGAACAAGGTACAAGTCGAGGTAATTGGTTTGAAGTTTTTCAAGGCTTTCGTCGAAGGCAGTCAAAGTAGTTTTGTACCCCTGGTCGGTATTCCAGACTTTTGAGGTTATAAAAATATCTTCGCGTGCAACACCGCTTGTTTTTATTGCGTTTCCAACTCCCTGTTCGTTTTTATAAATTGCAGCAGTATCGATGTGCCTGTATCCGTTCTGCAAAGCTACCGTTACTGCATTTTCAACTTCCGTTCCTTCTTTCGAAAGAAAAACTCCCAATCCAAACATGGGCATTTCAACCCCGTTGTTAAGTTTAACTTTTGATGTTAAATTCATTTTGTCTATCGCTTTTTTAATGATAAATCCTATTTTTTTAACGCTGACAAGTCTAAAGACGTTGTCAGGTTTAAGCTAACTTTTTTACTTGTCTGTCAATAGTTCTTCTCTGATTTTTTGCAGTTCCTCAATTTTTTCAGCGCTAACTTCAGGATATTTTAAATCCATTGAATCCATTGCACTGATTATTGCAGCAGCAACTGCAATGCGCGCGTAAGGTTTGTCATCGGCTGGAATTACATACCATGGAGAATTTTCGGTGGAGGTGTTGATGATTAGCTGTTCGTAGGCATTCATATAATCGTTCCAGTACTTGCGTTCTTTTACATCGCCTGTACTGAATTTCCAGTTTTTGTCTGGGTTGTCGATGCGTTCAATAAAGCGCTTTTTCTGTTCGTCGGGCGAAAGATTAAGAAAGAACTTTATAATTATAGTTCCGTTTCGGTGAAGGTGTTCCTCAAAGTTCCGGATATCCTGAAATCTTTCTTCCCAAATATTTTCAGTTATGAGTTTTTGAGGAATATTTTGTGATTGAAGAATCTGTTCGTGAACTCTAACCACCAAAACTTCTTCGTAATACGAGCGGTTAAAAATGCCAATTCTTCCACGTTCAGGTAATTCTTTTGCACAACGCCACAAAAAATCGTGGTCCAATTCTTCAGCACTGGGAGCTTTAAATGAATTTACCTGGCAACCTTGTGGGTTTAAACCCGACATTACATGTTTTATCGCACCATCTTTCCCCGCTGCATCCATTGCCTGAAAAATGAGCAGTAACGACCATTTATCCTGCGCATACATTTTATCCTGCATTGCAGCCAGTGTTTCTACACCCATCTGCAGCCAGTCTTTAAAAATCTTCTTTTCATTTTTTTTAAACTCCGGATAATCGTCGGTGGGGTAATCCTTCAACCTGAAGTTTCTACCGTTGCCAACGCAGTATTGTTTTGCCAAATCCTTTGCTCTTTCAATAAGTTCAAGGCTGCTTAAATTATCCAGATCTTTGCGTGAAATTAATGATTTATCCATGTTATAATGTTAATTGTTCCTCCAGTAAAATCTGAACAGGAACACTTTAAAACAAAATTAATATATTATCAAGCACAAAAAAACGAATGGGGAAGTTTGTGATCTTGATTATCTTTGCCTTTGAATTCGATAATCAAAACAATATGAAGGTTTACAAATTTGGCGGTGCATCGGTTAAAGATGCGGATTCAGTAAAAAATGTAGTTCAAATAATAAACAAAGAAACCGGTAATTTGGTAGTTGTAATTTCGGCAATGGGCAAAATAACCAACCTGCTCGAAACACTAATAAAAGCATATTTTGAAAAGAACGCCCGGAAATGGGAAATTTTCAATCACTTTAAAGACTATCATCTCGAAATAACCAACCAGCTTTTTGAAGATAACGGAACTCCGGAAACTGTTTCGGCCCAATTTACAGAACTTGAAATGAAACTAAAAAAAGCACCATCATTTGATTACAATTATGAATATGACCAGATTATTTGTTTTGGAGAATTGGTTTCGACACAAATTGTTAGCGATTATCTGAATTATTCGGGAATCCGGAATCAATGGATTGATGTTAGAAACTGTCTTAAAACCGATGACCTGTACAGGGATGCAACAGTGGATTGGGAATGGACAGATGAACTTGTTACCGAAACATTTCAATTTGAAACTGAAAGATTATTTGTAACACAGGGTTTTATTGGTTCAACCACGACAAACCTCACCACAACTTTGGGACGTGAAGGATCGGATTTTACTGCTGCCATTCTCGGTAATATTTTAAATGCTGAAAGTGTTTCTATCTGGAAAGATGTTCCGGGAGTATTAAGTGCCGACCCAAAAAAAATGGATGGCACTGTTAAAATTGATGTTTTGTCCTACCGAGAAGCAGTTGAAATGACCCACTCCGGTGCGCAGGTTATTCATCCAAAAACAATGAAACCTCTGCATAACAAGGAAATTCCTTTATATGTAAAATCATTTGTATCACCAGATGATCCGGGAACTGTAATCCGTAATATCAATCATAAAATTCAATTGCCTCCGATTTTTATTATGAAAGAAAATCAGGTATTGATTACTTTTTCACCCAAAGATTTTTCATTTATCAGTATAGAGGATATCGACCGTGTAGTTAATTTTTTGATTGAAAACCGTATTAAAATAACGCTGATGCAACAATCAGCGATCGACCTAAATTTTGTTCTTGATGCACCAGAAGTCAATTTGGAAGAAATCTTCAGTGAATTTTCTCCTCATTATTCTGTACGATACAATACCAATTTAACACTCATTACCATAAGGCATTACACGGAAGAAGTACTCGACTGGATGGTAAAAGAAAAGGATATTTATCTTGAACAACACAGTCGGTTAACTGCAAGAATGCTTGTTAAGCAATAATTATTTCTATTAAAATTTCGTTCAACTGCAATTTGTTGTAATTTTAACTTCTTAATAACTGCATATTAAACAAAAACTTAGCTTGAAATGAAGAATAAAAAGATTTTACCTTACATTATTGGTCTTGTAGTAATTGCCATTATACTACTCGTAGTTGGTAAAAAAATGGGTTGGTTTGGTCAGGAATTTACGATTAGTGTGTCAACTGTAAAGGTAGAAGCAAAAACATTGACAGAATTTATAACCGCTAATGGCAAAATTCAACCTGAAACACAGGTAAAAATCAGTCCCGATGTTTCAGGCGAAGTTATCGAATTGAATGTGGAAGAAGGAGATGAAGTTATTAAAGGCGATTTATTGTGTGTAATAAAACCAGAAATGTATGTTTCTGCATTGAACAGAGCCGAGGCAACATTAAATTCATCGAAAGCAAGGTTGGCACAGGCGGAAGCACAGCAAATTGAACGTGAACTGGCATTTAACCGATCAAAGCAGCTTTTTGACTCGAATACAATTCCAAAATCGGAATTTGAAACTGCCCAGGCGGCCTATAAAGTAGCCCAGGCTGAAGTAAAAGCTGCACAATTTTCAGTAAAAAGTGCTGAAGCAACAGTTGCCGAATCGCAGGAACAATTAACAAAAACAAAAATTTATGCTCCTATTTCAGGTACCATTTCAGCATTAAATATTGAAAAAGGTGAACGTGTTGTGGGAACCAGTATGATGGTTGGGACCGAAATGATGATTGTGGCCAACCTCAACAAAATGGAAGTACAGGTGGATGTAAATGAAAACGATATTGTAAAAGTGGCAAAATTCGACACTGCTTTAGTTGAAGTTGACGCCTATCTTAACCGCAAATTTAAAGGTATTGTTACCGAGATTGCAAATTCAGCCAGTACTCTTGGAGCCACTGCCGATCAGGTTACCAATTTTGAGGTAAAAGTACTTTTGCTTGGTGAATCATATGCAGATTTAATTGATTCGGTTGCTAAAAATTATTATCCTTTCAGGCCAGGAATGTCGGCCGCAGTTGATATCCTTACCGAAACACGTGAAAACATTTTAACAGTGCCAATTTCGGCTGTAACAACAAGGATTAAGTTGAAAGACGGCGGCACGCGTGAAGTGAGCACTGAAGTTAAAACTGACACTGATGAAGGTACTGAATTAACTACAGAATCGGAAAAAACTGTTGAAAATGAAGAAAAGCAGGAAGTCGTTTTCATTTTAAATGGCGACAGAGTTAAAAAGGTAGAAGTTAAAACCGGTATTCAGGATAATACAAGCATACAAATTGTTGGAGGGTTGAACCCGGGAGACGAGGTAATAGTTGCTCCTTTTAATGCTATAAATAAAACATTGAAAGACAGCATGATGGTAAAAGTAGTAACAGAGGAAGAATTGTTTAAGGTAAAATCGAAATAATAAAAGTTAGGGTTTAAAAATTTAATACTGAGAAAAATGCCTTTTACAAAAATGTGAGAGGCATTTTTATTTTGAATCAATTTTTTCGCCGTAAGCCAAATCACCTGCATCGCCTAAACCAGGAACTATATATGAATGAGGATCCAATCCTTCATCAATTGCTCCCAGCCACAAAGTCACGTTTTCAGCCCTGATTTTGTCAATCAAATAATTAACACCCTGTACACTGGAAATGATAGAAATCAAATGAATGTGTGATGGTGAACCTTTGCTGAAAAGTGCATGATAAGCAATTTCCATTGATTTGCCCGAAGCCAGCATCGGATCGGAAAGAATAACCACCTTATCATCAAGTGAAGGTGAAGCCATATATTCAAATTCAATGTCAAAATCGCCTTCTTCGGTAAATTTGCGGTAGGCCGAAATAAAACAGTTCTCACCCCGATCAAATATTTTAAGTAAGCCGTTGTGAACTGACAAACCTGCGCGTAAAATTGTTGCCAAAACCGGCTGGCCTTGTAATGTTGGTACTTTGGCAACACCCAGAGGTGTGTTAACTTCAGAAACTTTGTATTTGAGTGTTTTGCTGATTTCGTAGGCAAAAATCTCACCAATCCGATACATGTTTTCACGGAAGCGAAGTGGATCTTTTTGAATAACTACGTCTCTTATTTCTGAAAGATACTGATCTAAAATAGATTGATTGTTGCCTAGAATTTTGATTTCCATAGTTGATTTGTTAGGTAAAAATTACGTCGCCATCGCCATCCTGAAAAAGAGAATTATCAATATCTCTAATTTCAAACGAACTATAAATTTTTTGTCCGTATTTTTTCGCGTGCAAAAATGGGAATTTTTGTGTAAAAAATTGGTTTGCGACTTCACTTTTATAAACTGTAATAACCTCAATTTTATGTTTTACACAAAACAGCTTTAGAAAAGCTACAGTTTCTTTCTCAACTTCGGGAGGTAAGTTAAAGTACAAGGTTCTTAAATGACCATCCCGAACTGAAAAGATGAAAAACCCAACAAATTTTTTTAAGAAAAATATCTTAACAGTGTGGTAAAAAAATTGCTTTGAATATGACGAAAAGGGGTATTTTCCTGAATTAAAATTTTCATTTGCCGTAATCCACGGAAATTGAAAAATCCATTTCAATTCCTTTTCCCCGCGGTTAAAGAGATATTCATTTGAAGGATTATCAATTATTTTATAACAAGCTTCATCAGGGAATTGCATTGTTTCAAACCGAATGTCCGGATTCTGCTTTGCTGTAAAAAACCAAAGTCTTACAGAAGATATGACCAAAATAACAAAATCTATAATTGAAAATAATGCCTTCATTAATCCATTTTTATTGCTTGCATGAATTAATTTTCTGGTTTTTGGAAACAAATATCCTTTGAAACCATCAAACTGATGTATCGCATGAAAATTACCGGATTTAAGGTATAATTTCTCAGAATTAGGGGCATAATTGGTAAACATCAATTTTCTATTCCAATCAATATATGCTTCATTTAATAGCTTTTCCGAAAATCCTTTTCTTCTAAAATCAGGGTGAACCCAGTTTCCACTGCACCAGGCAAATCTTTGTTTCTCTTTTTTGGTTCGTGCAACTCCGGCAAAGAGGCTTCGGAATGCCACAAGCTGCTTGTCAACAAATCCCAGATACAAAACATTATCATCGGGTTGAGAATGCGGATTATTTATATACGATTTTACGCGTAATTCAGATATTGGTATTGTTGTAAAATGACGAAACATTTCGCTTTGCACAAAATCTTCCAATTCATTCAACCGTATTTTTATTATTTCGAAATTCAATGTTTTACTGTTGCTTTTCCAATGATTTTTCTGAGAACAAAATATACCAATTCAGCTTTTAAATTCTGTTTAAAATCGCCCGGAATTTCTACCGGATACCTTTGAAAATGAGAATCATATTCATCGTATTTAATCCCGGCAGTTCCAAAAGAAATATCGCAAATATTTTCGTTTTTCAGGGCTTTCATTACTTTTTGCGAAACCCCCGAATCGGTAAACGGGAACGAGAAGGCTTTTATTTCAGGATTGATTTTTTCTACAAGCCAGTCCATGCTTTTTTTAACTTCGTCTATCTGTTCATCTTCCGAAATTTTCCAAAACTCTGGATGATAAAAACTGTGCGCACCAATCGAAAAACCCTGTTCTTTCAATTTTAAAAGTTGTTCAGTAGTTAAATATGGCTTTTGTTTTATAAGGAAATCGTTAAAATTTATTCCAAGTATTTCGGCAACTTTATCCAAAAATACTTCATGTAAAATGTTTGCTTTTAGAATTTGTTCTCCCTGTAAATTCTGATCTTTTAGAATTTGTTCCGCTTTTAAATCAGGTGATGTTTTTAACTGACCCAAAATCAGACTTGCTTTGTACTTGTGGAATAGTCGCTGATTATCAACAAAACCGGGGTTCACAAAAAAGGTAGCAGGAATTCCTTTCTTTAATAAAATTGGCGCAATAATTTCAGAACATTCTTTCAAGCCATCATCAAAACTCAAATGGAAAATATTTTTGCCAGGATTTTTACCTGACTTTAATTCCGAAAGCGATACGGGATTAAAATATTTGAGATAAAAGTCAAGTTCCTTTTCAAATTGAACCGTACTTCTGTAATTGTAATTTGAAATATGCGGAAGTTTGTCGTTGCTTACAACGTGGTAAAAAGGTTGAAAAACAGGGGTGTTAATTTTTAAAAGTGATTTAATCGGGATCAATTTGCCCAATTGATAACTTACAAACCGGGGAATTTTATTCATACTTTAATTCCGTTTTAACCACTTGAATGGTAAAGGTAAATGATTAAATTTAAGTTGAAAATATGTTTCAGGTGTAGCACCAAAACCACTATAAAATCGAGCAACCCCCGGAATCATTGAACCTTCAAAATCCAATCGCAAGTCCCTTTCAGCATTTGCCTGTACAAAATTATCAACAAGGAAATACATGGCCCCCAACATTTTCCCTTTCTCGTTTGTGGCGGCATTCAGATAAATTACGCGATTTTTCCACCTGCAAAAATATACTGCGGCACACAATTCATTTTCGGCGCTGTAAACACCAT
Organism: Draconibacterium sp.; assembly: GCA_041739985.1. Classification (GTDB taxonomy): domain Bacteria; phylum Bacteroidota; class Bacteroidia; order Bacteroidales; family Prolixibacteraceae; genus Draconibacterium. Next base: position 32,640 of record JBGSMW010000087.1, on the reverse strand, counting down.
AAATTTCACCAATACCCGTGTATTGCCCAAAAGCAACGATGCTTTTCAGTTTCTCAATATCCTTGTTTGAAACATTGTCAATCAAATTTGCTTTCTTAAAAGCTAAATAATCTTCAAGCCGAATCCCTGAAATATACTGTAATTTATTTTTGGCAGCCTTTGCAATATTTCGTTTTGTGTTTGTTGAATAACTCCGAACCAATGATTTGTAATTGTATTGTAAATCAAGGAGAAAATTATGTCGGGGTAAAAAATTAATTTCTAATCTTTTTTTATCTGAAGGATTTTGGGAATTTAAATGGATATCAGCATACCTGAATTTTACAAAAAGTGCATTGTAAAATACTTCAGCAATTGATATGGAAGGTTCAGGAAAAATGCCAAGTTGCTGACAAAAGAGCGGTTGATAAACATAGGAAAATACAAATTTTCTGCGAATTGGTAGCGGCATTACAAATTTGTAATCGCCATAAACCAGTGCATCCCAAACAATTGCGGTTCGGTCGAGGTGCCAGATATTTGCGTAAAACCGGCTATTTTCCGCAATTTCAATGCACTGAGACCACTTTTCTGCATCAATATCCTTGTGTTTAATATATTTTATTTGATTGCTCATTTGCCCATTTAAAACACAACTTGTTTATTTTTTCAAAAACTTCACGATATCCTTTCCATTCGCCCAAATCGTTGACGGTTTCGTTGTGCCAGATACTTACAAAAGTACCTCCCACCTCTTTTATTTCATGCATTATTTTTTCAACTTCTGTAATAGCATTTTCAGGCGAAAGCTTTAAATAATGCAATAACGTTCCATCCATTACCTGAAAAGGAACTACCAGCAAAGCAGTTTTCGTTTCGTTTTCCAAATCATAAAAATAAAAGGGTGTGCAGGTGCCGGCCCTAAAACCAATTTGATCTGCAAAACCCATTGTGTAATCTTCGGTAATTCCTGCTTTTATCAAATTCTGATAGGTTTTTGGAAACTTCAAATTAAGATAATGCTGTCGGCTTTTTGTTATTTTCTTTTCAGTAATTTCCTCCAACCGTTTCCTTTCACGGATTACCTTCCCGTGGCATCCATGCACAAATCCTGCAAACGATGGGTGAATTCCAACGTCATAATCCCTTGCTATTTTTTGAATGAGTTTTTGAAAACCAGGATTTTCATGTGATACATTTTTGTCGAACTTCCCATAGTCGCCCAGAAGGAAAAAGAATTTTAACTTTTCCTCATTATTTGAAAAAACAGAATCGAGATAATCATAAGAATGGTAGGGATCTTTTTCTTTGCCTTTCAGGACTTTAACCCGGGACTTGAATTCCTGAATATTTCCCCTGAGAAGCGATTTTCCCAGCGCACCGTAAGTTCTCCAAAACCCCTTGTTTAAGTAAGCCCAGGCATTATCAATATCGATAGTGGAAATAAATTTAAACCTCCAATTTACAAAAATAATTTGCGTGTGTTTTTTATTGATTTCTTTTGCCAGCCACTTTGCCCAAATATCTATTACCGGTTTTTTAATCAGATTGAATTCTGATAAAATACTATTATTTGCTGAAAACCGCCCAAATTTATCCAATTCAGTTTCGAAATACTCTTCATAGCGGGTGACGAGGTAAAAAGAAGCGGCAAACATATCGAATGGAAAAACCGAATCAGGGGAACTTTCAAAAAAGAAAGTTTCATTTTTGTATTTAACCGGTTTAATATCAACCTCTTTTATAGTTTTTTGTGAAAGAAGTCCGTGGGGTTTTATATAAATCTCATCTCCAAATTTAGTTTGCGAATAATTTATTTTTGGCAATTCAGAGTACCTAAATTCGGATGAATTTGTTGTAAATGTTACTTCCACGCGAAGTATTTGTGCGAATATCAACTTAAAAATATATTCGATACGAGGAGTTATTTCTTCAGAATAGATGAGTACCATTCAATCGTTTTCAATAATTACAAAATTCCTTCATCAGCAAAACTATAATATTTATTGTACCCGATAATTATGTGGTCAAGTACAGGAATATCTATTAGTTTTCCGGCTTCCTTTATTTTATGGGTAATTTTCAAATCGGCATCTGAGGCTTGCAGAGTTCCCGAAGGATGATTGTGGCACAAAATAATAGAAGTTGCCTGTTTTTCAAGTGCAACCCGCATTATTTTTCTCACATCTATTACAGTTCCAGTTATTCCTCCTTCGCTAACCTTAAAACTTTCCTTTATTTTATTACCCCTGTCGAGCATTAAAATCCAAAACTCTTCGTGGTTTAAATCGCCAAGAATTGGTTGGAAAAAGTCTGCAACATCTTTGCTTCCGGTTATTTTACTTTTGATTTTTACATCCGATTCCTTTCGGCGCTTACCAAGTTCTAAAGCCGCAACGATAGTAATTGCCTTTGCTTCGCCAATACCTTTGAAAACAGTAAGGTTTTCAATGCTTTTCCGGCCAAGTTCATTGAGATCGTTATCCACTGATGAAAGTATTCTCCGTGATAATTCTACAGCAGTTTCTTCGAGGTTGCCGGAGCCAATTAAAATGGCTATCAATTCTGCATCGGAAAGGGATCTTGCGCCATGTTTCGATAGTTTTTCACGGGGGCGATCTTCAACAGCCCACTCTTTTATGACTAATTTTTTGTATTCGTTCATTTGCCACGGAGTTAGGTTTAAAAAAGCATAAAAAATTGATGCTCAAATGTGGCAAATTCTAATTTGAAAACATAAAAAAACCCCTCCAAAATTGGAGAGGTTCTTAAAATATGATAAAAAGTATTTTTACAGTTTATTAATCTGAACCGCTAATTTAGACTTCAGGTTTGAAGCTTTGTTTTTATGAATGATATTGCGTTTTGCTAATTTATCAATCATTGAAACAACTTCCGGGTACAATTTTGTAGCTTCTTCCTTATCGCTTGTGTTGCGCAAAACTTTAATTGCATTACGCGTTGTTTTTGCATAATACCTGTTGTGTAACCTTTTTAGGTTGTTCTGCCGAATCCTTTTTAATGCTGACTTGTGGTTTGCCATTATTTTTGTTTTATTTCTTTTTAATTAAAGTAGCCCGTAGGGGATTCGAACCCCTGCTACCAGGATGAAAACCTGGCGTCCTAACCCCTAGACGAACGGGCCCTCCTATTTTCCCTTAATTTTGGGACTGCAAAAATACTTCATTTTTGTAATCCACCAAATTTTATTAGGATTTTTTTATGCCAATTTTATCCGCATCTTTTGAAATGATGTTTTTTAATTTCAGCGCTGCAAAGAAAATGATGTTTTTTGAAATTGCAGCACAGAATAAAATGAAAAATTTATATCTGTTGAATTTCTTAACGCAGTTCAAAATTTTGCCCCAGATAAACTCTGCGAACCACTTCATCCGCAGCCAGTTCTTCAGCGGTTCCTGCTTTTAATATTGAGCCTTCAAAAAGCAGGTATGACCGGTCGGTAATATTTAGTGTTTCATGCACATTATGGTCGGTAATCAAAACCCCAATATTTTTTTCCTTGAGTTTCATTACAATTTCCTGGATATCTTCTACAGCAATAGGGTCAACCCCTGCAAACGGTTCGTCGAGTAATATAAATTTTGGGTCGATTGCAAGTGCGCGTGCAATTTCGGTGCGTCTGCGTTCTCCTCCTGAAAGCTGGATTCCTTTGCTTTTTCTGATGTGTTGAAGCCCAAACTCTTCGATTAAAGTTTCCAGTTTTTCTTTTTGGTATTGTTTGGTATATTTTGTCATTTCCAAAACTGCCCGCAAGTTATCTTCAATACTTAAATTCCTGAAAACAGAAGCTTCCTGCGCTAAATATCCAATTCCTTTTTTAGCACGTTTATAAACGGGTTGATTTGTGATATCCTCATTATCAATAAATATCTTACCTGAAAATGGTTGGATTAGCCCAACAATCATGTAAAATGACGTTGTTTTTCCAGCACCGTTCGGACCAAGTAAACCTACTATTTCACCTTGGGTTACTTCAAAACTAACTCCTTTTACAACAGTTCGTTTGCGATATTTTTTAACGATATTTTCAGCTCTTAAAATCATAGTTGCAAATAACGTTATTTTTCAGTCAGAATTAGATTTCATTCAGCTGCTTTTCACGTTTTTTAACCACAACCTTTGAAATAAAAATACTTATCTCATATAAAAATACCAATGGAATTGCAACCATAATCTGGCTGAAAACATCAGGGGGTGTAATAATTGCTGAAACAATCAACATTATTACATATGCATGTCTTCTGTACGACCTCATGAAATGTGGGGTTAAAATTCCCACTTTGCTTAAAAAAAATGAAAATATGGGTAATAGAAAAATAAATCCGGATGCAAAAGTTATTGAAGTTACTGTTCCTATATAGGATCGCATATTTATCTGATTCTCAACTTCAGGACTGACACTATAACTGGTAAGAAAATCGATGGAAAGCGGCACTATTATAAAATAGCCGAAAAGTATCCCTATCATAAAAAGCAAAGAGGTGAAAAATACCGCGCCGCTTGCATGTTTCTTTTCTTTGTCATACAGTGCAGGTTTAATAAATCTCCAAATTTCGAAAAAGATAAAAGGAGCAGCCAAGATCAAGCCTAATACGATGGCAACCATAAAATGCAACATAAATTGATCGGCCATTTTTAAACTTACCAATTTCAATGGTTTCTGATTTATGTTTAAGACATCAGTACCTACATATTCGCCAAGTTTTGCCATCATCTGGTTACTCCAAAATTCGGGCATTTTTGGTTTAAATATTATTTCATTAAAAATAAAGTCCTTCATTATAAAAGCCACAACGGCAAAAACGGCAATTAAAACAACTGACCTTATGATATGCCACCGCAGTTCTTCCAAGTGTTCTAAAAATGACATCTCTGCCTGAGGGGTTTTTTTGCCTCTTTTTTTTGTAGTTTGCTCCTCCCTGTTAGCTTTTTCGCTCATTAAAATTGGATTTTCTATTTTTTAAAAACTGCACAAATATAAGTACTTATTACTTTCTGAAGTTGATGTATTATTTAATTCTTTAACCGGAGAATGAATTATTTAATTTTTTTTCAACTACTTATAATCAAATTTATTTACTTTTAAATAATTTAGAAATAAGAAATCATGTGATTTTGGGAAAGGGAAATTTATTTTTTTGTTATGAAGGAAATTGTATTAACGGATAAACTTCAACAGTATTTTGGATTCGACCGATTTAAAGGTCAGCAGGAGGAAGCTGTAAGAAATGTAATTGAAGGAAAGAATACTTTTGTATTGATGCCCACCGGCGGTGGGAAATCTCTTATTTATCAGCTGCCGGCTTTACTTTTGGATGGTACTGCAATTATTATCTCGCCTTTAATTGCCCTGATGAAGAACCAGGTTGACTCAATTCGTGGTATGCAAGCTGAGGACAATGTCGCGCATTTTTTAAATTCATCGCTGACAAAAACTGCTATCCAGGAAGTGAAAGCAGATGTTTTAAATGGGAAAACCAAACTACTTTATGTAGCGCCCGAATCGCTTACAAAAGAAGAAAACATTGAATTTCTAAAAAAAATAAAAATCTCGTTTTATGCCATTGATGAAGCTCACTGTATTTCGGAATGGGGACACGATTTTAGGCCTGAATACCGCCGCATTAAACCGATAATTGAGGAAATTGGCAAATCTCCGGTTGTTGCTTTAACGGCTACAGCAACAGCAAAAGTGCAACATGATATTCAAAAAAACCTTGGGATTTTAGATGCGGAAGTTTTTAAAGCCTCATTTAACCGCGATAATCTTTATTACGAAGTCCGCCCAAAAAATAAGCCCGAAAATCAAATAATTAAATTCATTAAACAGAATGAAGGAAAATCGGGTATTATATATTGTTTGAGCCGTAAAAAAGTTGAAGAAATTGCAGAAACTCTGGCAGTGAACGGTATTAAAGTACTACCGTACCATGCCGGGATGGATGCTGCAACCAGATCTGGAAATCAGGACAAATTCTTAATGGAAGATGTAGATGTGATGGTAGCAACTATAGCATTCGGAATGGGAATCGATAAGCCGGATGTTCGATTTGTAATACACTACGATATTCCCAAAAGCCTTGAAGGTTATTATCAGGAGACTGGGAGGGCAGGACGTGACGGAGGGGAAGGAAAGTGTATAACTTTTTACAGCTACAAGGACATTCAAAAACTTGAAAAATTCATGCACGGAAAACCCGTCGCTGAACAGGAAATTGGTAAGCAACTGCTGCTCGATACAGTTTCATATGCCGAAACTGCAATTTGTCGGCGTACTATATTATTACATTACTTTGGTGAAACTTACAAACCTGATAATTGCGGAAACTGCGATAATTGCCTCAACCCAAAAGAACAGATTGAAGCAATGGATGAAGTTACACTGGCGTTGGAAGCAATTGTAGAAGTAAACGAACAATACAAAGCAGATCACATTGCAAATATCCTTATCGGAAACAAAACCGCTGCTATAAAATCATTTAATCATTACACGCTCAATTGTTTTGGTGAGGGGAAAGACCACGATGAAAGGTTCTGGAATGCGGTCTTCAGACAATCAATGATTGCAGGTCTAATCAACAAAGATATTGAGAATTACGGCCTTTTGAAAATGACCGAGAAGGGACACGAATTCCTTAATAATCCAACTAGTTTTATGTTGGTAAGGAATCATGAGTATGAAGATGAAGAAGGTTCGGATGAATCGGCTGGTGCACCTTCTGGCGGAGCTAGCGGTGATCCACAATTGTTTGCAATGTTGAAAGATCTAACAAAAAGAATTGCAAAAAAACACAATCTTCCGCCGTATGTAATTTTTCAGGAACCTTCGTTGGCCGATATGTCAATCCAATATCCGATGTCATTGGACGAATTGATAAATATTCAAGGCGTTGGACAGGGAAAGGCTCGCAGGTATGGAAAGGAAGTTGTCGATTTGATTTCGAAATATGTAGAGGAAAACGAAATTGAACGACCTGATGATTTAGTTGTCAGAATGGTCGCAGATAAGTCAAAATTGAAAATATTTATCATTCAAAGTATCGATAGAAAATTATCATTTGAAGACATTGCCGACTCAAAAGGTGTTTCAATAAGAGAAATTATTACTGAAGTAGAAGCAATAGTGAATTCAGGAACTCGTTTAAATATTGATTATTACATTGATGATGTTTTAGATGAAGATCATCAGGAAGAGATTTTTGAATATTTCCGCGAAACCGAAGTTGATTCAATTGAAGAAGCTCTGAAAGAGCTTGGAGAAGATGAATATTCTGAAGATGATATCCGGTTAATGCGAATTAAATTTATGTCGGATATGGGAAATTAAATCTGATTTCTTTCATCCACATTTCTGATAATCACCCTGTTTTATGCCAAAATTTGTTAGTTTTGCACAAATTTTTTTTGAAACAATTAATAACAATATAAATTATGACTGTAGCGGTAGAGAAAAAGCTGGATTACAAAGTTGCCGACATTCGGTTGGCAGAATTCGGCAGGAAAGAGATTGAAATAGCAGAAAAAGAGATGCCGGGATTAATGTCGATCCGGAAAAAATTTGGTCCCGAAAAACCATTAAATGGAGCTCGAATTACAGGTAGTCTGCACATGACCATTCAAACAGCAGTTTTGATTGAAACACTTGTTGAACTGGGAGCCGACGTGCGTTGGGCAAGTTGCAACATATTTTCTACACAGGACCATGCTGCTGCGGCAATAGCAGCAGCGGGTGTACCAGTTTTTGCATGGAAAGGCGAAACCCTTGAAGAATACTGGTGGTGCACCGACAAAGCGCTTGATTTTGGAGAAGGCCTTGGTCCAAACCTGATTGTTGACGATGGCGGCGATGCTACTTTGCTCATCCACATGGGATTTAAAGCTGAGAAAAATGCAAAAGTTCTCGATAAAACAGCTTCGAATACAGAAGAAGCTGTAATCCTCAATTTGCTGAAAAAGACTTTAGCTGAAAACCCATTGAAATGGCACAAAGTTGTTGAAGGGTGGCATGGTGTTTCTGAAGAAACAACTACTGGAGTTCATCGCCTGTATCAAATGCTCGAAAAAGGAGAGTTGCTTATTCCTGCAATTAATGTTAACGATTCGGTTACAAAATCAAAATTCGATAATTTATATGGCTGCCGTGAATCATTGGCCGACGGTATTAAACGCGCCACCGATGTAATGATTGCCGGAAAAGTTGTTGTTGTGCTGGGTTATGGTGATGTTGGCAAAGGTTGCGCCCATTCAATGCGTTCATATGGAGCAAGGGTAATTGTTACTGAAATTGACCCGATTTGCGCGCTGCAGGCTGCAATGGAAGGTTTTGAAGTGAACACAATTGAAAATGCACTGAAGGAAGGAAACATTTATGTTACAACAACCGGAAACAAGGATGTAATTACAATTGATCATCTTTCAAAGATGAAAGACCAGGCAATTGTTTGCAACATTGGCCACTTCGACAACGAGATTCAGGTTGATAAACTGAATGCGTTTAAAGGCATCGAAAAAATCAACATTAAACCACAGGTTGACAAATACATTTTCCCAGAAGGACAGGCAATTTATTTGCTTGCCGAAGGACGACTTGTTAATTTGGGTTGCGCAACAGGCCACCCATCCTTTGTAATGAGCAATTCGTTTACAAACCAAACTTTGGCACAAATCGATCTTTGGCAAAACAAATACGAAATCGGTGTTTACCGTTTGTCGAAAAAACTAGACGAAGAAGTTGCCCGTTTACACCTCGAACAAATTGGTGTAAAACTCACGAAACTTACCGACGAACAGGCCGAATATTTGGGAATACCCAAAGAAGGACCTTATAAACCGGAGCATTACAGGTATTAAAAGACCAAATTTTTATAGATAAAAATAGGTTGTGGAAATTTTCCATGACCTATTTTTTTATGATTAAAATTTACCTTTTTATTAATTATACACCCTCAAAGTAAAACTATTCACTTTCGAAACATTATAATTTCTTAGAGGTGCCGCTGCCGGTCCTTTTGCCGGGTAAGCTCCCCCCGTTAAAAGGAATTTTGATCCACAGCAGGAACATTCTCCCAAAACACCACTATTCACAACTTTGCAGGTTTGACTTATTTCGTATGTACAGGTTGCGTCATAGGCATAATATTCATCCAAATCGGCGCAATAAACAATAACTCCGCTATATCCACCACCAGGGAAATACAGTGAATTGCCGGGAATTGTCAAATCATTTGCAATAATAAGATCGATTGTAAACGAAAATGGTACATTGGGAACCTGCGAATCCTGGATTTTATCGCATGAATTCGCTGACAGAAACAGGAGAACTATAAAAAACAAAAACTTCCCACTTTTTAAAACCAACCGCATATTTTTCGTATTTTTACTAAAAACAACAAAAGTAGAGTTTTTATTGTCATAAAAATAAAATAGAAATGGATGATTTAGTAGTAATAATTTTAACGTTAATAATCGCAGGTGCTGGTGTATTTGGTCAAATGAAAAAGAAGAAACAGGCAACCACGATTCCGGGGGAACAAAAAAATCCTGAAAATATTTGGGATTTGTTTAAAGAAGAGATGTTCCCACAAATGCAGCAAACCACACCCGAATATTATTTGAACGAAGAGCCGGAATCCATTCCCTATGAAAATGAACAAGGCTACAAATTTGAAGCAAAAAATGAAGGTGGTATAATAATCAACAATGAAGTAAAACCCGAAATGACTGTAATAGATTCGATCAAAGAAAAGAAAGAGGTATTTTCTTTGCGGAAAGCCGTGATTTATAGTGAGATTTTGAATCGAAAATATATCTAAAAACTTCTAATTCGTTCATTTAGAACATTTTTTAGCGAAGATATTTTTAGTTTCAATAAAATATCTAAATTTGCACAAGGAAGAGTTCCGGATTTCTGGAATTCTTTCTGTTTTTTTTATATGGTAACAAGTAAATAAGGAGGATTAAAAATGTCCGAGGTAGTATATTTAACAAAAGAAGGATTAAAAAACTTAAAGAAAGAGTTGGAACAGTTAACTAATGTTGAGCGTCCATCAATTTCTAAACAAATAGGCGAAGCTATTGAAAAAGGTGATATTTCGGAAAATGCCGAATATGATGCAGCCAAGGATGCACAAGGAATGTTGGAAGCAAAAATTGCCGTAATTCAAGGCAAAATTGCAAATGCACGGATTATAGACGAATCAAAAATCAATACTTCTAAAGTGCAGATTTTGAATGTTGTTACAATTAAAAATAAAAAGAACAACGCCACCATGACTTACACTTTGGTTCCGGAAAGCGAAGCCGATCTGAAACAAAATAAAATCTCGGTCAACACACCCATAGCCAAAGGTTTAATGGGAAAAAAAGTGGGGGATTTGGTGGACATTAAAGTTCCATCGGGAATAATACCTTTTGAAATAGTTGAAATTTCAGTTTAAGATAACATGGCAAGTATTTTCAGTAAAATAGTAAGTGGCGAAATTCCTGCCTACAAAGTTGCAGAAGATGAAAACTATCTTGCATTTCTCGATATATTCCCGGTAGCAAAAGGCCACACACTTGTTATCCCAAAAAAGGAGGTGGATTATATTTTTGATTTGGAAGATGGTTTATACCTTGGATTACAGGCATTTGCAAAAAAGGTAGCCATTGGTTTAAAGAAAGCAATTCCTTGCCAAAAAGTTGGTGTATTGGTTTTGGGGCTCGAAGTGCCACATGCACATATACATTTAATTCCTATGCAAAATGAAGGTGATTTGCTCAATTTCTCAAAAAAAATAAAGTTTACTCCTGAAGAGTTTCAATCGATAAAAGCACTTATTTCAAAAAATATCTGATAAAAGCCTGGTTTCTACCGGGCTTTTTTTCGCTCAGGGAAATCTTCCATTATTTATCAACATCGCCAAAACAGCACCCCAAAAACTGTAACTTTATAGTTCCATTTTTAATGGTAATTTATTTGTAAAATTATTAAGCGATGATTCCGTTTACACATCTTCACGTACACTCACAATACTCCATTCTCGATGGAGCAGCAAGCGTTTCGGCGCTTGTAAACAAAGCTAAAAAAGACGGGATGAACGCTCTCGCTCTCACGGATCATGGCACCATGTACGGGATAAAGGAGTTTCATGCAACCTGCAAAAAATCGGGGATCAAACCCATACTAGGCTGCGAAACTTACGTTGCAGAGCGATCAATCTCCGAAAAAAATGACAAGGTAGATCGCTCCGGCGACCATCTTATTTTGCTTGCCAAAAATAAACAGGGATATAAAAATCTAGTAAAACTGATTTCTATAGCCAATAACGAAGGATTTTATTACAAACCCCGAATTGATAAAACTTTGCTTGAAAAATACAGTGAAGGTTTGATTGTATCCTCTTCATGTCTTGGAGGTGAAATACCCCAGCATCTGATGAGCAATCGTTTTAAAGAAGCTGAAGAATCAATTCTTTGGTTTAAAAGCATTTTTGGAAGCGATTATTATCTCGAACTTATGCGACACCCTTCGGAATTACCCCGACAACGCGAAGAAGTGTATGATAAACAAGTACAAGTAAACAGGCTTATTATTCCACTTGCAAAAAAACACGATGTAAAAATTATAGCTACCAACGATGTTCATTTTACAAATGCTGAGGATGCAGACGCACATGATTTGCTGATTTGTCTCAATACCGGTAAAGATGTTGACGACCCAAACAGAATGCGCTACACAAAGCAAGAGTGGTTTAAAACCCAGCGAGAGATGAACGAGCTGTTTAGTGATGTCCCCGAAGCAATTCTAAACACTGCTGAAATTGTAGAGAAAATAACTGATTTCGAGTTGAATTCAGATCCAATAATGCCCATTTTCCCAATCCCAATTGAATTTGGGACCGAAGAGGAGTTTCAGGCTAAATACACAAAAGAAGCTTTGATTGAAGAATTTAGCGAAAAAGCGTATAATCGTTTGGGAGGTTTGGAAAATGTGGTTAGGGTAAAACTTGAAGCGGCTTATTTAAAATACCTCACTTTTAATGGCGCCAAAGAAAGATATGGTAATCCGATTCCTGAGGATGTAGTGTCACGTTTGGATTTTGAACTTGAAACGATAGAAAAGATGGGGTATCCGGGCTATTTCCTGATTACCCAGGATTTTATTAACAAAGCCCGCGAAATGGGCGTAATTGTGGGACCGGGTCGTGGTTCAGCTGCCGGTTCAGCGGTGGCTTATTGTACAGGTATTACAAATATTGACCCAATACAATACGATTTACTGTTCGAACGGTTTCTAAATCCGGACAGGGTTTCGCTCCCCGATGTTGATATCGATTTTGATGATGACGGACGCCAGCTTGTACTCGATTATGTAACCGAAAAGTATGGACAGGATAGGGTTGCGCATATTTGCACCTTTGGCACAATGGCAACAAAAATGGCAATTCGGGATGTTGCCCGCGTGTTGAAACTCCCGTTGTCGGAAGCCGATCGTTTGGCAAAGTTAGTTCCCGATGCACCCAAAATGACCTTCGAAAAAGCATTTAAGGAAAGTCCCGATTTAAAAAAGGAAGCTAGTTCAAGTAACCCATTGATTGCCAAAACCCTTAAATTTGCTGAAACACTTGAGGGATCGGTTCGTCAGTCCGGAGTTCATGCCTGCGGAGTAATAATCAGCCGTGATCCTTTATCCGACCATATTCCATTAATGCCAACCAAAGATGAGGCAAAACTTTTAACAACCCAGTATGATGGTCGTTTTGTGGAAAGTATTGGTTTACTAAAAATGGATTTTCTGGGACTGAAAACGTTGTCGATCATAAAAGAAGCTTTAGATAATATCAAAATTTCAAAAGGATTGAACATTGATATTGACAAAATACCGATGGATGATGAAAAAACGTATGAACTGTTTAGCCACGGCGAAACAACAGCGATTTTTCAGTTTGAGTCGGATGGTATGAAAAAACATTTGCGCGACCTGAAACCAAACCGTTTCGAAGATTTGGTAGCCATGAACGCGCTTTACCGCCCGGGCCCTATGAAATATATTCCGGATTACGTTGCCCGTAAACACGGCAAACAAAAAGTGGATTACGATTTGCCCATGATGGAAGAATACCTGAGCGACACTTATGGAATTACAGTATTTCAGGAACAGGTAATGCTTCTTTCCCGTTTGCTCGCCAATTTTACCCGTGGAGATTCCGACACGCTTCGAAAAGCGATGGGTAAAAAAATTGTCGATACAATGAATCAATTGAAAGTGAAATTTGTGGATGGATGCAAGGCAAATTTCAGATTTATTGATGAATGCAATTTAACGGGTAAAAAAGTTGACGAAGTAATTGAAAAAATATGGAAAGACTGGCAAGCCTTTGCCGAATATGCCTTTAACAAATCACATTCGGTTTGTTACGCCTATATTGCTTATCAAACAGGATATTTAAAAGCTCATTTTCCTGCTGAGTTTATGGCTGCCAACCTTAGCCGAAACCTTAGCAATATTACCGATATTACAAAATTAATGATGGAATGTAAGCGAATGAGGTTGAATGTTTTAGGTCCTGATGTTAATGAAAGTTTCATCAAATTTACAGCCAACAAAATTGGAGATATTCGTTTTGGGATGGGTGCAATAAAAGGGGTAGGAGCCGGGGCAGCACAAGATATTATTACTGCCCGACAAAAAAATGGAGAGTTCAAAAACATTTTTGAGTTTGTTGAAAATGTGAATCTGCAATCCGTAAATAAAAAGAATATTGAAGCACTGGCCATGGCCGGCGCTTTTGATAACCTGGAAGGAATAAAACGGAGCAGCATGTTTGCAGGCGACGATGAAAAAGATTCTACCTCTTTCATCGAAAAAATAATCAGGTACGGGAACCTTATTCAGCTTGAAAAACAAAGTGCGCAGCAAAGTTTGTTTGGTTCAGTGGGTAGGAGTCAGGCTATTAAAAAACCCGACATTCCGCAGGTTGAAGAATGGGCAAAACTGATTTTGCTGGAAAAGGAAAAAAGCTTAATCGGAATATATTTGACCGCTCATCCACTTGATGATTACAGGCTCGAAATTGAAAGTTTCTGTTCGCGTGATGTTTTTCTGAAAGACATCAATAACGATATTGAAAAATATATAGGAAGAGATTTTGCCTTTGGAGGAATGGTTACAGCAACCCGCGAGGCTACTTCGAAAAACGGAAATCCATTTAGCACGTTTACACTTTCGGATTATACCGATTCACTTGAGTTTTTCCTTTTCGGGCAGGACTATGTCAATTTCCATAAATACTGCAAAACCGGATTGTTTTTATTGGTGCGGGGAAGCGTGAAACAACGATACAACGGCAATAGTTACGAGTTTAAAATTTCTCAGATCGAGCTGCTTTCAGAAGTACGAAAAAATTATGTGAAAAGCATAACCCTCAATTTGCCGGTACATTTATTAAACAATGAAGTTGTGGAACGCCTTGAAACAATGACCTTAAACAATAAAGGAAAAACATTGTTAAAATTCAACATTTATAACCTTGACAATAATATGAATGTACAAATGTTTTCCCGAACAGCAAAGATTAACTTAACTGACGAGTTTTTGAAATTTTTTGACGAAGACTTAAACATTACGTATAGGATTAATTAGTTAGTTTTGCAGTGAATACAAGAATTATTAACATTAAACAATAATATTATGGCTATAGAAATTACAGATGCCAATTTCGAAGAATTGGTAGTAAAATCAGACAAACCGATAATGATTGATTTTTGGGCGGTGTGGTGCGGACCTTGCCGGATGATTGCCCCTATCGTTGAAGAAATGTCAAAGGAATACGAAGGAAAAGCGATTATCGGAAAAGTTGACGTTGACTCAAACCCGAATGTTGCCATGAAATACGGAATCAGGAATATTCCAACCGTGTTGTTTGTAAAAGGTGGCGAGATAGTTGACAAACAAGTTGGTGCAGCACCGAAACAGGCGTTTACTGCAAAGTTGGATAAACTGCTGTAAAATACTTTACATCTTGATATACAACTGCAAACATTAATCAAAAGGTGTGTTGCACCGCTAATATTTGCAGATGTATAAACTAAATTAACTAAAGGTCCATCACACCGATACTTTTTATATTTCGGTGTTATGCACCTTTTTTGATAGGGTAGTTGGGATTGGCTAAAAATATTTTTTAGCTCTGCGACATGTAAACTGCTTCTTTTCAACCAAATAAAGTTCAAAATTTTGAAAAACATTTTCGACATAGAACAGTTTCACCAGTTCGATAACCTTGATTTGATTGCCCATGAAGTGGTGGAGGGATTTATTACAGGATTGCATCGAAGCCCGTTTCATGGATTTTCGGTTGAATTTGCCGAACACAGGTTATATAATCAGGGCGAATCGACAAAACACATTGATTGGAAACTGTTTGGCCGGACTGATAAATTATTTGTAAAGCAGTACGAAGAAGAAACTAACCTGCGCTGCCAATTGGTTATTGACACCTCATCTTCGATGCTTTTCCCCTATTCAAAAGGGGAGAAACATTTGCACAATAAACTTGCATTTTCAGTTTACACTGCAGCTGCACTCATTTATTTAATGCGCAAACAACGTGATGCAGTTGGGTTAACGTTATTTTCCGATGAAATTGAATTTCACACAAATCCCCGGATTTCATCGGTTAACGCCGAAATCATGTACGGAAAATTGTCAGACCTTTTAAAACCTGAAAATGCACACCTTCGAAAAAATACAAATACAACCGAAGTACTACACCAAATTGCCGAAAATATTCACAAACGTTCACTCGTAATCATTTTCAGCGATATGCTTGATAATCATAAAACCGATGAACTTTTTTCGGCGCTCCAGCATTTGCGTTACAACAAACACGAAGTCATTCTTTTTCATGTTACCGATCATGCTTTGGAACGTGAATTCAGATTTAGCAACCGCCCGCACAAGTTTGTTGATTTGGAAAGCGGGCAAGCCGTAAAATTTAATCCCTCCGAAATCAAAAACCACTACATTTCAACTGTAAAATCTTATTTCGAAGATTTAAAAGTGAAATGCGGCCAATATCAAATCGATCTCTCTGAAGCCGATATCAATAAGGATTTTCAGCAGGTTTTACTTTCATTTCTTGTAAAACGGAAAAAGCTTTATTAGGCTGCTGATTGATTTTCAGTTCCGATATATTAATTTTGAAATCACTGTTTTAGGTTGGTTGAATACTTTCAAACTGAATCGAATTTGATTGACTTATGAATATCTGTAAAGATGAAATTGCTATGAAAAATATGCACCTAATTCTGATCATTTTTTTATGCTTTTCCGGACTGTCATTAAATGTAATAGCCCAGCCGGGCGAACCGATTTCTGACCTAAAATCGTTTTGTTCGCAACAAAAAGGATTTAATCTTTTAGGCAAATTCGATGTTTCCTGGAGCAATCCGGGATTCACCGAGAAAGAATTTAGTGTTATACGCGATCTCGAATGTAATTTCGTGCGACTTCCTCTTGATTACAGAACTTATACGCAGGCAGGTAATTGGGATAATTTTACTGAAAATGAATTAGCTAAAATTGACAAGGCTGTGCAATGGGGAAATCAATATAATGTCCATGTTTGCATCAATCTGCATCGGGCACCCGGATATTGTGTCAATCCAACAACACTTCCGGCAAACCAACAACTTAACCTATGGACAGACCCGGCAGCACAAAAGGCATTTGTAAACCACTGGAAGATGTTTGCCAACAGATATAAGGATACTTCGCCGGATAAGTTAAGTTTCAACCTTGTAAACGAACCAAACAATGTCAGCGAAGAAGTGTATGTTTCGATAATGAAAAAAGCAATAGATGCCATTCACGAAGTTACGCCAAACCGCATAATTTTTGTTGATGGGCTGGGATATGGAAGAGGTTTGCTGCTTTCGTTGAAAGATGAGCCAAACATAGCACAGGCAATCCACAGTTACGACCCGTTTTCACTAACTCACTATAAAGCAAGCTGGGTTGAAGGTTCGATGGATTGGCCCGTTCCAATCTGGCCGATGCTTTCAATTTCAAACTATTTATATGGTCCATGGAAAAGTGATTTTAAAAGCACACTTGTAATCCAGGGAATTTTTGAACAAGGAACCAAAGTTATTGTGAATGTAGGGCAGGTTTCAACTGAATCAACATTAAGTATAAAAGCGGGAAGCAAAACGCTTTTGTCGAAGAAGTTTGTTTGCACTGCCAATTTGGGCGATGATTTCACAAAAATAGTAGAAACGCAATGGGGATACCAGAATATTTCGAATAAGGATTTTTCAGCAACACTTACTGAAACGGCAACTTCACTTTCTTTCGACAATATTTCGGGTGATTGGATGACAATCAATTCAATTTCAATAAAAACAGGCGATGAAGTTAAAACTTTCAATTTATCCGACAATTCATGGGGGAAGAAACAGGAAACCTACAAAATGGATGAAAAGGGGGAATTGAAAGCTGTTGACGGTAGTGATTTGCTCCCATTTAAAGATTACCGGGAAATTGTTGAAGTGGCGAACCAAAATAATATCCCAATTATGGTGCAGGAATTTGGCGTTCATAACCAAACCCCGCATAAAGTAGCAGTGGAATTCCTTGATGATTTAAGTGCTTTTTTCAGGGAAAACAAATTGGGGTGGGCGTTGTGGAACCTTACCGGAAGTTTCGGGATATTAAATAGCGACCGGACTGATTGCAATTACGAAACTTATCAGGGTTATAAACTCGATCGCCAGATGCTTGATGCATTAACAAAGTCAGGCTCAACAAATTCATCATCGCTAAAAAGGCCAAATTCCTTTAAAATTTACCCGAATCCGGCAAAAGATGAATTGTTTTTTTCAGTTATAAATCACAACGGTACCAATAGAATTGATATTAGGGATATTACGGGAAATCTAATCAAATCTATTGATAATAAAGCTGTTAGTTCAGAGACATGCCGAATTGATATTACCGGAATGAAAAAGGGAATGTATTTGCTTTCGGTTACAAACGGAGAAAAAACTGTTACTGGTAAGTTTTTGGTTGAATAAACTTCGGGAAATTCAAAAGAGTGAATTATTCAATTTTAAAGTTGCAGGTTTTACATATAAATTTTTATTGATTCAGCCTTACATTTCCTGTGTTTAAACCCTCCGATTTTGCAGTTACAGCCACTTCCCCTGCACCGTCGGTTAAGCGCACAATCAATTGGCATTTTCCGCGAAATGTGTTTACACGGGGCTGCTGAAAACTATGCATATCTTTTGGATTTTCATTTGCAACAGCCTGTAATATGCATGGACCTGAAATATCAAATTCAATTTTATTCTCAGCATTGAGTACAAGCATACCGTTTTCGTCTAACACTTCGACATTAAAATAAGCCAAATCATTTTGTCCCGGTGGCAATATGTCTGGTTCTGCGGTTATCTTTAATTGATTTGGTGAGCCGGTAGTTTTTAAACTTTGTCTAACTATCTCTTTCCCATTGGTTAACCCAATTGCCACTAGTTCTCCGGGGTGGTATGGGACTTCAAATCTTGCTGTTAGTTTTGTTGCATCTGAAACATTTTTTGTAGCAATTACTTCGCCGTTTAATTCCAAACGAACTTTTTCGCAACGGGTATATACAGAAACTTGCAGCAGATTTCCTTCGTTGCCTTCCCAGTTCCAGCACTTCACTTCATCGGGCCATCCCCAAAAACTGATAATTTCTTTTCGTTCGGCTGGAATTGGCGTGTGAACCAATATTTCCAGTTCGCTGTTGCGCCAAACAACATCACGAAAATACATTTGTGGTTTTTTGAATCCCAAAATACTAATATCGCCACTGTTATTTACATACCACGGCCAGTCAGGAAGTCCATCAACTGTTTCATTATCAAAATGTGTGTTTCCAATTCCTGATTCTCCAAGATGATCCATTCCGGTCCAAACAAAATCGCCAATTACGTATGAATTTTTTTCAACTTGTTGCCAATTTTCAAAAGCTTCAAGAGGAATTGATTCAGTGCCAATCATTATTCTTTCGGAGAATTTTTCATGATCGGATTCGTATTGCCTCCATTGATAGTTATAACTATGAACATCCATTTGTGCGAATGCTTTTTCGGTGTCATCCCAGGTTTTGCCCGGATTGTCCCAGAAACTGCATATGGCCTGAGTGACCGGACGGGTATTGTCAAATTCAAGGATTTTGTCTTTCAACTTTCTAAAAATCTCCAATCCCAGTGAGTCAGCGCGTTCAGGAATTTCGTTGCCAACACTCCAGATAATTATTGAAGGGTGGTTGCGATCACGTTTTACCATTGATTCGATATCTTTTTCCCACCAATTATCGAAATATAAATTGTAATCCTGCGGATTTTTGGGTTTTTGCCACTGGTCAAACGATTCGTCCATAACCAACATTCCCAGTTCATCACAAGCATCCAGAAAATACTTTGAAGGTGGGTTATGTGAAGTTCGGATAGCGTTGAATCCGTTTTCTTTCATCACTTTAATACGGCGGTATTCAGCTGTCTTAAAAGTCGCTGAACCCAGTGCTCCATTATCATGGTGCATACAACCGCCTTTTAACAACACGTTTTCACCATTCAGCAAAAGTCCTTTTTCCGCGGAAAAATCAATGGTGCGGATACCAAATTTCTGCAAGGTTTCGTCAATTATTTTTCCGTTCTTTTTAAGTTGAATTTTTGCTGAATATAAATTTGGATTTTCAGTTGACCAAAGCTGTGGGTTATCAATATCTATCTCATTTGTTTGATTGGTAATGCCAGTATTCTGTAGTTCCATTGGATTTTCAGCAGTTGTAACAAGCTCTCCGGCAGGATTAAAAATTTCAGTCTTTACTATAATTTCCTGTTTCTGATTATCAGAATTTACTACAGAAGTTTCAATTTTCACTACAGCTTTTCCGGATGAAACCCGTGCCGTGGTAATGTAATTTCCCCAAATATCAATATAAACCAGATTTGTTTTTAGTAAAGTCACATTACGGTATATCCCCGAACCGCTGTACCAACGAGAGTTTTTTCCTTCGTTTTTT
The DNA here is from genome assembly GCA_041739985.1 of Draconibacterium sp. Classification (GTDB taxonomy): domain Bacteria; phylum Bacteroidota; class Bacteroidia; order Bacteroidales; family Prolixibacteraceae; genus Draconibacterium. Next base: position 12,586 of record JBGSMW010000087.1, on the reverse strand, counting down.
ACCTGAACTGCCAAAATGTTTTCCTGACCGGTTGGGTTGAGATATTTTGTTATATTGAATGAAAATGCTGTGTAACCATAAGGATGTTTTCCAAGATAATTTCCGTTAAGCCAAAAATCGGCATTCATATAAACCCCGTCAAAAAGGATGTTTACAATTTTACTTTCATCCTCCTTGCCAAGAATAAAATGTTTTCGATACCAGGCTGTCCCTCCTGTCACATGCCCGGTTGATTTTGCGCCAGGACTCTTTTCTGAAAAAGGTCCGATTTGCTTAAAATCCTCCTCTTCAGATAAATCGTCGATGCTATAATCATGTGGCAAATCAAGTGTTCGCCAGTTTGAATCATCAAAAAGAAGTTGTTCGGCGCCGGAAACATCAGCACGTATAAATTTCCAATTTTCATTGAAATCAATTTCGCGTTCTGGGTTTTTCTGATCAGTACAGGAAATTGAGAAAGTAAGGGTAAATAATAGAATAACGGCAGTTTTTAGTTTCATAAAATTCGGTTCATTTTAAACAAAACTACACAAATCATTTAACTACCACAGTTTTCACATTCATAAATTCTTTGATGCCATGTGTTGAAAGTTCACGTCCATATCCACTTTCCTTGATGCCACCAAAAGGCAGACGGGGATCTGATTTTACAAAATCGTTGACAAAACAACAACCAGCATCTAGTTGAAATTCAGCAATTTTTTCACCTTTTTTCAAATCTTTTGTAAATACTGCTGCTCCGAGTCCAAATGCTGCATCATTAGCAACTTTTATGGCTTCTTTTTCATCATTAACACGGATAACCGATGCTACCGGTCCAAACAATTCTTCATCGTATGCGGGCATTCCAGGTTTAATGTTTTCTAAAATAGTTGGAGGGTAAAAAGCACCTTTCCGGTTTGGAATTTCACCACCCAAAATAACTTCTGCTCCTTTTTTAACTGATTCGGTAACCTGTTGGTGCAGTTCATCACGCAAATCCATTCTTGCCATTGGTCCCATTGTTGTGTCATTCTCACACGGATCACCAAAATGGGCGGCATTCATTTCCTGGGTAAAATATTCAAGAAACTCAGAATACACTTCATCGACAACAATAAAACGTTTGGCAGCAATGCAGCTTTGACCCGCATTCAACAACCTGCTTGTTGCGCATATTTTAGCTGCAGCATCCAAATTTGCATCTGCAAAAATTAAATACGGGTCGCTACCTCCCAATTCCAAAACACATTTTTTAAGCATACTCCCGGCAATGGCTGCTACACTTCTCCCGGCAGGAGTGCTTCCCGTTAAACTCACCGCTTTTATTGCCGGATGCCGAATTATATTTTCAACCTGGTCGCTACCAATCAATAAAGTTCGAAACACATTTTCGGGAAAACCTGCCTCGCGAACAAGCTCTTCGATGGCCAAGGCGCAACCCGGAACATTACTTGCATGTTTCAATACAGCTGTATTTCCTGCCATTAAAGTGGGGGCCAAAAATCTGAAAACCTGCCAGAAAGGGAAATTCCATGGCATTACTGCAAGAATTGTCCCAAGTGGCTGGTATGAAACAAAAGAGCGATATGATTCTGTTTCAATGAATTCATTTTCCAAAAAACTCTCAGCATTTCCGGCATAATATTCACAAACCCAGGCACATTTTTCAATTTCAGAAATACCTTCTCTTATGACTTTTCCCATATCAATCGCCATTAGCAATGCAAGTTCGTCTTTTCTGCTTCGAAGCAAGGTGGAAAGATTTTGCATTAAAACTGCTTTATTTGAGAATGAATTAAATCGCCAATTATGCCAGGATTTATCAACTGAGTTGATTATTTTCTCAACTCCTTTTTCAGAATGTTTTTCGTAGGATTTAACAATTTTACCCGAAGTAGGATTTATAGATTTTAACATTATTATTAAAATTGATTAGATAATTTTAAATATAAAAATTAATACGATAAATCAGAAAGGTTGGTTTAACTATATTTAAGGTAAAACGAAAGATGGCATCTCACCAGGAGATGCCATCTTTGAAATTAAGTTATGTTGTAAAGTTTTATTTTAGCTGAAAATTTCAAATAAACTCTTAATTCATAGGAACTTCAATAGCCAGTAATTTGGAACTTCCGATGAAATTTATATTGACAGATTCAATGATATTCCATACTCCAACAGCATCGCGTTTTTGAAGAATATTTTCATTTATTTCAGCTTCGCCTTCAATCACAATAAAATATACTCCATTACTTTGCTCTTTTAACTGGTACATGGTTTCGCTTTTTTTGTTCGATTCGGTAATTGAAATATATGCACTTTGGTTAATATTAAGTGAATTGCTTTGTCCATTTGGTGAAACCAATAATTGCCACTTACCAATTCTTTCTGCTTCATCAAACTTTTTTTGTTCGTAGTGTGGTTTGAGTCCTTTTTTATTGGTAAAAATCCAAATTTGAAAAAGGCTGAGATCTTCGGTTTCGGAAGCATTAAATTCAGAATGCCAAATTCCTGAACCTGCTGACATAACCTGTACTTCTCCTGTTGTTAAAATTTCTTCGTTTCCCATGTTATCGGTATGACGAAGTGAACCTGACAACGGGATTGTTATAATTTCCATATCCTGGTGTGGATGAAGATCGAAGCCCCTTGAAGGTTTAACCAAATCATCATTAAGAACCCGCAATTTTCCGAAATGAATTTTTTCGTTGTCGTAATAATTGGCAAAGCTGAACGAATGTGCGGCTTTAAGCCATCCATGATCGGCATAACCACGCTGTGATGCCTTGTGAAGAATTGTATTCATAGTGACAAATAAGACAAAATCACATTGGTTTTGTTCATAGAAAAAGCACACTAAATTTTCGGATTGCTTTTTCTCACCACTTATTTAATTCTATTCTACAATTCTGATTTCAGTTTCCATTTCCATGGCTTTGCGATATACTGCAGTAACTCCACAGTATGTAGTTTCAGAAAGTTTAACAGCTTTTTCCAATTTATCCAATGGCAAATCTTTTCCTTTAAATTGGTAAATCACTTTCATTTTTGAGTAATGTTTCGGATGTTCATCGGTTACATCAGCTTCTACAATTACATTAAATGACTCAGGTACAACTTTCATTTTTTTCAGGATCATGATCACATCAACTCCAGTGCAACCGGCAAGAGCAGTGAGCATCAGTTTCTTTGGACGGGGGCCCAGGTCACTACCTCCTGATTCTTCCGTTGCATCAACAATTACTTTGTGTCCGTCCATGTCTCCCTCAAAAGCAACCTTATCGGTCCATGCCATATCAATTACATGTTTCATATTATCTATGTTTTTAAATAGTTTTCATTTAATTTGCAACGTAAATATAGTATATCTAATTACGTTGTAAAAGTTTAGATATAAATCACGAAGTTGTATCTTTAAACCTGATAGAAAGTGATTTGTTTAAATTTTATATTTTTAACCAAGGAAAATGAGAAGCATAATAAACAGGCCAACCGATCAAGAAACAGATTTAAGTGGATTTCAGTTATTTAATAAATTGACAGAAGAAGAATTTGGGCGGTTGAATTTTGATAAAACCTGCTCGGTTTATAAAAAGTCAACTGTAATTTATAGGGAAGGAAGCCGTCTGACCGGATTTTACTGTGTTACACGTGGAATCGTAAAAATATTTAAAACTGGTATCGATGGTAAAGAGCAAATAATCAGATTTGCTAAAAGGGGTGAAATAATTGCATATCGTTCGTTATTAAGTCAGGAGTTGGCTTGCACCACTGCTAAAGTTATCGATGAGGCTGTTTTATGCCATGTTCCCTATCAAACGCTTCTGTTTCTAATTCAAAGCAACTGGCAGTTCTCGCACCATATGCTGCAAATAGTGTGCAGAGAGCTACGTGAAGCCAACGATTATATTACCGACATTGCGCAAAAAACAGTCCGTGAGCGCCTAGCCGAAGTACTTTTGCTTTTAAAGGAAAATTTCGAACTGGATAATCAGAATACGCTGCAAATTTCGCTAACCCGTGAAGAATTGGCAAACATGGTAGGAACTGCTACTGAATCGGTTATCCGCCTGCTTTCAGAATTTAAACAGGACAAATTGATTGAATTGCAAGGCCGAAAAATTAAATACCTCGATATTGCCAATTTACAAAAAGTCGCTAATATTTAGGTCAATCAAAATACATGCAGAAACGCCACAATAACAAGGAACAGTACTTTAATGAGCAAGGATTGACTTCAATGAAATTTGTGGTTCCATTTATTTCTGATTTAGTAAATTTTGATATTGAAACTACAGTACTTGAAATTGGCTGTGCCGAAGCAGGAAACCTGAAACCATTTGTTGATATGGGTTGCAAAGCCACAGGGATTGATATTTCATGCAACAGGATTGAACTTGCAAAAACGTTTTACGCAGATCATCCAAACAGCAAAAACCTGAATTTAGTTTGCGAGGACATTTACAGAGTAAATCCTGATACAAAATACGACGTGATTATCATGCGTGACGTTATAGAGCATATTCCCAACCAGGAAATATTCTTAGGTTTTGTAAAAGGTTTTCTTAAAACCGATGGTAAGTTTTTTCTCGCTTTTCCACCTTGGCAAAACCCTTTTGGAGGTCATCAGCAAATATGCAGGAGTAAATTACTATCAGTTCTTCCATGGTTTCATTTGCTGCCCCGCTCCTTTTATAGGTTCGTGCTAAAATTGTTTGGTGAAAGCCAAGAAACAATTACTGCACTTTTCGAAATAAAGGATACTGGAATTTCTATCGAACGGTTTGAAAAGATTATAAAAAAAGAGAATTACAAAATCGACAAACGGGTTTTCTGGTTTATTAACCCAAATTACCAAACTAAGTTTGGTTTAAAACCACGAAAACTGGCGAGTATGATTTCTTCGGTTCCGTGGGTCAGAGATTTTTTTACTACAGCAATGTATTATGTTGTTTCGAAGTGAAAATGAATGTTACAGTTGTAAATCTATGTTTAATCATGACCATTTAAATACATGAGAAAATCTAATAAATGTATTATCCTGTTTAAAAAGAACAAAATTTTGATAACTGTTCACTTCTTAAGTTGTAATGGTGACAACGGTTATATTCAATAAACCAAAACAACGAAAAATCCCTTGGAAAATAGTGTGCTGCAAATTGAGAATTTCCGATTGACCCGAAATTTGCCTTATTGAATAAAATAAAAAAGAGTAGAATTTTTCAGACGCTTTTGGATGGATAGAAAATTTTACAAACCCCTTTATAAAACTAATCCTTTATGAAAATAAGATATTCTACTCTTTTTGTGCTAAATTACTGGAAAATAATTTGAAATCAAAATATTTTATAATAAAAGTACGTTATAGCGTCAAAAGTTTTATGTAAATGGTATTTGTACAGGTTTTAATATGGGAATTAATAGGTAAAGTTTTCCCATATTAAGAATATGTAAAGAATCAAAAAAGGTTATAGTAATCTGTATATCAGGTTAAAAAATAATTGGCCTGATACTTGTTTAACAAAATTCTATTAAAGGGGGAAAGTAACTTCTGTATTTATGATTGGTTTTATATTAAGGGGTTTGTAAATCATCAATCATCTATCATCTTCAAAAAGCGTCCATAGTTCTTTCCCCTTCCTTTTTTTATCACTATCCAGTTGAGACTAAATTTCGTACTTAGGGAAAATGATTTTTTAAGTTTGAGAGAATGGTTTATACAAAATTGCAAACTTCTTTGACTAGTTCTATTTCTTAGAAGAATCTCATTGGATGATTAAAAATTTCCGTAATTTTACGGTTTATATGATTCTTATTTTATCATTAAAATTAAATCTAACCAATAAAAAATCATTATAAAATGGAATACTCTTTTATTACCAAAGCAAAAGCAATTCTAAAATTAAGATATATACTTCTTTTGTCAGTAGCATTTAGTTTTACATTCTGTGCTGATGAGCCCCAGATTTGGAAAGCAAAATCTCAGGACCAACTTGCTGGTGACTATATCGCCAATAATCCTGATGAGTATTCGGAATTTGAAAAACTTATGGATGATACAGGAATGAAATCTTTATTAAATGTTAGAGGTCCATTTACGGTTTTTCTGCCAAATAATAATGCAATGTTTGCGTACTACAAACTCAAAAATGTAAATTCATTAGATGATTTCAGTGATTCATTCAAGAGTGATTTGATTCGCAATCACATTATTGATAATGGAATACCAACGGGCGACTTTGGTTTGGGTGCACTTAGAGAAATAAATGCTTTAGGTGATTATGTTGTTACTGAATTTGATGGTTCGGAGATTGTAGTAAATAAATTTTCCAGGATTATCGATAGAGATATTTTCACAGCGAATGGATATATACATGAAATTGACCGGGTTATGGATCCGGTTACGAAAGATATATACAGTTTAGTATTATCAGATCCATCGTATAAAATATTTTCGGATGGATTGAGTATTAGCGGTTTAAAAGATACATTGATGATTATTGATTTTCCTTACGGAACTAAAACAGCACGAACTCGATTTACTTTGTTAGCTGTACCAGATACAGTATATAATCGTTATGGAATTTTTAATGTTGAGGACTTGATAAACTGGTGTGGAGCTAATCGTGACAGTATCACATATTTAAATAACCCATTTTATAGATATATGGAATACCATTGTTTAAATGGCAGTCACTACCTTTCTGATTTGAATACAACATTGTATCCTATCTTATCAAGAGATAATAATGTTTTTATTACTGTTGATAATGATTATAAAATAAATTTAGACAGTAAAACCAAGGCTTATACTGGATTTGTTATTCCTGCCTCAAATACTCCAGCCAAAAACGGAGCATTGCATGCCATAAATGATATTTTGCCGGTTGTCGAGCCTCAACCGGCTACGGTAATCTTTGAAACGACAGACTTTTTTGATCTAAAACAGGGAGACTATTATACCAAATATTATTACAGGTGGATGAAGGATGAAAATCAATTTGCAAAAATTAAATGGGAAGGTGATTACCTTTTATACTATTACAATTTGAAAAATGACAATATAAATCGGGATGTTTTAAGTATGAATGGTTGGTGGAAGATTTCGATTACTTTTCCAAAGGTGATGAAGGGAAAATATACTGTTTCGATATTTCAGCCAAATTGGGGCGATATTACTAATCTTGTTGCTTATATTGATGGGGTTGCGACGCCCTATGTTTATGAAGGAGCTTATGGTGGCACAGGTGGTAATGCAGGCTTGCAGGTAATTGGTGAAGTTGATTTTCCAACAACTGCGGAACATACAATAACGTTGCGGAATATAGTTAATGGAATGCTTTTTTGGGATTATGTGCAATTTACACCAATAAAATAGTTTTTACTTTAAAGATGAATTTACAATTACTTTTATGTTGTAGATATTGTTGGAAAAGTTAGATTCAAAACTTTAATTGGTGGTTAAAAGAAAGAGTTACAAATAACATTTGTAACTCTTTCTTTTAAAAGTTGTCCTGCCAGGGGTCGAACCTGGACTCTTCTGATTCAGAGTCAGACGTGTTGCCAATTACACTACAGGACAATAAATTTTTCGCAAAAATATAAAAAATCCCGATTTAAGTGTGCACAATAGCAGTATTGCATTATTTTTATCCTCTTAAAATTAAAATCACAAAAATTAATTTTTTAAAAACTAATATTTACTATGAAAACTGATCAAAAAAGAAGGGATTTTCTAAAAATTTCAGCGGCAGGGGCATTAGGCGTAATTGCTTTAGGTCCAATGGCATGTAAGCCGAGAACAAAACCTGCAACTGCAGTTGCTCTCGATAAAAAGAGTTTTGGAGTAGGTTTGCAACTTTATACAATTCGCGATGCAATGACTGCCGATGCCTTGGGATCACTTAAAACAATTTCAGATCTTGGATACAAGAATATTGAACTTGCAAATTATGCTGATGGTAAGTTTTATGGTTTCGAACCCACTGAATTTAGAAAAATTGTGACTGATTTGGGCATGGATATCATAAGCAGCCATACAAGCGTGGAAGCAGCCGGGATTACATTGGAAAGTGCAAAAAAGATGGCCGATGATCATGCTATTTTGGGCGTAAAGTACTGTGTGCAACCTTGGGTTGAAGAAGTAGACCGCAACATTGAATCATACAAAAAAATGATTGCAGACTGGAACCAGGTAGGTGAGGTTATGAAAGAAGTGGGAATTCAGTTTGGATATCACAATCACAACTTTGAGTTTACAACTTTAGATGGTATTGTTCCTTATTACGATATTTTTATGCCTGAAATGGACCCAAATCTGATTACAATGGAACTGGATATGTATTGGGCAACTAAAGCCGGACAAGATCCGGTTGAAATGTTTAACAAATATCCGGGCAGATTCCAGTTGTTTCACTTTAAAGATATGTCTCAAAAAAGCGAACCATTTTATGAAGTTATAAAAGACGACATTACTTCCGTTGGCTCAGGTTTGATTGATTTTAAAAGAATTTGGGATGCCCGGGAAACTGCGGGAATGAAATATATGTTTGTGGAAGATGACAATCAAGGCATGGGAAAACCTTTCGAGGCGATTGGAATTAGTATTGACAATCTTACAAGTAAAATTTTGGTGTAATAATTAAAATATTGAATAAACCCAAAGGGAATCCTTTTAATTACAGGGTTCCCTTTGTTTTTTAACGATTTTTCTCTCGTTAAAAAGTATCTGTTAACTTTATCAATTATAAACTTAATAACAAGTAAAAATGACAAGGATTACATTTGAGGAGATGAAAGCGACAATTAAATCGGCGTTTTTGAATGCCGGTATGCAAGACGAAAAAGCTGATATCTGTGCTCAAATTCATACTGAATCCAGTCGGGACGGAGTTTATTCTCACGGTTTAAATCGTGTTGAACGATTTGTCGATTATGTTCTAAAAGGCTGGGTTGAAGTAAATGCTGAGCCAAGTCTTCAAAATAATTTGGGTTCTTTGGAAATATATAACGGTAATCTTGGACCCGGAATTTTAAATGCCCGTTTTGCCATTAATCGCGCTACTGAAATTGCGGAAAAAAATGGGTTTGGACTTGTAACCTTAAACAACACAACTCATTGGATGCGAGGTGGAAGTTACGGCTGGCAAGCTGCTGACAAAGGTTTCATTGCCATTTGCTGGACAAACACCGAATCATGTATGCCTGCCTGGGGCGCAAAAACCATCGGAATTGGCAACAACCCGTTTATTATGGCCGTTCCACATAAAAACGGTAATGTAGTTTTAGATATGGCCATGTCACAGTATTCGTACGGAAAACTTCAGGTAACGAGGCTGAAAAATGAAAAGCTCCCTTTTCCCGGTGGATTTGACAAGGAGGGGAATTTGACTGATATTCCCGGACCAATTGAAGAAAGCTGGAGAATTTTACCAACTGGATATTGGAAAGGTTCAGGTTTTGCAATTCTGCTTGATATTATATCTGCACTTCTTTCAAACGGGCTTTCAACTGTCGGAATTGATAAAGCCGGAAAAGGCAGTTGTGGCAGTTGCAACCAGGTTTTTATTGCTATTGATCCATTAAAATTTAATACACAGGAGTTTATTGATACTATTTTGGAGGAAACCATTCAACAAATAAAATCATCTGAACTTGCTGAAGGAAATAGTGAAATATTTTATCCGGGCGAAAAGTCGTTAAGAACACGAAGAGAAAATATGGAATTGGGAATTCCGGTGGATGACGGAGTTTGGGGAAAAGTGAAAAAATTGGCAACTAATTAGAGAAAAACTCAAAATAAGGTCAAACGGGTTTTATTTGAGGTAAATTTTATTCCAATACATCTGTTAAAACAACTCCATCTTTATATTGAAAAACTTCTCCGGCTGTATTAAAAATTTCAACTAAAACAATGTAAACACCAAGGTTTTTTAGTTGCCCTGCCTGATCTCTGCCGTTCCATTCAATTGTTCCGCTTGTACCCAAGATTTCGTTATTCACAAGCTTCATTACAAATTTTCCGGCAGAATCAAAAATTGAAATGTTGGCAACATAACCAGGTTTTTCCAATTCATATTGAATTTTATATTCATCATTGTAACCATCGAAATTAGGCGAAAATGATTCAGGTGTAAAAACTATGTTTGGTGAAGAAAAATCTTCAATTTCAACCTGAGAATTCACATAACCAGGTGTTCCATAACCAGAAGTAGTTGAAGCTGAATGCCAGTTTTTTGGGTCATTTGTTTTTTGTGTAAACGAAATTCGTTCCAGCGAAATCCCCTTTTCTTCTGCCAGCAAAATATGGTGTATTCTTTCAGTGTAAAACAGCTCATCGATTACCTGCATTTTCTCATCCAGCAAAACCACGTAATCGAAATCATTATTGAATGATGGAAATTTTGACATTTGCAAAAAACACTCACGACATTGAATATCAAACCAGGGAAAAACACCATTTGTATCTTTGGTAAGAGCGAGGTAATTAGCTGGTAATAAGTTTATTTTCGAAGTAGAAAGTGGATAAATTTGGGTAAGTCCCAAATCTGTATCGCGCGATGCCAAATACAGTCTGTTAGCGGAGATTTCTTTCGAAGAGTTGTTATAAATCTCAATAAAATCATTTCCTCCGGAAACCGGATTAAAAAGGACTTCACTAATTAAAATATCACCTGGTTCAATTGGTTCCAATGGTTTTTCCTCAGCAGTAACAAAAATTTCATCTAATATTACTTTATCCGACGAATAATCGTTTGCCATTCTCACAACAATTTGTAATTTTTCACCAATCAATACTTCTTGTTCTGCTATTGCCGAACCCCAGTTTCCAAGGTTTTCACTGTTGGTGCTAAATGGGATCTCAATACCTTCATTCAACCTGTAAAATGCTTTTAAATATTTTAAACTTGTGTTTGTGTTGCTTCCTGTTTCAGAAGCAGTCAGTTTGATGTCAACTTTTGAATATTCTGAAATATCGATTGTTTCACTAATCCAAACAACTTCTCCTGAAATATCAACCACTTCGAACCTCCCTCCCGAAGTGCTAACTGTTTTTGCATAGTCTGCGGCATTTTGAAGTTTAACATTAGCATATTCCAAAGTCCAGATGGTAATTCCTGAAAAATCAAACATTATAGTTCCGTTTTCACTACCCCAGATTCCTTTATTGACAACCGAAAAATTTTCACGCCAGATTTCCTGCGCCTGAGTTGAGAATGAAAATAAAAGACAAAAGAATATTAAAAATTTTTGAATATTGCTAATCATCACATTTACAATTAGAAGCAAAATACTAACTTTGAGCCGATTTAAAGATAGCTATTACATAAAATTTTAAAAAGAATTTAAAAATGAAAGTTGCAGTTGTTGGTGCAAGTGGTGCAGTAGGACAAGAGTTCCTCGAAGTACTTGCTGAGAGGAATTTTCCGATGGATGAATTGGTTTTATTTGGTTCGGCCAGAAGTGCAGGAAACGAGTATGAATTCAAAGGAAAGAAGCTTGTAGTTAAGGAATTGAAACATGGTGACGATTTTAAAGATATTGACATTGCTTTGACATCAGCCGGAGCAAGTATTTCAAAAGAATTTGCTGAAACAATTACAAAACATGGTGCGATAATGATTGACAACTCCAGCGCTTTTCGTTATGATAATGATGTGCCGCTTGTTGTTCCCGAGGTGAATCCCGAAGATTCAAAAAATCGGCCACGTAATATTATTGCCAACCCGAATTGTTCAACCATTCAAATGGTTGTAGCATTGAAACCGATTGACAATTTATCAAAAATTAAACGTGTACGTGTGGCTACCTATCAGGCAGCCAGTGGTGCAGGTGCGCAGGGAATTGCCGAGCTCGAAAATCAGGTGAAGGAAGTTGCCGAAGGAAAAACACCTACAATCCAAAAATTCCCATATCAGTTGGCTATGAATATAATTCCTCATATCGACGTTTTTTTAGAAAACGACTACACAAAGGAGGAGATGAAAATGAACTGGGAAACCAAAAAGATTATGCACACCGATGCAGAAGTAAGCGCAACTTGTGTGCGTATTCCCGTTGCCCGTGCCCATTCAGAAGCAATTTGGGTTGAAACAGAAAGACCACTTTCTATTGAGGAAGTTAAAGCCGCTTTTTCAAAAGCTGAAGGTTTAACTGTTGTTGATAATCCTGCAGAAAAACAATATCCAATGCCACTTTTTGTTTCGGGGAAAGATGATGTTTATGTAGGAAGAATCAGAAAAGATGTTACCGACCCAAATAGTTTAACTTTTTGGTGTGTTGGCGACCAGATCAAAAAAGGTGCTGCTTTAAATGCAGTTCAAATTGCAGAATGGCTGATTGCCAATGGTGAAGTATAGAAGAAGCCTCCCCTAACCCCTCCCAAAGAGGGGATTAATATAAGAAATAATAACCTTAATGTTTAAGCCCGGATTTCCGGGCTTTTTTACGGGAAGTATTAATATTTGGTAATGGTGACAAAAATAGTTGGTGGAATTGATAAAATTATTTCTTAAAATACGATTGTAAATCAGAAGGGGAAACAAGCAATGCTGAGGAGCAACTTGTGAGCAATATGATTTACCAAGTGGAATAAGAGCCTCTC
>JBGSMW010000066.1:0-23877 GCA_041739985.1 Draconibacterium sp. | reverse complement strand
GCAGGCCCAACATGACGTTTTTCTTCATCTTTTTGACAACAAAAAAAGTTAATTGAAACGTATTTCAATTAACTTCCTCCTTTTGGTTCAAAACACTGGCATCCCAGAGCTTTTTACCAACTATTTTTGTCTATTATATCTAATATTTACTGTTTATCTCTGTTTATACAGATATTCTACAAAAAACCATTTTTCTGTTTCCCTCCCTGGAGGGGTTAGGGAGGCATTTTTACAACATAGGATTTCCGTATGTAATGTTTGCATTTCTTTCGAAATCATACAAAGTAAAAATCCGTAACTGGTAGTAAGCTACCCAATATGATCGGATTGAATAAATGTAATCGCGCTTGGCTTTGTCGCGTTCCTGAAGAGCAATGTTCAAATCGGTAATACTTAACTCACCATTTTGGAATTTTCTCAGGGCAATTAAATATCCGTTTCCTGCAACTCTATCGGCCTCATTGGCTGTTTTGAGCTGGTCTTTAAGTAAACTAAATTGCTCAACCTGAACCACTATTTCGCGGTTAAATTCATCAATATCTTTATTTACATCAAAAATTGTAAGTTCCCGTTCAGTTTCGGCAAGCTTTACCGTAGATGCTGATTTTCCCCAGTCGAGAATAGGAACACTTAATGAAACACGCAGTGTACGATCTTTTTGGGGATTTTCATACACTCCTAAGAATTGATCGGCACTGTTCGATAGTCCGAAACTACCACGTAAAGTAGCGCTTACGCCTGTCGTGCTTTTTGCTTGCGCCAGATCACGGTCGGCATTAATTAAACGTCGTTGGTAGTATGTTGACTCTTTGCGGTTTTCTTTTGCTTTGTCCAAGGCTAGTTTCGGATTGATATCAAAAAGCGTCATTTTGAGTGGAATGATTAACTCCAATTGACGATTTTCTTTTAACCCAATATAAGTACGTAGTTCAAAATCGGCATTTTTCAATTCCATACTCGCCTGGTTCAATGATTTTTGCGCATTCAACACCGAAAGTTCGATTCTTGAATAATCATTTTCCGAAATTTGGCCTAATTCTTTTTTGGTTTGCGATATTTTTAAATTATCTAAGCTATTTTTTAAATTGTTTTCTGCCAAAGTAAAATTAGTTTGCACAGAAAGGTAGTTGAAATAACGATAGGTGGCATTCAATGAAATTTGTTCAATATCTTCAACAAAACGTTTTTGGGCTTCATCATAAACCATTGGTTCAGTTTTTTTATACCATTTCATCCAGTTGTAACCGAAAAGAGGTTGGGTAAAACCAATAACAAATGGTGACCCTGAAAAACTTGTTTCGCTTAAATTTAAGTTGCGGATTCCATAAGCGGAAGTACTGGCGTAAATATAAGTTCCAAGTGCCGGGATAGATTGGTTCAAAGATAAATTTGCTGAAGCTGCAAGATTGGAAACCTGTTTAAATTGGATACTCCCGTCGGGTTGGGTTATCGGTTGGGTTGTATTGTTATAATTTGGCAAATCGCTATTCAGCACCAATTGCGGCCTAAACTGGGTTTTATAATTTCTGTATCTCCAATAATAGTTAACATTTGTGTTTTGAACATATTTTATGGCCGATGATTGAGTGATGGCCATATCAATAACATCTTCCAGAGTTAAAACATATTTTATGGTATCAGTTTGTGCTGACAGCGTATTTGCCCCAAAAATTAAGCTTAATACAAAAAAAGCAAATCGTCTCATTACAAATATGTTATTTTAAATTAACTTCATTTAAGTGACGAATAGAGTTTGTTTCATCCGAGATAACAACATCACCTTGTTTCAGTCCCGATAATATTTCACAATATTCATCACCAATTATTCCCAACAAAATTTCCTTTTTAACGGCTTTATCGCCTTCGATAACAAACACCTTTTGTGTTTTTCCGTTATCAAATTCAGGTAATTTTTTAATTCTTAAAGTATTCCCTTTTTTATAATTGAAAATCTGGATCTGAACATTCTGGTTTGCAATCAGTTTAGGGTGACTGCTTTCGACCAGGTGCACATTGAATTGAACTTTATTATTTTCAACCATTGGCGTAATATTTCCAATTAATCCTTCCAGTTTCTCATTCTCGATTGTAACATAAACCAGCGAACCGGTTTTTAACTGACGCGCATACTGTTCATCTATCGAGCCAATCAGCTTAAAAGAACTTAAATCGGACATGGTAACAAGTGATTTATCGGCAGGAACTTTTTCACCAACATTTCCCGAGATATTAAGAATGATTCCGGAAGAAGGAGCACGTACACTCATTTTTGAAAGTAACAACTGTTTGTCTTCCAAAGCCTTCTCGTCCATTCTTATTTGTAATAGTAATCCTCTGTCTTCTGCTTTTAGTTGTTTTAGTCTGATTGAATTTTTGTCGATCAACATTGCCAAATCTTTTTCAGCCAGGGTAATTTCCTGTTTGGTTTCTTCGACTCTTGCCGGTGAAATACCACCAACTTCTAAAAGCTGTTCCTGATCGGATAGTTGTGCTTTTAACGAAATTACTTTTAGCTTTTTTACCTCTTCATTGTAGTCTAAATCAAGTTTTGTGCTTTGTGCATTCAATTGATTTTTTTCGAGGTTATTTCTTTTTACCTCCAATTGGTCTTTCAGTTTATCAATATCATCCAAAACCGGTTCGGTTTGCAGCTGTAAAATAATGTCACCAGCCTTAACATGGTTACCAGGTTCCTTTAATATACTTTTTATGATACTGGCAGCCGGGCTCAGCAGTATTACTTCGTTTTCCGATTCAATTATTCCAGTTGCATGGGTAGTTGAAATAACATCACCCCTGTCAATGGTAACTGTTTCAAAATTACCCGATTTAATTGCACCCGGAACTAAAGCTCCTGAAAAGTAAAGCACCGTACCAATTGTAATAATCGAAACTACAACAACAACCGCTATGTATAAATTCTTATTGGTTCCCATTGGAAATAGTTGGTTTATAATAAATTAAAAAGATGATGATTTAACAACCATATACTTTTAAAGGGGCAAAGTTAATAAAAGCGATAGAATATTATAATGCTTTCTTGGCAGAAACTCACCGAATTTTATCGGCATATAGTTTTTTGATTTTTGACAGATATTCCAAATCCATTTGGTCAGACCTTATTCGAACTGCTTCATGTAATATTCCTCTATTATAAAATGATGCTGTAGCCGCGTCAAATTCATGCCCGTCCCAATTGTATTTCACATCCATTGAAACCTTTACAAAAGCTGCATGGTGCAAGTATTTCGGAATTTCAACATAAGCAAAAGTGTGATCGTCTGCATTAATATAAATTCCCTCGTCAAGCATTTCAAGATTTAAGAATTTTACAATTTTTACAGTAGCTTCTAATTTTCCTTTTAGTTTTTTGTTCATTAAAAAATGGATACCCTGCTTAATATATGCCTCCTGGATTTTTACAACCATATCAATTTCTGGCAAGTGGCGGACTCTTATAACATTTAAATATGCAGAACCAATCGACATGTATCCTTTGCCTGCATCAAAATTCCAGTTGTACTCTTTTTCAATATTTTGGGTTGCCCTGATTATCTCCTCCAACGGATATTGATTTGCCAAAACCATATATATGTAAATAGGTTTTGCACTTGTTGGTGTTTCGTGGTAATAACCCGGAAATGGGTTAAGTGAATCAAAAACCAGGCTTCCAGGCAACACTTTTTCTTCTATCGCTACCACTGTGTCGGCTTTAGTGAGGTTGACAAACACCTCCATTTTTTTGTTGTTTCCCATAATTGATATCTTTGATTTTTTATTTATAAACGTATGACTGCTAAAGTAGTTCAATTTACACAAATCGGCGAAGTTACATTTGTAAAAAACCGCCGTTCTAAAAATATAAAGATTAGTGTTAAACCCGATCGTTCGGTGCGGGTTTCTTTTCCTTTTTATGTTTCTTCTACAGAAGCATCACAATTTGTAATGAAAAATATTGACTGGATTACCGGACAACAGCAAAAATTTGACATTAAAAACAGTAAGATTGAAGCAGGTCAGTTTCAAACCAAACTGCACACTGTACTAATCACTGAAGCCGGTGAAAACAAAACAAAAATTAATAAAGATTTTATTGAAATCTGTTTGGCTGATTTGAATTCAGAGAGTTCGAGAAGTTACCTGGAAAATGTTATTGTTGGAATTTACCGTTACGAAGCAAAGAAACTTTTACCACCAAAACTAAATGAATTAGCCCTGAGAAATGGTTTTCATTTCAGCAAAATATCAATAAGAAATAATAAACGAAATTGGGGGAGTTGCTCATCGAAAAATAATATAAGTCTGAATTTGCAAATGATGAAATTACCTGATGATCTGATCGAATACATACTGTTGCATGAATTGGTACACACAAAAATTAAAAATCACGGGCCAGTTTTTTGGCAGAAATTAGATGAATTGACCAATTTTAAAGCAAGGGAATTATCAAAGCAGGTTCGAAAATTTTCAACTTACACACTTTAAATATGAATTGGAATAAATTGCTTTCAACAAAACGATTGGGAATGGAAGATTGGGCAAGCTCCAATAAAAATGAGGATCGAACCCAGTTTCAGCGAGATTATGATCGTATTATATTTTCATCGCCATTTCGCCGGATGCAAAACAAAACCCAGGTTTTTCCGCTGCCTGAGCATATTTTTGTACACAACCGGCTTACCCACAGTTTAGAAGTTGCCAGTTTAGGCCGTTCGCTTGGCAATTTGCTGGCCGAAAAACTGATTACAGAATTGCCCGAGAATTCACTTATTTCAGAAATTGGCACAATTGTTTCAACTGCATGTCTGGCGCATGATTTGGGAAATCCTCCATTCGGACATTCAGGTGAAGCGGCCATTTCAAATTTTTTCGTAAATGGTGCCGGAAAGGAATTTAAATCAAAACTGACAGAGGGTGAATGGAAAGATTTTACACATTTCGATGGTAATGCAAATGCTTTCAGAATATTAACTCACCAGTTTAACGGAAAACGCCCGGGAGGTTTTGCCCTCACTTATTCAACTTTGGCAAGTATTGTAAAATATCCTTATGAATCGGTTTTGGCAAAAAAGCCGAAGTTTGGTTTTTTCCAGACTGAAAAAGTTGATTATTTAAAGATTGCAACCCAACTTGGCGTTGAATCAAAATCTGAAAATCCGGATTCATATTTTCGTCATCCACTTGTTTACCTGGTTGAAGCCGCCGATGATATCTGTTACCAGATTATGGATTTGGAAGACGCTTTTAAACTTGGGATTTTAAGTTATCAGCAAACAAAGGATATGTATCTTGGATTTTACGATAAGGGAAATAATATAAAACAGATTGAAAATATAGAAGCAACATTGAAACGTGTAACCGATAAAAATGAGCAGATTAGTTATTTACGTGCCGGTGTTATTGGCAAATTAATTTATGAGTGTATTGGAATATTTACAATTAATCAGGAATATGTTCTTGCCGGAAATTTTAATAGCAGTTTAATCGGTTCACTAAAAGGAAAACAGGCAGAAGCAATGAATGCAGTAAAGGAAATTTCCTTTTCGCAAATTTATAATCACCGCTCAGTAGTTGAAATTGAAATAGCAGGCTACAAGATTATTGGAACTTTACTCGAAGAATTTGTGGGTGCAATAATTAACCCCAAAGATATTTACAGCAAAAAAATCCTCTCACTTTTACCTGATCAATACATAACCGAAAGTGATTCGGATTACCCGAAAATACAATCTATAGTTGATTTTGTATCAGGAATGACTGACGTTTTTGCCCTGGATTTATACAGAAAAATTATGGGAATCAGTTTGCCTGGCGTTGTGTAGAAAAGTTGGAATACATAAAAAGGTAAGTTGAATGTAATTCGTCTCCTTTAATCCTTTTTAACTTTCCTAAATACTATTTATCATTTATTTATTATTGTTAACCAGCGCTAACATTTATTCAAATAATAATCTTCTACATTTGCCGTTCAACATATATTAGTTTTTCAAAAACCAAAGCCTTTTTTTAAAACGATAACCAAAAAATCATTCATCAGAAAACATGAAGAAAAATTACCTCCTTTTATGCTTATCAATCTTTTCTGCCATTTTTTCCCAAGCTCAAAAAGTGACAATCAGCGGTTATGTGTCCGATGTAGCAACGGGTGAGAAATTGATAAATGCCAACATTTTTGAAACCGAAAGCCTGAGCGGTACAATCAGTAACGAATATGGTTTTTACAGTGTAACTCTTCCGGCAGGAAAAAAACAAATCCAGTATTCGTTTGTCGGTTACGAAAAACAAAATTTTCAGCTCGACCTAATAAAAGACACAGTGTTGAATATCACCTTGAAATTAATGGGTGAAATCGATGAAATAACTGTACTTGGAAACCGATCAAAAATTGAAAGTTCCCAAATGAGTATGGTTGAAATACCGGGATCTAAATTGCAAAAACTGCCTGTTTTATTTGGCGAACCGGATGTTTTGAAAGTAATACAATTGTTGCCGGGTGTGCAATCGGGAACAGAAGGTACAAGTGGGATTTACGTGCGTGGAGGTGGCCCCGACCAAAACCTGTTTCTGCTTGATGGTGTGCCGGTTTATAACGCCAGTCACTTGTTTGGGTTCTTTTCAGTATTCAACCCAACAGCGGTAAAAACAGTGAAACTTTACAAAGGCGGTTTCCCTGCGCGTTTTGGCGGGCGGCTTTCCTCCGTGATTGATATCCGAATGAAAGAAGGAAACGACAAAGAAATTAAAGGTGAAGTTTCGATCGGATTGATTTCATCGCGCTTTTCATTGGAAGGGCCGATCATAAAAGACAAAACTTCATTTATTATTTCGGGACGAAGGACATATTTGGATATATTGGCGCAACCTGCAATAAAAATTGCCAATAAAAATGATGATTACGGAAACACAACTGCCGGTTACTATTTTTATGATCTAAACGCGAAAGTCAACCATAAATTTTCGGAGAAAAGCAGGTTGTATTTTTCTTCGTATATGGGGCGCGACAAAGCATACAGCAAAGAGGACTATTACTATGTAAACGAACATATTCGTTATGACAACAAAAATGAAATGGGTATTGGATGGGGAAACATTACCTCTGCTTTACGCTGGAATTATGTGTTTGGTCCAAAGCTTTTCAGCAACACCACACTCACATTCAGCAATTACAATTTCGATGTAAAGGAAGAGTACAAAACTACCAATACAAAAACGGGCAAATATTCCGAAGACTATTTCAAATACATTTCGGGAATAAAGGATTATACTGCAAAAATCGATTTCGATTACTATCCGGGTGGCGGTCATGAAGTTAAATTTGGCGCTTCGAACATTTGGCACAGTTTTAAACCCGGAGTCAACCATGAAAAAAATGGTTCTGCCTTGGAGGGGGAAACCACACCACTAGACACAATTTATGGCAACGCAGATATTGCGGGTATGGAATTTTCGGCTTTTATTGAAGACAATTTCGACATATCGCCCCGTCTGAAATTGAATTACGGGCTGCATTTTTCGCTGTTCAACGTTCAGCAAACCAATTACATGTCGCTGCAACCCCGGGCATCGTTGAGTTTTTTGGCCGCCGAAAATTTGTCGTTTAAAATGTCCTATGCCAAAATGAGCCAGTATATTCATTTGCTCAGTTCATCAACAATCAGTTTGCCAACCGATTTGTGGTTGCCTGTTACCGAAAAGGTCAAACCACAGGATTCGCACCAAATTGCGTTAGGGGCGTTTACTAAATTGGGCAAGAAGTTTGATTTTTCGGTTGAAGGTTTTTACAAAACCATGGACAACCTGATTGAGTACAAGGAAGGCTCATCGTTTACAGGGATAAGTTCAGGCTGGGAATCGAAAATTGAAACTGGGAAAGGCTGGGCTTACGGTGCTGAATTCCTGTTAGAAAAAAATGTGGGCAAAACAACAGGATGGATTGGTTACACGCTTTCCTGGGCCGAAAGAAAGTTTGAAAACCTCAACTTCGGAGAAGTTTTCCCCGCACGTTATGACCGCCGCCACGATATTAGTGTGGCACTTACCCACGAATTCAATGAACGGATTGACATAGGCGTGACCTGGGTTTATGGAACCGGAAATGCCACAACATTGGGCACACAGCAATATCCGGGATTTTTACCGATGACTGGAAATGGATATTACTATGGATTTGAAAATGATATAACTTACTACGGTGGGCGAAACCAATACAGAATGCCATCATACCACAGGCTCGATATTGGGGTAAATTTCCACAAACAGAAAAAACGAGGAATTCGCACCTGGTCACTCGGAATTTATAATGTTTACAGCCGCCAAAACCCGTTCTATTTGTATTGGGGGTATGACACAGAAAGTGGTTATAATCAGCAGGGTCAGTATTATGAACAATCAAAACCCGCACTCAAACAATTGAGCCTTTTCCCATTGATACCTTCGGTTAGTTACACCTTCAAATTTTAACAGATGAAAACAAAAATTCATATTTTATTCCTTTTGACTGCCTTGTTTTACTCATGCGAAAAAACAATTGAGTTTAATGGCGCTAACATGGATCCAAAAATCGTTGTTCAGGGAAATCTCTTGTCAGGTGATCCGATCAGGGCACTTGTGTACAAAAGCAGGAGTTTATTGTCTGATGAAGAATTCTATAATTCGTTGCCTAATGCTATCGTTAAATTGTATGAAAACAATGAATACGTTGAAACACTTGAATATGCCGGGCGTGTCGATACTTTCCGCAAACAATTGCCTTATGATGTTGTAAAAGAATACATTTTTACCAATGGAAATTATTCAGCAAAGACCGTTGCCGAAGTTGGGAAAACCTACCGGCTTGAAATTTCGTGTGATGGTTTTGATCCCGTTACCTGCGAAACCACAATTCCGGCTCCTGTTGAAATCACAAAAGTTGACACAATTACAGAAGTATCAGATATAGGAAACGGACCAGTGAAAAATTCATGGATCTATATCTATTTCAAAGATCCGGAAGGGACTAAAAATTATTATATGTTGCAATCAGAAAAAACTACTGGGCATATTCTGAATTATTATGAGCAATATTCAGGAGAATCTTTTGTCCCATCAGATACAATTCTTTTGCGTCACGAAAGTTTCACCGGTATTCAATTGGCCGATCCGGTTTTCAACAATAACAACCAGGCTGACGATGTTATCATGGGCTCGCCGGATAACCGGTTTGCAATATTTAACGACTCCCAGATTAATGGGAAAGATTACAAATTAGGCGTTATTCATTACGATCCATATTATGGTGGAGGAGGATATAGCCCATATCCGGGAGAAGACAAAAACCCAATTGATGAAACTGAATACGGAAACTTTAGCTCATTGACAATTAAGCTTGTTTCAATCACAAAAGAATATTACGAATATTTGAATTCAGCAAACTACCATTTTTATTTTACCGACGATCCTTTTTCAGAACCTGTTCCTGTTGCATCGAATGTAATTGGCGGAATGGGGATTTGGGCAGCAACAAGCTCAAGTGAAATAAAAATTGTAAATGGCACATATCCAATGCCAGGTAAAACTTATATCAAAGAATATGAATATTATAATCCATATTAAGGTTTAAATAATGTGGATGGTAGTGCCAAAGTTGATTGAAAATGACAGAAATTTGAAATAAGTTTACCTGAAAATCAATTTTAATAAATCATGGAAACACATTACTTAAAAATTATAGAATCCGTTATAGTGATAGTTGCCTTAATTGTAACTCATCTTTTTACACGACGGGGTATTAATGGCATGCTCAAAAAAATCCATTTTACTTTACAACGCCGAAAACTCACATTGCGAATGATAAACTTGCTGTTGACCATTACTGCAATAGTTTTTATATCAGCAATTTGGGGCGTTAAACAAACCGACATTGTTGTATTTATTTCTTCGGTTATGGCAATTTTAGGGATTGCATTTGTAGCTCAATGGTCCTTACTTTCGAATATTACAGCCGGGTTAATCCTGTTTTTCAACCACCCTCTCAAAATCGGTGATCATATTAAAATCCTTGAAAAAGACTTTGTAATCGAAGGTATTGTGAATGATATTACCTTCTTTTTCATTCACATAAAAACTGAAAACAAGGAAAAAATTACTTTGTCAAATACAGTTGTGTTGCAAAAAACCATCTCAATTGTGCCTTCGCATGAAGGAGAAATTCATAAATGAATAGGGAAAAAACCTTTTAACAAACCTTTATTCAGGATTTTTAGAAATCTGTCTTTTAAGTCAATACGCGAATTAAGCCATTATAATGAATGCTGCACTTTGATATTGTTGATTTGCAAAAATTGCTGACAAAATTAACGCTGTCATTTAATTTTTTGCATGAAAAATCTCTTCGACAAAAAAATACATTGTAAGCAATCAATCAGCCAACCGGTTCAAAACAAAAAGCGACAGGATATTTCCATGTCGCTTTTTGTGATGTTTGAAAGGTTCTACTTCTCTTTTTTTACCGTCGATATTTTTAGCGGAAAATAAAGCGGGCAAAAACTGAATAATCCGGTTGCAAGCGGTACAAGCCCAATCAGCCCCCACCAACTATCGAAAACAACACCAAGAATGGCAATTAACAGTCCAAGAATAATCCTTAACAAACGATCTACTGATCCTACATTATGATTCATGATATTTCAGTTTTAAAAGTTATTTTTTGAAAGGTAAACAAAAAAATTATAAATATGTTTTAATCCTGGTTTTCAAGTAAATTGCAGGCCGTTTTTATAAAAGCAGGACATTTGGTTTTAAACACATTAGCGTCATTAGCAGCGGCAGATCCTTCTGGTGTTGAAATATCGAAACCGGTCAGATTCTTGCAGATTAAAGTTCCATGTTCTTTTATAAAGTCATTATTGAATTCCTTGATCAACAGTTTTGTTTTTGCTTTATCATCGGGATTTGAAGTTGAATGTCCATGTTTCAACCCTATAACCATGTATGCACCCGTAACAGCCCCGCATGTTTCTGCACATGCCATTCCACCGCCAAAACCGCTTGAAATTTTTAATGCGGTTTTTTCATCGACACCTAATTCGGGAGCAAAAAGGCTAAATACAGTTTGGGCACAATTGAATTTTGAAAATTGGCTTTCAACAAGATCAGCTTTCATTTTTTTCTTTTAAAATTAATCGTTTTTTGTGAAATAAAAAACCCGATCCACCAATTGACGAACCGGATTTTAGTATTAAATGATCTAATTCTTTTCTTCAAGTCTCCCTTTCGGGGAAATTTATAGGGGCTTCTTTTTACTCTCCCCTAACCGCTGCAACGCCCGGAAGAACTCTTCCTTCAAGGTATTCCAGTAATGCACCACCGGCAGTTGAAATGTATGAAACACCTGGCGCAAAACCAAACTGATTTACCGCAGCAACAGAGTCGCCACCACCAACCAGCGAGAATGCACCTTTTTGGGTAGCAGTTACTATGGCTTGCCCAACGGCTTTTGTTCCAACGGCAAATTTCTCCATTTCGAACACGCCAACAGGACCATTCCAAAGGATTGTTCCAGAGTTTTCGATCACTTTTTTCATGCTGGCAATACTTTCAGGACCGGCATCCAAACCCATCCAACCTTCAGGAATTTCGTTTGACGGAAGTATTTTAGTGTTTGCATCTTCGCTAAAAGCATCTGCAGCTACCACGTCAGAAGCAATTATGAGGTTTACTCCTTTTTCTTTTGCAATTCTTTCAATGTTTTTTGCTGTTTCAAGGAAATCGTCTTCGCAAATCGAGTTACCTACTTCACCACCGTTGGCTTTTATAAAAGTGTAAGTCATTCCACCACCCAAAATCAGGTTATCCACCTTGCTCAGCAGGTTCTCGATGATTGTAATTTTTGTTGACACTTTAGCTCCACCCATAATTGCAGTCAGCGGGCGTTGTGGGTTTTTCACAACTTTGTCAAGGCTTTCCACTTCGCTTTCAATCAGGTAGCCAAACATTTTGTCATTTGGGAAAAACTTAGCGATTACAGCTGTTGAAGCATGCGCACGGTGAGCTGTTCCAAATGCATCGTTTACCCAGCAGTCGCCATTTTCAGAGAGTTGTTTGGCAAATTCTTCGTCACCTTTTTCTTCACCTTTGTGGAAACGGAGGTTTTCGAGCATCAAAACTTCGCCTGGCTTCAAAGCTTTTGCTATTGCCTGAACTTCAGTTCCGATACAGTCAGGAGCCAGTTTAACTTCAACACCAAGCAAATCACTTAAATGGCTAACCAAATGGCGCATTGAATATTTATCGGTTGGCCCGTCTTTTGGCCTTCCAAAATGCGACATGATGATTGGAGAACCGCCATCTTCAATGATTTTTTTAATAGTTGGAACTGCCGCAGTCATGCGGGTGTCATCGGTAATCTCAAAATTTTCATTTAGTGGTACATTAAAATCCACCCGGATCAATGCCTTTTTTCCTTTAAAATCGTAAGTGCTAATCGTTTGCATGTTATTGTTATTTTTTTTTAGAATTTCAGAAAATCAACCAAAGATAAAAAATAAATTCCGTAGGTAACTTGTGTTAAAATCAGGCGAAAATAATTTAATGTTGGGATAAACTTGAATAAGCAAACTTCAGGCAGGAAAAAACCCTAAACAAAATTGGAAGTTTTGATATTTTGTGATTCTGATTTAATTTGAGATTTGTTATCCGAAACTTGAAATTTCAGTTTATAAAAAACTATTTTTGAACCATGTTTTTTAAAGATGTTATTGGTCAGGAGGCTTTGAAAAAGCGATTAATTCAATCTGTTCGGGATGAACGGATTAGCCATGCGCAGCTATTTTCGGGTCCGGAAGGCACTGGGAAAATTGCTATGGCAATTGCTTATGCCCAATACATTTCGTGCAGGAACCGCACTGAAACCGATTCGTGTGGAGTTTGCCCGTCGTGTCACAAATACAACAAACTGGCGCACCCCGATTTACATTTTGTTTTTCCGATTTTTAATCCCAAAGGACAGAAACCTGTTAGCGATGATTTTATAGGACAATGGCGCGAGATGGTGTTAAAAGATCCTTATTTCGATTTGGGAAATTGGCTGACGTTTATTGAAGCCGATAATGCACAGGGATTGATTTATGAACGTGAGAGCGATTCGATTTACAAAAAACTCAACCTGAAATCTTTTGAATCTGAATTCAAGGTAATGATTATCTGGTTACCCGAAAAAATGCATGTTGCCTGTGCCAATAAATTGCTTAAACTTATTGAGGAGCCGCCAAACAAAACGCTTTTCATTTTAATTACGGAAGACGAAGAAGATGTTATAAGCACTATCCGGTCGCGGTCGCAGCTGGTGAAATTTCCGTTTATTGACAGTGAATCTGTAAAGAACGCGTTACTTGAAATTGAAGGTATTGATCGGGATTTAATTCCGGATGCTGTTCATTTGTCCAACGGAAATTTTATTAAAGCCAAAACCTATATTAATCCCGGAGATGATGAGCAATTCTATTTTCAGAAGTTTCAGGAAATGATGCGTCAAGCATACAAAAGAGAGGTTTTGGAGCAAATTCAGTGGGCAGAAGAAATGGCAAAAATTGGCCGCGACAGGCAAAAAGCTTTTTTTGCATTTGCCCTCCGCATGATCCGCGAATACTTTGTGATGAATATGAAACAAAGCAGCATGGTTTATCTCAATCAAAAGGAAAAAGCCTGGGGAAAGCAATTTGCACCATTCATCAACGAACGGAACATAGTGCCATTTTTTAACGAATTTGAAAAAGGCATCACACATATTTCATGGAACGGAAATCCCCGGATTATTTTTCTTGATACCGCGCTGCGTATGGTACGGCTGATAAAGAGGTAATGAAGTTGGAAGTTAGTTGCCGAAATACCGAAGAAGGTCTTGGAAATTTGTCATCGTTTTTCGTTGTTTTCATAGTTGCTAAGGGGTATAAAAGCAGTTACAAGCTTCATTAACTTCGGTTTTCCCACTTCTGTCTTTCTTAGACTCCCTCTAAAAAACAACCAAAAAAATATCAAATTGGTATTATTATTTACTTTTGTAAATATGATGTATTTTTATTCCGAACTATTTGGAATTAAGAATCATGATTTCAACTATTCATTATGCAGGAACAAGAAATTGATACGATAGAAAGAGGATATTGCAAAACCAAAACAGGGTGCTGTGCAAAACTTCATGTAACCGACTGGTTAGCTGACATTAAACTCCCCGTTGAACTATACAATATTATTGAAGTCAGGTTTAAAAATACCCGGAAAGATTATTACCAAAATGTAAATAACCTGAATTTGCAGGTGGGCGATTTGGTTGCAGTTGAAAGCAGTCCAGGTCACGACATTGGCATTGTATCCCTAATGGGGCCCCTGGTTGAGGATCAAATGAAAAAGCATAAGCCCACATTATACAACGGCGAGTTCAGAAAAGTTTATCGCATTGCCAAACCCACTGATATTGAAAAGTGGAAAGAGGCAATATCACTTGAACATGAAACAATGATCCGTTCGCGGCAAATTACCGCTGATTTAAGGCTGAACATGAAAATCGGCGATGTAGAATATCAGGGCGACCGGACAAAAGCTATTTTCTATTATATAGCCGATGACCGTGTTGATTTCAGGCAGTTGATAAAAGTGCTTGCCGAAAATTTTCACATCAGGGTTGAAATGAAACAAATTGGTGCACGCCAGGAAGCGGGGAGAATTGGAGGAATTGGCCCTTGCGGAAGAGAAATTTGTTGTTCAACATGGTTAAACAGTTTTATTTCGGTGTCAACAAATGCTGCCCGTTACCAGGAAATTTCGCTTAACCCACAGAAACTAGCGGGACAATGTGGAAAACTGAAATGCTGTCTTAATTATGAACTTGACACTTATATTGATGCCCAAAAAGATTTTCCTCCAACAAATTATCCCCTTGAAACCGAAACTGGTACTTATTTTTATTTGAAATCCGACATTTTAAGCGGCACATATTTATACATGCAACAGGGCAATACGCCATCAAACCAGATTACCGTTCCGGTGAAAAGGGTTGCTGAAATTCAACAGCTAAATAAAAAAGGCAAGAAACCGGAGAGACTCTTGTTAACTGATAACAGGGTTGTTGAAAAGGAATTGGATACTTTCCACAATGTAGTCGGGCAGGAAGCATTAACACGTTTCGATAAACCCAAACAGGAGAACCGAAAGAAAAAACGCAATTTCAACCGCAACCCTCGCAGAAAACCATTTGTGAAATGAAGAAATTTGTATTCCGGTTTATAAGTGTTTTAGTTTTATTCATTTCAATATTTGCTTGCAACAAAGGCAGTGTTTTCGGAGAATACAAAACAATTCCGCGCGCTATCTGGCACCGCGATTCAATGGTTGTTTTTCAAATTAAGGTTTCTGATACATTGCAAAACCATAATTTATTTATCGATGTGAGAAACGATATCGAATACAAATACAGCAATCTGTGGCTATTCATCGGTATCGTACAACCCGGCGATTCAACAACTGTAACCGACACACTTGAAGTTACATTGGCAGATCCAACCGGGAAATGGCTGGGTAATGGTTTTGGCGGGATTAAAACCAGCGAAACATTGTTCAAAAAGAATGTGTTTTTTCCGGTTTCTGGCAATTATGAAATTCAGATAAAGCAAGGAATGCGAGGCACACAGCTCGATGGAATTACTGAAATTGGATTTCGAATGGAGAAATAGAAAGCCCCCTCTAGCTCCCCCAGTGGAGGAGAATTGTACT
The DNA here is from genome assembly GCA_041739985.1 of Draconibacterium sp. Lineage (GTDB taxonomy): Bacteria > Bacteroidota > Bacteroidia > Bacteroidales > Prolixibacteraceae > Draconibacterium. The sequence continues at coordinate 8,133 of JBGSMW010000066.1, read as the reverse complement.
AATAGAGCACCATGCCAGATTGAGTCATTTGAGTTATCATATAAACATTAGAACGTGGGGAAAAATAAATTAGCCAAGTTTGGCGAAATGGAACTTTTTGAAAATGTAATCCAGGTTCCATATAAAAAATTAATTGAGGAAGATTTCAAACTTAAGGGAAAATGGGCAATCGATTTCTTTAAAAACGAAAATCCGGTTATTCTTGAATTAGGTTGTGGAAAAGGAGAATATACAGTTGAACTTGCCGAAAAAAATCCTCACCAAAACTACATTGGTGTTGACATAAAAGGAGCAAGAATGCATGTTGGTGCTAAACAGGCGATTGAAAAAAAACTTAAAAACGTAGCTTTTCTGCGCACCAACATCGAAATCATCAACCATTTTTTTGGAGAAGAAGAAGTTACCGAGATCTGGCTTACATTTCCCGACCCGCAAATGAAGAAAACCCGAAAACGGCTGACATCAACTTTTTTTATGAATTTGTTCAAGCAATTCATGAAAAAGGAAGGGATTGTGCACCTTAAAACCGACAGCAATTTTCAGTTTACATATACAAGTGCAATGGTTCATTTGAATGAGTTTGAAATTTTAGCCGAAACCAATAATTTGTACGAGTCGGATATCCTGACAGAAACTCTACGGATAAAAACCTTTTACGAAAAACAGTGGCTAAGCCGCGGAATAACAATTAAATACATTGCGTTTAAACTGAACGAAAATACATTTGCCGAACCTGATATCGAAATCGAAAAAGACGAATACCGTAGTTTTGGGAGAAGTGCAAAGGATATACATTGAGAAAATTTAAATAAGAAATAAATTATAAGGAATGTAAAATGAGAAAGTGAAGAATCTAAAAAACTTTCTATTTTCTTATTCCTTATTCGATATTTTAGATTAATTTATGCATATCAAAAATCCATAAAATGTCCGATTTTTTCATCCAGGTTTACGAAGTAGTTAAATTGATTCCTGTGGGACGGGTTACTTCTTACGGCGCAATTGCTGCCTATCTTGGTTCACCGGGAGCGGCGCGTATGGTTGGTTGGGCAATGAATGCTTCGCACAATCATCCCAACTTTGTTCCTGCCCACCGGGTAGTCAACCGCAACGGGTTATTAACCGGGAAACACCATTTCGACACACCAAATGTGATGAAAGAATTACTGGAAAATGAAGGTTTGCTTTTTGACGACAACGACCAGATTCTGAATTTCACCGAACGGTTTTGGGATCCGGCGAAAGAGTTGGATTAATGGGTTTCCTCTTTTCGACAACAATCAATATATTTGTTTTTATAGAATTCTTTAAAATTAAGTAATGAATCTGCAATACATTTCTGATAGTGACGGTCAAACAACTGGAGTTTTTATTCCAATAATAGAATGGAATAATCTGAAAAAAAAATACAAGGGAATTGAAGAGGCAGAAGGAATTATCCCTCAATGGCACAAAGATTTAGTTAAAGAACGACTTGAAGATTATAATAACAATCCGGGTTCAGCGTTGGATTTTGACCAATCAATGGATGATATTGAAAATGGATTGTAATGTATAAAATAGTTATTCTGCCTTTGGCAAAAACCGACATTCAGGATGCTGCTGTTTGGTACAATAACAGGCAAATAGGTCTCGGAAAACGATTTGCCAAAGAAGTTCGCAAAAAGGTAAATGTCATCAAAAGTCATCCCAAAGGGTTTGCATTAAAATATGAAAATATAAGAACCGCTGTTTTAGATGTTTTCCCTTTTTATGATTCATAATACAGTTAATGACAACAACAAAATAATTGTTGTTTCAGCTGTACTCCATACAAGTAGAAATCCGGTAATATGGAAAACCAGAAAATAGACTGATTTGACGACAACGACCAGATTATAAACTTTAAGGAATGGTTTTGGGATCCGGCGAAAGAGTTGGATTAATAGTCCTGAAATAGATAGAAGTCTTTAATGATGGTAATTTAAATGCTGAATTTTACACCAATGTTTATAATTAACATTATTCCATACAAAAGAGTATTTATTATAATCTGGTTTTATTAGTTTTGCCTCAAATAATAAATAATCACTCATAAATAATAAATAGTTATGTCCGATATACCACGTAAATTAATAGTTCCCAAAAACATTACCGATGCGTTGCGCACCGTAAAATACCCGCAAAGTGAAGAAGATATTGTTGCACTGGAAATGCCCCAGGAAATCCGTATTGCCGGACAACGGGTTAGTTTTTCACTGGTTTTCCAGAAAAGTGACGACCCAAATATTGAAACACTTGTTTTGGCATCAGAAGAAGCAATAAAAAAATACATTGGCGAAGAAGTTGAAATAGAAGATAACATTTCAGTGAAATTTATTCACGATATGGAACGTCCGGTTTTGCCCAATGTTAAAAATATTATTGCAATTGCTTCGGGCAAAGGCGGCGTGGGTAAATCAACGGTTTCTGTAAATCTTGCTGTTGCACTTGCCAACCAGGGCAAAAAAGTGGGATTATTGGATGCCGATATTTTTGGTCCGTCAATCCCAAAAATGTTCGGTGCTGAAGGCGATAAACCGGCGGGAATTAAAATAGATGACCGCGAAATGATAAACCCGCTTGAGAAATTTGGGGTTAAATTCTTGTCGGTCGGCTTTTTTGTGGATACCGAAAGTGCTATTATCTGGCGTGGTCCAATGGCATCAAACGCTTTGAAACAACTCATATCTGAAGGAAACTGGGGCGACCTGGATTATCTGTTAATTGATTTACCACCGGGAACAAGCGATATTCACTTGACTTTGGTACAGTCAGTTCCCGTAACCGGGGCTGTAATTGTAACAACTCCGCAGGATGTAGCACTTGCCGATGTAATTCGTGGTGCAAGCATGTTCCAAAGCAAATCAATCGATGTTCCGGTTTTGGGCTTGGTTGAAAATATGGCCTGGTTTACACCTGCCGAACTGCCCGAAAACAAATACTATATTTTTGGAAAAGACGGTGGTAAGAACCTTGCCGAAAAAATGGGAATACCTTTTTTGGGTCAAATTCCAATTGTTCAAAGCATTCGCGAAGGTGGCGACTACGGGGTTCCGGTTGCAGTTGATGGCGACTCAATAACCGGCGCTGCATTTGCCGAAGTGGCAAAAAATGTTCAGCATCGTGTTCATATCAGAAACATTCAGTTGGCACCAACCAAAAAAGTCAAAATTACAAGAAAATAAAACCTCTAACGAAGCTGTATAAAAAGCCACAAATTGCAGGTTAAATCTTTCAAATTGATATCATTTGGAATGCAGATAACGCTGATTTTACTGATTTAAACAGATTTTTTACAGCGAAGATCTGTTTTGATAAGTGTAATCAGAAAGATTGGATGCCATCTGTATCTTCACAGTTGTGATCAGATGGCATCCTTTAAACACAAAAATTTTCCAATATCCAATATTCAACAACCAATTTTCAATTTAGGAGGTTTCCATGACCTTTATCGTTTCATCAAAAATAAACCTCCCTCTCAAATTGCAAAATTCAATACTCAAAGCCACTCAAATTTTTATATTTTTGTGCCCTTTGGAAATCATACAGAATCAGGATAAACAAACAATATTCTTATAAATATTGAGTTATTCATAGAGTTAATAAAACAGCCGCTTGAGGAGAATTTTTTTACATACCGTTTTTTTTCTGTTTTTGGTTTGGGTCTTTGCAGGTTGTACGACCGAAAAAAACACATGGTCAACGCGTACTTTCCATAATATAAATTCACAGTACAATGTGTATTTTAACGCCAGTGAAAGTGTTAAAAAAGGCGTTGCAAATATTGATGAAAGACTCAATGACGACTTTACACGGATTCTTCCCATATATAAATCAAGCTCGCCATCGGCTGGGGAAATGGTAAAATCGGACATGAATTATGCCATTGAAAAATGTTCGAAACTGATTGAAATCCATTCGATTACAAAGAAACCAAAGCGAAAGAGAAACCGCACCCGGAAATACCAGGAATTTGCAAGCCAGGAAGAATTTAACAAGTGGATTGACGACAGTTACCTGTTGATGGGGAAAGCCTATTTCTACCAACATAATTTTGTGGGGGCAATTGACAATTTTGGTTATGTAGTCCGAAAATATCCCGACAGTGAAGCTAAAGATGAGGCACAGGTTTGGTTGATACGCAGTTACAGCGAACTCGGAAGATTTACTGAGGCATCTGAAGTTATTCAGGCGGTTCAAAATGATGAAGCTTTTCCGAAGAAACTTGAAAAAGATTTGGCTATTGCAACCGCCGACTATTACATGAAACAGCAGGTGTATGACGAAGCCATAAAATTTATAGACATCGCATTAAATAAAATCGTTTTCAAAAGACAAAAAGCACGGCTAAAATACATTGAAGCACAACTTTATCAGGAACTTGGAATGAAGGCTGAAGCATCGGAAGCATACAGGGCAGTTACAAAAATGAACCCCGATTATAAAATGGCTTTCAATGCAAAAATCAATGCAGCGGGAATTTTTTCAGGCGAAGGGAATGCAGAAGATCTTAAGAAAGAACTGAATAAAATGCTCCGCGACCAAAAAAACTATGATTTTCGTGATCAGATTTATTTTGCACTCGGAAACCTCTATTTTAAAGAAGGAAACCGTGAAGTTGCTATCGATAATTACACAAAATCGGTTTCGACAAGTTTTCAAAACCAATTTCAACGCGCACTTTCATCAATAACTGTTGCCGATATTTATTTTGAAGATCTTGAATACCGCAAAGCACAATCGTATTATGACAGTGCGATGATTATAATCGACGATAACTACCCGGATTACGAAACTGTATCTGCAAAATATAAAGGGCTTACCAATTTGGTTGATAACCTGATAACGGTGGAACGTGAAGACAGTTTGCAAAAGATTGCACGCATGCCTGAAATTGAACGTGAATCTCTGATAGCCCGCATTATGAAAGATGAACAGGAACGTCTGAGAAACGAAGAAAATCTTGCCTTACAGGGAATGGGAAGTCAGGGGGCTTACAACCGCTCAAACCGAAACCGACTGGGGATGGGAAACCAACAGGCCGGTGCCGGGTGGTATTTCTACAACCCGCAAACCGTTTCCTATGGCCGCGTCTCTTTCCAGCAATTGTGGGGTAAACGTAAACTAGAAGACAACTGGAACCGCGCAAATAAAGGAATTTCAACAGAAATATCGGAAGAAGGAATGGAAGGGGTTGACTCCACGCAAATTGTTGTCAGGGAACAGGACCCATTGAAAAAGGAGTTTTACACACAGGATTTGCCACTTACCGATTCTTTGATGGCAATTTCACACGACAAAATTCGCGATGCCCTGTTTAATGCCGGGAAAATATTTAAAGTCGATTTTACAAACTATCCGCGTTCAGCCGATTCTTTTGAGGATTTGAACAGACGTTACCCCGCTAATATTTACCTGCTTTCGGCAATGTTCGAGTTGTATGATTTATATGAATTAATGGGTGACAAACAAAAATCGGAATACTATCGTAACATGATAATTTCGCAGTTCCCAAAAAGCAACTACGCGCAATACCTTGTCAACCCTAACTTTTTTGTTGAAATGCAAGCCCGCCTTGATAACCTGAATAATTTGTACCAGGAAACTTTTAGAAATTACAAAGCAGGAGTTTACAGCAACGTAATTTCACTTTCAGCACAAATGAAGACAATGGAACCCGACAGCGCGATGATACCAAAAATCGATTTTATGAACGCGGTTGCCAACGGTACACAATCGGGAGTTCAGGATTTTGAAAAACAACTCGAAAATTATGTGGCAACTTATCCGGCTGCAGAACCAACACCTCTTGCAAACGAGATTCTGACATTAATACGCGACAGTTCGCTAAACGATTATCAGAAACTGATTGATTTGGGTTACATCAGCGAAGAAATTAAAAATGACGAATTGCTCACGGAAAATCAAAATGCTGAAGATGAATTTGGTGGGAAATTTACCTACGATGAAGATTTGCTCCATTATTTTGTAATCGCTTACCCGCGTGAAGCAAAAGTAGATTTGAACCGACTGAATTTTGATATTGCCAATTACAATATCGACCATTACACTAAAGTTGATTTCGATATAGAAACAGAAAATTTAGACGACAAAACTGCATTTGTAATTGTGCGTTCCCTGGATAGCAAAGAAAGTGCGCTGATTTATCATGGTGCGATTATCCGTCGCGCCAGCGTTTTCAGGGCATTGAAAGATATTGATTACCTGAATTTTGTAATTTCGTCAACCAACTACCGGGCGGTAATGAATGAAAAATCGACTGTCGATTACCTGAAATTCTTTGTAAAAAATTACAGCCGCTACATTCGTTCAAACTTTACCGATGAAGAACTTGAAGTTTCGCCGGAAGAGTTGATGGCACGCGCCAAAGAGCAGGACAATATTTTAAAGGAAAAAGGGAAGTTTGTTGTGGTGAGTACCGGTGCTGAAAAGCTTTTCAATACAAACATTGACACGCTCCAGAATTTTGTTATCGCCATAAAAGACAAAGGCTTATCAACCCGGCAGTTGTTGAACGATTTTGCGGATTTCAACAAAAATGAATTCAGGTTGTGGGGTCTTGCCCTTCAATTGAAACAAGCCGGCGAATTTCAGTTGCTTGTTGTGAATGGTATCCCGACTTTAAACGAATCGATGTCGTATTTCAGGAAAGTTGTTGTAACGCGTAGTTTGTTTAATTCGCTGGGACAGGCAACTTACCGAAACTTCCTGATAACAAATGAAAATATTCAAAAACTGATCGAGCAAAACAAAGTTGAAGAATACATTGAGTTCTTCCGTGACAACTATATACAACGAACTCCGGCACAAACAGGCTCAACAGGAAACACAAACGCTACGCCCGCTGCAAATGAACCGGTCACTCAGCAAAATGTTACCGAAGATGGACCAAAACCCAAGGAATACGACGGTCCGTACAGCGAAAATATTGATGGCAAACAAATGTTTGTTTTTGTAATTCCTGTGCTCGATATCGATCAACCGGCATTTATCAGCGGCATCGAACAATTCAACCTTGCCAGTTACGCCAGTCTGAATTTAAAAGTTGAAATTCAACCGCTGGACGATATCCGTCAGATTGTTCGGATAACAGGGCTTCCCAACAAGGAAACTGCTGCTCTTTATTTTACAAAAATTGTAAATAACCGCGATTTATACACACCGCTGCGCCAGGGAAATTACCGTAACTTCCTTATTACCGAACCGAATTATGTTGTATTCCTGCGGGAAAAGAATATTCTCGATTATATGAATTTCTACAAACGGTTTTATTTGGAGCAGTAGGAAGAAGTTTAAAGTTTAAAGTTTCGGGTTCAAAGTTTAAAGTGAAAACTCTGAACTCGAAACTCTAACTCCGATTTCGAAACAATAACCAAAATTGTAGAAGTTACAAAATCTAAACCTGATTTTTTACCAGTTCTTCCTGCGAAAGGTTAACCTGATTAAATTATCGAACTGGAGACCAAAAACAGCAACAATCAGAATTTCGACAACCAAAAGCACAATTTTTGAACTTTCCCCAAAATATTGTAACCCGAAGTCAGAAAGTGCATCGGTGATAATCAGCCCGAAAATCAGCCCCGACAAAAAGAGAAACCACGACCAGCGAATGTTGCGCCAGAAAGATTTTTCTTCGGCTTCCTTTTTCCTTATCGACTCCATCACCTGCTCTTCAAAATTTGGAAACTGAATTTCGAGCTTCGAAAACTCCATTATTTTTTTGAAATCTTTTTCTTCCATGTCGTTTTAATAAAGCGATTTAACTTCCGTATTCAACATTTTCTGCAACAATTCCTGCATGTTTTTCCGGCCCCTGTGCAAGTGTACTTTTGTATTCGATTCGCTCCAGCCAGTCATTTCGCAGATTTCCTTTATGCTGTTTTCGGCCAGGTAAAAAAGCCTTAAAACAAGGCTTTCGTTTACCGGCAACCGATTTAAACATTCGTTGATGTAATAACCTGAGTTCGATTTAAAATAAAGCCAATTGGTCTGTTTGTATTGACTCGTATTTTATAGCTGGTTTTTTAGGGAAAAAACAGTAAGCAATTAATCCTGATATTAAATTTGTTATAAAGTTTTCAAAAGATCTGT
>JBGSMW010000065.1:0-13024 GCA_041739985.1 Draconibacterium sp. | reverse complement strand
AGGCCCAACATGACGTTTTTCTTCATCTTTTTGACAACAAAAAAAGTTAATTGAAACGTATTTCAATTAACTTCCTCCTTTTGGTTCAAAACACTGGCATCCCAGAGCTTTTTACCAACTATTTTTGTCTATTATATCTTTTTTACATTTCCCGGTGTCTGGCATCGATACAAACCAAACCTGAAAACCGGCTGGACAGAAACCTATATTGGTTTCGATGGTGAAATGGCAAGAAAACTTATTTCAGCGCCACAGTTTTCGCCCAATGAACCTGTTTTCAATTTAGGGATTAAAGAGGAGTTTCTTGATACATTTTTAAAGATTTTTGACCTTGTTGAAAAAGAGCAGCCCGGGTATCAGCAAATTGCATCGGGAATGGTCATAAAATTACTTGGATATATTATTTCGTTCGAAAAACAAAGGGATTTCTCGGGTAAACCCATTGCCAGAATAATTGAGTCTATCCGGTTTGAAATGCGTAAAAATACAGGTGAAGAAATAGATTTGAATGCATTGGCGGAAAAACACAATGTCAGCTACTCTTTTTTCAGGAAAATGTTTAAGAAATATACTGGCGTTTCGCCTGGCCAGTATTATTTGCAACTTCGGATTACACGTGCAAAAGAGATGCTGGTGTCAACCGATAAAAGCATCAAGGAAATCAGTTACGAACTGGGGTTTCAATCCATTTTTTATTTCAGTAATATTTTTAAAAAGAAGGAAGGGGTTACTCCGTCGCATTTCAGGAATAAGAATAATATGGTGGAGTAACTGGAAGATATCTTATATAATGAACCACCCCTTTCCACCCGCAATTCCAGCCCACTCCCCTCCTTAAAAGAAAAGGAGGGGAAAAAAGTAATGCTCAATTTTAAATAAATTTAATTGGTATGAACCACTCCTTACTTCCCGCGATTCCTGCCCACTCCCCTCCTTAAAAGAAAAGGAGGGGAAAATAGAAAGTGCATCCCTAAAGAGATTTTACTATGGTATCGTTTGCGTTACCGTAACCGGGAATTCATTTATACTCCAGGCTTCAAACTGATTTGTTGAAATTATTTTCAATTTTCGGTTTTCTGCTTTTGAAAACCAGATTACTGTTGCATCGGCAGGATTATTGTTTGCTTTCACACCACCTTCTGCCACAACTTCAACAGCATTTCCGTTTGAAACTTCGTAATAAATTGATTTTAACGACGCATTTGGATTAACCGAGAGCTGGCTTGTCGGCAGCAGAATTGCCGGAGCAGTTTCTTCATAAAAAAATGCTGAAATATTGGAAGTCAAAGTATCAATATAACTGTTCAGTTTATTGTAGGTTTCCAGTTCGGGTTCGTGGCCCAGGCCGGGAAGCGCAATAAGCCGGTTACGGATTCCAACGCTGTTTAACCTGTCGTGGATTGATTTTGAACCATACATTTTATCCATTATCATCCGGTTTATCATCAGCGAATTCCGGAATGGGAAATCATATTCAAACGGAACAACATCGTCATGAGTTCCGTGAATGGATAACACCGGGATTTTTTCGTAAGGATCGATGATATTCAGATCGGAAACGGCGCCCCACATATTTGCCACAGCCTTTATCGTAAATGTTTCAGTAAACTTATTTCCCGATTCCTCAATTTTCGAAACCGTTCCTTTCTTTTCATTTTCAAGAATTCTTGCAGGCCGTTCATCATTGTCCATAAAAGCAACATTGAGTGAAGCAACACCACCCGCGCTTGTTCCGCCAACATAGATCTGGTTTGGATTTATTCCGAGGCCGGGAGAATGGTGTGCCAGAAAACGCAATGCTGCATGGGCATCCTGTATTGCACGGTAAGCGCTCATTTCAATGTCGGCAGGTGTGGGTTTGAAACCCAGACGATAATCGATTGACGCAACAAAATAACCTCTTTTTGCCAAAGACGTAGCAAGAGCCAGTTCGCAAACCGATTCTTTACTTCCGATATAAAAAGCACCGCCATGAATCAGCAAAACACAAGGCCGGTTTTTAAACAAATCTGTTTTCGAATAGTATAAATCGAGTTTTAAGTCGAGCGGTTGAAGATCTTTAAATGATTTTATCAGACCTTTGCCAAGCGTTACAACATACGGGTCGTCGGAATATGGCGAATGTGTCCAGTATCCCAGGGCTTTCCCGTATAAAATATCGCTTTTTACTTCAATGTCGTTAAAAACCTCCTCCTTATATTTTTCTGTTGGTTTTATATTTACTACAGGACGAAGGTTTAAATCAAACACAGCCTTTGGACGAAAAAACAGAAAGCGTTTCTTTTTATTCATCAGTTTCAAAGTGCCACTCATTTGTGTTGTATCTGTTGCTGCCTGTTTCAATGGGCCGGTAAATAGATCGGATTGAAAAAATGGTTTGCGTCCTGAAAAATCGATTGAAAAAGGATGTACATCTTCAACTGCTTTTCCGCGGTTTACAACAAAATATCCCTTCATAAAAACCGGATCTTTGCTTTCTTTAACAAGAATTATTTTATCGCTGTCGATATATCCATCATAAACAGACTGATGCAGCCCTGAAGGTTGTGCATTTACAGTAAAAGAAAAGTAAAGACAGGCAGCAACACAAGCTAATGCAAACCTTAAATTGCAAAATATCATGGTGTAAAAAGTTATCGTCATGTAAGTAAACGTAAATGCAAAATTATTTGTATTCACATAGAAACATAAATTATTGGATGAATAATTCGGATAAATTTTCTGCGGAAATTTTTTTTAAAAGCATATATGATATTTAAATGAATTGTTTTGGTAAATGCCTGTCTTGTTTCCCAAATTTCCCATTCAATCCGGGAACTTTCACCTGTTTTATCTCCAAACAAAACAGTGCTAACCTAACTAAACCTGCGCCATATGCTCAATTGCCAGTAGTTTTTATCATTTTGTCCAATGTCCACTCCATGTCTGTTGAAAATTCCTGCAAACGATATGAACATTCAAAGATTCGGCAATGTTTGCATAAATCGGGTTTACATGCATCTGAATGAATTGTAAAATCAATATTTTTCGAATTATTTTCAGATATAATTTTCATTACCAAATCACTTTCCTTGTGAGCATCGGAGATATTCATATACCAGGGTAATGTTAAGTCACAATCAATGTGATAGGCATCTCCATATTTTATTAATTTCAAATTGTGGATATTGATCCAGTATTTTGATTTGTTTTTCGATAATATTTCAACTATTTCCTTAAGCACATTTATATCTGCTTCATCCATCAGATTTGATGTAGTTTCCTTTAATATTTTATAACCGGTATATATTATAATTGACCCAAAAAGAATTGCAATCGCACTGTCGAGCCACGCAAGTTTTGTTACTAAAAGTAAAATCAAACCCACTACAAGGCCAATTGTAGAATAAGTATCCGACTGCAAATGTTTTCCGCCTGAAACCAAAGCAATCGAATCATGTTTTCGACCTGTTTTAATGCTGTAATATCCCAAAACATAATTCACAAATCCTGCGATGGCGATAATTATAATACCAATATCCAATTGTTGTATTTCAACCGGATTAAACAAGCGTTTGATAGCTTCAAAAATAATTATTAAACCTGCCAGCAGAATTAAAATTCCTTCGACCGATGCTGATAGTGATTCAATTTTTCCATGACCAAAAGGATGATTGGCATCACGTGGTTTTAACGCTACATTAATACTGTACAAACTAATGAAACCTGTTAATACATTGACAGTACTTTCAAGGGCATCGGTTAAAATACCAACAGAATTGGTGAGAAAATAGGCTATTAATTTACTCACAAATAAAATCACCGAGAAAATTACAATTCTCCGCTGTACAATCAGTTTTATTCTTTTGTCATTTGGTTCCATCTTTAAATTTTAATCATTTTAAGCTATGGAGTAATTCAAAAAGCAAGTTTGAAAAATACACTTGTTCCAGTTATTTAGAAAGTGTTTTCCGGACTGAACAAATTTATATTTTTTGTTGTTCATAAAACAACCACAAAAGCATATTAAAAATAAATCAGAAAATTGAGACTATTTGTTAATATGATGCTTGAGTTGACAGTAAATATTAAGGTTTGTTTGCAGATATTTATAAGGTTTAAATTATTTTTAGCCTTAATCTGTATGACTTGCAGCAGTCAGCTCTTATATTCGCAAACAAGTTTGTATTACAATGGAAATATTTTCACGTCCGATTCTACACATTCATTTATCAATTATTTTATTGTTGAAAACGGGCAAATCACAAGGTCGGGGAATTCTTATGCTTCCGATAAATCTTTGCATTTTGATTACAAAATAGACCTGAAAGGTAAAACAGTTATTCCGGGAATTATAGATAGCCATATCCATTTTATTGATGGCTCTTTAGGTCTTCTCCAGATCAGCTTAGCAAATGTTGTTGATTCTGCAGAATTACAAAATTCAATTATTTCAACTTCAGGACAAATGATAGATGGGTTTTATATAGCCCGTGATCTGGGGTTTCAAGCCTTGAATGGAGTCTCGTCCCCACTTAAATTTCTAAATGCAGTTTTACCGGATTCACCGGCAATACTTTTCCTGAAGAGCGGTCATGCGGCAATTGCTAATTCCAAAGCCATGAAAAAGCTTGGGTTTAACACTAAAACCAAAATCAGCGATGGTTCAATCGGAATTGCAAAAGATGGTGAACTGAACGGCTGGTTATTGGAAGCAGCAGCAATGGAAGCATTGAAACGCATAGGCGTCCGCTATTCCGACCGAACTATCGAAAAAGCGGTTCTAAAAGGACAGCAACTTGCTTTGTCCTATGGTATTACAACGATGGGTGACAACACATTTTCTCCTTATCACATGAAGATTTACCAGGCAATGCAAAGGGATGGTAATCTTAAATTAAGAATGTGGACCCGAAGTTTCGGAAGGATTCCCCAGACAACCAGCCTGATGTCTCCCATGGGAACTAAAAAGCTGGGTTTTATCGGTCCTGAAAATGATTTTACGCGAGTACATTATCATCTCATAAAACTTTTCGAAGATATGTCACTTTCTGTTCCACCCGGAGTAACAGGCGTTAAAGAACCTGGCGGAACTATCTACCTAAGCGAAAAAGAAATAAAACATTACCTGCTTCTTCACCCGGATAAGACATATGCTTTTCATGTTCAAGGAGAAAAAGGCCTGCAAAATATTATAGATGCATTCAACGAACCAGGCTACAGTAAAAATAACAAAAGACATGTTATTGATCATGCAGGGTATTGCACCGAGAATCAATTGGTAAAACTGAAAAAACTCGGAGCGTCGGTTACTATCCTTGCATCACAAACTTTTGATTATCCTGCAATAATCCGTGAATATGGAGAGAATAATATCCCGCTTCGTGAAAACGAATTACTCGATGCACGTCTGAAATACAAAATTTTGGATGGTGCGCTATCAAGCGATTTTCCATACGGTATGGATACAAGTTTTGTAAATTTCAAAAATATTGATGGTTTAAATCCTTTTCCAAACATGGCGGTGAATGTTACGGGAAAGTTTCCTGATGGTTCGTTGATTAAAGGGTTTGAGAATAAAACGCTTACTGTACCTGAAGCCATTCAATCCTATACTGCAAACGGTGCTTACGTGCTTGGCGCTGAAAACCTGCTTGGCAAAATATCGCCTGGATATACCGCCGATTTTTTGATTCTTGAAGATTCCATTTTCAGTGCGGATCCAATGAGTCTTTATCGTTGCAAAGTTGCCCAAACCTATATTGCCGGTGAAAAGGTTTTTGATATTGATAATGCTGAACGCCAGATTTCATCAAATTTCGAAAGAAAGATAAAACCCTATGACTATACTATCAGCCCTGTTTTCGGATATGATCCGACTACTGGTTTTGTTTTTGGTGCTGCGGGATTCGTATTCCCGCTTAAAACACCGGCGAGTTATGGTGACCTTCAATTAATGGCAACAACCACGGGAAATTTACAGGTTCAGGCCAACTTCATTCGTTATGGCTTATTCAAAAATATGGATTTTAAGATGCCTGTCACCTATACCAATTTTGTTGAATATTACTTTGGCGAAGGTGACGCCACTTCAGCCGGAAGTTTTAACGAGGTGTTTTCGGACAGATTTTTTGTTCGTCCTGAATTCATTATGAAAGTTAATGATCACACCAGGGCATCATTATTCGGTGATTTCAGGGCACGGAGTGAAAAGGATGTAAAAGATAACGGAGGAAATTCCCTTAACAATCAGTTGTTCCCCGATGAGCAAAATATTGGATTGGGAGTCGGTTTCATGTTTGACACACGCGATAATCCTGTTTCAACAAAGCTGGGCTTTTACAGTGCGGTTTATTATGAAAATATTTCCGAAATCAGTTCTTCTAATGCTGGAAAATCAGGATTATTGTGGGCAAATTTAAGATACTTCCATTACATTTCTTCGTCAAAATTTGTTCTGGCGTCGCGGATAACCGGGGGAATTAGTCATGGCGAACCAAGTTACCTTTTCCGATATACGTTAGGTGGTGCTGAACGATTAAGAGGTTATTATACCAACAGATACCGCGGCGATCGCTTTTATTCGGCTCAGCTTGAGTTCAGGTTTCCGTTATACAGAAGATTTTCCGGAGTGTGTTTTCTGGATGAAGGCGATGTGAGCGACGATAAACTGAATAAAATACTTGTAAGTTATGGAGGAGGAATGCGGTTTTCGATAACCGACAATGTTAATCTAAGGTTGGATTATGGAATTGGGAAGGACCAAAATGGAGTATTCTTCACATTTGGAGAAGCTTTCTAAGATATATTTAACGTTGGGTGAAAGTTAAGAATGGCGGTATTAAGTGTTTATTTTTAACAAAAAAGATGCTTATGAAAGAAAGAACTTTATTTGCCATTAGATTATTATTACTAATTATACTCAATATGGAAACAAGTGCACAAAACAAAATAGCAAGAACAGATTTGCTAAATGTCCAAATGGGCGAAAGAACCGTTTCTAAAGTTAAGGTTGTTAAAATTGAGTTTCAGGGAGGACAAAAAGCAGCTTATCATAAACATCCGTGTCCTGTTATTGGGTCAATTGTTTCAGGACAATGTCTGATACAGGTTGAAGGTGGACCGGCAAAGATTCTCGGTGCAGAGGATGCATTCTATGAACCTGCTGAAACTCCAATTGTACATTTCGATAATTATTCGGAAAAAGAGCCGATGATATTTATTGCTTATTATCTTCTGAACGAGGAAAAAGAATTAATAGAGCTTTTGCCGGAAAAATCAGGGAAATAATCATTCTGAAATGAATGTGTATTGCAATTGGCAAAATCCTTTCAAATAATGTTAAAAATTAAAATGGTTGCTGCCAGAAATCAAAACTTAGTAAATATTAATTTTTAAAAATTTATAGCATGTTTCTGATCCATGTAAACTATAAAAAATCCCTTGCTGAGGTTGACCAACATATTGCAAAACATTCTGAATTTCTGGACAAGCAGTATGCAAACAAAAAATTCATTTTATCAGGTCGGAGAAATCCAAGGACGGGCGGTGTCATTTTAGCATACAACTGCGACAGAAAGGAACTTGAAAAAATAGTTTCGCAAGATCCTTTTTATATTAATCAAATTGCGGAATACGAGATTGTTGAATTTAAACCCACAAAATATGATGCAGCATTTAAGCCATTTATATAACAATCATTAACTTCAAATGAGAGCTATCGTTTTTAA
Organism: Draconibacterium sp.; assembly: GCA_041739985.1. GTDB lineage: Bacteria > Bacteroidota > Bacteroidia > Bacteroidales > Prolixibacteraceae > Draconibacterium. The sequence continues at coordinate 5,315 of JBGSMW010000065.1, read as the reverse complement.
CAATACAGGAGAACCTGGCGAGGTGTTAGGTTTAGCTGAAGTTCCGGTTCCCGAACCTGGCAAAAATGAAGTCAGAATCCGGGTTCTTGCCAGTCCTCTAAACCCTGCTGATATCCTTTTTGTAAATGGGAAATACCGGATAAAACCTTCGTTTCCCCAAATTGCAGGACTCGAAGGCGCGGGGATTATTGATGAATTGGGAGAAAATGTTAATTTACCTCCTGCTACTCTTGTTGCATTCCGTCATAAAAATGTTTGGGCCGAATACACAGTTATACCAATTGAAAAAATAATTGTCCTACCCAACGGGTTTTCAATTGATAAAGCCAGCCAGTTTTCCTTAAATCCTATTACTGCTTTTGCTTTGCTGGAGGAAGCAAATATTAAAACTGATGATGATTGGTTATTACTGACAGCTGGTAATTCGGCTGTTTCTAAACAAATCATTCAATTTGCCCAACTTAAAAATATTAAAACAATTACTGTTACAAGAAGCAGTGACGATTTTTCAGAACTTAAAACTTTAGGGGTAACAGCCACCCTCACAGATGATTTGGAAAATATAGAAGAAGTTGTAAATGAAATTACTAATGGGAAAGGCGTAAAATGTGTGCTGGATGCCGTTGGTGGTGAATTGATCAACAGGCTGATTAAATCAATTTCACAGTTCGGGAAACTTATTTCTTATGGACTTATCAGTAAAGATGCAGTATCATACCATAATTCAACAATTATATTCAGAAATATTACCATCAAAGGATTTGGCATTGACCAATGGTTAAGCGAAATTTCTGAAACTAAGTACAAAGAAACAATTGATGCTTTAATTTCTATTCTGAAAAACCCAGATTTTAAACTGCCTGTTGCTGCAAAATTTACTCTTGCTGAATTTGCAAAAGCCTTTGGTAAATTTCAGCAAACAAGAAATGGGAAAATTATATTAATGCCGTAAACTGATTGATAATGAAAAATAAACTTATGCCTGTATTATTACTGTAACAGATTAAGTCTTAAAAAATATGGAGAAATGGAATATGAAAAAAACTACTCTTTTTGTTCTTAATTTATTGTTAATAACATTACACTTAAAAGCACAGATTATGAATATAGATGCAGATTCAACAGCAAAATGTTATTCCACAGCGGAAATCCGGATAAACTCTTCGAAACCTCATGTTTTTGAGATTCTTTCGGACATAAACAATTGGCCTCAATGGCAAAGCAGTGTTACAAAAGCCGGGATAAATGGCAAATCAGAGGTTGGAAAAAAGTTTAAATGGAAAGCCGGGGGGTTAAATATAAAATCGAAACTTCATACGGTAAATGCAAATTCTGAGATAGGTTGGACAGGAAAAATCTGGTGGATTAAAGCAGTTCACAATTGGTATCTTAATGAAGAAAACGGACAGACAAAGGTAATTGTTAAAGAATCTTTGAAGGGACCAGGATCATCAATGATGTTAAAATCACTCAAAGAGGGTATGCAAAAAAATCTCAGGGAATTAAAGGCTCAGGCTGAGAAGAATTAAAATTCATTTTAATTTTATCATATTGTTAATTAAAATAAGGCTACATGAATTAATTTTAAAACAATGAAAGTACTGTATCTTTTATTTTTTCTGATTGTTTTAGGCGCGAATTGTAAAGCACAGGAAAAACATGTTTTAACTACCGACAGTGTCAGTCTGTATGTAAATGTAAAAGGAAGTGGCACGCCTTGTTTATATATTCATGGCGGCCCGGGCTCGGGAAGTTATTGGGTGGAAAAGTTTTTCGGGAATGTGCTTGAACAACATTTTCAAATGATTTATCTTGATCAGAGAGGCGTTGGTCGTTCCACAAGTCCGAAGGATCATAACTACTCTATGGAACGCATGGTTAAGGATTTTGAAGAAGTTCGGAATTCCCTGGGTATAAAGAATTGGCTAACACTTGGGCATTCGTTTGGAGGGATTCTGCAAATGGGTTATGCCGGGCGACACCCAAAAGTTATTTCAGGAATGCTGATGATCAACTGCACGCTTGACATGACCGAAAGTTTTAATAACAGCTGGATTCCCAAAGCCTGTGAGTTTCTTGATCTTCCTCCTGATAACATTTATTCAAATGATTCTATTCCGGTACTCGAACGCCTGTCAGGTGTTATAGGAAAGCTTAACGAAAAGAACCTGAGATGGAAAATGGCATTTACTGATGAAAAGAATTCTATTGCCATGGATGCATCTTACGATGAAATTAAAAACTGGAATTATGATCTTGGAAATAATGGACTTTCAGTTAAAGAGTACTGGATCGATTTTAAACCCCTGGCAATGAATATGAAAATGCCTGTATTATTCTTTACAGGAAACTCGGACTGGATGGCCGGACCTGAAAACTATAAAGGAGTTCATTTTCCAAATATGTTGTTATATAAAAGCGATGTCGGTCATATCCCTTTCATTGAAAATAAGGGCGATTTAGAAAATGCAATAATACAGTATATCAAAAAGTATCAATTCTAATTTTATTTCATTTTCTGAATTCCAATTGTTCTTATTTTAACAAAAATAGGAATTGCGGTATGAATAGCTTATTGAAACCTTCTGTAAAAAAGCCCTTAATAACTTTCATTGGATTTATTGTCCTGTTTATTTTGTATCACATTCCCGAATTGTTTCAAAACTATTATCAAAAACCACTCATTTTGTTGCTTGAAAGCTGTATGCTGCTCTTTGTTACAGTGGCTTATTTTATTGGAAAAAGAAAGCATAAAAACGGATTCAAAACCTATGGATTATTTGCTTTCAGAAAACACTGGAGTAACCTTGTAATTGGATTGCTTACAGGAATTTTAATCACAGTTATGGCCAATCTTGTAACTGTAGGGCTGCAGTGGAACAAAATATCTTTTCACCTTGAGTGGTATCAAATGCTTCTTCAATCGGTGATATTTGCAGTGGGGACTTTATTACCCACGCTGGCTGAAGATATACTTACACGTGGTTATGTTAAGGCTTACTGGCCTGCAAAATGGAATGTTAACCTACTCGTACTTTTTTCTGCCGCAGTATATGTATTGAACCATATTTTCAGGCTAAATAAACCCGACGTTTTGCTGTACCTGTTTGTGTTGGGTTTATTACTGATGTGGGTATTTGTTGTAACCCGAAGTTTATGGCTTACCCTCGGAATTCACTGGGGAAGTAATATTGCCTACCAGTTTTTTGCAAATGCTGCAACATTCGAAACCATAAACGATACAGGTTTTGAAAACTATATATTGGCAGCTTCATATGTTTTGGGATTTATGTTTGTCATTTTATTATTTAAACTTGGATTTTTCACTTTGGCAGTCAATGCCAAAGACTGAGATTTGTGAAACGATATTCCCTGTATTCACCTGCAATTATTGATGCGTAAGTAAGCAAAGCAATTCAGCCGATTTCATTATTGGCTTTTATTCCTGTTGTATTCCGCATTTTTTTTTAATGACCTGATTTCTATAAAATCTGACAAAATTCCAATCGCTCACCATCAGGACCAATAATATTGAAATACCTGCATCCGTTTCCCCAAAAGTTTAAAAAAACAGGTTTGTCTTCAATAACTGTAAAACCTTCATTGTTGAGCAATAAAAATGTTTCATCAATATCATCAACATCAAAAGTAATATGGTCTATTCTCCCGTCTTTTCGTTGCTTCACACTGGTTAATTCAGGTTCAGGCATTTGATACAATTCAATAATTATTTCTTTATGTTTCATCATCGAAACCTTGCCTTGTGCGCCTTCATGCATAAACGTTGAATGCATCACCATTTGGAAACCCAATCTTTCATAGAAGTCCCGGGAGATTTCAAGATCAGCAACAGGAATTCCGATATGTTGTAAATGATTGATTTTTAAATTCATGTTTTACCAGTTTATTGTAATGATTTGCCGGTTACCCGTAAGCTTGTTGCAACAGATTAGTATTCATCTGTTGTTGGTGCAAAATACAAAAAAGTGGTGAGAATTACGATTAACAATTCGCAATCACGTTTTATTGTAAAATTTATCGTCTGTCCATTTCGACGGGTTGTTTGCAATGTAATTTGATATCCGTTGAAACGATTCATCGTTTCGAATAATATGATCGTGAAAACGGGATTGCCAGGTAAATTTTAAATTGTTATTCCGGGTAAATTTTGTAACCCCAATTTTAAAACCACGGATTATTGATGCCAGATTTTTTGATTGCGGCCCAAATTTGTTACCGGTTGTTGTGGTGGGTATTGTTTGTGTGGACGATATGGTGGGGTTGATTGGGTTGTTGATTGGGTTGATTGGGTTGTTGGTTGGGTTGATAATTGGGTTGTTGGTTGGGTTGTTGATTTGTAGAGACGCAAAATTTTGCGTCTCTACGGTTACGTTGCCACGAACGCCACCACCAACGCCACCACCACCACCACCAACGCCATCGCCAACATTACGGTTAAAATTTGTATTATCCGGTTTGTCAATAATAATTATTCCATGCACATGATTTGGCATAACAACAAATTCGCCCAATTCAACAAACGGAAAATGGGTTGGAATATCCTTCCAGCATTGATGGGCAATTTGCCCTATTTCCGACAAAACCATTTTACCTTTTGTAATTTCCCCAAAATAACTTTCACGATGGGCGGTGCAGATGGTTACAAAATACATTGCATTTGACCCATAATCCCAATTTTTTAAACGGGCGGATGGAATACGGAATTTATTTTGAAATTTTTCGACCATAGTTGATTTATGTTATTTTTATTCAGGTGGGAACTTCATTTTTTTTCAAACGAGCTGTTTTTTTATTTTAAAATACAGGAGAACTTGCAAGTCATCGTTGATAACGGTGTGAAATGAAAGAACTAATAGGAATTGTTATTTAAACCGCGCGGGAGCGAGGGGTTGTTGAATCAGCAATATTAATCTGACAATTAACTCTTATTATCAGAAGTAATAATAATCCGGTTGAAAGAATTCTTTTCATTTTATTGTTTTAAATGGTTTTTGCTTTTGGAAAGGAAAATGCGGTTAGCTGCGTTAATACTGTTAAGAATGTGATGAAATTGGGCTGGAGCGCTGGGAAATAGTTTTTGCATTTGAAAAAGGAAGACTCGAGGAATTGTAAAACATTAGCAGTGCGTGTAGTTCACAATAATTAATCGCTAGGGGGTCTGTTCAATTAAGTGTGTCATCCAATAATTTTTCTTTTCCAAGACCCTCCAAAAATAAACAGGGTTTTGGAAAAGAAAAATTTTATCTTGTAAATCGTTCATCAAATATAATTGATAATTGTGATTGTATTGTACT
>JBGSMW010000003.1:0-12087 GCA_041739985.1 Draconibacterium sp. | reverse complement strand
GGTGGAAACGCTCCTTACACTTATGTTTGGGACAACAGCGCTTCTACTTTAGCTTCGGCTAATGATTTGGCTGCCGGGTTGCATACAATTACAATTACTGATGATAAAGGTTGTGTAACTACTGCCACTGTTACAATCGCTGAACCTGGGGTAATAAATGGTACAGATATTCAATCTGCATGTGATTCTTACACCTGGATTGACGGACAAACTTACACAGCAAGCAATAATTCAGCAAAATGGACTTTGACAAACGCAAATGGTTGTGATTCAATTGTAACTTTAGATTTGACAATCAATTATTCAACAACTGGAACTGATGTTCAAATTGCCTGTGATTCTTACACATGGATTGACGGTATAACTTACACTGAAAGCAACAATTCTGCGAAACATATTTTAGTGAATGCTACCGGCTGTGATTCAATCGTTACACTTGACTTGACCATCAACAATTCAACTACAAGTGAAGAAGAAGTGACAGCATGTGATTCATATGAATGGAACGGTAATGTTTATGACCAAAGCGGAACATACACTGCCAAATTTATAAATGAATCAGGTTGCGACTCAACCGCCAATTTGATTCTTACCATTACAAAAAGCTCTAATGAAACTATTAGAAGAACAGCTTGTGACCAATATATGATGAATGGTATAACCTACACTGAAAGTGGGACATATATTCAAAACTTAGAAAACAGGGAAGGTTGCAATCTCACATTGACCATTGAGTTGACTATTTTAAAATCTTCATCAAGTGAAACGGAAGTGGCGGAATGTGAATCATTTACATGGAATGGGACGACTTATATTGAAAGTGGTATTTATACTACACGCGGATTTACAAACAAAGCAGGTTGTGACTCTACTGCAACTTTGATTCTTACAATCAACAAAAGTACTTCCGGCACAGAAGAAGTGGTTGCCTGTGAGTCTTACAACTGGAATGGTGTAGATTATACTGAAAGTGGTTCCTATACCGCAAACTTTACTAATACAGCGGGTTGTGATTCAATTGCCAATTTAATTCTTACGATCACCAAAAGTACTTCCAACACTGAAGAAGTAGTTTCCTGTGAATCTTACAACTGGAATGGTGTAAGTTATACTGAAAGTGGTACTTATACCGCTAACTTTACAAATTCAGCAGGATGTGATTCAATTGCCAATTTAATTCTTACAATAAACCAAAGTACTTCCGGTACTGAAGAAGTGGTAGCCTGCGAGTCTTACAACTGGAATGGAATAGATTATACTGAAAGTGGTTCATATACAGCAAAATTCACAAATTCAGCCGGATGTGATTCGATTGCCAATTTGATTCTTACTATAAATGATGGCACAGTGAGTTTTGAAGAAATAACTGAATGCAAATCATATATCTGGAACGATTTTGAATATACTGAAAGTGGATCATATTCTGCAGTTTTCAAAAATGTTAATGGATGTGATTCAACTGCCAATTTAATCCTAACAGTTATTGACAGCACAACCGCCTCAATATCTGAAATTGCTTGTGATAAAGCAACAATTAACAACATCACATACACGGAAAGCGGTATTTATACACAGAAATTAACCAATGCTGCTGGTTGCGACAGCATCCTGACTATTAACCTGACAATTACTCAATGTAAACAGGAAATGGTACTTGTCGATGACAAAGACTCAACAGCGCTGAACTCACCAGTTACTATAGACGTTAAAATCAATGATAGCAATATCCCGAATGGTTCAACACTTACAACACCTGCTACCACAAATACTGGAGGTTTAATTACAATTAATGAAGATGGAACTGTAACATATACCCCACCAACTGATTACATTGGAGAAGATAGTTTTATTTATACAATTACTACACCGGAGGGAAACACTGGTACAGCAACCGTAACAATTATAGTTTCTGCACCTGCGGATCTTTCTATCGAAGCAGTTGACGATGAATTCGAAATTTTCAATGATGGCAAGGCAGAAGGAAGTATTATAATTAATGATTACATTTCTGCTGGAAATATAATTGTCGATACTACACCTGTAAAGATGCCTCAAAATGGTACAGTAGTCATAAATTCTGATGGAACTATTGTTTATACTCCTAACCCTAATTTTTCAGGAATAGATTACTTCAATTATCAAATCTGCAATTCAATTGTACCAACAATGTGTGATGATGCAGTAGTTACAATCTATGTTTTAGATACGGATACAATACAACCACCATTCCTGACAACTTGTGATTCATTATTCATTCCAAATGGATTTTCACCAAATGAGGACAATATCAATGACTTTTTTACAATCACATTAATTTGTAAATCAAGTGATGGAAGTATAACCGAAAGTGAATTCTACACTGAATATCCGGAAGCAAAAGTTGAGATTTACAACCGTTGGGGCAACCTGGTTTTTGAAAAAGAAAATTTTGGAAATATTCAGCAATGGGGCAATAATTCAGCATGGTGGGATGGACGTTCAACACATGGTTGGACAGTTGGAAACGACTTACTACCTCCCGGAACCTACTTCTATGTTTTGAATTTCAATAATGGAACAAAAGAAGCCAAAGCAGGTTCAATATTCCTGAACAGGTAATGGATGTTTTATGAAATTGTAAAATAACATTTTCTAAGAAAATGTTAAGAATTAAAGGCAGATCTAAAAATTAGATCTGCCTTTTTTTTGTATATCAGTTCCACATTACTAAAAATTTAGAGCTACATGATTTATACAATCTGATTTAATAAAAACTCAAAGCTTAAATACTTACTTAAAAATAATATGATAAATCCCCTCTTTTAACCCTATCCATTCAATTTCAAAAAATACAAAAAACCAAATTAACACTGGCTCATTATCAAACTTAAAGTGATTAATACTTTATTGGTATCACCTGTCCCAATATGAAACCAGAAACAGAGAATGGGAAATTCATTATCTAATTGATATACTGAACTATAATACCTATGGCATATTAATTGGATACAAATTGGCACGCTTTTAATAAAAAAAAACAAATAAATACAGAGGTTGCAAAATGCTAAAAATTATTACCGATAATTACTTTTTAAGTTCAAGTTTGAAATAGAAAACTGAAAAGTTTGAAATCGTTGGAAGGAAAAAATAAGAGATTATTTAAGCACTTCTACAAACTTCAAATTACCGGAATAAACAAAAAAGGATTAAACAAACTCTTACAAAAAAACACCAAAAATGAAAAACAAATTGAATATTTTAAAAGGGATCATAATTCTAATAATTGTTGCTTCAGGTTTAAACTCGCAAGCACAACAAGATCCAATGTACACACAGTATATGTTCAATACACAAACTATTAATCCTGCATACACAGGAACCTGGGAATCTTTAAGTTTCATGGTACTTTCACGTCAGCAATGGGCTGGTTTGGAAGGTGCACCACAAACTTACACATTTTCAATGCAGGCTCCTCTTCAAAATGAAAGAGTTGCACTCGGTTTAAATGTTATAAGTGACGTTATCGGATTAGAAAAACGTTTTTATTTGTTTGGTGATTATTCATATCTACTCCCTATCAACAAAGGGATGAATTTACGATTGGGTTTGAAAGGTGGTTTTACAAATTATTCAAACAACCTAAGTGAGTACAGAACAAATACTTCAGTTTCAGGTATAGTTGACCCTTCTTTCCAGGGTGAAATTGATAAAAAGTTTGTCCCTAATTTTGGAGTTGGCGGATTTTTATTTGGAGAAAAGTATTATGTTGGATTTTCTATTCCAAAAATATTAAGTCAGGACTTTGAAAACAACTATAATAATCTTTCTGTAAGTGCCGACATGCGTCATTACTTTCTAATGGCTGGAATGGTTTTCAATTTGGGAGAAAATGTTAAATTCAAACCAACTATGTTAACTAAAGCAACTTTTTCCTCTGAAAATGGTGCACCCGTTGAATTGGATTTGACTGCAAACTTCCTTTTAAAAGAAAAATTTTGGTTAGGTGCTGCCTATCGTACAGGTGATTCATTTGGATTTATTGCACAGTGGATTATAGATAAAAAATTACGTATCGGTTATGCTTATGATTATGCAACTAATAACTTATCGAATTTTCATACCGGTTCACACGAAATTATGATTTCATACGAAATGAGATTCTTAAAAGAAATGTTCGCTTCTCCAAGATACTTTTAATATTAACTTTTATTGAAATTAAGATCCAAAGTCCAGTTTACCTTGCTGGTCTTTGGATTTTGTTTTTTGAAAAGAATCAACTAATTCATCGATTAACGGCAGGCATCTTCCACACGATGTACCGGCACGGGTTAAAAATTGAATATCCTTTGTAGATTTTGCCCCTTTCTGTAACAACAATTTAATTTCCTTTTCATCAACAAAGTTACAGAAGCAAATTAAACGGTTCGACATTTTTAGGCAACAATAAATAGTTGATAACCAAAAACCCAATTTAGGGTTAATACATAATTTTGTTTTCTGAAAAAACTTTAATTTTTCGGTATATTTCAATTACCAGATCGTTTTTAGGTAACGAATTATAAACATTCTCCAAATACCTTTGCTTCAACAAATACTCAAATGTTGGTCGGAAATTCAAGTCATAAACCCATGATAACTGCATAATTTTTACATCGATTTCAGAAATCAGGTTTTTCTTTGAAACCATTTTTCCCGATAGGACTTCCTTGGCAACAGCAGGAGAAACAACTGTCCCTTTTTGCAGTTCCCAAGTCAAGGTGTAATTTAAATCACTACTTCTTTTTGAATAGTATTCAGTAAGTACTCTGAAAATATCCAGTTTATCGGCATCGCGAATTAATTTAGAATGCAAAAGTTCCTGACCGGTCAAACCATCTTGAATTTTAAATTTGTTGTGGTTTAGAATTGCCGCAAATACAAGTTCTTTATTCGAAATATTTAATTTTTCAAAAAGGTTTCCCTCCTTGATTACATTGATTGCTCTTTCCGCATGATCAACTGATTTTTCATCGCTAAATGTATTAAATTCAGCCATTTGACTAAATCTGCCAATATCATGTAAAATACCAACTAAAAAAGCCAGTTTTTTATCTTCCTCTGCCCATTCAAGTTTATCAGAAAGATGAAGAGAGATGTCAGCAACCCTAATAGAATGTTCTTTTTTTATTTCAAAAATGCTTTGATGATTTTCTGACAGTCCTGTAAACGTTCCGTAATATTTATTAAACCAATCTGTTGAAACACTTATTAATTCTTTCATTTTTTGCTTTAGTAAGAATCGCAAATTTACTTTTATCTTTTTATGGCAGACTGTAATGAAGAATCTTTTTATCAACATTCAGTGAAGCACTGTTTAAAGATAGCAGCTCAACTATAAGGAATTTTGTTATTTTTGCAACACAAAAAAATCGGCCCTATAGTTCAATGGATAGAATGTAAGATTCCGGTTCTTATGATCTGGGTTCGAATCCCGGTAGGGTCACATAAATTTGAAACTCCGCATCAACAAAGAGATTGCGGAGTTTTTTTTATAAACTTACCAAAGAGGATTAAAAATATCCAGAATGTGCATAAACTTTAGCCTAAATTACATTTGGAGTAGTTGGAAATATTTATCAATGTACAATTGTCTCCAATTCGGTTTAAAAGAACTGGCTATCTATCTGTTATGATTTATTTTTAATATAAAGTGAAGTAGTTACATTTAAATACAAACCAGTCTTTGCCAGCAATTTCATAAGATACCAATTGTTTTAACATTGTTCTTAATTATCATGGTTCGTGTAGCATATTGGCATAATTCTTTAAATTTGCTGTGATTTTAATAAAATGAATAAGAATTCATCCAAAATATCGGAATTTTTTAATGTTGGAAAAATCAGAAATAACAACAGGATAGTAGTGTTTTTGATTTGTTTGGCAATTGCCACAACTCTTTGGTTTTTTAATGCCTTAAACAAAAATTACTCAGCTGAAATTTCATATCCTGTAAGATTTATTAATTCTCCAGCCAAACGGTTCATGGCCGAAAAAACCCCTTCTAAACTCGATTTGGAAGTTAATGGGCAAGGATTCACAATATTGCGGATTAAAATGCTTCCCTTATCCCCAATTAAAATTGATGTTGATAACGTAACAAAAGATTTGGACTCAAATTCAGGAACTTATAAAATTACCAGCAGCAATCTTATTTCACAAATTACAGAACAATTAAACAGTGAAATAAAAATAACAAAAATTTATCCCGAAGTTTTATCAATTGTATTAGATAGTTTAGCAACGAAAACTATACCCATTGAACTGGATGTTAACATTGATTTTGAGCCACAATTCAATTTGAAATCACCTGTTTCAACAATTCCGCAGGAAGTAAAAATTACGGGTCCGGCAATTCTTTTACGCAAAATATCAGTTATAAAAACAAAGGTTAATATTATGAATAAGCTCAATTCAAGCATCAAACAAGAGATTGAGCTGATTCATCCAGATAAAACAACGATTTCACCGGAGAAGGTAAGTCTGTTAATTGATGTTGAAAAATATACCGAAAAAGAATTGAGAATCCCGATTGAAATTTTGCATAAACCTGGAAATGCCCACATAAAACTTTTCCCCTCAGAAATAAAAGTGGTTTTTACGGTTGGTCTCAGTCGTTTCGAGAATATTAAAATTTCGGATTTTGCTGCTTCAGTTGATTATAACTCAATTGTTAAAGACGTGAACAACCTTACAATCAGTCTTTATAAAAAACCTGAATTTATTCAAGACCTGAGGTTTGTACCCGAAAAGGTGGAATTCCTGATTGAAAGGAACTAAATCTGATAGTCAAAAATCAAATGACCATAAAAGTAGGAATTACAGGAGGCATTGGCAGCGGAAAATCAACAATTTGTCGGGTTTTCAAATTAATTGGCATTCCTGTATTCGAAGCTGACATAGTTGCTAAAAAACTAATAAATTCGAATGTAGAAATTAAAAAAGAACTAATCCTTCTCTTTGGAAATAGTATTTTTGACTCCAACAATACGTTAAATAAAAAAATGTTCGCTGACCTTATTTTTAATGATGAAAATTTGCTGAAACAGGTTAATAATCTTGTTCATCCTGCGGTAAGAAATGAGTTCATATTGTGGCAACAAAAACAAAACTCAAAATATGTAGTTCACGAAGCAGCCATTTTATTCGAAAGTGGTTTTTACAAAATGATGGATTTCACTATTTTAGTTTCAGCCCCCAAAGAAACAAGAATTGAAAGAGTTGTTAAAAGAGACAATATACAACCGGATATGGTTGAATCGAGGATGAAAAAACAATGGAGTGATGATGAAAAACGTAAATTAGCAAACGTTGAACTTGTAAATGACAATAAACAATTATTAATTCCACAAATTTTAGAAATAGACAAAAAATTAAAAACAGATGGCAAAATTTGGTAAATGGATAGGCGCCGGACTTGGCGCTTTTGCGGGTGGGCCCATTGGGGCAATTATAGGTTTTACAGTAGGTTCAATGATCGATGGAAGCTCCGAAGCAATTAAAACTGCAACAAGATCAGGTTACTCCGGACAAACCACTACAGGTGGTTATGTAATGAGTTTGCTTGTATTAACTGCTGCCGTGATGAAAGCCGATGGTAAAGTACTGAAATCGGAACTCGACTACGTTAAAAAATTCATGGTACATAATTTCGGAGAGGCATCGGCAACAGAAGCCGTACGAATGCTTCGCGATTTGCTTGAACAAACTATTCCTGTAAATGAAGTTTGTAACCAGATAAAAAGAAATATGAATTATTCGGCACGGTTGCAAATGCTCCATTTTCTGTTCGGTATTGCCCAGGCAGATGGTGAGGTTGATAAAAACGAAAAAGAACTTATTGCAATAATCAGCCGTGAAATGGGATTGACAGACAAAGATTTCGAGTCTATCCAGGCCATGTTTGTTCCTAATACCGAGGGTGACTATAAAATACTTGAAATTGAACCAACTGCCACAAATGACGAAATAAAAAAAGCTTACCGACGAATGGCAATGAAGTACCACCCCGATAAAGTAAGTACATTGGGCAACGATTTTGAAAATGCCGCAAAAGAAAAATTCCAAAGTGTTAATAAAGCGTACGAAAACATTAAGAAAGAACGAAATATTGTATAGAGAAAGGTAACAAGTAAAAAGTATCAAGTATCGGGAAAATGAAAATAATCTCTACAAATATTGGTGAATCAAGAGTAATCAACTGGAATGGTAAAGAAGTGCAAACCGGTATTTTTAAATTTCCTGTAGATGAACCTATTTTTTTGGGGACTGAAAATGTTGACAATGATAATGTGATTGACCGCCGCTACCATGGTGGAGTTGATAAAGCATGCTATCTGTACTCAGCCGATCATTATAAATACTGGAAAAACCTCTACCCCAACCTCGAAATGCCCTGGGGAATTTTTGGTGAAAACCTTACTATTGAAGGATTACATGAGGCTAAAGTAAATATTGGCGACATTTTTAAAATTGGGGATGCTGTTGTTCAGGCAACACAACCACGCCAACCCTGTTTTAAGTTAGAATTTCGTTTTAAAGTTAACCGGATTGTTAGACAATTTGTTGACTCAGGTTTTGCAGGGGTTTATGTTCGTGTAATTGAAACCGGAAATGTAAAAACAGGAGATTCAATGGAATTGATTGAACGAAAAAATTCGCTGTCAATTCAAAAAGTTTTTGAATTGATTTACACTGAAAAACTTCAAAAAGAAGCTGTTTTGCAGGCAATTAATGACCCGTTTATTGCTGCCAGTTGCCGTCGGGATTTGTTGAAAAGATGGGGAAGTGAGATAGGTTAAAATTAAAAAACTAATTAAATCTTTTTGGAATCATTTCTGCTGGCAGTGTTATTTCAACAACATCACCATCGCCCCATTTTCTTAAAATCTGACAATATTCACCAGGTACTGAAACATATTTAACCCTCCACTCTGTAACTGTTGCCCCTTCTGCCCATTCCGGAATTCGTATAAATAGTTCGACGTACCTTTTCTTTTCCATTTTAAACCTTATCTGGATTTTTCTCGACTCCGGATAACTGGTTTCCTGTGTAATTTCAACTGCTCTCTTTAATGAATGTTCATATTTTATGGTTGCATTTGCAAAAAGGTTTACATAAATGTGATCCACATCTTTGGTGAAAATCCAGGGTGTTATATTTTTTTCAATTTCCATGTATTCTGATTCAGTAAAAAGAGAAGCACTTTTATAAACTGTTTCTTCCAATTCTCCGGCATACAAGGTAGTACCAGTTAATTCAAGCAAAAACCCTGTAATTTCAATCCACTGTTTTGTATTTTCAAAATTGAAATTACCTTTTCGAGACTGAAGGTTTTTCCATGATTTTTCCATTTCAGCCAAATTAAAAGTTGAATTCTGTTCATCAAATTTTTTCTTCTCCTGAAATAGTTTTTCCAGTTCTTCGCCAAAATCATTTTTTGCGACTGAATCATTGAAAGCAGCATATTCAACCGAAAGAAACGAGTGATTTAAAACAACATTTTCAGCAGATACTTTTTCGGAAATTTTTTGAGGAAATTGGTTGGGATGGGAGCAAGAATAAAGGACAAAAAGCAAGACAGAGAACACAATTCCGTATTTTGAAGACATATTTTTATTTTTATTTCAAATAGAATAACAGAATTCTTTTTGTGGTGTTCAAATATTGCCGTGAAAACTTTCAGGTTTTGACAAATTGCCCGACATTTCGCATGTAAGTCAGTGATTTGCTGTTAGTCTGATGAAATATAATTATTGCATATATTTACAGCCAAAATTCTAAAAAAAATACAATGAACAGATTGAAAATTATTTACTCCAAAACAATTGCGATAAAAAAGTTGTAATTAGATATTATTCATCGTATTCCTGAAAAACAAAATAAATAAAGTGACCATCAGAAAAATATTTGTTTTGGCTTTGACCAAAATTAAAGGCTTCGATTACAAAGAAATCTGGCAGGATATTAAAGAAGCAATCGCGGGTTCTGAACGTGATTTTACAACTACCAGTTTGGGACGTGCCATTTTTATACTTGCTGTACCCATGGTTTTGGAAATGGTGATGGAATCGGTTTTTGCAGTTGTCGATATTTTCTTTGTTTCGAAATTGGGTTCCGAAGCTGTTGCCACAGTTGGTTTAACTGAAACAGCAATGACAATTGTTTACGCAATTGGAATGGGATTGAGCATGGCAACAACGGCGCTTGTGTCGCGCAGGATTGGTGAGAAAAAGAAAAAAGAAGCCAGTGTAGTAGCTTTTCAAGCCATACTTTTAGGAGTTCTTATTTCAATTTTGCTTTCAATTCCCGGGGTAATTTTCGCCAAAGATTTCCTTAAAATAATGGGAGCCACCGATAAAATGGCTAATGAAGGGTATTTATATCCAATGGTAATGTTTGGCAGCAATGTCGTTATTATGTTGCTATTCATCATCAACGCTGTATTCCGCAGTTCGGGTGATGCTGCAATGTCGATGCGTGTAATGTGGTTCGCCAATATCATCAACATCATCCTTGATCCGCTCCTTATTTTTGGGATTGGGCCCTTCCCCGAAATGGGAATTATGGGTGCTGCCGTTGCCACTTCCATCGGGCGTGGAATGGCAGTATTGTACCAGTTTTACCTGCTTTTTTCGGGCAACCACCGAATCAGGTTGTATTTTGACAGTCTGAAAATAAAGTTTGGCATAATGCTTCAAATATTGAAGATTTCAGGAGGCGGGATTTTGCAAAACCTCATCGCAACCTCAAGCTGGATTTTTCTAATCCGTATAATTGCAGTGTCAGGTCCCGAAGCGCTTGCAGGTTATACAATTGCTATTCGAATTATCATTTTCCTTTTGCTTCCGGCCTGGGGTTTAAGCAATGCAGCAGCTACTTTGGTGGGACAAAATCTGGGTGCTAAACAACCCGACAGGGCAGAAAAAGCGGTTTGGGCAACAGGTTTTGCAAACATGGTTTTTATGGGTACAATGGGGCTTTTGCTTTTCATTTTCCCTGAAGTGTGGGTCAAAATTTTTATTTCCGATACGGCAGTTGTTGCAAATGGCGTTCTGGCTTTACGGATCATCAGTACAGGATTTTTGTTTTACGCCCTCGGAATGGTAATGATGCAAGGCTTTAACGGCAGTGGCGACACAGTTACCCCTTCGAAAATAAACTTTGTGAGTTTTTGGCTGTTTGAAATCCCGCTGGCATGGCTGCTTGCCATTGTTTTGAATATGGGCTTAACAGGCGCCAGTATTGCAATTGTTTGTGCCGAAACATTTTTGGCTGTAACTGCGTTGATTTTGTTCAGAAAAGGAAAATGGAAGTTGAGGGAGGTATAAATCCGTTTAGAGTTTAGAGTTTAAAGTTTAAACCCTAAACTTTAAACTTAAAATTACCGTGTATGAAATTCGAAGAGTATTCCATTTCGATTTGGTAAGCCAGGGACATTTAAAATTGCATTAATCCTCGATGAAGCCGATCACATGCTCGATCTTGGTTTTATAAGAGACATTAACGATTTGATGCGCCATCTGCCTGCAAAACGACAAACGCTGTTTTTCCCGGCAACCATCAACCCGAAAATTAAAAAACTGGCTTACTCACTCGTAAGCAAACCAATACGAATCCAGATTTCGCCAAAAAACCCAGTGGCTAAAAACATTGAACACTCAGTGGCTTTTGTTGAGATGGATGATAAACGGGCTTTTCTTGAAAGGCTGATTGATGAAAACCCCGAAGCAAAAGTATTGGTGTTTGTACGCACAAAAGTACGTGCCGAACGGGTAAAAAAAGCGATGGAACGCGTTCAGATAATAAGCGATACAATCCACAGCGATAAAGAGCAAAACGAACGCACCGCTACAATGGACCGATTTAAAACAGGTGAGGTGAAACTACTCATAGCCACCGATATCAGCGCGCGTGGTATTGATATTCCCAGTGTTGATTTTGTTGTGAATTACGACTTGCCTGAAGTTCCTGAAAACTACGTTCACAGGGTTGGGAGGACAGGCCGCGGCACAAAAAAGGGCCAGGCAGTTTCGTTTTGCAGCAGCGAGGAAAAAGATATTTTAGCCGAA
>JBGSMW010000030.1:0-181993 GCA_041739985.1 Draconibacterium sp. | reverse complement strand
AACCCTGATTTACTTTAATTGTACCTGCAGGCGCTGAATTTATGGTTAAAGTTTTAGAACTGGAAGAAGTAACAGTTCTCATAATTGAAAAATAATTTTCTGTTTTTAGCAAAACCGTTGCACCAGAATAATTAAATCCAGAATTCAAAGTATTACATGTAAATTTAGTTTGACTTGTTACGGAATTAACTAAACTATACCCGGTATTTGTAAATCGTGCAAGTTTCATTTTTCCATCATTAATAAAAAGTTGGGTAATATCAGTTGCAAACGAAGCTTTATAAATATTGCCTGAATGTTTTGTCCATCCTGTTATTTCCTTGGAACCATAAATCTTTGGTTTATCACCCGTTCCATAAGCACCATAAGTAATCCGGCTACTTGAAGTACCTGAAGCTTTAACCGTTATACTGCCCGTCCATTCATCACCTCTTTTAAACAGAATTTGGTCGCTCGCTTTTGGGGTAAAACTGTTTACTTTTGTTAGAGTTTTCCAGGGCAAGCTTTCGCTGGTGCCGGCATTTGAATCGTTACCCGAACTGCTTACATAATAAATAGTTGCATTTACTGTATAAGTAAATAAAACTAATACCGATAACATAAACAATCGGTAAAAATACTTCCTTGATAAAAAGGTATTCTTAAATAATGTGGGCAAATTCCTTACTCCTGGAGCAGGATTAGAAGATTTAAATTTGATCATAATTTAATTTTTAAAGCGTCCAAAAAAAAATGTTAATTAGCTCGATATCAAACCA
This sequence comes from Draconibacterium sp., assembly GCA_041739985.1. Classification (GTDB taxonomy): domain Bacteria; phylum Bacteroidota; class Bacteroidia; order Bacteroidales; family Prolixibacteraceae; genus Draconibacterium. The sequence goes on along the minus strand of JBGSMW010000030.1, from coordinate 181,235 downwards.
GTAAATCAAATCTAATAAGACATAGATATTTCAACTGTAAAACGGGATGATTGCATTTTATTGAAATGTTTTAAAAACTGGATGGACGGGTTTGTAATTATTTATCCAACTTGTTAGTTTGTAAAAAATATTTCTTTAAAAGCATCTGACAAATGAGACTAAAGCATCATTTGTAACATTTTAATAAGTTACTTCTTAAATCTTTTCGTCCAAAAAAAGAAGAAAAAGCGTCCTACTGTCTTATTTCAATCTTGATTTATGAGTTTGTAAATCGCTGTAAAAGTATAGTTAACGAATAGATTATGAAGAAAAATATTTACTGAAAATGTGGTAAACAATTGCTTAGATTTATCTAAGTATTTTGCTGATGTGTTGGATTTAAACCTTAAATCTTGTTAGTTATATTGAAATCTGACTCAATTTCAAATTTTATTTATCACATGGCTGGTACAATTACAAAATAAAATAATGAAACTTTATTTCATTCATTGTATATATCTAAAATTCATAAGTTTAGAACTAAACATATTTCTCAAATTGTGAAAATAAGTTTAGTCTTTGCATGGGTTTCAAAAAAAATGGGGGAATACATGTTTCAAAAAATCTTTATCTCCTGTTTCAATTTAAAAAGAAACATGAATTTTATGTTTTTGAATCAGGCTATATGCAATTTATAAGGATAGTTTTATTAATTTATGATTACACTACAGTCATGTGGTAAACTATCAGCCATTGTCGCTTTACTTTGCGCAAAACAATCAGGTTGCGGCCTGAAACTGTATTTCCGCTGTTGGTTGCCTTGTAGCGACAATACAAAGAAGCTATATCGCCAGATGAATTTGCCGACAGGATTTCAATTTCATCAATATAACCTCCCATGCTCATTCCAGTTTGGAAGTTAGCGATAAGTTTGTCCCTGCCAATAGCTTCCAGTCCATTTACATGCGACGACGAATAAACTGCATCTTCAGCATACAAAGGAATCAGATTTTGAGCATCGCCTCCATTATATGCATCCTGCCACTTTCCCATGTTCAAAAGAAACTCTGAAAAAAGCTTTGAGTTCCGGGAAACCTGGGTTTGTGCGTCCGTTAATAATGTGAAGCAAATTAGCATTGCACTTATAAAATATCCTTTCATTTTCATATTTTTTTTTATTGATTTAAAATTCTGTCAAATTTTTTTCTTTCTGCAAAAATACTGCTCTGATAAACCTGATTAATATCTGTTTTGGGATTCTTGCAAAGAAATACTTTCACCCCTTTTTCCCTGAAAAATTGATTTTGAACGCATCCAATCTCGGTTATTTCATTAAACAATGATTGAAAATCATCCCTGTTGTAATCAATAAAAATTATTGGTTCTTCAGGAATAGAATCAGGCGCCCAAAAAATATAACTTTCATGAAAAGTTACAGGTTTTGGCAGTTTGAATTCGTTTCCGTAAAAATTTATTGCACCGGCATAACCATAATTTCGAACACAAAAAATTGTGCAATTTCTTTTCTCCTTTTCGTTTAAATTATTGAAAGCCTGCAATGCAAAACCTGTCAATTCTTTCCATCCTGTCATATCGGCAAACACTTGCGAAACGTCGTGTTCTCTTCCATCTTCCCAACGCATAAAAGGCGCAGGCACAAATTGCTTTGCTTTTTCTGAATATTTTATCAATGTTTTGAATGGTAAAACAGGAATTACAAGTGGCAATGAAAAGAGGGAATAAATAGAAATTACAGAAAAAAAGGCTATTATGGGAGACATGTGTTTTGAATATTTCTCAATAGCGTAAGCTCCAAAGGCAATCAAAACGGGCAGCAATCCCAATACATAATATGCTTTTCCTTTTAACGCAAAGAAAATTAGTAAAGTGAAAAGAATGGCCAGTCCTAAAAAACGATACTTTTTCACATTTTTTGCATGGAGCAATGTTCCCAAACCAAATAACCAAATTAATATAAGTGCTGAATTCAAATTAAACAAATCGATTAAAAAGTGATTGTATTTCAGGTTCGAAATCTGAGTTTTTTTCAATTCTCCCAAATGGTAAAGTACTGGCCAGTTGTGATTGTATTGCCAGATTATGTTAGGCAGAATAAGTAACAATCCTGCTCCGATTCCAGCGGCAAGCCACCACGAAAAAAGCAACTTCCGCTGTTTTGAAATTAACATTGCAATTAAAAATCCGGCAACCAGAAATGTAACTGAATATTTGGTATTGAATGATAGTCCCAGCACAATGCCAATCCAAATCCACAGTCGCGGATTTTCGGTTTCAGCCATTCTAAAAATCAGGTAAATGGCCAGTGTCCAAAAGAATATTTCAAATGCGTTTGGCGTTAAAAGTGAAAATAGAAGTAAAAATCCCGGGGAAAGTATAAATGTTACTGAAGCCAGGGAAAGCGCAAAAATTCCCCCGCCAAGTTCCCGTACCGTTTTTGCAATAAGATAAAGCGTTGCTGCCCCAAACAAAGCTGAAATCAACCGGATTCCAAATACAGAATAACCAAAAATATTTTTCAAAATAAAAGCAAGTAAACCGGTAACCGGTGGCACAGTTAAATATCCAAATGCCGGGTAGCTGCCCATGTTAAAATAGAGCATCTCGTCACGATGGAGTTCGTAATTTGTACTCGTTAACAAATGAATACAAAGTTTGACAGCCATAAAAATTGCTGCCAAAATCCAGTAGTTTCTTTGTTCGTAGTTTTCCGTTGAATTCATTTATTTAAGTTTTGTATTGTGATGATTTTAATAATTATTTTCTTGCCCTTATGACGCTCCTTTAAATTATCAGTTACAACTTATATAAAATTCTGGTGCTTATGGCACAATGTCATAATGCCAAATTCTGAAAAATAATTTCTTGAATTAATCCAATCATTTTCCGGGTTAAAATTTCCCAAACCGGATACCAAAGTTAAAATTACTTCCGTTTAGAGCTGTTGCCGAAGTGTTTTCAAGATTTAATCCCATCATCCAGCGATAGCTGTAGCCAGCATAAATCCGCATAAATCCTGTAACATTGATTTCGATATTTACACCAGGTTCAGCAATCCAGTACGGCGACGACGACATGTGTTTATGTTCGTAGTCGATTTCTCCTTCATCCTCAAATTCAGGATACGTGTTTTTCGAAATATACTCTGCTCCGCCACCGCCAAAAATAAACGGTAACGAAATGTGAACAACTTTATTATCGATTGGCGATGCCTCGAAATAAAGCGCTCCGTGACCACCAACCAGGTAAACCGGCTCATCAAAAATATTGTCGTACTGAAGATAAGTTTCGTGGCAGGTAAGCGATTTACCCATAAACCCGATTTTAAAATTGTTGTTCATAATTACACCTCCGGAAATTCCGGGCAAGTGGGCATTTTGACCGTTAAGCTTTGAATACGAGTTGTTCAAATCGACCCACCAGCCGGTAACTTTAGCTCCGCCTCCAAAAATCGTTTGAACTTCATTTTCATAGTTTTCAATTTGTGCGTACCCCATTGCAGAGGCAAATAGAAAAAATAAAACAGTTGTAATAATTGTTTTCATGACCTTAAAATTTAATTGTTTCTGTTGTTTTTGTTTTCAGTGGCGAAGATGGCAACAGCTGTTAAAACCATGAAAAAAAGTATATTGAATGGCGGGAATCGGGGGATGAACGGGTAAAATGGGTGTGGCGAATTCCGATTCGCCAAAATGGGTGTTGCATCTCGAATTCGAAACTTAGGAGCCAAACCGTCAAAAATTATAAGATGTGGAACGGAATTCGTGTCCGAAAGCAAGCGGGCGCATCACGCAATCAACCGAGAAAAACCGGAATATGGATAATGAACCCTTATTTCAAAGAAGATAAACCCACCTTTTACCAGTGGCAATTCTGAAAGGAATTTCTCCGCTTCAGTTTTATTGCTGCATTCCAGAATCAGCACTGCACAATGGTTTTCATCGAAATAGATTTGGTGCAGAATATCTTTTTGCTGAAGTTCAAAAACTGCGCGGGCTTCCTCTTTCAGGATTTCTTTATCCGATTCTGCATTCAGCTTCTTCAGTTCTGTTTCAATGGCTAGAATTTTCATTTTTCCATTTTTTAGAATTTTACAAATATTTCCCTGTAATGCTCTCTAAATTTGATTTTATCTGTTGCGGTGTTCCTTCGGCCATTACACGTCCACCGGCATTTCCGCCTTCGGGGCCCATGTCGATTATCCAGTCGGCACGTTTGATGATGTCGGTGTTGTGTTCGATAATGATAACCGTGTTTTTGTTCTCCACCAGCTTTTTTACAATGAGGTAAAACATTTCAATGTCCGACCGGTGCAGCCTGGTGGTGGGTTCGTCCATGATGTAAATGCTGCTGGTTTTCTGCAATTCGGCGGCAATTTTCAGCCGCTGCGATTCGCCACCCGAAAGTGAACTGAGCGTTTGTCCCAGTTTCAGGTAGCCAAGCCCCACTTCTTTTAATAATTGCAATTGCCGGTTGATTTTTGGCGAATTAAAAAACTTCAGCGCTTCGTTTACAGAAAGGTCAAGTACTTCGGCTATATTTTTTTCGCGGTATTTCAATTCCAGCACGTCAGCGTGGTAACGCTTTCCCTCACACTCGTCGCACTGCGATTTCACGGCATCGATAAAATTGAGTTCGTAGCTGATAAAACCCTGGCCGTTGCATTTAGGGCAGGCGCCTTTGCTGTTAAAACTAAAAAGCGACGCTTCGGAGCGGGTGGCTTCGGCAAACTCTTTTCGAATCTGGTCGAAAATGCCGGTAAAAGTGACCGGGTTGGCGCGTGACGATTTCCCGATGGGCGACTGATCAATTACTACAGCCTCGGGGTGTTGCGGCAAAAAACATTCATGTATCAGCGTACTTTTCCCGCTTCCCGAAACACCGGTTACACAGGTGAGTACACCTTTCGGAATTTTTACGGAAACATTTTTCAGGTTGTTCAGACTGGCATTTTTTATTTCGAAAAAACCGCCTGCATTTCGTGAATGTTCGTTCAGCGGAATTTCAGTTTGAAGATATTTGCCGGTAACGCTTTCAGTGTGAATGATTTCTGCTGTCGGACCATTAAAAACCACTTTTCCACCGTTGACACCGGCGCCGGGACCGAGGTCAAGAATCCACTCGCAATTCCTTATGACTTCCGCGTCGTGTTCCACCACAAAAACGCTGTTGCCACGGTTTTTCAGTTCATACAAAAGCGATATCAGTTTTTCGGTGTCGCGCGGGTGCAGTCCGGTTGTTGGTTCGTCCAGAACGTACAGCAGGTCAACAAGATTGCAGTCGAGCTGCCGCGCCATTTTTACCCGCTGCGATTCTCCGCCCGACAAAGTTCCTACCGGCCGTTCGAGACTGAGATAACCGACCCCAATGTGAATGAGTTGCTCCAACACAAAAATGGCTTTCCGGGTGATGGGGATGGCCATTTCGTCATCAATTTCTTTCAGAAAATCAAGTACTTCGGGCAACTCCCAACGACAAACCTCGTCAATGGAAACACCTTTGATTTTTACATTCCGGGCTGCTTCGCTGATTCTCGAACCATTACATTCCGCACAGGTTTCATATTTGAAAAAGCGGAGATAGGCATTTTTGTCTTCCTCGCTGGCTTCGTCTTCTCCTTTTTCGGCCATCGAGCGTTCCAGTTTCCGGGCAAGTCCTTCAAAAGTGCGGTTGTACGAAAGTTTTTCTTTTGAACCCTGAATTTTGAAAGGCTCAGAAAACAGCAACACTTTGAGTTCGTCGGGCGTGAAATCCTTCAGTTTCTTTTCCGTATCGACAACTTTCAAATTGATGAGTTCATTCCACAAAAAACTGCCCGGTTTGTAATGAATGTGCAGGATTCCACCCTCGCGGATTGATTTTTCCATGTCGAGGAAGAGTGACAAATCGATTTTGGCGACTTTCCCGAGCCCGTGACAATGCGGGCACATTCCCTGCGGATGGTTAAACGAAAACAAAAACGACGCGCCAATAAACGGTTTGCCGACCCGTGAAAACAAAAGCCGCAGGTAGGTATTCACTTCGGTTGCTGTGCCCACCGTGCTGCGCAGGTTGTTGCCCATCTTTTTCTGGTCGATAACCATGGCGGTTGACAGGTGCAGAATATCGTCCACATCGGGGCGCGAAAGCTTGGGAAGCCGTTTGCGCGCAAAAGTGGAAAAGGTTTCGATGAGTTGCCGCTGTGCCTCGGTGTAAATAGTGTCGAACAGCAGCGACGATTTGCCCGAGCCTGAAACACCGGTGAAAGCCACCACTTTGTGTTTGGGAATCTCCACCGAAATGTTTTTCAGGTTGTTGGTGTGCGCGTTGCTGATGATGATTTTCTGAAAATTGTTTTCCATGTTTTTACTGTTTGGCGGTTACTTGTTCCAGGTAGGCTTCGGCCCATTCAATTTCTGCTTTGTACAGATATTGCGGGCGGATAGCCAGCGCCATCCGGTGAACCGGACAGTTTTCACTTTCGAGGTATTTCTGCAATTCGCCGTAACCCGTAAGTAATTCTTTTAATTTGCGGATGTAAGCGTTTAAACTTGTGATTTTTTGCTCGTCGGTAAGCACATTCAGGTTCGAAACGGCCAGGTCGATTTCCCAACGATGGTGGTCGAACTCCGAAAAAAGCCCCGATATTTCGCCATTCAACCTCACTTTTCCGAGGTCGGAAAGCGAATAAACTTTTTGTGCCACATTATTGGTTGATTGTTTAACCTTGCAATTTATCAGCCCTTTTTCTTCCAGCTTTTTCAGAATTTTGTACACCGACGACATGGAAATTTCGGTCCAGTAACGCATGTCGCGCATTCTGATTTCATGTTCCAGGTCGTAGCCGTGCATCGGTCGTTCCGATAGCAAACCCAGCACGGCAATTTCTTTGTTTCCCAATTTTTCGCTCATGTATTGTAATATTACACTATTTAATTATGAGGCAAATATAAAGTGAATTTTTATATTGTAACATTACAGTATAAAATATTTTATCAAGATTTTTTTGTTGAGAATTAACATATGCTAGAGGCATCAAAGGTTTATGGAAAAAGGAACAAGTGTCAGTACTACTCAGGCAGATAAAGCTATATGGCACAAATATAGGGGTCGTAAATCCATACGTTTGAACTGTTTTCAATAACCATTTTCTCTCCAGGATAATTTTCAGAACAAGAAAAATTTCATGAAGAAAATTTTTTCGGTAATGCACAAAATATGATTGCACATCGTTCTTCAAATCAAATATTTATTCATTAAAGATTTCACTTTTGTTTGATTGATTAAAAAAGGGAATTCTATTTTTGTTCTCCACTCGCTATGCAACCAAATTTTCACGCAAGCCATATTTAATATATTGGGCTAAAGCCCGAATTTTTATGTAACCCTTAAACCCCGGTATAAATGCCGGGGTTAGTCATCGCTTTGAGTAACCCCAAATATTAAGCCGGGGATCAAACAGCACAATGCACGCCGGGCTTAAGCCTTTAATTCCAATTTTTTTGGACTAAAGTACATCGTGTAACGCCCTCTCAATCTCCGGCATAAATGCCTGTGTAACAAACGCTGACAGGTCTATGGACGCTGTCAGGTTTTTCGCCTTCCAGACTTGTCAGCATCGAAGACCTGACAACTTCAAAAAATATTTAATTCAATTTCTCCAACGTCTTCCACACCTGAAAAAGCCCGCGCGGAACATGAAAACAACCTTTCCATTTTCCTCCTTTTAAAGGTAGCAGAACTTCGCCTTGCCGGTTTAAATAGCCAAACCATTCGGCATATTCCGGGTCGGCAAAATGCGACCATGTATAATCGTGCACTATTTCGAACCACTGCAAACACTCCTTGTTTCCTGTAAAATGGTAGGCTTTTATCAAACTGATAAGGGTTTCGATATGCACCCACCAGAGTTTTTGGTCCCACTCCAATTGCTGCGGTGGAAAGCCTTTTATATCGAGAAAATAGAATATGCCGCCGAACTTTTCGTCCCATCCGAATTTTAAGGTTTTTAGCAAAATTCGAACGGCTTTTTCCATCAAATCCTTGTTTTTCAAGCGGTCGGCCAAATCCATGATAAACCACATTGCTTCAATGGCGTGACCCGGATTTAACAATCGTCCCTCAAAAGAATCGGAAAAACTTCCATCGGGGTTTACGTTTTCAAAAATCAGCCCTGAATTTTCATCATAAAAAACTTCCATTACTTCATGAATGACAGTTTCGATTGTTTTTTTCACCAATTCAGGTTCAAGTAAATGCTCGATTTCAAGCGACAAATTGCACAAAATCATAGGTAACGAAAAACCTTTTAACGGACGTGTACCGGGAAATGTCTTGTTGTATTTTCCTTTGGGATTATCGCTTTTTTTCAGGATATTCTGAAAAGTTTGTTTGGCAATTTCAGCGTGTTCCTTGTTTCCGGTGGCTTTGTACAATTGACCAAAAGCCATGCAGGCAAAACAATCGGAAAAAATATTGTAAGGCTGAATAAGTGGTTCGCCTTGTCGGGTGAGAGAAAAATACCAGTTTCCATCGGCATCTTTTGCATGTTTTTTCAGGAATTCTGCTCCATGAAGTGCCATTTCAAGCCATTCCGGTTTCTGTTCCACATTGTTGTAAAGCGATGAAAACATCCAAACTTCACGTGCCTGCAACCAGATAAATTTATCGGTATCGAAAACTTTTCCTTCCCGGTCGAGACAGGTAAAATAACCGCCAAATTCTTTATCTTTTGAGTGGTTGAGCCAAAACGGAATAACTTTGTCGAGCAGTTCTGATTTGTATTTTTGAGCGAGTAAATTAAATTCAGGTAACATAAATCATTTCATTTATAATTATTTCGTACCAACATTTTCAAAGCACTGAAAACAAATTTTCCATATCCAGCGCTTTCACATCCTGTTTAAATGCTTCAAAATTTTTAGCATCCATATTTTTTATGGGTAACCTGAATTCACCACAATCGAAATCAATGTATTTCATAAATGCTTTTCCTGTGGCAATACCGCCATACTTTCCCAACATGCGAATCATATCAATTGATTGTTGCTGCAATTTTCTGGCCTGAGGTAAATTGCCTTTATCAAATGCTTCAATTAGCTTATAATAAAGCGGTGCCGCATAATTGTAAGTACTTCCAACACCACCACGCGCACCTAGAACAAGTGCTGAAAGCAGGTTTTCATCGCGTCCCCACAACATATCAAATTTTCCGTTTTCAAAATTGAGGCAGGTTTGAAAATCCATAAAATCTTCGTGGGTGAATTTAATCCCGGCCAGATTTGGAATCATTAGCGCCGCTGCTTTCAGAAAATCAAACATCGGAACATAGCAACCTGTGAGCACTGGAATGTGGTAAAAATAGACGGGCATTTGCGGAACAGCTTCAGCAATTTTTGCAACGAATTCTGCCAACTGAACTGCATTCCCGGGTTTGAAATAATAGGGCGCTAAAATAGCGATGGCGTCAACACCTACTTCCTCAGAAAGTTGCGCTGTTTCAATGCATTCAACAAATGAGGTTCCACCTACTAAATTAATGATTTTCATCTCATCGTTTTTAGGTTTTTGTGCTGCCCACATTTCGGTAATTTTTGCTTTCTCTTTTTGCGAAAGCGAAACCCCTTCACCGGTTGAACCATTTATAAATGCACCTGCAATTTTATTTTTACTGAGTAAATCAAAATACGCGGGTATTTTATCGTACACAACTTCGCCTTTATTATCAAATGGTGCAAACGGAGCTGCTATTAATCCTTCGATTTTATTCATTCTATTTTATCTTTTTGATTTTGGTTTTGAATATTTATCATTGCCGTCAGTAAGCCAATCTAATGAAAAACTTACAAATGCATTTTCGGTGTATTCATCTTTTTCGAGAAACAGGCCTATATCGCCATTTTTTAAAACTGTTAATGAAGAGTAGGCTGAACCTCCTGTGTAAATTGATTTTCCTTCGCTCCAGGTCAATCCTTCATCATAACTAATTCGAACTGTCATATTCTTGCGGTCTTTAACCATTTTTGCATTCGAAAACAGTAAACGGTTTTTGTCGTATCCGTTTTCTTTTAACGTATAACGGATGATACTTGCATTACAACCGGGGTCGATAAGAGATGAGTCTGCCTTTGTTATCCAGGTTTTTCCTTCATCGTCTGAAGAGTGAACAAAGCGAATTCCACTTTCATTTACCCGGCTGTTAATCATCCAGCTTCCATTGGCTAATTCAACAATTTTCGATTCATCGGCAGGCAAAATTGGAGTGTCAATAAAATACCATGATTTTCCATGGTCGTTACTACCGAACACATGTAAACCGCTGTTTAAATTTACCATACAATGCAACAATTTGCCCGATTTTGTTTGAATTCCGCGACCGGAAGTGATAAACTTAAAATCTTTGTGCCATTCGGGCTTGGTTATTTGTGACGTGATATCTTCGGGTTTGCTCCATGTTAATCCGTTGTCAGAACTTTTTATAACATGCAGATAATAAATATCTTTCTCATTGTCCAAATCCATGTAATTGTAAAATATGAAAATTTCCTTTGTCACTTCATCCACAATCATCGATGGGTCGGATGCTGATTTTCCAGGCGGAAAATCCACTATTTTTTCGATTGCCGACCAGGTTTTTCCATTATCGGAACTGCGGCGGATTACAATATTTATATCCCTGCTCCATTTTAAATCGCCACACGAAGGAACACGTTCATCGATGGCAACAATTAAGTCGCCATTTGGAGCAGTTACAATTGACGGAATTCGGTAACACGAAACTTGAGGGTTCATTGAGGTATTGAACAAATTATGATATTCGGTTACACCTCTTGCAATTTGTGAATTTTGCACCTGTCCATAAATAACAAAATTCATGAGTAGTGCATAGAAAACAAAAAATGATTTCTTCATTTTATAAAATTTTTTCTGTTTGTTTTAATATGATCGAAAAAAACTAAAAACCCTTCAATGTAACCGGTCCCATCAACCCCGCATCCGTGATTTCCCAACCCGACGCGTCAAAAGGTTTATAATCGATGTTGACAAAGTTGATGTCGTAAAATTTGCGCCATTCAATTCCATTGATATCTAAATCACGGATACGGTTGGCGGCTACGTTTGTAACTTCAATTTGCAGGATATTTTTCCCTTTTTCAAGATTATCGACTTTTATTTTGAATGTTGGCCCCGGCAAAACGCCAAAGTCTTTTCCATTCAGTTTTATGTGAGCGCAATCTTTAACTAAACCTAAATCCAGAACTGCAGTTTTATCTTCATTTTCCCAGTTAAATTCTGTAATATATTTAGCTGTTCCGGCAAAACGTCGTGTTTCCATGTCGCCCATTTTTGTCCACGAAATCAAATCATCGGTTTGCAGATTTCCTGGAATAACCGGACCGCCATTTACAAATGAGATCTGCCACAAACTGCCAATTTCTATTGGTTTTGAAGCAGTATTTTCATATTGATGAGACTTCAAATTCATTGAATTTTCAGCACATTTCACAAACAAACATTGTTCGGGTTGTAATTGCAGATGAATTTTATTTTCGACTGATTCCGCTAACGAAATTTCACCGTTCATCGGATTATAAAAAACATATGATTTTGAGTTGGTGCCAAGTTCCACCCATTCATTTTTTGCAATTGTGTCGGCATTAACAACCATGTACAGATTTTCACCGTTCATCTCCATATTCAGGAAATGAAATCCTTTTTCAGCAAGTGATTTTTCGCCCTGAATGTCTTTTTTCGCCAGCATTTCAGGCACATTTCCAACCCATTTTCCCGCAGAAATCCCTGTTTTTATTTGCTTTAGTTTTTCTTCCCGTTTTTCCAAATCAAACATCCCGGGAACACTTTTCGGCAATATCTCGTCAAAGTAAATTTTTCCACCTGCTTCGATAAGTTGAGCCATTTGGTTTATAGTTTCAAGTGGAATATAATTGGTTTTCGGAACAACAATTGCCTTGTATTTCGCATTTCCTTCAGTTATAATTTCACCATTTGCCATTTTACAATTTAGCAGTTGCATGTCGGAAATATAGTCGAAAGTATAACCGGCTTTTGTAAGTTCTTCAGATAAACCAGAAATGGGATGTTCTTTAAACCAACCTGCATCTTTATTCACACCCAAATGGTTAAATAACCGACCTTCGCTGGCAGCAACATCGTTATAGGGCCAGTAAATTAACAGATCGTTTTGCGGAGTAGCCTGCTGTAGAATGGTTTGCGACCGTTCAATATATTTGAATAAAGCCGGCATTTCGGGCCAAAGCGGGTTTCTGTTATTTATTTGTGTTGAAGCATAAAACAGCGAGCCCGGCCACACTGCATCTTGCGGTGAATAGCAGGTTCCGTGAAAAAACATGTGGTTGATTCCTGCCAGGAAAAAACGGTTTGTTGCCCGCACCATATCCGAAGTTGTAACTGTCCAGTGTTCATCAAGCCAGGTAAAACTTTCAGAGGAAGTCAGCTTTTTACCTGTAACATGCGCTGCTGAAGAAGCAAATTTGTTTACAAAAACGTCAACTGTTCCGGGCTCCACAGTCCTGAAAATTTCGGTTTCGGGAATATCGCAGGCTGCATACAAATCAAGGATATTTCCCGGCGAACCATGTGCCTGGTTGCGGTTTAAACTTCCATGTTCATGTGCCCATTTTGTCATGGGTTGAATAAATGATTCAAGCACTAAATCGGATAGTGTTTCGCGATAATCGGATTTGGCACGTGCAACTTTTTCAGCATCTGTACAATCACCTGATAATTCAAACAGTATTTCAGACAAATCGTAACCGCGCCGTTTTTTAAATTCAGTTGTGAAATCGGTCGTAAAATCGCCTGTGTATTCAAAAGAATCATGAAAAAAGCAGCGCAATTTTCCTTCATCAATTCCCAGTCGTTTCCAGAATTCAGAAAGATACCAATCGGTTATAATTTCATTAAAAGTATCAACTGCCCAGCCCTGGCCGCCATTTGAAGGACGTTTAACTTTGTCGCTGTTTTTTATTCTCTGTGCCAGATAAATGGTTCCGTTTGCCGGAGCCTCAAATTTTCCGTTGATATCTATAATTGTTGTTTTTCCATTTTCATCCTCAAAAGAAGCCGCTGCTATATTTTTTAAATCGTTTGGTAATTGCCAGGCTTTCCCTTTTTTTAAGGCGATTTTTTGCATTTTAAGTGACCACAAACCTTTTTCCTCAGGAACAAACGGACCACCGCAACGCCAGCCACTGCCTGGAGGTAAGTCAACTCCCATTCCCAGTTTATTTGCTTCTTCTATTGTAAATTTCAAAATCTCTGAAAATTGAGGTGACAAGTATTCAATAAAACGATCCTCCTCTCCTTTCACTCCGTAAATCGATGTAATCTCAACTCCGCCAATTCCGGCATCAGCCATTTCTTTTAATTCGCGTTTGATGTTCTCCCTGTCAACCGCATTTTCCATCCACCACCAGCGGGTCCATGGTTTTGACTCCTGTGTTGGTTCAAGCCAATTTGTTTCCTGGGCAGTACAAAAAAGGCCCGACATTGACAGTAAAAGACTTAAAATAAGATTTGAATAAGTTAATTTCATACTATTAAAATTATTTATTTTCAAAGGTATAGTATGTAACTCGCTTATGTTTAATCATCCTCTTGGGTGTAACTGTTTTACATACTCGTTTCATTTTTACAAACTTTGATATTCCTAAAAATATATATTTTCAGTTCATAATCCTGAAATTCATTAAATGAATTATTAGATTAGCAGAATATAAACCAACTAAAACCGAATCGGATTTTTCAATCCCATCGGTTTAAAGAAATATTTAAAATTCAGTTATTATGCAAAACAAGTCAAGCAGAAGAGATTTTCTAAAAAAAACATTGGCCACAAGTGCAGGAATGATAATCATTCCGACCATTATTCCGGCTTCTGCACTGGGTAAAAATGGGTTTGTGGCTCCAAGTAACCGCCATGTTATGGGGTTTATCGGAGTAGGTTCGCAAGGAACCGGAAACATGAACAATTTCCTTAAAATTCCTGATGTACAGGTGGTTTCGGTTTGCGATGTTGACAAAATCAACCGCGACAAAGCTGCAAACATAGTAAATGAAAAATATAGGAATAAAGATTGCAGGGATTATAACGATTTCAGGGAATTTCTGGCAAAAGAAAAAATTGATGGTGTTGGAATTGCACTACCCGATCATTGGCACGGAATAATTTACTCGGCAGTTGCAAATGCCGGATTGGACGCTTACGCTGAAAAACCGTTGTGCCGCACAATCGACGATGGTATTGAAATAGTAAAAGCTGTTGAGAAAAACAATATTGTTTGGCAAACCGGAAGTATGCAAAGGTCATCCGGCGAATTTTTCAGGGCTGTTCAGTTGGTACGTAACGGAGTAATAGGCGACGTTAAATATGTTGAAGTTGGCTTGCCAACCGGAGGACAAGAAAAGCCTGCACCTGCTTTAGCTGATATACCCGAAGGTTTGGATTGGGAATTTTGGTTGGGACCAGCACCAAAAGTGCCGTTCCGTGGTGTGTATCACTGGAACTGGAGATGGATTATGGATTACTCGGGCGGACAATTGACTGACTGGGCAGGCCACCACATTGACATTGCACTTTGGGGAACCGACCTTGAACACACCGGCCCGGTTGAAATTGAAGGAAAAGCTGATTACCCGCGTAAAGGAATTTACAACACACCGTCAGAATATGATTTTATGTGCACATTCGCAAATGGACTAAAAATGCGGGTTGCCAACAACCGAAAAATTAAAACAGGCGGTGGTGCGACTTTTATTGGTTCTGAAGGATGGATAAATGTTGATCGTGGTAAACTGATTGCCAGCGATGAAAAACTGCTTTCAGCGGAAATTCCTGAAAGTGGCTACAAACCTTATCTAAGCAAAAACCATTATCAAAATTATATTGATTGCACAAAAACAAGGGAAAAAACTATTGTTCCGGCAAATACAGGTTTGCGTGCTATCAGTGTTGCTTTGCTTGGTGAAATTGCCATGTTAACAGAAAGAAAAATCCAGTGGGACCCTGAAAAAATGGAAATTTTAAACGATGAACATGCAGCAAGGTTATTAAAAAGGCCATACAGACAACCATGGAAAATTGAATCGTAACATAATCTGAAAAATATGATGATTTTTTATAAAGCATACAGTCTTCCAGTCAATTCTGACTCTCCCTCTTCTCCCTCTCTATATTTAGAGAGGGACGATTGTGTCGAAGACGCAATCAGGGTGAGTTGTCAGAAAAAACCAATGATTTATAATTATAAATATCAAACTATCAGCTATTCACTTACTATTTTTAAAATTTAAATATTCAAATAATAAAAATGAAACAAAAAAAATTAATCCACATTATTGCCATTGCAATCTTGCTTTCTATAGGATTTGCCTCCTGTAATTCAGGAACCGATTCAGGCAATAAAAATGCAAGAATAAAAGCATTGATCGTAAATGGTCAAATGAATGCCTCGCATGATGACAAGGAATCAACACCAATTCTCAAAAATATACTTGAAGTTACAGGTATTTTTAAAGTTGAAGTTGCAACAACACCTGCAAAAGGTGGCGACATGACAACTTTCAAACCACAATTTTCGGATTTCGATGTTGTTGTGATTGATTACGATGGCGATGAATGGTCGGATGAAACCAAAACAGGTTTTGTTGACTACGTGCAAAAAGGTGGCGGTGTTGTTATTGTTCACTCGTCAGACAACGCATTCCCAAACTGGCCGGAGTATAACGAAATGATTGGTTTGGGCGGCTGGAACGGAAGAAATGAAAATGCCGGTCCTTATGTGTACTGGGAAAAAGGCGAAATAGTTAGAATTGATACAGTTGGTAATGCCGGTCATCACGGTGAGCAGGTTCCTGTTGTGGTTGAAACCCGCGACCTGGAACACCCTATTATGAAAGGTTTACCAACAAGCTGGATGCACGCCCCGGATGAATTATACGGAAATTTAAGAGGACCGGGCAAAAACATGGATATTCTTGCAACAGCTTTTTCCAACACAAAAACGGGTGGAACAGGCAAAAACGAACCTGTTTTGATGACAATCAGTTACGGTGAGGGCCGGATTTTCCATACAGTTTTAGGCCATATCAACGGTAATGGACCACACGAACAAATGCAGTGCGCCGGATTTATTACAACCCTGCAACGTGGTGCAGAATGGGCTGCAACAGGAGAAGTACTGCAGGAAATTCCAGTTGAGTTCCCCAATTTTACAGGATACACAATTTGGAAAAACTATCAGCCACTTTCATTGGATGAACTGGTTTCGGAAATAAAAAAATACAAGCTGGGCGAAAGTGAGGAAAACTTAACCGCTTTGTCACTGCGCATCAGAAAATCGGATCAAAAATCCGAAACGCTTGATAAGTATGAAAAAATTATGATTGAAATCCTTGAATCAAATGCCACCGATGACGCCAAGATTTATATTTGTCGTGAACTAGGTTTGTGGGGTACTGAAAAATGTGTTCCGGCACTTGAAAAATTAAAGTCGGATAAAAATTGTGGTGAGATGGCTGAGTTTGCGCTGGCACAAATAGGGAAATAGAAGTTAGTCAGAAGAATGAAGACGGAAGTCAGGAGTCCAGAAGTCAGGGATGCCATCCGTATCTACACAGGTGGGATCGGATGGCATCCTTATCTGAAGAAAACTGGAAGTTTGATTTCGGAATCACGAAGGTTGAATAACCTGTCGTGGTTTTTGGTGTCCTGCTGATCCTACCTTTTCCCTGCTGAAGATAAGGCCGCCCTGCTACAAATATTGTTTCCCTGCTTAGCAGGGAAGTGATTTCCACCCGCAGGGAAGTTTCACCCATTAGCAGGAATGGGAAAAACACCGGCAGGGAGGCCTCATCCTAAAGCAAGACGTGAAAACTCGCAGCAGGGAATCGATATTTTGCAGCAGGGAACCACTCCACACCCGCAGGGAGGGTTTTTGGGTTTGCCGAAAAGCAGGTTGAAACACCAAAAAATCAACCTATTCCCAAAAATATTTTGTTGATTGACAACCTTAGCACGAATAATTTTTACATTTGAAACAACAATCATTTTAAACCAAACATTATGCACAAAAATTTCCGACACAAAAAACCCTATTTCACAAAAAGCGTTATTAATCAAGCCGTTAACACAATCAGATAATACCGAAATACCCGCAATTGGCGGGTATACAACCGTTAACAACAATAATAAAAAACCAAAATGAAACAAGTCTTAACATTCATGTTTTTAATTTTCTTCTTTTCATATACTCATGGACAAAATGCCCGAATAAATGAATTTGAGAATTCTCTTGTGGAAATAGAAACTAAGTATTTAAACGAATTGGTAAATAACTTTGACTTATTTTTAAACAACAAATACAAAGAAGAAGAATTCAAATTCAAAAAATATTTGACAGAAATTTCGGACTCTAAACAACCAGATATTTGGAAAATAAATAAAGACAAACTTGAGGAAATGCAAAAAACTAATTTATTCGCCAAATATGATTCTATATACCCTGACTCAGTTTGGCATGACAAAAAAATGTTTAAAGTATCATACACTCACCTTGGAATCACAAACACAATTGCAATCACGAACAAAGAAAATAAGGAATCAAATATCGATTCAATAGTTAATTATCTAAAATCTAAACCAAGACTTAAAGAGATTGAGCCAAGTTATTTTCAAATTGCACTTGAGTCGATAATAACTAAAGACTCATTAATACAAAATTATCTGGATGCAAGAAAAGCGGCAGGGACAATTTCAATTCGGCTCATTGCTGGTGGTCTCTTACGGAATTTAAAACCTGATAATGAATATTTTGCAAAGAGAATTATAATAATGCAAATGAATGACTAACAAAATTACAGTTGTTAATAAAGTA
The DNA here is from genome assembly GCA_041739985.1 of Draconibacterium sp. Lineage (GTDB taxonomy): Bacteria > Bacteroidota > Bacteroidia > Bacteroidales > Prolixibacteraceae > Draconibacterium. Next base: position 163,344 of record JBGSMW010000030.1, on the reverse strand, counting down.
AATATTGCAGTGTGGGTTTGGTGGTACGCCAAATTTGGATTCTCGCATCGCCGTTCATTTCGTCGCGAACAGGAACGCTCTCCGAAATCCACCCCAACAACACGTATTAACAATATTAAGCATGGTAACGCGATGCCGAAAGCAAAACTTTAATCTGAAAAAATTATTGATTAACTTTGGAAAAAAATAAAATGAATATTCAAGCAGAGAAAATAGAGATAATGAAAATGATTTTAGAGACAAACAATCCAATCATTTTAGAATCGGTAAAAAGTATCTTTAGAGAAAGTAGAAAAACGGACTTCTGGGAGACTGTTTCTCAAGAGCAAAAAGATGATATACTTCAAGGAATAGAGGAGATTGAGAACGGAGAGGTTGTAGATTATTCAGATTTCATGAAAAAGCATAGATAATGAGAAAAATAGTTCTTTCAAAAAGAGCAACCAATCGTCTTGACAAACTGCTTGAATACTTGGAACAAGAATGGTCTCTTAAAGTGAAAGATGATTTCATCAAAAAACTTGACAAATCCTTAAATCAAATTCAGAAATTCCCAGAGTCTAGTTCTAAAACAGATTTTGTAAAAGGACTTCACATGCTTGTTGTAACAAAGCAAACCTCAATATTTTACCAATTCGATTCGAAAACAATCAAAATTGTAACGATTTTTGATAATTGAATGGATCCCGATAAATTGAAAAGAGAATTAAAATAAACCACGCTTTATAATCGAGAAGATGGCCGGTGAGCCGTTAAGACCACCGGAGTAATTCTCACACCACTCCCGATATACATCGGGACACGGTCCCGTACACGACGGTTCGTTAAGTCATAGAAAAAATAGAGCACTAGCTCATAAACTGTGTAAGTTGACAGGAAAATGCCCGCAATCTGCAACTTTTAATTCCGCCACCGTTGGAGTTTTTATTGATTTTTTTCTGAAAGAAAGGATTATAGTCCTTTGACGTATTGCAGGTTTTTGTGCTTTTTCACTTAAATAAACCTATTTGCGGCATGCGAGTTGTGACACACGAGTGTAAAGTTTTCTCTGGAGTATTAAATGAGTATAAAAAATCACTAAATTTTCCTTAGTTTATTTGACAAATGTAAAATTATGCAGGACAGATTTAACTCCGCCAAACCTACAGTTGAATCAAAAATTTCGCCCTTAGCGCAACTTTATTCACTTTCCCAACACTTGTTTTATCGATAATTTCTGCCCGTTTAACTTTTAAAGTTATTGCTTCACGAGGCAGCACGCCCGAATCAACACTTGCTTTTAAAATGTGAATGAGTTCTTTATCATCAAATTCAGCACCGGGTTTCGGTACAACAATAGCCAATGGAATTTCACCCCAATTGAGATCGGGAGCGCCAATTACTGCAACTTCGGCCACGCCTTCATGTTTGGCAATTACATCTTCAATTTCAAGAGAACTCAACCACTCGCCCCCCACTTTTATAACATCTTTTGTGCGGTCGGTAATTCTGATACTACCGTTTTTATCGATACAGGCAACATCGTTTGTATGAAGCCAGCCACCAGCCCACAATTTTTCAGAATGTACATGATCTTTTAAATAACCTTGTGTTAAATAAGGTGCCCGCATCACAATTTCTCCCGGAGTTTTATCATCGCATGGCACATCGTTTCCTTCTTCATCAACAATCCTGATTTGCACCATGCCAACAGCTTTCCCGGTTCTGCAGCGCAAGTCAGCTTGTTCTTCCGGTGAAAGCTCCATATCTTTATCAGAAATAAAGGAAAGTGCTGCAACCGGACAGGTTTCTGACATTCCGAAACCCACAAAAACATCGATGCCACGTTTCAATGCTTCAATTGCAATTGATTTTGGCAATGCTGCACCGCCAATAACACAGGTCCAGTTTGAAAGATCGTAGTCCGTTGACGTCGGATCTTTTAACAACATATTCAGAATTGTAGGTACACAATGACTAAATGTTACTTTATGCACATCCAGTAATTTCAAAAGCACTGAAGGAACATATCTTCCCGGATAAACCTGTTTAATGCCCAAAAAGGTAGCAACATAAGGTATTCCCCAGGCATGAACATGAAACATGGGTGTAATTGGCATATAAATCGAGTCTTTGTGCATTCGCCCCTGAACAGCAGGTGCGGAAAGAGATGCAGTTGTAATAAGTGTATGCAAAACCAGTTGCCGGTGCGAAAAATAAACTCCTTTTGGAAATCCGGTTGTTCCGGTAGTATAAAATGTGGTTGCCCGGGTATTCTCATCAAATTCAGGAAAATCAAATTCAGGAGATGCATCAGCGAGCATTTTTTCATACTCTCCTTCAAACTGAAAATGGTGCGAAACAACTTCACTTCCATCATCGATCAGAATAAATTTTCTTCCCTCCGAAATGCGGCCTTTTATGGCTTCAAGTAAAGGCAGAAAATCGGCATGACAAATAATCACATCATCTTCAGCATGTTCAATTGTGTAAACCATTTGCTCGGGCGACAAACGCACATTTATTGTATGAAGCACTGCACCCATCATTGGAATTGCATAATAAGCCTCAAGATAACGGTGCGAATCCCAGTCCATTACGGCAACAGTACTTCCGTACTTCACACCGATTGAAGACAAAACCCCGGCTAACCTGTTAACTCTTTCTTTCCATGTTTTGTATGTTAAATTTAACTGGTCGCGGTAAACGATTTCCTGACCGGGATTACTAACCATCGGAGCTAAAAAAAGCTGTTTAATCAACAGCGGATATGCGTATGCAGAGGGAGTCTGATCTATTAGATTATTCATAATATTTGCCTTGTTTTATTGATGTTCTTAATGAAAAAAAAACTTCTTTGCGCTAAATGTAGCGATGTTTTCAAATTTTCACAAACAAACATGGTTTTCATAAAATACCCGCAATTTACACTCAGATAGTACACAGTAATAAAAATGAAGTTTATTAATATTTCAATTGAAACCAGTACAAAAAAAGTACATTGCTCAATCGGCGAAAAATGATGGGTAATTTTTATGTTCCGGCAGCTGTTTTGTGGGCTGCAACTGATATGGTACGGTTAACAGAAAATTGAAATAAAGTCGTTAACTTTAGGGAAACTTTCAATTTTAAACTTATGGAAAGAAGAAAATTCCTTAAAACTTCAGCTGCAATTGGTTTGATATTAGCTTTCCCTAAAATCATTCTCTCAAAGCCAATTCAAAATTTACCAAATGTTTTAATTCTGGGCGACTCCATTTCAATTGGCTATACACCTTTTGTAAAAGAAATGCTTATAGGTAAAGCCAATGTTTATCGCCCGACTTTAGAAAATGGCGAACCTGAAAATTGTGAAGGCACAATAAAAGGTGTTCAAAATATTGAGCAGTGGTTATCAAAAAGTGGAGTTGGAACCCCGATAGCTATCGGGGCCACATCCCAATGGGATATTATTCATTTCAATTTTGGATTGCACGATATAAAACATGTTGACCCAGTTTCCGGTGATAACAGTAATAATCCGAAAGATCCGCTGCAAGCCGATTTAAAACAGTATAAAAAGAACATGGAAATAATAGTTGAAAAACTGAAATCTTCAGGAGCCCGGTTAATTTTCGGTACAACTACTCCATATCCTGATGATGTTGAGGGAGTGTTACGTGATCCGGGAATGCCTTCAAATTATAACCGTGCAGCTATAAAAATCATGAATCGGCATAGTATTGTAATTAATGATTTATACAGTTTTATGTTGCCCCGAATGAATGAATTACAATTGCCTAAAAATGTACATTTTAAGCCCGATGGTTATAAAGCGCTGGCAGGAAAAGTTGTTGAAAGAATCACGGAAATTCTCAGAGATTTGAATCAGAAATAATGAATTGATATGTTTTCAGTAAAAGGTAAAACAATAATTATCACCGGTGCCAGCGGGGTAATTGGCTCGGCTATTTCAGTTGCGCTGGCAAAAAACGGAGCTCAGGTTATCATCCTTGGCAGAAATGAAAAAAAGCTCCAATCCACTTTTAATGATATTTCCAAATACGGCAAAAATCACATGCAGTTTGTTTGCGATGTTTTAGATGTTAATTCATTGGAACTTGTTGGCAAGCAGATTCAAGCTGAAGTTACTAAGATCGACGGATTAATAAATGTTGCCGGAGGAGCAGCAAAAGGAGCATCAACAAAAGCAGAATTTCTGACTTCGGAAACTCCTTTTGAAGATTCCTTTTTTGGAATTGACATGAATGATTTCAGCAGTACAGCCGATTTGAATTTCCTGGGAAGCGTAATTCCAACAAAAGTTTTTGGAGAATCCATGGCAAAACAAAAAAGCGGGAATATCATCAATATCAGTTCAATGGGAGCAATTCAGCCGCTGAGTAAATCACCCGCATACAGTGCCGGAAAAGCTGCCATAACAAATTTTACACAATGGCTGGCAGTGCATCTTTCAAAAGTGAATGTGCAGGTTAATGCAATTGCACCTGGCTTTATTTTAACTGAACAAAACAGATATTTACTTTTCGATGAAAATAGTAACGAACTTACATCAAGGGGAAAGCGGATTATTGACCATACACCACAGGGAAAACTTGGTAAACCTGAAGATCTGATTTCCACAATTTTTTGGCTACTCGCTGATGAATCATCATTTGTAACCGGAATTACTGTTCCTGTTGACGGGGGATTTTCAGCATACAACGGAATTTAATTACAGTATAATATCGAAACCAAATCAACAAATAAGTTTTCAAAACGAACCGTAAAAAATGGGTAAAGTAATCATCGCAATTCATGGATTGGGCAATAAACCGGAAGCCAATTTAATGCAAGAATGGTGGTGGAAATCTATTGCTGAAGGATTGCAAAACCACACAAAAAATATTTACCATAAACCAACTTTTAAAATAGTGTATTGGGCTGATGTATTATACGACCAGCCAAAAGATGAGAACTGTACGGATCCCGAAAATCCTTTATATCTGGAAGAATCCTATGAACCTGATATTTTTCCACTGATAACAAAAGATCATGCCATTAGACATAAGATAATGGATGCCATAGTGGATGAAGTCAATAAAATATTTTTAAATGATGATTATTCACTAAAATTTTCATCAATCAATAATTTGATAATAGGGAAATACTTCAAAGAACTTAATGCATACTATTCCAATGGTTTAAACAACCTTAATCAACCCATAAAAGAAATTTTACGCAACCGGTTAAAAGCTGTTTTGCTTCAACATAAAAATGACGATATTCTATTGATTGCCCATTCAATGGGCTCGATTATTGCATTTGATGTACTTTCACTTTTCAGCGATGAAGTTCAGATTGACACCCTGATAACCATTGGATCTCCACTCGGTTTCCCTGCAGTTATTAGCAAAATTGCCCACGAACTGAAATTAGTAAATCGTAAAACGCACAAACTTGTAGCACCTTCGTCCATAAAAAATAATTGGTTCAATTTTTCAGACCTGGAAGATAGAGTGGCTTTTAACTATAAACTCCATGATGATATTTCAGAGAGTTTAAATGGAATAAAGGTGATTGATTTTGTTGTAAACAACAATTATACAACACATGGTAAACATAATCCTCACAAATCATACGGATATCTTAGAACTCCGGAAGTATCCAAAAAAATATATGAATTCCTAACAAGAGAACCGCTGCCCCTTTATCTTAAAATATGGTATTATTTTACAACCACCCTTTCAAAAAGAAAAATTGAAAAAAAAATAAATTATAAAAATTCAATAAAATGAATGTAGTAATTCTCGACTCAGGATATAATTCTTATTCATTCGAAAAAAATCTTTTTGAAGAAAATGGATTCCACCTTAAGATTTACCCCACCTATGAGGGTGATAAATCAGAAAAAATTGAGTTTGCCAAAAATGCCCACGGAATTTTAGTAAGGCACACCCGAATTGACGAAGAATTCCTGACGAATATGAAAAACTTAAAAGCTGTGGTGAGGTATGGTGTTGGATTTGACAATGTTGATATTGAAGCCTGCGCCCATTTTGGAGTAAAAGTAGCCAATGTACAGGGATATGCCAATAACGCAGTTTCTGACCATGCGTTGGCTCTAATGTTTGCATGTGCACGGGCACTTTGGAATCCGAAAGGGCAAATTACAGGAAAATTTTCTGCTCCACCTGTTGCTGATATTTTTGAACTTCATGATAAAACACTTGGAATAATTGGATTAGGCAGAATAGGAAGCGTTCTGGCAAAAAAGGCAGCACCTCTTTTTAAGGAAATCATTGCCGCCGATCCATACAAAAGTCAAAAACATTGCAACCGGTTTTCTGTTCGAAAAGTTGATTTAACTGAGTTACTTGAAACATCAGATGTTATCAGCATACATTGTAATCTCACCAAAGAAACTCATCATATTTTAAGTGAAGAAAATTTTGCTTTAATGAAGAGAAAGCCTGTAATTATAAATACTTCGAGGGGTGAAACAGTTGATGAAAAGCGCTGTTACAGGCGTTAAAAAACGGGATTATTCACAGTGCCGGACTTGATGTATATGAAAATGAGCCAACAAACCAAAACCAGGATCCAATAATTAACCATCCACGAACCATTTGCACAGGCCATTATGCATGGTATTCTGATTATGCAGCAATTGAACTTCAAAAAAGAGCAGCCCAAAATCTTTATAATTTTCTGACAGGTAAGGAAGTTGATGACAGTCTGAATTAAAATAAAAGACTTTTATTTCTTTTTATTATGCCTTATAGCCTCAAATACCTTGACATGCATTATGTTATTCCGTAACTTGAAACGAAATTTTAATTAATTCAGGATTTCACATATTTATTATTACACCCATATTTTTGAGATGTAAAAATCTGATAATTAATAGTTTTCAAGCAAATGATTCTTTTAAAACAAAAAATTAAAACTTTATGGAACAACTGTTAAAAATTGCTTTTAGCGAACTTGGAACTGAAGAAATTGTTGGCGATCAACACAACCAGGAGGTATTGAAATACGCCAAAGACACAAAAATTGCAGGCGTAACTACTGATGAAATTGCATGGTGCAGCACTTTTGTAAACTGGGTTGCATGGAAAGCCGGATTGCAAATTTCAGGAAAAGCAAATGCCCGCTCGTGGTTAAATGTTGGCACCAAGGTTACAGTTCCTGAGCCTGGTGATGTTGTGGTATATTGGCGGGATAGCCCGCAGTCATGGAAAGGACATGTGGGATTTTTTCTTGGATTTTCAATTGACAAAAAGCGGATTTATACACTTGGCGGCAATCAGGGAAATCGTGTTTCGGTATCGGCATATCGGGTTGATAATGTGTTGTCGTACCAGCGTCTGAGCCAATCAAAACAAGTTGCAGCGCCTGATCCAATACTTAAACGCGGTAATTCAGGACCTGCAGTCGTAGCATTGCAGGATGCATTGAAACTGTTGTCAATAAATATTGGCACTTCCGATGGCGATTTTGGCAAAAAAACGGAAGATGGAATAAAAGAACTACAAACAAGAAAACCAAATCTCGCCATTGATGGGATTTATACTGCGGCAACCCGCGATTTGCTTGAATCGCTTTTGCAGGCATAAATTATTGAGAGAAAGCAAAAATGGATGAGAAAATGAAATGGAGACTTAACTAACACAATTCATTTCGATTCCATCTTTAACACTATTTATTAACATTTAAACAATTAGATTTAACGTCATGGCAAAATTAAACGATTTGACTACTAATGAATTTGATAGTCTGTTAAACGATTTTTATGCTGAACCCATTCGTCGGAATAAAATGACAGAGGAAGAAATTATCGATTTGGCTCAACGACTGAATGAACGAATAAACGTCCCGATTATTGATGAAACCAAAGAAGAAAAAATCTTTATTAAGGTTATTCTAAAGATCGATAATTTTTTGTACGACAATCTGCCAAACGAATTTTATGATTTAATTCGAAGTTCGGAAATGGGGATTGATGAAAATGAGGCCAAACGGCTGGTCCGCCGTCTTACCCGAATGGCCAACGATAAAGTAGATATACCCTATCTGCCTGAATTCGCCGAAAAATTTGCAATTAAGTTTGTGATTGGAATTGTGGTGCGGTCAGCACGTAAAAAAATGAATTTTGATAAGGTTAGAAAAGAATCCGGAGATTTAGTAATTCCTGATTCAGATGATGAAATGGAAAAGTTGGTAGCCGGATAATATTTTAAGAAACGCACGGTCACTATTTTTGTGTTAAAAAATAGAACCGTGCGTTTTGGTAATGTACTGAAAAATAGTTGGTGATTTTCTGGAAAAAATGGTTTAAATTACGAGAGTTAGCGTGAATTGGTAGCAAGCTCTGGTGAAGATCAATTTGCCAGCACAAGGGATAATGCAATTACAGGAATAAATAAAGGACAGTCGATAATGGCTGTCTTTTTTATTGTTATTCCTGGGTTGCTTTATGGCTTTAAAAAACTCATTTTTAGTTTGATAAGTATATGTACCATTTGATAAAATTGATTCTGATTTTTATTGTACGCCCACGATGTAAATCCAAATGCCTGTTTCGCGTTAAAAATATATCACAATTTTTACATCGGAATCGTTGTTTTCCTAATTGATTACCCCATGTAATTCATCCAAAATGTCACATGCCCAGCAGCATTTTTTTTGCCATTTTATTCATAAAAAAAAGTTTTATGAAACCAATTTCATAAAACTTCTCTCCAAACCAAACCTATCAAGGTATTCAAAGGTTTTTACCAACTATTTTTCAGTATTATGCCTGCGTTTTTATTTCTTTAAAACTTAACAGAAATCCCCACTCCAAACATTTCCATAAATTGAATCATTGGAACACTTTTCCCATTCTTATCCTGTATTTTAATATCATCATCATAAATCAGTTGAGTTACAAGATTGGCCGAAAGCCATTCGTTTACTTTCATATTGAGCATAAATGTCCAGTCAACATCAATATTTGCAGGATTGTTAAAATAATTTGAGAATAAATCGAGCTTTGTTTGTGCGGTTACATTTTTTAAAATTTCCTTTTGGGCTGAAAATCTAACGCTACCCCCAAATTCAGCCCTGAACTTTTTGCCCGGTTCCACGCCAAATTCTCCGGCTGCGGATAAAGTATCATCACCAACAATTGTGAATTTTCCGGTTGCCGGGGAAATAAACAAGGAAATAAATTCATTTTTGTAATCCATACCCAACGCAACATTAACATAAGCAGGGGCTAAGAATTTTGAAATATAATTATCATTCAGTGTTCGAGGGTAATTGTAACCCGGTGCAAACTGTGATTTAAAATTTACAAGCGCAGCGTAATTCCAGCCAGTTCCTGTATTATAACCTAGTTTTGAGTTGAATTCAATTCTGTCGCTTGATTTTGTTAAATCATTTCCATCTTCTTTTAAAAATCCATAGCGCAAATCCACATAATTATCCCAACTCAGACTGTCCTTTTTGTAATTGGCAAGATAATTCAGCATAAACACACCCGACATTGAACTTTGTCCCCCCGCTGCCCAATTGGTTAACGAGACCTGCGAAAAGTTAGCGGAAATTAAACCGCTTTTTTTCCAGTATGAAAGCGAATCTGTTTGTTCCTGGGCAAATACCAAAGCTGGGAACAACAATAACAGCAATAATAATTTTTTCATTTTTAGATAGATTTAAAGATTAAGAATTACACAAAAACTATTTTATTATTTTTTAGAGAATAACAACAAATGTCAGGAATGGTTCTATTCTTTCAACTCTGTTAACAAGAAATTTTGTTACTTTTTTAATTGTTAAATAAGATTATATTCAAAAAAAAAATTCAACTCCCTGGTAAACAGAAACAAACTATTCATAACAAAAATAACAAACTGTTTTTCAAATAACCAAAAATGTGATTCATATTGTTTTTGCAAAAAATTACTCCTGGCAATCCACCACCAACTGAAATTGTAGTTCGTTTTGAATTGTGTTGCATGGTTAAAAAATAATATCGTTATAAAAAATTTACGCAAAATTTTTTATAACGTCATGTTGGTTTACGAAAGAAGTTGAAACAGTTTTAAGTTGAACAAGGTTCTCTCCCCTTTTATCACAGAAAAACTAAATTCCAAATTCAATAAAATACTTTAAGGTATTGTTTTACGCATTTTTTTTATGTAACTTTTTCTGCCACTAAAAGCAACATATTCAAAACCTTAAATGTTTGCAGTTCTTTGAAACGGATTTTAAATTCGATTCTTGCTATGAAGCTTATTTGTCTATCGGTTTGGAATTTCCGATATGATTGCTGAAATAGAATTAAACAATTCCGCGAGCAATGTTATCTTTCCCCAAATCAATACATTCCTTGTTTAACATTATGAAATTAAAAAAATTATGAAAAAATTTACATTCTTATTCCTTATTGTATTCCTCTTCTGTAATTTAAATTTATTCGCACAGCGAGGAACCATTGTTAATGCGATACCTGTTGCAACCCTAACTCCCGTTCAAATTATGCAAAACCTGCAATTGAACATGGATGAAAACAGTTTTCCTTTAATTGATTATTTTACTTACAAAAAATACAGTGTAAACGCTGTTAAAGTAATTTACAACACAATTGACGGTAAAGGCAATCCAACAATTGCTTCCGGGGTAGTTTTTCTGCCGGCTGTGCAAAACGAAACTTATTTACCAGTGTTCTCATACCTGCACGGTACTTTAACGAGGGATGCGGATGCCCCTTCGAACCTGATTGGAATTGAATCGGCTATTGGTTGGATCATGTCAATGGATGGTTATATTTCTGTTCTGCCCGATTATCTTGGTTTGGGCGACGGGCCGGGAACCCATCTATACACCCATTCCGAATCGGAAGCATCGGCTAGTATTGATTTATTAAAAGCTGCGACACTGCTCTGTTCAAATCCACTTGTTAAATCAAAACCCGATGGAAATCTTTACCTGAGTGGATATTCCCAGGGAGCGCATGCTGCATTGGCTACTCAAAAGGAACTTGAAGCGAAACCACTGCCAAATCTCACATTGCGAAAAACTGTTGCAGGTAGCGGTGCTTACAGTCTTTCATATATTCAAAAGAACTTTATTTTTAATAATCCTTCTTATACAAATCCATCTTTTCTGCCGTATCTGCTTTTAGGATATCAGGATGTTTATGGAAATCTTTATTCCAATCTGAACCAGGTTTTTGTTTCTCCCTATAATACTGATATACCCGGATATTTCGATGGATTAAAGGACGTTGAAGAAATTGACAGCTATTTACCTGCAAACTGGAAATCTATGTTTGTACCCAAATACCTGTGGAATATACAGTACAATTATTTTCACCCGGTAAATATTGACTTAAGAAAGAATGATCTTGTTAACTGGAAACCTAAAACCGATTTGCACCTGTATTTCAGCACCGGTGACGAACTTGTAGCCAAAGAAAATTCGATGCTTGCTTATTTATCTTTTCTATTAAAAGGAAGCAGAAAAGTAACCTGTTTACCGATTGGCAATTTTTCTCATTTCGAAAGTGCTCCTTATGTTTTATTGCTGGCAAAAATTCAATTCGATTGTGCGTCAGGTATAAATCCATGTGGATTAAATCTCACAACATTAGCAAGTTTATTAAAATCGGGATCAACCACAGATCTTTCAATGTTTGAAGCAGCATTGAATGAAAACGCAACTCTTGATGAAAATGAAATTTATGCAAACAGGGAAATTAAAACCTATTTTGATGTTGCCGATGAAAAAACACAACTTCTGAATATTTATCCAAATCCTTCAAACGACGTGGTTTCTATTGAAATTCCATCAGAATTAGGGTTGAATTCAAGATTAAGCATGTATGACATGCAGGGAAAAATTGTTCACAATGAAATTGTTACAAGAGATATCATTCAACTGAATGTAAAACAATTTGGAACTGGTGTCTATAAAATTATTTTAAACGGAGATGTAAACCGAACCGCAACTTTAGTTGTAAATTAATAAAAAAGTAATCATCTATCGAGTCATTATTTTGATAGACAGCAATTTAACAAAGAACCGTTTTTACTTCAAAATGAAGAAAGAACGGTTCTTTTATATTTTAATGAATGTTATCAGGTTATTTTTTATTAGGGAATTTTGACTTGTCAGCGTGCGACCCCGATGACTATCGGGGCTGACAACGTCATGAAAAAAGTTATTGGTATTGTTTTTGTAAATTACAGACCTGTTAATTAAAAATGATATGAATTCAAAAACATCCATTCTGCTTACCTTTTTTATTGCATTTATTTCTTTAACAGGCTATTCTCAATCAAACAGCAACTTGAAAAATGGTTATGAATTTTACTGGAAAAAAATCGACTCGCTTGAAATGGCCGGACTGCCTCGAACCGCTTTAATCGAAGTTGAAGATGTTTATGAAAAAGCAAAAACCGAAAAAAATACAGCACAACTTTTAAAATCACTGATTTTTAAAATGAAATTCAGCTACGCCTTTGAAGCTGATAATTATGCCAAACAGATTGTTAAGCTGGAAGAGGATGCGAAAAAAATGGGGTTCCCAGATTCGGCTGTCGCTCATTCCATGCTGGGAGAAATGTATTGGAACTATTTTACACAAAACCGGTATCGTTTTTACAATCGCACTAAAATTAATGAATTTACACCTATTGATTTGCAAACCTGGAGCTCCGATCAGATTTTTGAAAAATCACGCGAACACTATTTGAGTTCAATCAGCGAAAAAGACAAACTTTACAAAATTGAAGCTGATTCTTTACTGCATGAAATTATCCAAAATGGTTATCCCAAAAATTTTCAATTCAAAACTGTTTATGATTTCCTTGCTTTTCGTGCCATCGATTTTTTAAGATCCGATGAGGTTTATCTTGCAAAATTCACCCCATCATTTAATATGTTTGACGAACGTTTTTTTGGCACTGCCAGCGACTTTTTGAAAATGAATCTCCACGAATCAAAATCTCCTTCCAATACAATTTTGGTACTTCGAATTTTTCAGGACATGTTGCAAAAGCATCAGCATGAAAAAAATACAAAGGATTTTTTATTGACAGATCTTCAACGCATAAATTTTGCATTTCAGAAATCAACGAATTCTGAAAAAGATGAATTGTATATTAAAGCGCTTGAAAATCTGCTTAGCGAATGTTCGGGTTATCCTGATATTCAAGCTGAAGTAAAATTCCGGCTGGCACATGCAATTTATACCCGCGGAAATAATTTCAGTATAAAAACAAACGAAAAGAACCGCTGGGATTATAAAACAGCAAAAAATATATGTGACGAAATTCTCGAAAAAGGCAACCAGATTGACAGTTTCACCCTTGAAAACTGCCGGGCACTAATTTCAACAATCACGGAAAAACAGCTTGCAGTTACCACCGAAGAGGTTTTAATTCCTGATGAATCATCGCCGGCGTTGGTTAATTTCCGGAACATTGATTCAATTTATGTGCGGATCATAAAAAGTTCATATAAAGAATTTGATTCGCTGCAACAAATCGTGAACCGGCAAATTAAACTCGACAATAATCAAACTTATGAAAAGCTGATGGCCGACACGTTGCAGCAATTCACACCAATAAAATCGCTTTCATTCAATCTACCCAAAACTACTGATTACCGTGAACATTCAGTAGAAATAATTCTACCTGAACTTTCTGCCGGACAGTATATTTTTCTTTTTTCTGCTGACACGTCATTTACTTATTCTGAAAATGCCGTAGCCTTTGATTTTAAATCTGTGTCGAATATCAGTTTTGTCAATCGCCCAAATAAAGAAGGAATTCTTGAATATTTCCTTTTAAACCGCCAAACCGGAAAACCTTTGATTGATATTGATGTAAAATCGTTTTTTGTGAAATATGATTACCGGCAAAGAAAATCAACAGTTGAAAACTTTGAAACTTTGAAAACAAACAATGAAGGTTATGTTAAAATAAAACCCCTGGAAAACAATACAACGCTTGTTGTTGAATTCAAAAACGGTAAAGATTCACTTTCAACAAGAAATTACAATAATCAGTTTGAAAACGGTATTTACCTATATAAAAACAGGGAACAAAAACAATGGGAAACCCAAACAGTGCTTTTTACCGACCGTGCCATTTACCGGCCCGGGCAAACCGTTCATTTTAAAGGAATAGTATTTAAAACGGATTTCGAAAAGAAACATGAAATAGTTACAGGTTTCTTAACCACGGTGACGCTTTATGATGTAAACAATCAAAAAATATCCGAACTTCAGTTAAAAACCAACGAATTCGGAACTTTTAGCGGAAGTTTTATCCTGCCACAGGGAGGATTAAACGGGATGATGTCGATTCGTGAACAAAACGGACAAAAATATTTTAATGTCGAAGAATACAAACGGCCAACTTTTGAAGTGGAATTGGAAAAAACCAATGGCACTCCAAAAATTGGAGAAGAAGTTTTGGTAACAGGAATCGCCAAATCCTTTACGAGCGCTCCAATTGACGGAGCAACAGTAAAATATAATATAGTGAGAAACTCCCGTTTTCGGGAATGGTACCGCCGTCCACAGCGAAATATTGAAGCACCGGTTTCAAGCGGAGAAACCACAACAAATGAAAAAGGAGAATTTGAGTTCACATTCAATGCAATACCGGATTACAACGACGACATTCAAATTAAACCTACCTACAATTTTACTGTAACAACCGATATTACTGATATTAACGGCGAAACCCGTTCAGCAACAAAAACTATTGCGATTGGTTACACAGCTTTAATTTTGCAATCCGGTTTTCCTGATCTGGTGGACAAAACAAAATTAGATTCTGTGCAGATTTCAACAACAAATCTCGAAGGCGAGTTTGAACCCGCAAAAGGGGAAATAACAATTTATAAATTGGAATCGCCGGTTAAAACCTACCGCGACAGGTACTGGGAAATTCCTGACACTTTTATTTATTCTGAAAGGGATTTCCATGCAAAACTGCCTCACAACCAGTATATCGATGAAAACAATTTCATGACATGGAAACAGGAAAAAATTGTTCAGCACGGAGATTTTGATACAGGAATTTCAAAATCCTTTCAACTTCAAAAAGCAAATAAATGGAGTTCGGGAAAATACATGGCTGAATTAAAATCGACAGATAAATTTGGGACTGAAGTAACGTCAAAAACCTGGTTCACGCTTTATTCTTCAAACGAAAACAAAATGCCTTTTGCTAAAACCGACTTTTTTAACCTGGAGAAAAACGAAGCAAAACCCGGCGACACAATTCATTTCCTTGCTGGAACTTCAGAAAAAGAAATAACAGTTTTGTATGAACTGGAACAAAACGGGAAAATACTTGAAAAGAATTGGTTGACAATTAAAAACAGCCTTAAGAAAATAAATATTCCAATAACAGAAAACTACAGCGGAAACGTTGGTTTGAACTATGTTTTTGTAAAAAACGGGCGGGTTTACAACCATTCTGAAATAATTCAGGTTCCTTATTCGCAAAAGGAAATTGCCATAAAATTTGAAACTTTCAGGGATAAACTGGCACCGGGTGAAGCAGAACAATGGCGCATAAAACTAAGTGGAAAAGATGGCGAAAAACTGGCAGCAGAAATGGTGGCAACCATGTACGATGCATCGTTGGACCAATTCAGCCCCAACAGTTTTGATTTTAATTTTAACCGGTTTTGGGGGCCTGAATTGCTCTGGAATTACCAGGACTGTTTTACCTCTTCTTTCAAACCGATTATTGAACAAAACTGGCATAACTCAACTTCGGTAAAAGAGATACAATTAAATAATTTACAGTGGTTTGGGTTTAATTATTATTACCAGCCGCAGTTTTCGGAAAAAGAACTGAATATTATTCAAAATGGTTCGGTCGTAATTATTTCATCAAAAAAAGGAGAAAAAATATCTGTCAGCGGAACAGTTAAAGATTATACAAACGAAGTAATTCAAGGGGCAACTGTTTCGGTAAAAGGAAATAAATACAACACATTAACTGACAAAGACGGAAAATTCAAACTCGAATTCTCAGGAAAGAAAGCTACTTTAGAAGTTTCTCAAATCGGTTACAAGACACTTGAATTTGAAGTTTCGGGAAATGAAGTTGTTGATATTATTCTGGCAAATGAAAATGCCGGTTTAGACGAAATGATTGTTACAGGTTCAGGATTACAATCGAGGGTAATGAAAACAAGCGCCATGTCTTCAGTTAGTATCCGTGGAAATTCCTCGTTAAATGATCAGGTAGATTTGGAAATGGAAGTTTCAGAATCTGACAGTCAGGTGTTTTTTATGGTTGACAATGAAAAAATGATGCCGCCATCTCCTGCAGTTTCTGAAACTTTAACCACAATTTCAACCCGGAAAAACTTAAATGAAACAGCATTTTTCTATCCGCACCTGCTCACAAATGAAGAGGGTGAAATCATCATCAACTTTACTGTTCCCGAAGCGCTCACAAAATGGAAAATGCTGGGGTTTGCGCACACAAAAGATTTAAAAACAGGGATAATTGAGAAAACTTTGGTAACAAGCAAAGATTTGATGGTTGTGCCCAATTTACCACGATTTTTACGTGAAGGCGATAAAATAACACTGACTTCAAAAATTGTAAACCTTTCTGACAAAAAACTGGAAGGCCAAGCGCAATTGATGATATTTGATGCTTTAACCATGAACCCAATTGATACCGTTTTCAAAAACAGCAATTCGCAAAAAGCGTTTCTGGCAGAAGCCGGTCAAAGTACTTTGGTTAGTTGGGAAATTGAAGTCCCCGCTGGAATACAAGCAGTTGCTTGTCGTGTTGTTGCGCAATCAGGTGATTTTACTGACGGCGAAGAAAAAGTTGTGCCGGTTTTAACAAACAAAATGTTGGTAACCGAAACGCTTCCGGTTTGGGTAAAAGAAGGTCAAACAAAAACTTTTACGCTAGACAAACTTGCAAACACAACTTCCGAAACCCGCAAAAACCATAGTCTGACACTTGAATTTACAGCCAATCCGGCGTGGTATGCAATTCAGGCTTTACCGTATATGATGGAGTATCCGTATGAATGTATGGAACAAACATTTAGCCGGTTTTATGCCAACGCAATTGCAACTTTTGTAATCAATTCAAACCCAAAAATAAAACGGGTTTTTGATACCTGGAAATCGGAAAATAACGGTGAAGCATTCCTGTCGAAACTTGAACAGAATCAGGAACTTAAAAATGTATTGATAGAAGAAACGCCCTGGGTACTCGATGCGCAAAATGAAACCGAGAGAAACAAACGCATCGCGCTGCTTTTCGATCTTAACAAAATGAAAAATGAACAGGACAGAGCTATAGAAAAGTTAAAACAAGGTCAATATCCTTCGGGCGGATGGCCCTGGTTTGAAGGTGGAAAAGAGAACAGGTACATTACCCAGCACATTGTTTCGGGGTTGGGACACCTCAGAAAACTAAATGTTTTTGATGCAGAAAAAGATCCTCAGGTTTGGCAGATGCTTGAAAAAGCAATCGAATATCTCGACAATGAACTTTTAAAAGAATACAATCAGCTTAAAAAGGATGCAAAAAAAGAAGATCTGCAAAAAAACCACCTTTCAAATATTGCAGTTCATTATTTGTATGGCCGCAGTTTTTTTAAGGATATTCCACTTTCAGAAGATGTTGTGGAAGCTGTTCATTATTATAAAGAACAGGCCGGCGCTTTTTGGCTGAAACAGAATAATTATATAAAAGGGTTGACGGCACTGGCTTTGTTCCGTGACGGGCAAAAAGAAATACCCCTTAAAATCGTTAAATCGTTAAACGAATTTGCAACTCATTCAGATGAATTGGGAATGTTCTGGAAAATACAGTGGGGTTACTACTGGCACGAATCGGCTGTGGAAACACAAAGTTTGATGATTGAATTGTTTGATGAAGTTGCGCAAAACAAAATTGCAGTTGACGAATTGCGTGTCTGGCTGCTTAAAAACAAACAGACAAACAGTTGGAACACAACAAAAGCAACTGCAGAAGCCTGCTACGCATTACTATTGGGCGGCACCGACTGGCTAAGCACAGAAAACAAGGTGACTTTTGAAATAGGCGGAAAGAAATTCGAACCTGAAAAAGATGAAACATTACATATTCAGGCAGGAACAGGATATTTCAAAAAAGTGTGGAACGAAAATGAAATTACCCCTGAAATGGGAAAAATTACCATTTCGAAACCCGATCCCGGTATTTCGTGGGGAGGTTTGTACTGGCAGTATTTTGAACAACTTGACAAAATTACTTCTGCTGAAACTCCACTAAAAATCGAAAAGAAACTCTTTAGGGAAGTCCAAATTGAAGGAATGAAAACTATTGAACCAATTGATGATTTGCACAAGGTTTTCGTTGGCGATAAAGTGATCGTGAGGATTGTTCTCAGCACCGACCGCGACATGGAATTTGTGCACCTGAAAGATATGCGGGCATCGTGTTTTGAACCTGTGCATGTTTTGTCGGGCTATCAATACCAGGATGGACTTGGTTATTATCAATCGACAAAAGATGCCTCGATGAACTTTTTTATGGATTACCTGCCCAAAGGAAAATATGTGCTTGAATACCCGTTGTGGGTTTCACACCTGGGAAATTTCTCTAACGGCATAAGTACAGTACAATCGATGTATGCGCCTGAATTTTCGTCACATTCCGAAGGAGAAAGAATTACAGTGAGTGAGCATTAGTTTGTATTATAATTATCTCATTTAAGAACCCGATTATCCCGTTTGTGGACATCATCATAAAAATATTATTTCCATAAAACACTGTATTTCAAACCAATTACAAACTTGGCTTAAAATTTGAATTTCACATTACCAGATAATAAAAATTCGGGAAAATTTTTATTGGGTCCTTCGTTAAAGATGGAATTCGAATCGAATTCCATCTTTTTTAATATCCAAACCTTACTTTTGTTTTTAAAAATATATATTCACAAAAAAAATTGATATGTACAGAAGTTCGATGGTTTTTGTTTTCGTTCTGTTTTTTTCGGCAAATATCTTTTCACAGGATCGTTATGCAGAACCCTGGTTTGATGAAATAAACACAGAAACATATTCTTATGCCACAAAAAATGGCGAAAAGCTGGATCTTGATATTTATCTTCCGCAAAATGACGCTGAGTTTGAACGCGCGACAATAATTTACATTCATGGAGGTGGATTTAGTGGTGGACAAAGAGATTCTGAAAAAATAATAAACTTTTGCAAACAAATGGCTGGTTACGGATATGTTGTGGCTTCGGTTTCATACCGGCTCACACGAAAGGGAAAAGATACTGCATTTGGCTGCAATTGCCCGGCAGAGGATAAATTAAATACATTTATTTCTGCAGTTCAGGATGTTCAGGATGCCACATTTTTTCTTATCGAAAACCGCGAACAATTTGGCATCGATCCGCAAAAAATAATTCTGGCAGGTAGCAGCGCCGGAGCCGAAACTGCTTTAAATGCAGCGTATTTGCCACCAATGTGTTACGGTCTTGATTCAGGGCCAGTTTCTTATGCAGGAGTAATCAGCATGGCAGGCGCAATTCCTGATACAGTTGCACTTTATGATGAATCGGCTGTTCCAACCATGCTTTTCCACGGAACCGACGATAACCTTGTTCCCTACTACACTGCGCCTCACCACTTCTGCAAAAACGGCGACCCCGGTTACCTTGTACTAAATGGCTCATATACAATTGCCCAAAAACTAAAGCAGTTGGAAGTACCCTACTGGTTGCACACAACCTGCGGTGCAGCGCATGAAATGGCTGAAAAACTCATAACCGAATATTTTGATGAAATCATGGAATTCTGTTATGTATTCATAATTAAGGGTGAAAAAGAATCGAGAAACACAATTATTGAAGGCTCCCAAAAAACAGATACTTTCAAACAGTTTGATTTTTGTTCGAACTAAAAAAAATTCACGATGAAAAAAATATTATTCCTTATTTTAATCCTCACACCGTTTTCAATGTTTGCACAGCAAATGAATATTATGACTTTCAATATCAGGTTTAACAATCCCGGTGATGGTATTAATGCATGGCCAAACCGGGTTGAAATGGTTAGTGGCCTGTTAAAATATCACGAACCCGATATTTTTGGTTTTCAGGAAGCATTAATTGGACAGATTGAGGATATCCAAAAGACTATGCCCGATTTTGAATGGTTTGGAGTTGGCCGCGATGATGGAAAATTAACCGGTGAATTTTCTCCTGTTTTTTTTAATAAAAAGAAATTCATTTTACTTGAAAGCGGAACATTCTGGCTTTCGGAAACGCCCGAAAAACCAAGTAAATCATGGGATGCAGCTTTACCGAGAATAGTAACATGGGGAAAATTCAAATCAAAAGTTACAGGCAAGCATTTCCTGTACTTTAATACCCATTTTGATCATAAAGGCGATGAAGCCCGGAAAAACTCGGCATTTGTTATTCGTGACAAAATAAAAGAGATTAGCGGAAATCAGGGCTTGCCGGTAATTTTAACAGGCGATTTCAATTTGTACCCCGAATCGGAACCAATTGGACTGATAAAAACATTTATGAAAGACAGCCGCGAAATTACTGAAACCCCGCCATACGGACCGGTTGAAACATTCAACAGTTTCGACTGGAACGCACCAATGGAAAGAAGGATCGACTATATTTTTACACAGGGTGGAATAAAAGTGTTGAAATACGCGGTTATTACCGATTCAAAAGAACAACGCTGGCCTTCTGACCATCTGCCGGTTATAGTGAAATTACAACTAAATTAACTATTCAATTAATTCAACCCTCTTGCTTATTTCACTGTATTCAAGCTGATGAATATCCCACTTTGAACTTCCTGAAGGTCTTTCAAGTTTTTGTGCAATAATCATTTTTCGGCCATCAGTCCGTAAATTAATCATTCCATATTTTGTAAGAAATGAATTGATTTCCATGTTACTATTCGTAATTTTTGTTTCGCAATCTTTAAAAACCGGATCGTCTTTCTTTGAACCAGCTTTTTTTAATTCTGCTATTTGCTTTTTTAGTTCTTCAATTACCACAAAAAGAGAGGATACTTTCACTATATTTTTCCGGGTAATTTCTTTCTTTGAACGGGCAAGCTCGGTGCTAAAAATCAATGGCTTCATGCCGTATCCACACTTTCCGAGGGCACCGAGGGTATCTGGCCGCGGGTGACAATAACTTTCATCATCACCACTTGAAATTATTGTAGCATGTGCATTAATTGCCTCTAAAAATCCATAATGAAAATGATTACTGCCATGGTGACAAGATTTTGCAGCATCAACTTCAAGCTGGTTAAGCGAATTTGTAGTTTCAAAATGTTTGGTTATCATCTCTCCAAATTCTTCGTTTATGTCACCTCCCAATAAAATCCGCGCTTTGTCATAAACCAACTTGAGCAAAACAGAATGACCGTTTTTATCCTTGCCCTGATCTTTTATTGTACGGAGGCCTGTTTTCCCGTTTTTTGTTTCAATAATCGGTCCCAGTGTTTTAATTTGGAAATCCTTATTGTTTACCTTGTTGTGATTATCGAAGTCACCGAGATAATTATCATCAATGGAAACCATTTTAAATTCAACATCCGGATTATATTTCAATGATTTATAAAGCACTTTTGAATACATCGAGTTTTTACCTTTCCTTTTGTTGGGGTCGGTAATAATTTCCATCATTTGGGGTTTATCAACAACCAACGATGTAATAAGTCCATTTTCCACAGTACCGAAAGGATGGCTCTCTCCCGGACGTTCTACGATTCCGTTGTGATAGATTTCTGAGATCCGGATTTTATTGTTGGCAAACACATGTTCAAACCCCTTATAGTGGTCCTTGTCGGAATGACTTATCACAACTTTAAATGGAAATGGCAATGGCAATTTTTTATTGTAAAGATAAAACCGCCAAAACAGGTAACGATTCATGTTGTCGTATTCCCCTGCATCAATTAAAATATGCTGGTCATCAGGGGTAACAACATGGCAACCATCGCCTTGACCAATATCGATAAAATTGACTTCTAAAACCCGTTCGTTAAAAATCTCCGACACATTGGCCCATCCATTTGAATTTCTACACCTTACTTTTATTCTTTTATTTTGAATTTCAAGATCACGAATCATTATATAATCCCCAAACAACAAATGTTCGTACCACGAACTTCCTGTTGATTTTTTGTAAATTTTTATTGATGGGTAACCCGCAAAACAGTAGTTTTTGGAACCTGATTTCAGGTATTTCTTTTCATCTAAATTTGCCATAACAAAGTTTATTTTGAGTTTTATGAAAGTTACTTAAAAATGAATTATGTACAATTTACAATATTTACAGAAAAATGAAATATTATCAGCAAATTTAAAAGTTTAGAAACAGGCTCAGGTTTATCTATTTGATAACTTATTTTCAAATTGAATAATAAACTACATTATCTAATTTCTGTTTACCTCTGGACTCCAAACCTTTACAGTTTTTTGACTTTGGTGGCACGTATTTGGCCTAATGATAAGCGATAACAATTTATTTTTTAATTAAACAATAGAAGTCATGAAAACAAAAATGTTCAGTTTATTAGTTATGTTGATGTTTGGGGCGTTTACAATTTTTGCCGCCGAAAAAACAGAGAAAGTAAAAGTTAGTGGCGAAAATGACACCTGCAAAGAAAGTATCCAGAAGACTGCACTTGCGGTTGATGGTGTATCTGTGGCCGATTGGAACCAGGAAACGCAAATGCTTTCGGTAACGTTCGATGACAGTAAAACCACGCTTGACAATGTTGAAGTTGCGATTGCCAAAACAGGTCACGACACAGCCAACCACAAAGCAACTGATGAAGATTATAACAAACTTCCGAAAGATTGTAAATATCGTGAAGGTGATAAAAATATAGAGTAGAGCATTTGCTTTATATTACGAAAAAGGGACTGTGAAAGCAGTCCTTTTTTTTATGCAATGACAGCGATGCTTTTTTTGTTTGCAAATTACTTTGATTTGTATTTCCTTTAGCACATGCTTGAAAATATTGGTCAACTGATAATCAAAACCTCCGATTTTATTTGGGGAGCCCCTGTATTAATCCTTCTTTTGGGGGGAGGTTTCTATTTCCTTATCTATTCAAGATTAGTCCCTTTGCGTTATTTTGGCCATGCCATTGGGATACTTGCCGGAAAGCACAAAGATGCAGGCGGCGCAGGACAAATAAAACCCTACCAGGCGCTTGCAACCGCACTGGCCGGTACAGTTGGAATGGGAAATGTAAGTGGCGTTGCCGTTGCGATTACAATGGGCGGACCCGGAGCTGTTTTCTGGATGTGGGTAACAGCACTGCTTGGTGTCAGTACCGAATTCTTTAGCAATACACTTTCTGTGATGTTTCGCGGTAAAGATTCAAACGGTGAAATCCAGGGCGGGCCAATGTATTATATTACAGAAGGTCTTGGCAAAAACTGGAAACCAATGGCCATTTTTTTCTCGATTGTGGGAATGATTGGCGTTTCTCCCCTGTTTCAGGCAAACCAGCTTACACAAATGATTGCCCATGTTTTACTAACTCCCAATCAGATTGAAACTTCATTTACCTCAGATTTACTTACAGGAATTATCATATCGATAATTGTTTCTGCTGTTGTGATTGGAGGTATTAAAAGGATCGGGAAAGTAACTGGAAGTCTTGTGCCAATAATGGTTGGAGTTTATACAATTGCAGTTTTATACATTATCTTTTCAAATTCATCGCAAATTATACCGGCATTTAAAACCATTTTTAACGACGCCTTTTCTGGTGATGCAGTTTTGGGAGGTTCTCTCGGTTCAATAATTGTTATTGGAGTTCGTCGGGCAGCTTTTTCAAATGAAGCCGGGCTTGGAACAACACCAATGGCACACGGCGCTTCAAAAACAAGCGAACCTGTTCGCCAGGGTTTGGTTGCCATGCTAGGTCCGGTTATCGATACAATTGTTGTTTGCACAATGACAGCACTTGCCATTATTATTACAAACATGTGGATTTACAGTAATGCCGACGGAATTACACTCACGGCACAGGCTTTCGATTCGGCAATTCCGGTTTACGGCAAATACATTTTGGCGATTTGTGTTATTTTCTTTTCCATGTCAACCATGTTTGCATTCCCCTATTACGGGGTAAAATGCCTTGGCTTTGTTGCCGGGGCAAAATACGGATCTGTTTACAACTACATTTTTGTTCTTACAATAATCCTAGGCGCAGTCTCCAATCTAAGAGTAATTATTGGCTTTATCGATATTGCTTTTGCACTAATGGCAATCCCGACAGTCATTTCAACAGTTTTGTTGTCGCCGCATGTCAGGCGCGCTTCTGTCGTATATTTTACAAAACTTAAAAACGAACGCAAATCAAAATAAGCGATGACTGACAATCAAAAAAGTATTGAAAAGGCATTCTATTCTGATGGTTATAAACTGGGGATGAAAGTGGCCATGTCAAATTCAAACAAAGAAGTTTTATTTGAATCTGTTTCCGAAATGTATGCTGCCATAGATGGCTTGATTGATACCTTAACCGTTTTCGCCGAAAATTACAGGCAGCGGATTGATTGCAAAAAGGGCTGCGAATGGTGCTGTCACCAACCGGTTTTTGCGCTTGATTATGAATTGGAATACTTAAATGCATTTATTCAAAACAACTTTGACGAACAGGTAAAAAGTGAGATTGCAGACCGTGCAGAACAGAAAAAACAAAAACTCGGCCTCATAACCGAAGCTGATCTTCTAAACGCCAAATCTCCGTGTGCCCTGTTGCAAAACGGCGCCTGCCTCGCCTACCAGGCAAGACCAATGGCCTGCCGCATTTATCTTTCAAACGATGTAAATTCATGTTTAAAATTCTATCATCATCCTGAAGATAAATCAAATTATCCAGCGTTGCTAAAACTTACTTTACGTTGCGGACAAATGATGAACGAAGGCTTTAAAGCCGCCCTAAAAACAAGCGGACGAATTACAAAGGAATTCAGGATTGAAGAAAAGATTTTAGAACAGGGGCGTGGACTTTCCTGAGACTTTATTTTTCAACCCTCTTCTATCCTTATTCCTCCTTTCTCCATCTTTTCAATAAAAAAATCAGAAGAAATCGGTCGGTTGTTTTTTGTAAGGACAGTAGTAATTCTGGCTGTTACAATTATCTTTTTATCAATCTTGCGAATAATTTGCTGATTGAAAATCAATCGTAATCTACCTTGTTTTGCCATTTTGAGTCCAATGATAAATTCGTCACCCGGGCGGAGTGGAAATTTGTATTCCACTTCAGCGCGGATTACAACTCCATCAATCCCATCATTGTGAGCCAGACTAAAATTCAATCCTGCTGAGTTTAAGAACTCGTGTCGGCAATGTTCCAAATAATTTTGATAAACTGCATTATTTACAATACCCTGAATATCACATTCGTAATCACGTACCTGCATTTCAATTTGAAAATCAAATTTCTTCATCAAAACTTAATTTGCAGAAAATACAAGTTTTGGATATCCGCCAAAAGTTTTTGTTAAAAACCGGTGAAAGCCGTGAACTCCCTTAACCGGGGTAGCAAACATCATGATACATTTATTATGAATAACCGGAATACCGGCTTCCTCAATTATTTTTACAGATTCGATGGTTTCCGATTTCTGCTGAATCCAAATCATTTTTATTCCCTTTTGAATAGCCGATTGAATCACAGAATCGGTTTCTTCTTTTGGGGTAAGTACCAGAAGATGTTCAACTTCAGAAGGAAGCTCATCAACCGATTTATAGCACTTCACCCCCTGTATTTCTTCGGCATTTGGATTAACCGGGTACAAGATAAAACCTTTGGCTTGTAACTCATTAAATACTACTCCACCAAATTTTTTAAGGTTGCGTGATGCTCCTGCAATTGCCAACTTTCGGGGTTCGAGGAATTTTTGAATTTCATTTAAAGTTACCATGATTGTTTAATTTAAGTTATCTTTGTTATTGAGTTATCAAGTAATCGGATTATTTCAATTAAACTATTGATGTTAATAAAAACAATCTTAACAAAGATAATAATGACAACTAATTCAACAACAACAACTATTTCATTTCACCATAAAATCAAATAACTTTCTATCTTCCAATAATCCTTCAAGATGATCACCTATTTTTATTGGGCCAACACCAGCGGGAGTTCCTGTATAAATTAAATCGCCAATTTTTAGTGTAACATATTTCGACACATGAGAAATAATATCTTCAAAACTAAAAATCATCAGATTTGAATTACCGTTCTGAACAATAGTATCATTAATTTTCAGATTAAATGAAATATTTTCAGGATCAGAGAATATAGTTTTATCCATAAATTCTGCACCTATAACTGCCGCCTGATCGAATGCTTTGGCTTTTTCCCAGGGCAATCCTTTTTCCTTTAATTTGTTTTGCACATCACGCGCAGTAAAATCGATTCCCAGCCCAATTTCATCAAAATACCTGTGTGCAAAACGTTTTTCAATGTTTTTGCCAATCCTGTTTATTTTTAACACCAATTCAATTTCGTGATGTACATCTTTAGTCCAGTCGGGAATATAAAATGGATCGTTGTTTCGCAATAGCGAAGAATCGGGTTTCATGAAAAACACAGGTTCATCTGGAATTTCATTGTTTAATTCACGAGCATGAGCAACATAATTACGGCCGATACAGATTATTTTCATAAAATAGATTTTAATATGTTTTTTTAATACCCAAAATATCCGTTACAAAACGAAAAAAATTTACCGGTTAATACGAGATTAACCGGTAAATAATATGTGAATTTATAAACTATTTTAATTTATTTTTCTTTGTGAAAAAGAAACAGAAACTTTATTTTTTAACTCTTAAAAACAGGTTTATTCCTAGTGGTTCCTGAATTACATCAATTTTTGACTCTTCGATTCCGGCTTGTGTTGCAAAACCTTTTAATTCATTGGCAGAACGATGATAAAGGAACCAATCGCCCAAAATTTCCATGTTTCGTCTTGATGGATTATCGATATTAAAATTGCCGATTATCATTTCACCACCTTCATTCAGATATTCATAATATTTTTTCAGCAAATAAACAAAATGTTTGCCTTTGAAATAATCGAATAAACCTGCGCTCCAAATCAAATCGAATTTACGGGTTGGCGTATATCGGATTACATTTGCATTGTGAAAAGTCATTCTATCCAAATACTTCCTGTTTTTGTTTTTGGCATATGCAATTGCCCTTTTATCGAGATCGAGCATTTCGAAAATCAGCGTACTTTCCGGGTTTCGTTCAAAGAACTCAAATGTTTCAGTAACCGGGCCGCTTCCAAGAATCAAAACATCCTGGCGCAAGCCCAATGCTTTTTCGTTTAATTCCTCAAAAATACTAATTGCCAGTGTTTTTCTGTTTACCACTGCGGTTACAGCTCCCGATGCATGAATGAACCTATCCCATTTTCTGCATTTCTCATCTGGATTTACGTAACCCTGGTAAAATTTCTCGATAATAAAAAAATCGCCACTGTAACCAAAAGGTTTGGTGTATGAAAATCCGAAAAGAGTTCCGGGATGTAAAATTGAAGCAACCTTTTTCCGAAAACTTGCTATATCTTCATCTTTGACTTGATCGACCATTCCATAAAAATCAGCATAGTCCTCTTCATCCGGACCATTTTTTGCCAAAATATCTTGAACATAGCTATCAATATCAAATGTATCCAAATCAGGGGTTGAAAATTCATTTGAAGACTGTATATTATTCATCGTCAACAATTTCACCAAGTTCGCTATTAATGGTCTTAATTAACTCCTTATATTCTTCATCTACCGAAATGACACTCATTTTATCCGCAATTATGACTTCAGGATATTTTACAGCAAAAACTTTTGACGTATTAATAACAAAAAATTTGCTTACCTGAATAAAACCTTTTTTTGGGAACAATTCGATGAGTTCCTCAAAGGTTTTGCTGGTAACAACTTCATCATAAGCTAAATGAATAATAGTCTGATCTCCGTTTTTTTCAATATAATAAACTTCATCAATGTTTATTTTTTCGAGTCCCTGTGAGCCATGAACAATTATCTGATTTTTCGCATGATCTTTTAAATCAAAGAATGTATTAAACTGTTCGCTCTCCATTTTAAGTTTTAAATCATTACCAAACTTAAAAATTGCTATTTCAATATTAGTTTGTAAATCCTTGTCAGTAAATGGCTTAATAATATATCCGTATGGAAGTGCTACTTTTGCTTTATTTACTGTATCAATATCAGCATTTGCAGTTAAATAAATTATTGGCACATCATGCTTTTGATTAATAGTTTTTGCAGCCTCAATTCCTGTCATTTCACCCTTCAAATTAATGTCCATTAACACTAAATCGGGCAATTCTTTTTCAACAGCTTCAATAGCTTTCAATCCTGTATCTACTGATTTTTGAACCGTATAACCCAGGCTTTCAAGGCTTTCCTGAATATCGGTTGCGACGAGAATTTCGTCTTCTACAATTAGAATTTTGTACTTCTGGTTCATACACTGGTTTTTTAAAAGGGTGATTTAAAAATTTTTGATTTTTTTATTTATTCGTTGCTTCAAAAGTTATAGTAAATTTTGTTCCATTTGAAAAATCATTTTGAATTTCTCCATCTATTTGCTGCACTAATTTGTGTAATATTTTTAATCCTAATGATTTAGTTTTAAGGACATTAATATTTGGAGGAATACCTATTCCATTATCTGCCACAGTCAACTCAAATCCATCTTCCCTAACGTTTATAAAATGGATGCTAATTACCCCATCCGGTTTATCTACAAAAGCATATTTAAAAGAATTTGAGATTAGTTCATTTATTATCAATCCACATGGAATAGCAATATCCATTGGCAGGTATGCATCATCCATTTGATAATCAAAACGTACATTAGCCTGTTGATTGGCATAAGTTCTGGCAATATTTCCACATAAACTTTTAACATATGAAGAAAACATAATATTTGCAAGACTTTTATGATTGTACAAATTCTCGTGAATCAACGCCATCGAATGAATTCTGTTTTGACTCTCCTGAAGTATATCTTTTAGTTTTGGATCGTCGATATTACGGCTTTGCATACTTAATATGCTTGAAATAATCTGCATATTATTTTTTACCCGGTGATGAACTTCGCGAAGTAAAACATCTTTTTCTTCCAATGATTTTTTCAAATATTCTTCTGCTTCCTGCCGCTTTTTCTCTTTTCTTTCCAGCTCCCACTTCATTAAGGTTATTCCTGCAAATTCATCTATCAGCGATAAGAGTTTTTTGGCTTCAACAGGTTTCATTAAATATCCATCAATACCCAGGTGAATTGACTCGACGAAACTATCCTTTTCGCTGTAGGCAGACATTACAACGAATTTTGCTTCCGGTGCTATTTTTTTAATCTCCTTAACCATTTCCAATCCGTTCATTACCGGCATCATCATATCGGTAATAACCAGATCGGGTTTATGCTTTTGGTATAATTCCAGCCCATGCGAACCATTTTCAGCAATGTATAAATGGTTTACATGCTTTTCAAGTATCCGTCGGTAAAGTTGCCGGATAGTTTCGTTATCATCTACAAAAAGCACTGAAATGTTATAACGCTGGCCAGGATTTTCTTCTCTTTTCATTAGTTTGATTTATTTTTCAAGTTGGTATTTTATTATTTCAATCAACTTGACACTGTCAATAGGTTTAAATATAGTATCATCGCACCCTGAGTTTTTTATATCTTCGAATGCCTCTCCCATAACACTGGCAGTTTGGATAACGATTGGAATATGTGGTGCTATTTTTTTTATAATTTTCGAAGCTTCAATTCCATCAATTACAGGCATTCTAATATCCATAAGTATTAAATCAACCACCGGTGATTTCTTAATGTAATCGATTACTTCCTGACCATTTTCGAACCAGATAATATTTGCTTCTGTTTTTCGGAGTATTGTTTTTAATAACACAAAATTAAGTCTTGTATCGTCAACAATTACTATAGTTTTATCTTTCCAGTTTAATTCCACCTTGGATAAGTTTTTAATTTTCAAATTTAAAAATATCAGGTAATTCGATCGTAAATTCTGATCCAACGCCTAATTTGCTTTTTACATAAATATTTCCGCCCATAAGGGTTAAATACGTTTTTGTGATTGCTAAACCTAAACCAGTACTGTTTCTACCGGCCGTTCTGCTTACAGACACCTGCATAAAACGATCAAATATTGATTCCTGCAAATCATCCTTTATTCCAATACCAGTATCTTTGACTGTAAATTCAAGTGTGCCATTTTTGATTGTATAGAAAAACTGTATGCTTCCATGATCAGTGTATTTACAAGCATTATTTACTACATTTATCATGATCTGTTTCAATCTCATTCTATCTGTATAAATCATACAGTCATCATCGGGCAAACCATCTGTATAACTAAAATTAATTTTCTTTTCTACAACATTAGCATCGATACTAAACATTTCATAGATTTCTTTAGTAAGCCGGTTAAGTTCAAATTTACTTTTTTCTATTTGCAATATTCCGGCTTCAATTTTTGACAAATCAATTATGTCGTTTATTAAGTTTAACAGATGTTCTCCACTTTTTATAATTGCATCAACAAACTCATTAAATTCTTCTTCGTTTTCTGCTTCGCGTAAAATACTGGCAAACCCTAAAATTCCATTCATTGGCGTGCGAATTTCATGGCTCATATTCGCCAGAAATGCTGATTTCAGTTTATCTGATTCTTCGGCTTTTTCTTTAGCAGCTATCAATTCCTTTTCAACTTCAGCCCGTCTTTTAACCTCATCCTTTAGCTCTTTATTTCTGAAATTTAACAGCCTTGTTCTTTCCTCAACTTTTCCTTCCAGATTTTTATTGGCTTGTTCTATCTGCTCATTCTTTTTAGCTATTTGCAGATAGAGATTAAAATTTTGCCTGTTATATATTTCAGTTCGATAAGCAGCCAACATTCCTATCAAATTAGCACCAATAAAAAAGAAACTGTTCGTTAGGGCTATGTTAATTTCGATTTTCCAAGCCAGGGCTGCAACGATGTAAATTATAATTACTATCCAACTTGCTATTGAAACCGCGAAAAACCGCAGTTTTATAAGAACAAACCCGGCAAGAAAGACAAGTATTAAACCACTGCTGTACATAACATTGTCGGGCATCATTATAAGCATTATAATAATCCCTACAGCTCCAATAAAAAAAGAAATAAAAATTAATGACTGCCAATATTGTTTAAATTTCTTTGTATAGGACAAAAGAAAAACAGTCAGCAAAATCACAACAACAATTATCCTGATTGTAATAAAAATCTCAAAAAAGTCCTTTGCAACAACGCTATCGAGATATCCAAAAAATGCATAAAGAAGTGATAATATTAGGTAGGCTACTCTTGTAGTTTTATAAGATTGAATGAAATAATGTTCCCGATATTGATTTTCTCTTTCATCGGGAAAACTAAGCGTAATTCGATTTAATTTATCTGTAAATTCCATCCTTAAAATCATTCAAAAAACCAATTGCCAAAGCCAACTTATACTTTTCAGTGCAGTCATTTAATTATTTATTTTTGTATGGATATAATTGAATCACATCCAGATTTTATGATAAGAGTTTGGCAAAGATAGAAAAAATGATTTATAGCAAACATATTTGCACACAATGCTTTAAATAAAACATGAACAACAAACAGTTAATATCATTTACCTGTCATTCTTAATCTAATGCGGGTAAGAACTTTTTTTGTATAAAGCGGAAATTCACTATCAAGCATCCACCCAAAATAACCTGGCTGTTCTTTTAAAACTTTTTCGACTGGAATGCCTTTATTTTTTCCAAAATTAAATACCTCAACACCATTTTCGTCGTAAATTATTCTTCCAACAAAATCTACATTTTGGTCATACGATGAAAATTCGCTCAATTTTTCCACATCGTTCACAATAGGTAATGTTTTAATGCCTTTTGCATCTTCGTATTCCACCCCCTGATACATATCGAGCTGTGCTTTCAAAACCTCGTAAGTGGCTTTTGTATCGGCCATTGCGCTGTGTGCATCAACCAGCTCCTTGTTACAGTAAAATTTATAGGCGGCAGCCAAAGTACGTTTTTCCATTTTATGAAATATGGCCTGCACATCAATAAATTTGTGTTTTTTGAAGTCAATATCAACATCGGCACGTAAAAATTCTTCGGCAAGCAATGGAATATCGAACCGATTGGAGTTGAACCCACACAAATCACAGCCTTCTAAAAATTTAGCAAGTGTTTTTGCTACTTCTTTAAAAGTTGGCTTATCAATTAAATCCTCATCGGTAATTCCATGTATCTGTGAAACTTCTGGTGGGATGGGCATCTCGGGGTTAATCAGCATCAATTTCTCCTCTTCACTACCATCTGTATTTATTTTTAGCAAAGCAATTTCAACAATGCGATCAGTAACAATATTCATTCCTGTAGTTTCCAAATCTAGCACTACAACCGGATTTTTCAATTTTAACAACATAGTTTCTATTTAAAAGAAAAGGTATCCTGAAACCTTTATATTATTTGGTTTCAAAGATACCTTTTCATAATTTTCATTTAAAACTTTTAAGCGTTAATCATCATCGGCATTAACAGCATTAACATATCCTCTGAATCATCTCCGCTATCAGCAGGCAGTAACAAACCAGCACGTGTTGGGTCACTCAGCTCAACCTGAACATCGGTTGTTGAGATGTTTGTAAGTATTTCCTGCAGGAAGGTGGATTTAAAACCAATTTCCATTTCATCACCTTCATACTCGCAAGCAAGGCGTTCAACAGCAGAAATTGAAAAATCTATATCCTGTGCCGAAACCACAAGTTGATTATCGTTAATATTCAATTTAATTAAATTGCTTGCCTGATTTGAAAAAACAGAAACCCTTTTAACCGTGTTAAAAAAGTTTAGCCTGTCAATTACCATTACATTAGGGTTTTTGGTTGGAATAACCGAGTTGTAACTTGGGTAATTTCCTTCTACCAAACGGCAAATCAATTTATAACTGCTCAAGGTAAAATGTGCATTTTTATCATCGAACTCCATTTTTACATCAAATTCTTCCTTTGGAAGCAGGTTTTTTAACAATCCTGCCGGTTTTTTCGGAAGAATAAATGAAGATTCGAATTCAGCTTTTGCATCGGTGCGTCTGTATCGCACAAGTTTGTGAGCATCCGATGCCACAAAACTCATATAATCAGGCGTAAGTTCAATATAAATTCCATTCATTACCGGTCTGAGTTCATCATCGGCTGTGGCAAACAAAGTTTTTTCTATTCCCTTCTTTAATGCAATGTGGTTTACGTTTAATGTCGATGTTGATTCCTCGTTTAATCCCGGTAATTCCGGAAAATCTTCTGCATTCTGGCCTGTAATGCTATACTTACCATTGTCTGAAAAGATCTCTACTGTATAAGAACTGCCATCAATCTGGAATGTCAGGGGTTGTTCAGGGAATTCTTTCAAAGTATCGATAAACAACTTTGCAGGGACTGCTATCGAACCTTCACCTTCTATATTATCCAATTCGAGACTTGTGATTAAAGTTGATTCCAAATCGGAGGCAGTAATTGTTAACGCCGATTCAGTGAGCTGAAACAAAAAATTATCCAGGATTGGCATCGTGCTTTTACTGCTGATTACTCTGCTCAACGCGGCCAAATGGCTTAACAATTCGGTACTTGATACAACAAATTTCATATTAATTATTTTTATATTCTTTAAATTTTAAAATTCAGGCTAAACTCTTATCTTTCAATACAAGAACACGAATATACAAACTTTAATTATATATAGGCATGCTGAAAAGTTTGATTTTTTCAGCCAGTTATCAACGGGAATAACGATACCTGCGAATGATATTGTAACCCACTCCAAACAACAAAACTACTACCATTGGAACAATCACATTAAGTAACTGCCAAAAACTTTTTTCTTCGCGTAATTTAACTTTATCGAGCAACCTTAATTGCACTGTACGGTTACGTAATTGCATTATCCCGGCTTCATCGTTTAAGTAAAAAACAGTGTTTAATAAAAACTCCTTGTTCCCGAAAGTTTGC
Organism: Draconibacterium sp.; assembly: GCA_041739985.1. GTDB lineage: Bacteria > Bacteroidota > Bacteroidia > Bacteroidales > Prolixibacteraceae > Draconibacterium. Next base: position 129,237 of record JBGSMW010000030.1, on the reverse strand, counting down.
TTTGAAACCCTGTCATATCCCAATTCCTGAATTTGTGGTGGTTGCTGCGTATAATTAACTTTGTTTGCGATTAAACCGGCATCAGCAATAAAAACCATTTTTGTAGGCTTACTTTTGGTTTGAAAATCAGCTATTGAAATTCCAAGATTTTCAACCATTCGGTTTTCAAATACTGAAGAAAACTCTCCTTCAACCAAAACCCCAACAGGAATATATGATTGTGTGAAGAGTTCGCGGGCAGGCGGATTTTTAATATTATCAAGACTTACGGAAGATGGTGATTTTATACTCCGGGCATACGGTGAGGTAGTTAAAATGACCGATTTCTGCAAATTGCTGTTGCCTGAAACAGTATCAACAGAAGAAACAAATTCGGTGTAAACTCGATTGAGATTTCGGCTAAGTGGGTGGTTGTCAGTTGGAATTAACAGGGGAGAATAATACCAGGGAAACAAATTCCATTGCGCCTGACTACCAGCGGGAGCTGTATTTACTAAAAGCCGGGCACAATCAACATCCTGCAATAGTTCGTAATTGAGCCGCACGCCGTATTTAAACAGAATATCTCCCAGGTTCAAATCAAGTGGAAACGCAAATGTTTGATATCCGTTCGACAAACTATCCAAACTTACCATAACAGGATCAATGAGCCACAAAACTTTTCCACCCTGCATTACAAACTGGTCGATTATAAATTTGTCTTTTTCCGAAAATGATTCTTTTGGGCCAGCCACAATTAAAATGTCAATTTTAGAATTATTTGATTCCAATGATTGTGCAGTAGTTCTCAAAACATTAAAATCACTCTTTAATGCATTTGTAAAATCAAGTACTTCATAGTTGTTAAACTCACCTTGTCCTTCAAGAAATGCCACTGTTGACTTTTTATCGCGCTCCAGTTTTTGGAATGCGTTTATCAACTCAAATTCAACGCTTTCAATCGAATGATTGAAGTTTACTTCATAAGAAAAATCAGGATTATTTTTCAGAAAATTAACTGCAATTTCTTTTTGTCCTGATCTGATTACAGCACCCGGAAAAATATACCGGGTACTGATTCCACTATCCGTTTTCCGGTTAAAACTTATAGGTTGAATTCCTTTCGCGATCAATTGACTTTGAAATTCTTCTGCCTTTTTTGTGTTATTAAATCCATACGGATCTGTTATTTTCAACCTGATTGGTTTGGGCGAATAGACATTTAGTACAGCTATTTTTTCGAAAACTTCCTGTTGCAGTTTTAGTAAACCGGGTTCCAACTCACCTTCAAGATAAAGTTCTATTTCAATAATGTTATTATTTTTCGATGCAATTTCTTTGCTTACGTCAGAAAGTGAAAACCTTTTATCGGCTGTAAGATCAGCGCGAAAAAGAAAATTAGATGAAATAAAAAAAACTGCAAACAGGGTTATTACAAAAACAGCGATGTTAATTCTTGTTTTCTGAATTTTCAGATTTCCTTTTCGCAATAATACACTTGTAAAGTAAAGGAAAAGCAACGCCATTCCAACGAAATAAACCATATCGCGCAGATCAACAACTCCGCGTGAAATTGACAGATAATGATTATTTATGCTGAAATAAGAAAGAATCTGATCTAAAAAATAAGGAACTTCTGACGAGGCAACAAATTCCAATCCGAGATAAAAACCAAATGAAATTCCCATCGCTAAAATGAAAGAAACAATTTGATTATCGGTTAACGATGACGCAAAAACACCAATGGCAACATATATTGCAGCAAGGAAAAAAAGGCCGATAAATGAACCCCATGTTGCGCCAACATCAATACTGCCGACCGGATTTCCAAGCAAGAAAACCGATAGAAAATAAAGTAATGTCGGAAGCAAAGAAAACACAACCAAAGCCAATCCGGCAAAGAATTTGGCCATAACAATCTGCCAATCTGAAATCGGGTGGGTTAATAATATTTCGATTGTACCTGTGCGTTTTTCATCGGCAAACAACCGCATTGTAATTGCCGGGATCAAAAAAAGATACAACCAGGGTGCAAGTAAAAACAAGCCTTCCAAAGTTGCATATCCATTATCGGGGATATTGTAAACTCCCGGAAAAACCCATAAAAACAGCTCTGTAACCAGCAAAAAGACAATCACAACCAGATAGCCAATCAGCGATCCTAAAAATGTTTTTATCTCTTTTTTAAATAAACTGTACATGGTAGTTTCGAGTTCAAAGTTTCGAGTTTAAAGTTTAAAATTAATGACACAAGTATGAGTTGCATTTCAAATTTAAGATTTTAAAAGTTCAACCATTTTTAGCGCTGCACGTTTTGAACCACCGGGATCACCCATCAACTCCTTTAAACGTTTGTATTCACTAAATATTTTTTTACGATATTCTTCATTATGAAGCAGTTTTTCCATTTCTGACTGTACATTTTTCAATGTCATTTTCATTTGAATATACTCGCTTACAATGATTTTGTTCATTATAATGTTTGGTAATGCAACACCAACGGTTTTCAATACAAAATTACGCATTACAATATCAACCAGCCAACCGCCTTCCATTTTGTATATTACTGTTTGCGGTATGTTGAAGAGTGCTGTTTCAAGAGCTGCAGTTCCTGATGCTACAAGTGCAGTGTGCGAATTGTTCAATAAATCATAGGTTTGATCGAAAATCAGTCGTACAGATGAACCAGTCAAATATTTATTATAAAGTTCAATATCAATACTATTTACCCCGGCAATCACAAATTGAAATTTGGGGAATAATTTAGAAATTTCTACCATCAAAGGCAAAGTATTGTTGATTTCCTGAACACGACTTCCAGCCAGAAGTGCCACAATTTCACGATTATCCAAATTATTTTCTGAGATAAAATCTTTTCTGGGAAGCGCTTTCTTACTAAATTCTGAAATTGAATCAAGGAGCGGATTGCCTACATAATGAACATTAAAATCATATTTTTTAAAAAATCCTGTTTCAAACGGAAAGATGGTAAACATCTCGTCAACAACCTCTTTTATTTTTTTGACACGGTGTGCTTTCCATGCCCATACTTTTGGTGAGATATAGTAAAAAACTTTGATGTTATTTTTTTTAGCATACTCACCAATGCGAAGGTTAAACCCGGGATAATCAATCAATATTAAAACATCAGGTTGATATTCAATTAAATCAGCTTTGCAAAATTTCAAATTTCTATTTATGGTTTTTATGTTTAACACAACATTCACAAAGCCCATAAAAGCCATTTCACTGTAATGCTTAACTAGTTCTCCTCCAACTTTCTGCATCAAATCACCACCAAAAAAACGGAATTTGGCATTCTTGTCAGCCAGCTTCAATTCTTTCATCAAATTTGAACCATGTAAATCGCCTGATGCCTCGCCTGCTATTAAATAGTATTTCATTTTTTGCAGGATAAATTATTTTGAAGTTCTTGTATGGATAAAAGAGGAACTTGTTTCATATTAAAAAGCTCTTGAAATCAAAATTATAAATGCATACAAAATTGTCGCACCCAAAATTCCACGGGCAGTTTTTTCAAATTTCAGTTTAATAAAACCCATAAAAATGGCGCTGTTTAAAAACACGCACAAACTACCAAGTTTTACAAGAACATTTAGTTTCTGCATACTATTTATATATTCTGAAACTGAAATTTCATTTTTGCCAATCAGGTAAACAACAAAAAACACGATAACAGGAACAATAAATCCTATTAAAAAACCGATTCCCACATTATCAAATCTGTTTGTTTTGCGCCTTTGCATTAAAATTTCCAGTTTTGAATTAATGACAATGTTTTGTAGCAAGTCATATCAACTGTAACCGGAACTACCGATGCATAATCGTTTTCCAACGCGTAAATATCAGTTTCGGTTGAATCGAGTTCGAAATTCTTGAAATAGCCCGACAACCAATGATATTCCCTGCCATGCGGATCAACACGTTTTTCAAATTCTTCAACCCATTTTCCATGAGCCTGACGGCAAATTTTTATTCCTTTCGGCTTTCCTTTCGGTATGTTAACATTCAGGCAGGTAAAAGGAGGAAGTCCATTTATGAGTACACTTTGAAAAACCTTGGCAACTATAATTTTTGCTTTTGAAAAATCGGCTTCACTACTGTAATCGTCGAGAGAAAAACCCAGTGATGGTACACCATGCAAACTACCTTCCATGGCTGCGCCCATTGTTCCGCTATATATAACACTGATTGATGAGTTGGAGCCATGATTAATTCCCGACACAACATAATCGGGTTTCCTTTCGAGTAAACTATTAAAACTGAGTTTTACAGCATCAACCGGAGTTCCGTTGCATTTGTAGGTTGGTGCACCATGAATTTTTTCAACAGGAACGGCCCGCAGGGGCTGGTCAACCGTAATTGCACTCGATTTTCCCGACATTGAAATTTCTGAGGAAATAACCACGATATCCCCAAAAAACTGCATCACTTCAACCAATTCACGCAATCCATTTGCATGAATTCCATCATCATTTGTAACTAAAATTAAAGGTCTGTCTGACATATTTTTTTGAATTGAGAACAAAGATAATGAATATTAAATTGCGAGTTGCCGATGAAGTTGTTTTAGACAATAATCATTTCACTTTTGCAAACAGGAAGAAAAATAGAATTTTAAAAACTATTTTTGTAATGAGTCATTTCCTGAATTTAATAAATAAAGAAGTATTATGAATGAATTAGAAACAAACCGGACAGTTTCATTAACTGCGCTTTGCATATTAACATTCATTGGCAGCACTTCTTCATTTATTATTTATTTTCTTGCATCACTGTTTTTCGAAAAAACCTCTGATTTAATTATTAAATTTTCAAATTGGAATTCAGTGGAGGTAATAACTCCGCTCTATTTCACACTTTTTATGGCTTTGTCAGCAATTTCTCTCGCAGGTGCAATTCGAATGTGGAAACTTCACCGCGATGGTTTTTTTATTTACACATTGGCTCAAATTGTACTTGTATTTCTCCCTGTATTATGGATTGGGTGGAATTCGTTTTCCGATTCGGGTGCCATTTTTACGGCAATTTTTATTGGCGGATATGGGTTAAATTGGAAGAATATGAAGTGATTGTAACCTGTTAATAGGAACCAATGGCAATTAAAAAGATATTTCTCATTATTACAAAAAATCAAAACAACACAAACAATGACTACTAAATCAGTATTTCAGGTCCTCGTTTTTACAGGTATTTCGTTTTTGTTTTCCTGCTCTGATTCTGAATTCGTTTCTACCCGGCTAACATACAATTTAAGCGGAACATGGCAATTTGCACTCGATTCTGTCGAAACCGGAATAAATGAAAAATGGTTTGAAAAAGAATTAGCCGAAGAAGTAAAATTACCCGGAACGCTGGATGAAAACAACATTGGCAATATCAATACAAATCATGATGAAACCATGCGTTTGTCGCGTGAAAGAATGTATGAAGGAAAAGCCTGGTATCAAAGAAAAATCACAATTGAAGATTCATGGAAAAACAAGAAAATTTCGCTGACTCTTGAACGTACAAAACCTGCAAAAGTCTGGGTTGACAACAATTTCGCAGGAGAAAGTTCCACAATTTTATCGGCGCAGAAATACAACTTAACTCAATTTCTGACTCCGGGAGAACACACAATCACAGTTTTGGTTGATAACGGGCCTAACTCAGTACCTAACGGAATAAAAGGTTCTCATGCCTGGACTGAACACACCCAAACCAACTGGAACGGAATAATTGGTGAAATATCGTTGGAAGCAACTGAAAGAAATTATATCGAATCTGTTGAAATTAATACTGACATTGAAAATAAAGAAGCGGTTATTTCAGTAGGTATTTATTTCTCAGGTAAAACTTCTGAAGATGCCAAAATCAAACTGAATGCAGCTTCCTGGAATTCGCCGGTAAAACATGAAGTTTCTGACAAAACAGTAAAAGTTATTTTGACCCCGGGATTAAATCGTGTTTTAGTTAAATATCCTATGGGAAACAAAGTGCAGCTTTGGAGTGAATTCTCCCCTACTCTCTATAAACTAAATGTTGAACTCATCACTTCTGAGGGAAAAGATAATACACTGGTTGATTTTGGAATGCGAAAATTTACGACGAAAGGAACGCAATTTCAAATAAACGGATTGACAACCTTTTTACGCGGAGAACACAATGCATGTGTTTTTCCTTTAACAGCCTATCCCCCAATGGATATTGAAAGCTGGAGGAAAGTTTTTCAAATTGCCAAAACCTTTGGAATTAACCACTATCGCTTTCATTCGTGGACACCACCAAATGCGGCTTTCTCTGCTGCTGATATTGAAGGGATTTATATGCAACCCGAACTTCCCTATTGGGGAGGACTGCGCGAAAATGACACTTCAGGCTTGAATGATTTTCTCATTGCTGAAGGTGAAAACATACTTGAAAATTACAGCAATCATGCTTCGTTTGTGATGATGGCTTTAGGGAATGAATTGAGAGGAAGTCTTGATCAGATGCAAATCATGGTCAGTCATCTTAGGACAATGAACCCAAATAAACTGTATGCATTTGGGTCGAATAATTATCTTGGTACACGCGGACAGGTTTCAGGTGAAGATTATTATACCACATGCCGGGTTGGTGCAGATACCGACACTACTTTCAGTACCCACACCCGTGCCTCATTTTCATTTGCCGATGCTTATGACGGCGGATATATAAACGGAAAATATCCTTCAACAAGCGTGAATTATGCCGGAGCAATAAGTAAATGTTCAGTTCCTGTAATTGGACATGAAATTGCACAGTACGAAATTTACCCCAATTACGATGAAATACGAAAATACACCGGTGTTTTAAAACCATGGAATCTTGAGATATTCAAACGTCGAATTGAAGAAGCAGGAATGGCTGATCAGGCGATGCAATTTTTCAGAGCGTCGGGTGCGGCAAGTATGCTATGCTATCGGGAAGATATTGAAATGGCAATCAGAACACCCGGATTTGGCGGTTTCCAACTACTCGATTTGCAGGATTTCCCCGGACAGGGAAGCGCACTTGTGGGAATACTCGATGCTTTTATGGATAACAAGGGACTAATTACACCCGAAGTGTTTTCACATTTTTGCAACAAAATAGTTCCTCTTTTGATAATGGAAAAATATTGCTGGGGCAATTCTGAAACATTCAATGCAAAAATTCAGGTGGCCAACTACTCTGAAAAATCACTTGAAAATCAAAAGGTAAACTGGGATATTATTTCGGAAAACGGACAAAAAATTGGCAGCGGTTCTGAAACTAAAGAAATTCCGCAAGGGGTAATTGCTGATATTTCGAACATTAAGTTTCCTCTTTCAGAATTAAAATCACCACAGAAACTTACATTGAACATTGAATTAGAAGGAACTTCATATAAAAACAGTTATCCGATTTGGGTTTATCCCGAAAACAAAAACATCGAGAAACCCACAGAAATAGCAGTAACCAACAAATTGGAAGAGGCGATACAAAAATTAAAAACAGGCGAAAAAGTGCTGTTTTTCCCTGACCATAAGAAGTTTGCTGACTTTACAGTTGGAGGTTTGTTTACAACTGATTACTGGAATTATAAAATGTTCAAAGGTATTTCAGAAAGAAATAACAAACCCGTTTCTCCCGGAACGATGGGAATTCTTACGAATCCACAACATCCGCTTTTCAAATCTTTTCCTACCGAATTTCACACTAACTGGCAGTGGTGGGCAGTAGTGAAAAACAGTCGCCCATTTATTCTCGATAATGCTCCGGCAGGTTATAAACCGTTGGTTCAGGTTGTCGATAATATTGAAAGAAACCACAAATTGGGTTTGATTTATGAATTCCAGGTAGGTGAAGGGAAATTGCTGGTTTGTATGAGTGATTTGGCTGCAATTCAGGACAAACCGGAAGGACGACAACTGCAACAAAGCATTTTTGATTATTTGAAATCGGAAGAATTTCAACCTGAAACCAAAATGAATTCAGAAGAAATAAAAACCTTGTTTAGCACAACAATTAACCAGAAAAAAATCAAAACGATTGGGAATATTTCGTATCAGTAAAAATTCAATCTTAAATTTCCAACGCCCTGTCAATCAAAAACTGTTTGATTTCGTCTTCCGGGGGTGCAGGAATTAAATATTCAATTGGTTCAGCATAATTAATGTCATCAAAATAACTCAACTGCGCTCTGAACAATTTAGGAGAAAACAATTGATCGAATATTTGAATTGCCCTGTTTGAAACTTGTTCAACTGTAAAATGGTCATGTAACAAGAAAAACAAATCTACATAATCTTTCCATTTTGATCTTCGTCCAAGTGCATACGCTTTCATTGCAGCTAAATCAATAAGTTCAGGCATTTTTAGAACATTTTCGAAAACAACAGGTGCTTGAATTAGAAAAGGGTATTCGTAGAAAGTAAATTTAACATTTTCAACATTACAATTTAATTGCTCGGTTACTCTTCGGGTTACCGTAAAGGAAAAACCCGATTGTGAAATTTTTTGTATTATTGACTTTGGTCGAATTGAATTATTTTTGAAAAGGTCGAAATCGATTGAACGACGATGTCCGATTTGCAAAGCCACTGCTGTGCCTCCCACTAAATAATATTCCCTGTAAAATTGTTTTACTAGTTTAAGAAGATTTACCTGGTCAATGTTTAGAATTTCTTTATGCATATTTTTTAAAATACAAATCGAAATAATTATAAACTTCCGGATAGTAATTTAGTTTTTTTCTTCCTGTGGCATTGTAAAAAACCTTTGCAACTGTTCCGATTCCCAACAACTTAAACAACTCCTTCACATCTTCCATTGTACCGTAATTCAGAATAAATTCAACCAAAATTTCTTCGTCAATATCTTCCTTTTTATCATCAGGAATATACCAGAACAAACTGCTATTTTTTCGTATAAACGCTTTTATTTCTGGGCTGTTCATATTATATCGTTTTAACAAATATAGAAAAAAAAGGGTGAAGTACTCCAGTTTATAGAACTTGATTTTACTTATGAAATCCAATAAAAAAACCATCCTTAAAAAAAAAAGAACGGCTTTTTCTGACTATTTACAGTCATAAATAATTATACCCCCAGTAGCAACTTCCCGGCATCCTGTCCCCCTGTCAACATCCGTTCCGGATTTTCGAGCAATTCTTTAACTTTTACAAGGAATCCAACCGAATCTTTTCCGTCAATTACCCTATGATCGTAGGAAAGCGCGATATACATCATTGGCCGGATAACAACTTGACCATTTACTGCCACGGGCCGATCCACAATATTGTGCATCCCCAGTATGGCTGATTGCGGGGGATTGATTATGGGTGTTGAAAGCAGCGAACCAAATACTCCACCATTTGTAATGGTAAAGGTTCCGCCTGTTAATTCCTCTACTGATATTTTTTTTGTGCGGGCTTTTTCGGCCAGCTCTTTTATTTCGATTTCGATTTGGGGAATGGTTTTGCTTTCAGCATTTCGAACAATTGGAACCATTAAACCTTTAGGTGTTGAAACTGCAATTCCCACATCGACAAACCTTGGTGAAATAATTTCATCGCCATCCATTTGTGCATTTACCGTTGGGTGGAAATCCATTGCCAAAGCAACTGCTTTTGTAAAGAACGACATGAATCCCAGTTTTAAACCGTGTTTTTCGGTAAATTTCTGCTGGTATCTGGTGCGTAAATCCATTACAAAACTCATATCTATTTCATTGAAAGTAGTCAGCATGGCAGTTTCGTTTTTCACTGAAACCAATCTTTCACTTAACTTACGCCGTAAACTTGACATTCTTTCACGGTCAATTTCACGGGAGGTTGTTTTTTGTTCAGAGATAAATTGAGTCGTTCCGGTTTTTTCCAATCCGGCAACAAGTTCGACTTCCTTTTTCCCAATTCGTTTTAATCCGTTTATTACGTCTTCAACCGAAATATCGAGTTCTTTCATCATCTCTTTTGCCACCGAAGTAACCTTCACATTTGCAAATTCGGAGGAAGTTTCAATTATTTTTTCAGGTTTTTGCGTTACTACTTTATCTTCTGATTTTGATTGTTCCTTTTCCACGGATGGTTCTTTCCCGGGTTTGTCAGTTGCTTTTTCTTCGGTGGAGGCAGGTGCAACACTTGTATCGATGGTGCAGACAACTGAACCAACTGCGATTGTAGAACCTTCTTCAGCACTGATCTTTATTTTTCCAGCTTCGCTTGCAATAATGGTTAGCGTGGCTTTATCGGACTCAACTTCTCCTATTTCCTGGTTTTTTGTCACTAACGCTCCATCTGCAACAAGCCAGCTTCCGATTTCCACTTCGGTTATCGATTCTCCCGGACTGGGAACTTTAATTTCTACGATCATCCTGTTTTTTTTATAATAGTTTGAGTTTTAAGTAAAACTTTAAAACTCCAAAATACAAAATTCAAATAACAATCAAATAATATATTTAAAACTCAATTTAACTGAATCTTAATGACTTGCCTTATCATGATTAGCAGTTTCCAACAACTCAGTTTTATTGACATCAAAAACTGATTTCAGAATAAAATCCAACTCCTTCCGGTGTTTTTCCATTAGTCCCACTGCAGGGCTCGCACTTTCCTTTCGCGAAACCACTTTAAATCCAATGTCTGCCAGTTTCCTGTTAATAAATGGCCATGCACCCATGTTTTGAGGTTCATCCTGAGCCCAAATAAGTCTTTTCGATTTACTGTACTTTTTCAAAATTTGACTGATTCCTTTATGCGGAATCGGATAAATTTGTTCTAAACGAACAATGGCAGTATCTGAAATACCGTTTTCCACCTGGAATTTTTCCAAATCATAATACAATCTACCTGAGGTAAACACAACATTCTCAATAAGATCAGGATGGGCAATCGGATCATCAATGATTTCATGAAACCTGCCATGCTCAAATTCTTCGATTTTCGAGATTACCATGGGGTGACGCAATAAACTTTTGGGGGTAAAAACCACCAAAGGTAAACGCACATTCATTTTAACCTGACGGCGCAGCAAATGGAACATATTTGCAGGTGTTGTAGGTACAACAATTTGCATGTTGTTATTTGCTGAAAGTTCGAGAAACCTTTCTATTCGTCCACTTGAATGCTCTGGTCCCTGCCCTTCAAATCCGTGCGGCAAGAATAATACAAGGCCATTCATTAATCCCCATTTTTCATAGGCTGAAGAAATATATTGGTCAATTATCACCTGCGCTACATTGTGGAAATCGCCAAATTGTGCTTCCCAAATGGTCAAGCCGTTGGGCTGCGAAAGTGCGTATCCATATTCAAATCCCAAAACTGCATATTCCGACAATAGTGAATTATAAACATGAAATGGAGCCTGGTTTTCAGAGACATATTTTAGGGGAAAATATTTCTCATCGGTACCTTCAACAACAAATGACGCGTGCCTGTGGGCGAAAGTTCCCCGTTCACTGTCCTGGCCGCTCAACCGAACCGGATGGCCTTCATTTACAAGTGTCCCGTAAGCCAACAATTCAGCCATAGCCCAATCAAGACGTCCATCGTTCATCATCATTTGCCTGTCTGAAACAATTCTATCAACCTTTTTAAAGAATTTTAAATCATTCGGAAGGGTATTGATTTTGTTGCCAATTTCATTCAATTCTTTAAGTGAAACACCTGTTTTTACATTGATTTCAAAATTATCCTTTTGCAAATAATCATAATTCTTAAACTCATTTACAAGGAATTTTCTGATTTTTACTTTTTCTATTTTTTCAGAGTCATTGTATTTCTCCTCCAAAAAATCATCGAATTCTTTTACTCGTTTTTTTGATTCTTCCAACGACATTATTCCAAGTTTATCCAGTTTTTCGGAATAAATGTCACGTGGATTAGGGTGTTTCTCAATTGCCTTATAAAGTACCGGTTGTGTAAACCGGGGTTCATCACCTTCATTGTGGCCATATTTTCGATAACAAAGGATATCGATAAATACATCGGAATTGAATTTCTGTCTGAATTCCATTGCTAACTGCACAGTTACAATCAGTGCTTCTACATCATCACCATTTACATGGAATACGGGCGAACGGGTAACTTTGGCCACATCGGTGCAATATGTACTCGAACGGGCTTCGAGATAACTTGTGGTAAACCCTACCTGGTTGTTAATTACCAAATGTATTGTGCCTCCTGTTTTATAACCATCAAGCCGCGACATTTGAATTGTTTCGTAAACAACACCCTGTGTTGCAATTGCAGCATCACCATGAATTATAATAGCAGCCGCTTTATCAAAATCTTTTCTATAAACCGAATCTATTTGCGAACGAACCAACCCTTCAACAATAGGTGCAACTGTTTCGAGATGAGAAGGATTGGGCACCAGTTTGAGTTTTACTTTTTTACCATTGTCCGTAACAACATCACTTTCGTAGCCCAAATGATATTTTACATCACCTTGGGATATTTCATCTTCATACTCCTTTCCTGTGTATTCCTTGAATATATTTTCGTAAGGTTTTTCAAGAATATTGGCTAGAACATTTAAGCGGCCACGGTGCGCCATACCAATCACAAATTCCTCGATACCAAGCTCTGCACCTTTTTCAATTACAGCATCAAGCGATGGAATTAATGTTTCAGCACCTTCAAGTGAGAATCGTTTTTGTCCAACAAATTTTTTATGTATAAAGTTTTCAAACCCAACAGCAAGTTTCAAATGGTAGAAAAAATGTTTTCTTTTTTCATCGGAAAACACATGCGAATTGCGGGTACTTTCCATTTTTTGCTTAAGCCATTGTACAACTTCGGGATGCCTGATATAAACGTATTCAACACCAATGGAATGGCAATAAGTAGTTTCGAGATGTTCTATTATATTTTTTAGTTTTGCCGGACCAATACCAATATCATTACCTGCTTTAAAAACTTTCTGCAAATCTTTTTGTTCCAGCCCAAAATTCTCGATTGACAGTGTTGGTTCGTATTTACGCCTGCTTCTTACAGGGTTGGTTTTAGTAAACAGATGACCACGTTGACGATAACCATGTATTAGACTGAGTATTGCGAATTCTTTGTCGATATCATCATGTTTATATTCTGAAGGTTTTTGCTGATAATTGGTACGGGCAAGTTCAAATCCGGCAAAAAATTGCTGCCAGCTTATTTCAACCGATTCAGGATTTTCAAGATATGTTTGGTACAGATCCTCAATGACTGCCAATTCCTGATTTCCTACTGAAGAAAATTTATCCATTGTTAATTTACAATTAAAAAGTGTAATCGATAATGAGAAACAAAACTCAATTTTTATTGTTTAGCAATTTTGCTGTTTTTACCGCACAAAAATATGTTTTTAAAATTATTTATTTTATTAATTGTTTTTTCATTTCAAAGTATTACACATTGTAAATATTAGGGTTAGATTTTTGAATACCCTCAAACTCTGAACAAAATACCAATAACTATTATTGTATAAAATGGATAAAATGAACATTGAAAAATAAGATCATTTGCAACATAAATGAAGAAGAATTAAATTGTGATTAAAATCGAAATAAAACTTATTTAAAAACAATCAAATGAACACAAAAGATATTTTTCCCAGCTTGAGTACCGAATTGGCCGCTGAAATTATTGATAAATCGACAATTGTGGAGATACCGGGAAAAACGGAAGTTATGCGTATTGGTCAATATGTAAAAGCAGTTCCGATTGTAACATCAGGTCTTGTTAAAGTGTTTACAAGAAATGAGGACAAGGAATTGCTGTTATACTATATACAACCGGGAGAGAGTTGTATTATGACGATTGATGCTTGTCTGAAAAATCAGCCAAGTAAAGTTTATGCCACAACTGAAAAAAAATCGGAGGTATTATTAATGACATCTGACAATGTTTTCCGATGGCTGAAGGATTATCCCGAGCTAAATTCGTTGTTTTTCATGCAATACAATACGCGCTACAATGAATTAATTGATATGATAAACCAGTTACTATTTGATAAAATGGATGCCAGGATTTTGGAATATCTAAAATCACAAGTTAAACTTACCGGTAAAAATCCCCTGAAAATATCGCATCGTCAAATTGCAACAGATCTGGGTACTGCAAGGGAAGTTGTCAGTCGGGTGATGAAAAAACTTGAAAATGAAAGAAAAGTTAATCAACTGGGTACCGAAATTAAAATATTCTGAGTTGTAACCCAGGTCACCGCTTTTACAGTTTCACAACCCTTATATTTGGATAGAATACTAAATAACAAACTTAAAATATTTGTGTAATTGAATTTCCTGTTGTATTGAATTTATAATTATCAATTATGAAAAAAAATATCGGTTCTATCGACAAAGTAATCAGAGTTTTAATAGCTGTGCTGATTGCATTTCTGTATTACTTAAATGTAATTTCCGGAACTTTGGGATTCATTCTAATTGCTATTTCAGTTGTGCTTGTAATTACAAGTTTTATTGGTTTTTGTCCACTTTATCATTTCGTTGGATTAAAATCTACTAAAAAATAACCAGGTGAATTAAAAAATTTAAACATATATAAGATATATATCTCTTTTTATCTCTTTTATAATTGTATCAAATTAAATAATAAGCATATGAAAACAGATTTTACTTTTAAAAATCATTTAACCCCCTATTTGTTTCTTTTTTCGGTGATGTTCTTTTCGATTACTTCTCCTGTTTCCGGCAGTGTTAAACATGTTGTAACTGTAACGGATTACAAATTCACCCCAAATGAATTAACGATATCAATCGGCGACACTGTTGAATGGAAAAATACAGATGGATATCACAATGTAAATGGAACACAAATTACTTATTCCACAAATCCCGGGTCGTTTGGGAATAACCCTGGTTCAAACTGGACTTACAGCTATGTATTTACATCTTCCGGCAAATACAATTATCAATGTGATCCGCATGTTGGTCTTGGAATGGTTGGTATGATTTTAGTTTCCGGCACAACTGCGATGAAACACATTGTAAACGTTTCCAACTATAAATTTACACCCAATGAACTTCAGATAGAAATTGGGGATACTATTGAATGGCAAAATACCCAGGGAAATCACAATGTAAATGGAAATAAAACTACTTTTCCTTCAAACCCTGAATCGTTTGGGAATTCAGTGGGATCTGGATGGACTTTTCATCATGTTTTTAATACTGCTGGAAAGTACGATTACCAATGCGATCCTCATGTTGCAGGCGGTATGATTGGCAAAATTGAAGTTAAAGATGGATCGGTTGACGAAGGCAAATATAAACTGACTGTAAATTTCACAGGAATGACACCTCATGTGGGACAAGATTTATGGCTGTCACTTTCAAACAAAAATTCAGGAATTGAAATTGAACGAAAAAAAGTAGTAGCAAGTGTCGGTTTTGAAGTGGTATTTTCAGGTATTGAGAAAAATCACTCATATAACATCGATTTTTATGCCGATCATAACAAAAACGGTGGTTATGATGCTCCACCTGTTGACCATGCCTGGAGACTGGAGTTAAATGATGTAACGGACGACACAACATTGGACTTTCAACATAACACCAATTTTACCGATATCAAGTGGAAGAATAAACTCACAGTTCACTTCACGGGCATGAACCCGCATGTAGGTGAAAACTTGCATTTAGCTGTAATTGAAAAAAACATGGGGATGGTTATTCAACGGCTTAATGTTACTGCAGAAGTTGATTTTATTGTTGAAGTTTTTGGAATCGAAAACGGAATGTCTTACGATGTTGATTTTTTTGCCGATCACAATTATAATGGAAATTATGATGCACCCCCTGCCGACCACGCATGGAGGATAGAATTAAATGATGTAATGGGCGATACTACACTAAACTTTCAGCACAATACCAATTTTACTGATATTATGTGGAAGAACGAACTTATGGTTTATTTCATGGGAATGAATCCGCATGTTGGACAAAACCTGCAAATGGCAGTTATCGATAAAAATTCAGGAATGGAAATTCAGCGCATTAACGTTACTGCAACTAGTGAATTTATGGTTAGTGTTTACGGGATTGAAAAAGGCAAATCTTACAATATTGATTTTTTCGCCGACCATAACAAAAATGGGATGTACGATACCCCTCCTGCCGACCACGCCTGGAGAATAGAATTAAATGATGTAATTGGAGATACCATGCTTACCTTTCATCATAATACCAATTTTACAGATATTCTCTGGAAGAATAAACTTACTGTGCATTTTATGGGAATGAACCCGCATGTTGGTCAAAACCTGCAACTGGGTGTAAGCGATAAAAATTCAGGAATTGAAATTCAAAGGGTAAATGTTATATCAGAAGTAGATTTTATGGTTGATGTTTTCGGAATTGAAAATGGCAAATCTTACAATGTGGACTTTTTCGCCGACCATAACAAAAATGGGATGTACGATACTCCTCCCGCCGACCACGCCTGGAGAATAGAATTAAATGATGTAATAGGTGATACAACTTTGATGTTTATGCATAATACCAACTTTACTGATATTAACTGGATAACAACTTCTGTTTCTGATAATAAAAATTTGTCAGTAATTATTTATCCAAATCCTGCTACCGACAAAGTATTTATTAAAATGAATGAAATTCAGGGAACTGAAACACAGGTTTCAATTTACGATATATCAGGTAGATTAAAGCTACATATGATAAAGCAATTTAATACCACAACTGAAATTGATATCCAGCATTTGAACAAGGGAATTTATTTTATTGACTTGAGAACAAATGATATACAAAAAATGTTAAAGTTTACAAAACATTAATTATCAATCCTATGATAAAAATTACTATTATTTTTCTCGCCCTATTTTTTTCTTTCAGAATACAAGCACAGGAAGATGAAGTTAAAGCAGTGAAAAATGTATTTCAGGGAACACGTTTTATTAATCTGCATTCGGCAAATGTTGCGGCAAAAAATGAGTTACAACTGCTTATTCAGCATAGATTTGGCGATATCAGCGGTGGATTCTACGATTACTTTGGATTGGACTATGCTTCAATGCGTTTGGGTTTTGAATACGGAATCACAAAAGATTTAAACCTGGGTATAGGGCGAAGCAGTTACTGGAAAACTTACGATTCGTTTATTAAGTACCGTTTTCTTACACAATCTTCGGCAATGCCTGTAACTTTAACCGCAACTGTGGCAGGTTCGTTACCAACAATTAGAAATGTGATTCCTGAAGAATACAGCGATTTTTCTGAGAAAGTCTCTGGCAGCATTCAACTTCACCTGGCCAGGAGTTTTAATAATTTTGCGTTGCAGGTTTCGCCCGGCTATATTACCACCGGATATATTCCCTTTGAAAATAACTCATATTCGTTTGTTACAACGGCATTTGGAGGTACATTCAAATTAGCAAAAAGAGTAACCTTCAATATCGAATATCTATACCGTTTTGAAAATAAAATCGATAATACAAATCCGCTGTCAGCCAGTATTGATCTGGGTACTTCCGGACATCTTTTCCAAATTATGGTTTCGAACGTTCAGCAAATGTACGATAAGGGAATTATTACTAACCCTGACGGTGGAGATTGGACAGATGGCCATTTATTCCTGGGATTCAATTTAATAAGAGCATTTAATTTTAATCAATATTAATATGGAAAGAAGAAAATTTTTTAGAAATTTTGCCGTTGGCGGCAGTTTATTGCTCTCAGCACCCCTGCTTTTTAATTCATGTTCCGATGATTTGCCTGAGGATGAAAACCAAAACCCGGGAGGTGGGATTACGGTTGATTTAAATGAATCGACTTATTCAAGCCTTAAAAGTGTTGGCGGATTTGCATACAAAGGCGACATTATCATAATTCGATCGTCAGATGCCGTGTATTTGGCTTTGTCTAAAGTTTGTACTCATTCGGGTTGCACCGTAGCCTACAATCCTACAAACAAAGATATACCTTGCCCTTGTCACGGCTCTAAATTTACAACCTCCGGCGCTGTGATAAATGGTCCGGCTACAACCAACCTGAAAAGTTATGATGTAAAATTGAACGGGAATATTTTGACTATTACGTAAATCTTTGGTATGATTGCTCCATTAACCTATTTTTTTATAATACCAAAATATTAAAAATAGGTTGGAGCACATCATAAGGATTGAACCGGGATAAAATATCAATTATTATCCCAAATTCGTTAATTACCACCAACAAAGTATGATTCTTGAAGCCACTTCCATGGTAAATCCTGATATTTTATATCCCCACCATCCTCGAACCCGATTTGTTAATTTTGGTAGTTCGTCACTTGATTTTTAATTGCTTTGTATTATTGAAAATGTATTCCGGATTGAGAAAATGAAAAGTGAAATCCGGAAAATAATCAACCGAAAATTTACAGAACACGATTTTGCTATACCTTTTCCGCAAATGGATATTCATTTGAAAACTAACGATACAAATTTAACCTGGGAATAAACTTGTAAATTCGTGATTTTTAGTAATTTCGGATTCATTAATTTTGAGTTTTTACTGTTTAGCAATTACCGGAATTTAGTATATGAATTTATTTCAAAACAAAAGTAAGTTATTCCCAAATTTCATTTTAAATGAGATACTTCTAATGTTTTTGTACATTTTTTCTGAACTCTAAAACTTGCCGTTTCCCCCTCTCTATTTAATACATTTTTTTATTTACAAATTTCTATATAAGAAATTAATATGGAATCGTTTATAAATTACCAGAATGGTCTGGTAAATAAAAACAGAATTGAGTTTTCGGCTTATCCAAACATCAAATGGTTAAATGAATTCCAGGCCCGGAGCGCTCAGAAAAAGAGGGACAGGCTAACTGAAAAGTTAAAGAACAACTGGTTATTTAATGAAACAAAACCCTATCACAAACAAATATCAAAAGGGTGCAGTTTGTGCGGACAAGGTACCTGGAGTTGTATTTTTATAACCGGAAAATGCAACGCAAAATGTTTTTACTGTCCTACTTCTCAGGAAGAAGATTGCATTCCAACCTCACAAAACCTCCACTTCGAAACTCCTGAATCTTATGCAGAATATATTAATTATTTCAATTTTAAGGGTGTGAGTTTCAGTGGTGGTGAGCCTTTGATTTATTTCGACCGGACATTGCAATACCTGGAACAAATAAGAAAAGATTGTTCGCCGGAAATTTACATTTGGATGTACACCAACGGAATTTTAGCTGATGAGGAGAAATTTAGAAAACTTGCTGCAGCCGGATTAAATGAAGTTCGTTTTGACATTGGTGCAACTCATTTCAGTTTAGACAAAATTGCTTATGCAAAAGGAATTATTCCGAACATCACCATCGAAATTCCTGCAGTTCCGGAAGAAAAAGCAAAGTTAATACAACTTCTGCCCGAAATGATAAAAGCCGGAGTTACCAACCTGAACCTGCACCAGTTAAGGTTAACCAAACACAATGCGCCAAAATTGTTAAAACACAATTATACTTTTATTCATGCCGAACAACCGGTGGTTTTGGAGTCGGAACTGGCAGCGCTTGAAATACTGGATTATGCCTTCGTAAATAATTTGGAAATTGGTATAAATTACTGTTCTTTCTTCTTTAAAAACCGATTCCAAAAAGCAGGATTCAGAAAGCAAATAGCCAAATCACTTATCGCACCCGATGAAATTATTACCGAAAAAGGATTTATCAGGAATTATTCCGATAGTTCAATCAGTTACAAAGCAATGGTTATTTTCGACAAAGATCCAGCCCGCATAAATGCAAACGAACTGCCATTGAAATATAAAAATTACCATTTCAGAAGTGAAACAGCATTAAAACCGCTACTTTTAGATGAAGAATCAAAAAATAGTATCGATGAATTTCTGTTAAACGAAAACAGAGAAATACCAAATGATGAAGTACTTTTTAAAATATGGCAAATGGAAAAAATAGAATCCGGATTACGGGAATATTAAATCCGGAAATTATTCAGCATAACTATGTAAGTAATAACAGTATAATAGTAAAATCCAGCTTTCTTATTTACTTAATACAACTTTCCCAGTAAACGAAAAATTTCCTGACTGCACTTTACAGATATAAATACCGGGTTGTAATTTCTGTCCATTCTGGTTATCGCCGTGCCAAATGTATTCTATGGTTTGCGTTATATCACGTTTCACCAATCTCCCATCCAACGAAAAAATGTTCACACTCATTGTTTCATTATTGTGGTTTTCTATTCTCAACCTGGTTTCTTCAGTAAACGGGTTGGGGTAAATTTTCAAATGTTTTTCAGTATCGCTGTTTGCAAGCCATTCCGTTCCGGTTGTAATACTGTTCACAGCTCCCGGTGTACCCAGATTTACAACCGATGCTTTCCAAGATTCAGCATTCGAATTATCGTTGTGATAGCTGCTGAGTTCCAGTGTCGGTCCATTTCCATTTGGTTCAACGGGCCAGGGAGATTCACTTCCAAAGGCTACAGAATCGACAAGTTGCCCAGTGGTGTCGTACAAACGGAGTGCATCTTCAGTGCTTCCCAAACCAAAATCAAAATCACCAATATGGTTTAAAACGTTTGGATAAATTGCGTTAAAATCAGTTTCTTTTCTGCACAAAACAAGATAATCGTTACTTTTTAGAATTGTATTTTGTGGAATCACATACAGATGTGAATTGTCATTATCTTTAAAAACCCAACCTGAAATATTAAGGTCAATCCTGCCCCAATTGTAAATTTCAACCCAATCACCGGCATCATAATCCGGTGATGAACTGTAATTTATTTCATTGAATACAATAGAATTCCCATCATCGGCCACGTCATCATAAATAGCTTTTACTGTTGTATTTTTTGTGAGATTTATCTCGACAGATTTATCAAAAACAGTAACCCCATTTATTTCCCAATGATTAAAAACGTATCCATTTCGGGGATTAGCAGTTAAGACAACCGGAACATTCTGAAAATATTTTCCCTGCCACAAATCACCTCCCACTTCAATAGTGTTTAGTTTTACATTTCCGGCTTCAGAAGGAACAACAGAAAGCATTAAATCAAAAATACCCGAATTAACAAATTGCTGATTAATATGATTGCGAACATATTGAGGCCTGTTTTGGGCAAAGGTTTTCATTGTTTCAACGGCAGAATTCCACGTTGACGGACCCGGCGTACCCCATCTTTTAAAATTATTTGGTATTTCCGGCAGAATAATCGCTCCAATACTATCAATTTTTGCAATTACGTTTTCACTGACAAATGTTGTATTTAACATGTCGGCAAAACGGTTTATAAATTTATGTTTAAATGTTGCATTTTGAACAAGTCTTCGGAGCATAAAAGTTGACCATGGCGGATTGGGCCATGTTGGTCCGTTTGGTTCGAGGGCAAACTGAATTGTATTTAACGTGTAATCTGTACCTCCGTACATACCAAAACCAAAATCGGTATCGTATAAAATCCACCGCCATTTTCCATCTTCTGCCTGTGGACGCCAAAATTTTATATTATTTCCGGGCCAGTCGCGGTTATTAAAATAAATTTGAGACAACTGGTAATCAATAAAGTTATCAATATCAATCTGGTTTGCAACAAACTCATAATTAGCATCATTTATCAAACTGTTACTATTCAAAAAGTCAAGTAATTCAAGATATTCACTGTTCGATCCTTCAACAATATCCGATTGCCCCTCAAGAATATTGATTTTGTCTGAATCTATTCCATGATTACTTTCTATATAATCTTCGTTTACTTTTTCGCGCAGGTTTAGCTCACCCCAATATTCTCCGTTTAAATACAAAATTGCAGGTTCAAAAGCCTGTATATCAGTATTCATATCTTTTACCAAATCAGTCATAAAACCATCTCTGAAACGTGTCTGACCATAATCGTTGCCTGAATTTCGCAACACTATTGATTTGAATGAAGTAATTTCAGGTTTCGATTTAAAAAGTGTAATATCCTTTAATACAGGATCACCATATTCGTTACTAAAAAATACAGCCAGCGATTTTTGCGGATTTGCACGGCTCCATGCGCCAAATATTTTTATTCCACAATTCAGATTAAAAACACGTTCTCCATCAACACCAATCATTTCAATACTTGCAGGTTTTTCCCAGTCTTCCCAAAAGTTTGCTCCGTAATAAGGATTTTCGTTTACATATGAATCACCCAAAATGTAAATTCCTGTCTCATTGTCCCACAGGTTTTCGTAATTTGTAGAAATTGAAATTACAGGTAAAGTAGGTTTTTTATCAAACAAGTAGGTGTGTGATGTAATTTTTCCCGGTATGGCCCCTGGTTTAAATATTCTTGCCCTAATTACCTTATTCTTGTCAATCTGAATTCCAAACTGATATTTTGCACTTGTACCTATAGGTTCATCTCCATTTTCGGTGAACCTGATTTCCTCGCCACTTGCAGCCCCGCTTAATGAAAGGTACTGCGTGGTTGACAGGAACATATTTTTGATTGAAAATTTGACTTCGCCACTTACAAAATCTGTCGCAATTTCAGTATTGTTTGGTAATCCAGGAGTTGATTCAGCAAAATATCCCCAATTTTCCGGGTTGTTTATATCACGTCCAAATGAAAAATTACTTGGAATAATTCCGTAACTAATTGAATCGGTTACTGTTCCATCTTTAAAAGTTAAACTTAATGTTTCACCCGATGATGAAAGTTTGAAATTAGTGTGTGGATTCAGGTTTTCAACATTAAAATATTTCGAAACTGGTGCATTTAAATTCTCCTGAGTTGCATAACCTACTGATAATATAGGTATTGCCGACAAATCACTTGAAGTTATATCTGTATTGTGTACCTGAATTGCAAGCACATTTTCATTTTCATTCAACAAATTAATGTATTGCGAAATATCAAAACCATCGGGCAAACCGCCATTAAAAATATTTGCTTCATGCGAATTAGCCGCAGTATTGAAATTTACCACAGATCCGGCCTGCCCCATACCTGCTCTCCAAATTTCAGTTCCGTTTAAATAGGCAACAAATCCATCGTCATAATCCATGTGCAGCCAAATCGATTTTAAATTTTGCAGATTGGATATTGAAAATTTCTTGCGCATAAAAACGGACATTTTCCCGGATGCGATCACTGTATTATCGTCATTATCGCCAAACCCAATTCCACTTGGGCCTGTTAACCAGCCTGTTTCAGAAAAACCATTTGATTTCCAGGTTGAAGATGGCTCACTTGACGGAACAATATAACGCCAGTTTTGGCCAATATCAATTATTGTGTACCAATGTAACGGGGCAACAGGCCTGTCTTTTCCGGATGCATAAATAAGTAATGGCTGATTTGGCTTTAAAATTATTTCAGGCATTTTCCACTTTAATAAATTGTCGGGATTTTCACTTAAAAAATAATCAGAAAGATTTATTTCAGCTCCACTGTTATTTATAATCTCAAGCCAATCGGGAGTGTCACCATCTTCATCATACACAACCTGTGTATTGGATGACATGATTTCGTTAATTTTCAATTTTTGTGCACTTGAATTTTGGGAAATCATAAAAGCCGGTATTACAAACAGTAAAATACGGAAGAAATAATTCATAACGATCATTTTGAAAAGTTGCGTAAAAAAACAAAATAAAAAGGTTTAATAAAAACTATATGTATTTAAAGTTGTCTTAACGGATTTATCAAAAAAAAAAAAAAGGATTCGAAAAATCGAATCCTTAATTATTTCATGGTGTATTTAATCTAAAAATTAATTTTGCGTCAATTCAGTTTTACTTTTTGCTGTAATATCGAAAGTAATATCAAATTCATCGTAAATCATTTTGTCTCCCAAACCTTCAAAAAATTTGCCCGAACCATAACGAATATCCCATTTGGTACGGTCAAGTTTGGCTGTGCCGTTAGCTTTAACAACACCATTCGAAAGATTTACTTTTGCCGGAAAACTAATGTCATTTGAAATTCCTTTAATGGTGAGTTTTCCGTTTACCATATGATCTCCGTTACTTCCTTTTTTTACCGAAGTGATTTCGAAAGAAGCCTCCGGATGTTTTTCAACTGAAAAGAAATCATCAGATTTCAGGTGTCCAACCAGTTTTTTATTCCATTCGGCATCTGTTAAATCGGTACACGAAATAGAATTCATATCCATGTTAATATTTGCACCAACCACTGCACTTTTTTCAACCCAAACTTTTCCACCATTTAGCGAAACATTACCCGTGTGTTCACCGGATACTTTTTTGGCGTTCCATGTTATTTTACTTGCCTTTGTATCTATATCAAAAGCTGATTTTTCTTCCTTAGTTTCCGCTGCCAAAACTGCAGATGCAGTTAATAAAACTGCCGTTAATAATCCAATTGATTTTTTCATTTCTTCTGTTTTTTAAATGTTTAACACTGCAAACATACTGGTTAAACATACCAGAAAAAATAAACTAGTTTAAGAAAAACACTTATTAGTCTTTATTTCTTGCTTTTTTCGATAAAATCTTACTTAAAAATTCAGGAGTAACACCCAAATAGGATGATATATGATATTGTGGAAGCCGTTGGATTAACCCGGGATATTGCTCACACAGTTCGTCATAATTTTCTTCGGCGGTATTTGCTAAAATTGATACCAAACGTTTTTGGAGGAAGATATATGAACGTTTGATATATTTCACAAAAGCAGAAAAATTATTGGTAATCAACTTCATGTTTTCGTCAGAAATGGAATAAACTACACTTTTTTCAACAGCATCTAAAAAAAAGGAAGTCTGGGCCGGTGTTGATAAATCGCCAATCCACTGGTTTTCGCTGGCAAACAAAATATTGAATTCTTTCCCCATTTTGTCGATTACATACATCCGCAACAATCCCTTTGAAACAAAATAATGCCGTGTATTCAATTCACCATTACTGAAAATAATTTGTTTCTTTTTATAAGTTTCTTTTCTGAACGAGGTTTGAATTGTCTCCTTTTCCTGCTCAGTCAAAGAGCGGTCATATATTTTTTCATAATATCTGAAAATAACATCGCATTTTTCCATGAAAGAAAAGTTATAGTTGACTGGTAAATGTATTAAAAAGTAAATTCAAAGTTCGATTGCAATCGACTCCCAGGATGGAAATCTACTTTTTATTGCGCTAATTTAACGTTGCATATTGATTGCCGGAAACAATTACATTATCTTTATCAGCTTGAAATTATTTAAACCAATTTTACAAATATTCCCCTCGGGGATTTAAAAATCAAAAAAATGAAAAAAGTATTTTTAATGACGTTTTCGTTGATTGCAGCGATTCTGCTGTTTGGAAATTCAGCATCTGCTCAAAAAGTTAATCAACTCTCGAAACAGGAGAAAAAAGATGGTTGGGTATTACTTTTTAATGGGAAAAACTTTGATGGCTGGCGCCAGTGTAACGGAACTGCAATGCCTGCAAACTGGGAATTGGAGGATGATGCAATGAAAGTGGTGATCGGGGAAGGGAAAAAACCGGGGCAAGGAGCAAATGGCGACATTTTGTTTTCGGATAAAAAGTATAAAAACTTCGAACTTTCAATTGACTGGAAAGCAAGCAAAATGGCTAATTCTGGGATTTTCTTCAATGTTCGTGAAGTTCCCGGCAAACCTATCTATTATGCTGCACCTGAAATTCAGGTACTTGATAATGTTGATGCAACGGACAATAAAATCGATAGCCACCTTGCAGGTTCGTTGTATGATATTATTGCTGCCGACCCAAAAACCGTGCATCCTGCCGGAAAATGGAACACAATTGTAATTAAAGTAAAAGACGGAAAAGTTACCCATACTCAAAATGGCACAGAAGTCGTTAATTACACATTGTGGACTCCTGAATGGGATGCAATGGTTGCCAACAGCAAATTCAAATCTTTCCCCGGCTGGACCGAAGGAATTGCAAAAGAAGGTTACATCGGTTTGCAGGATCATGGATATCCGGTTTGGTTCAGAAACATAAAAATCAGGGAGTTATAAACTTCATCTGAATTTTTTCTAAGGATGCCACCACTTTTTATTCAAAAAAAGTGGTGGCATTTTTTTTAATAATCTGTGTTAATCTGCGAAATCTGTGGTTGAAAACCAAAGTGAAACACCAAATTCTTTTTATATATAGTACTTCATAGTAGTTGGATCTACTGACAAGAAATTACTGTTCACACCTATTATTTCTCCTACTTGTATATATTTGTATTTAAAAAAAATTAAAAAGTCCTTATTCAATGAAAAAATTATTTTATTTCCCTGTTTTGGCTCTTGCATTAACAATTGCATCTTGCGAAAGCAAAAAGGAGGCAAAACCAACCGTTGTAACTGAAACCAACTATACACAATTTGTCGATCCATATATTGGAAGCGATTATCACGGACATGTTTTTGTTGGTGCAAATGTTCCGTTTGGAGCAGTACAATTGGGGCCAAACAATCCAACACAAGGCTGGGACTGGTGTTCGGGTTATCATTATTCCGATTCAATTTTGATCGGTTTTGCACATACCCATTTAAGCGGAACAGGAATTGGCGATTTGGGCGACATACTTTTCATGCCGGTTTCCGGCGATTTCGTGCCGTCAAAAAATGACAAGGAACAATACAGCTGGCAGGCAAAATATACGCATCAAAACGAAACAGTTAAACCCGGTTATTATGCCATTGAAATTGAAAAATATAATATTAAAGCTGAACTAACCGCTACCGAAAGAGTAGGTTTTCATAAGTATAATTTTAAAAATGAGGGCAATTCGAAGGTCGTGGTTGATTTGAAATATGGAACAGGTTGGGACAATCTTACAAAAGGTGAAATAAAAAAGATTGGCAACAACAGTATTCAGGGATTACGCTTTTCAAAAGGCTGGGCCAATGATCAACGTGTTTTTTATTACACGGAATTTTCAAAAGAAATAAAGAACTTCGAAATCATTAAATCCGACAAAAATATTGGCGAAATCACAGCCATTATCGAATTTGAAGGAAACGGCGAATTACTGGCTAAAACTGCCATATCTCCGGTAAGTATTGAAGGTGCAACAAATAATCTTTCAACCGAAATCGCCGGGTGGGATTTTGATTCGGTAAGCAATTCTGCAAATGAAAAATGGAATACCGAATTGGGGAAAATCAAAATAGAAACAGAAGATTTAACTGAAAAGAAAACTTTTTACACCTCGCTTTTCCACACAATGATTGCGCCTTCCCTTTTTAATGATGTTAATGGTGATTATCGGGGAGCTGACCATGAAGTGCATCAAAATCCGGGACACCAAACTTATACAACATTTTCCTTGTGGGATACCTACCGTGCTGCACACCCGCTGTTTACGCTGGTTCAGCCGGAGCGTGTCAACGATTTTGTAAATACAATGCTCGATATTTATGATCAGCAAGGCAAACTCCCCATTTGGCACCTGCATGGAAACGAAACAAATACAATGGTTGGTTATCATGCCATTCCTGTAATTGCCGATGCTTATTTAAAAGGATACACAGGTTTTGATGCAGAACGAGCTTTTGAAGCCATGAAAACTTCGGCTTTGCGTGATGAGCGCGGATTGGATTTTGTAAAATCACAGGGTTTTATTCCTGCCGATTCGCAGGTTGAATCGGTTGCCCGCGCACTTGAATATGCCATCGATGACTGGTGTATTGCAGCTATGGCAACGGCTTTGGGAAAAGCAGAAGATGCTGAACTGTTCACAAAACGTTCAAAATTTTACAAATTTTATTTTGATGACAGCATAAAATTTATGCGGGGAAAAATGGCCGACGGAACCTGGAGAACCCCTTTCAGCCCGATATTTTCGCAGCACCGCGAAGATGATTTTTGCGAAGGAAACAGTTGGCAATATACATGGCTTGCACCACAGGATGTGGAAGGATTGATCGAAATTCACGGTGGTGAAAATGCTTTTGTTACGAAACTTGACAGTTTGTTCTCGATTTCTTCAGAACAGGTTGAAGGTGCATCATCTGATATTTCGGGATTGATTGGCCAATATGCGCATGGAAATGAGCCAAGTCATCATACTGTTTATTTATTTGCTTATGCCGGTCAGCAATGGAAAACCGCTGAAAAAGTCCGCGAAATTTGTACCACTTTTTACAACGACCAACCCGACGGTTTGTGCGGAAACGAAGACTGTGGCCAAATGTCGGCATGGTATGTACTTTCTTCAATGGGAATGTACCCGGTAAATCCTGCAAATGGTGCTTATGTTTTTGGCAGCCCGCTTTTCAATTCAGCTGAAATAGTTTTGGATGAAGGAATATCATTTAAAATAATTGCTGAAAACAACAGCAAAGAAAATCTATATATTCAGTCTGCAACCTTAAATGGAAAACCATACACAAAATCATTCATTACCCACAAGGAAATAATGAATGGTGGTGAATTGGTTTTCAAAATGGGGAATACACCAAACCCTGATTTTGGAGCGAATATGGAAGACAGGCCTAAATCAATAATATATTAATAATAATTAACCACAGTAGTCACATAGGGCTCAATAGAAAAAACCTATGTTTTCTATGTGCCTATGTGGTTCAAAAAACAAAACAAAAAAATGAAATACACAACATTAATCATCGTCCTCGCATTTTTATTCGGGTGCAACAATCCGGTTAAAAAAGAGCAGTCCGCAGTAGTTAAAGCCGAAAAACTAACCAACCTCGTAAACCCGTTAATGGGAACCGATTCAAATTATTCGCTTTCCAACGGGAATACCTACCCTGCAATTGCGCGGCCCTGGGGAATGAATTTCTGGACACCGCAAACCGGAAAAATGGGAAACGGCTGGTGTTATGGATATGACGACACAAAAATCCGCGGCATCAAACAAACCCACCAACCAAGTCCGTGGATAAACGATTACGCAGCATTTTCGTTTATGGCGGTTACCGGTGATTTGAAATACAAGGAAGATGATCGCCAGTCGTGGTTTTCGCACAAAGCTGAAGTTGCACAACCTCATTATTATAAAGTATATCTGGCAGATTTTGATGTTACTGCCGAAGTTACACCAACCGACCGGGCAGCAAATTTCAGGTTCACATTTCCGCAAAACGACAATTCATATTTAATTTTGGATGGATTTGATGGAGGTTCGATGGTAAAAATCATACCCGAAGAACGGAAAATAATCGGTTATTGTCAGAACAACCGCGGTGGTGTGCCTGCCAATTTCAGGAACCATTTTGTAGCTGTTTTCGACAAAGATTTCGAAATAACAAAAACCTGGAAAGATGAAGATTTGACAGATTTAAAAGAAGCAAAAGGTTTTCATGCAGGTGCAATCGTGGGTTTCAAAACCACGAAAGGAGAAAAAGTGAACGTAAAAGTAGCTTCATCGTTTATCAGTCTGGAACAAGCTGAATTAAACCTTGAACGCGAAATCGGCACAAAAAATTTCGATGAAATTAAAAACGAAGGAGAAGCCATTTGGGAAAAAGAGCTTTCGAAAATTAAAGTGGAAGGCGGAACAGAAGAACAACGCAAAACATTTTATTCGAGTTTGTACCGCACACTTTTGTTTCCCCGCAAATTTTATGAATACAACGCCCAAAATGAAATCGTTCATTACAGTCCTTACAATGGTGAAGTTTTACCGGGTTATATGTTTACCGACAACG
The DNA here is from genome assembly GCA_041739985.1 of Draconibacterium sp. Lineage (GTDB taxonomy): Bacteria > Bacteroidota > Bacteroidia > Bacteroidales > Prolixibacteraceae > Draconibacterium. Next base: position 99,670 of record JBGSMW010000030.1, on the reverse strand, counting down.
GTTTTTGGGATACTTTCCGCGCTGTTTTTCCATTTTTTACGTTGATGCACCCCGAACTGAATTCGCAGATTATGGCAGGTTTGGTAAATACTTACAAAGAAAGTGGCTGGCTGCCGGAATGGGCAAGTCCGGGTCACAGAGATTGCATGATTGGCTCCAACTCAGCTTCTTTGATCGCCGATTCATATTTAAAAGGAATTCGTGGTTATGATATTGAAACTTTGTATGAAGCCATTTTGAAAAATACCGAAGGATGGAATGAAAAGACAACTTCAGTTGGACGATTTGGTGCCGATTATTACAACAAACTGGGCTACATTCCATACGACGTGGGAATCAGAGAAAACACCGCACGCACGCTTGAATATGCTTATGCCGATTATTGCGTTTGGAAACTGGCGCAGGAATTAAAAAAACCACAGGAACAAATCGACCTTTTCAAAAAAAGGGCACGGAATTATGTAAATGTTTATGATCCTGAATCAAAATTAATGCGCGGAAAAAATGAAAACGGGGAATTCCAGTCGCCGTTCAGCCCATATAAATGGGGCGATGCATTTACCGAAGGAAACAGCTGGCACTACACATGGAGCGTTTTTCAGGATATTGAAGGCCTGAAAAACCTGATGGGTGGAAACGAACAATTTGCAGGAATGCTTGACTCAGTTTTTGTTGTTCCGCCAATTTTCGATGAATCGTATTATGGCGGTGTAATTCACGAAATACGCGAAATGCAGATTGCCGGAATGGGAAATTACGCCCACGGAAACCAGCCCATTCAGCACATGATTTATTTGTACAACTATGCTGGACAGCCCTGGAAAACTCAAAAATGGATTCGCGAAGTTTTAACAAAACTATATAATCCACAGGCCGATGGTTATTGCGGTGATGAAGATAACGGTCAAACTTCGGCCTGGTATGTTTTTAGTTCAATGGGATTTTACCCTGTTTCACCCGGCACAAATGAGTATGTTTTTGGCGCTCCATTGTTCGATAAAATCACACTTCAACTTGAAAACGGGAATAAATTTGTAATCAATTCACAAAAAAATTCGAAAGAAAATTTTTATGTAGATGATATTCAACTAAACGGAGCCGAATACGACAAAAATTTCATCAAACATTCAACAATTCTGGATGGCGGTGAAATCACATTCTCGATGACAAATACACCAAATAAAAAACGGGGTACTTCAAAAGAAGCATTTCCATATTCGATGACGAATGAGGAGGAATAGTCTGGAGTTCAGAGTTTAGAGTTCAGAGTTCAAAGTTCAGAGTTTAAAGTTTAAAGTTGGATTCCGTCCTGCCGATTGTTATTCGGAGGACGGAATCCATTTTTTATGTTATTGATCAAAAATTTTGTGGAGACAGGAGTTTGATTGCAGATTTTAAAACAATCCTTTTAATTTAGCCTGACATTTTCAAAAAAACCAAAAATGAAACCAAAAACCAATTTCAAACCTGTTACATTCTGCATTGTTTTATTTTTTCTCGGTTTGAATAATTATGCCCAAACCAGTGTTTCGTTAAAATCACAATGGCTCGATCCAACAAATCTTTTTACCGAAAAAGTGCCTACTGCAGAATTTAACACAACATTTTCGGTTGGTGGAAACTGGAGTTTGAATTTCTATTATGCGCATGATGTTGAGCACCTCTCCCCTATTTATTTAATTGGTGGAGTAAATAACACACGTGAGTCATTCAAAAAGGACAGCCTGGTTTTTGCAAAATCTCCGGCCAGAACATTTTCGAAGTATTCGCGAAATATTTTTGTCAGCTACCAGTACAGCCAAACAATCCGGCAACTTTCGTGGGTTCAGCCCATCGTTACATGGGATTGGAACTTCATCAAAAATCCATCGAAATCTGTTCATACTTTAACTGCCGAAATCTCAGGGTGGATGTCATTTCAACGTAAAAACGAATACCAGGACGGTGGCTATATAAACGGGAAATACAATTACGCCAAACACTTTGAAAAATGGCTGTTAAATAGTAATCTTTCAACCATAGCAATTGTGGTTCTTGAAGATGAAAGAGACATTTTTGTGCTGGGAGAAATCCTCACACTTTCTTCCACTTATCTCCCGTTTAATACTACACTCGAAGTAGTTTTAAACAAACCACTAATAACAAAAGACGATAATGAACTGGGTTTTACTATTGGTTTAATCAAAGAATTTTAACGGAAACGAAATACATTTTTAGGGCTATTTGAAAAACTCAATTTTTTAATTTCATTGTTCGATAAGCCACACTAAACTAAAGCCACAGAGTGGCGAAATCTTTGTAGGATAGATAATTGTATGATTAAAGAAAGGTGCAACGCACCGAAATATTAGAAAGTTATGAGTTTTTCCTCAATTTCATCCCAATCAAGATAACTGTCAGGCGAATTTTTATATTTCGCTATCCGTTCTCTTACAAGTGATTTATGTTCTTCAGGTACTTCAAAACCTTTTTCTTCTTTAATTTCTTTGACAAAAGTGATTCTCTTCATTAATTCAACAAAGAAATCAACTTTATCATCAGCCACCGTTATTGTAAATTGTTTCATTTTAAAAAAGTTTCTATCCAAAATTCACAAAAAAAAATCAACCAGAAAGAAGTTATAAAATCAGTTCACAATAACCTCATCAGCAAAAATCCAGGCTGGTGCTCCGGCGGCATTATGCCACACCGGTGCCATTGACATATTTTTAGCTGCAATTTTTATATACCGGGTTTTCACAGGTTTAAAAACACTTGTAAAATATGCAATATCGTTTCGTTTGCTTTCAGCAGAAAGCGGACGCGGATTGGCAACAGTTTCTATTTTCTGAAATGAATTTGAATCTTTTGAAGTAAAATAAGTTACATTTTCCGGAAAGAAAACAATGTGGTTTGTAACCTGCAAAAAGGCCGTGGAAATGGTATCGATTTCCATTTCACTTCCCAGATCGATAACAGCTTCCAGATCATTTACTTCGAATCCCAGCCAGTTGGCATAAAAATTATTGCCTCCCAAAGCGCCGTCGGTAAGAGCCTGCGGATTTTCAGCGGCATATTTTTTTGGTTTTGTGTTGAGCGTAACTTTTTTATTTCGTGCCACATTTGTCATTGCCGCCCTTTGCAGCGTATTTTCAAACAATGCCAGGTATTCTTCCACGGTGTAACCCATTTCGTTCATCAAAGTGATGCCAGCATTTTTACAGCTTTCTTTAAACCTGTTGATTCGCAAACTCACGTCAACTGAAACAGTTCCGTTTTCCAAGAGTTGAAAATCAGGCGACATGCCGTTTCTGGCCATTTCAAGCATGGCATAATCGGTACTCAGACCGGCAATTTTAACCCGCTGCAAAACTTCAGGTTTATTTTCGACTGCACTTTCGGCTTTATTAAATAGTGTATTGTATTGTTTCAACATTTCAGGGTTCAGCCATGAGTTGAAAGCCTGCGCCGGATCACCATATAAAAACAGGAAAAATGTGCTGTCTTTTAGAATTTCATCGTGTATCAGATCGATATAGTTTTTCACAAAAACACCGGCCTCTTCATAATATCCGTTTGTAAATTCAGTGATGATTTCATCGGCATCCAAATCAGGGTTCCACAACAGTTTTGCAGTGAGGTAAGAACGCAACTCAAACAGTTCGCTGGGCTGGTGGCTGTGCTGTTCAAAAACCCAGGTTGCGTGATTGTCGCGGAAGAATTTTATGTTGGGTTGCAGTGTGCGGATATTGGGAAACGGTGCCAGAAAATTGGTGAATTGTGTTGTGTAATCCCAAATCCGAATGTGTTCGGTTTGCGCTTTCCAGCCGATTAAATCTTCGGCGAAATCTGTACATTTTTCTTCGATGGGCGCACTCCTGTCGCATTCGATTGAACAAAGCGTGATCAGCACATTATCGGCAGGCTTTGTTTTTGAGGGTTTCCTTGTATATTGATAAGCAAGTGTTGAAATGGTTTTATCGGGAAAATTAGCCGCAACTGCATTTACAAAACGAATCATTGTACCGCTTGCCGAACCTTCTTTCTCATCGATTTTCCGACAGTCATCGCACTGGCAATTCAAGGTATTATCGTCCTGACTGACAGAAATCACTTCAGCATCGGGATATCGTTCAAACCAAACTGCCACCGAATCGGTAACCAATCGAAGCACTTCTTTGTTGGTAAGACAAAGTTGTGTGTGTTGTCTTTTTCCGTTGCGCAAAGCATAATATTCGGGATGAGTTTTAAAAAAATCCTTTGCGGGCAAAAACCGTCCAAAAGTGTGAACACGCGCCGTTGGAACATATCCGGGAAATGCATCGTGGGTAACTTTCAATTTATCGGCAAAAGCGGGATTGTCATAAAACAAAAGGGAATGCACCGTACAGGTCGTAATTTCGGGCGTGTAAATTTCGTTTATGGGAATTTGTACAGAAACTGTTTTTGCTGTGGGTATCTTTTCAACTTCAGGAGCATACCAGCGGCAACCGGCATATTTTTCAAGAAAATCATACACAGCGTACAAAACACTTTGCGAAGATCCTCCTGTTATGATCAGATTCTTCCCTTCATTTTTAAAGATTATCGAATGTGGCGACAACACTTCGCTGTTATTTCCACCAATAAAAACCTTGTTTTTACCTGCGTCAGCAATCGCTTCAGTGATAATCGGAATTTGTACACCTGAAATTTTTTCAATGTAAGTTTGAAATTGTCCGGCTGCCTTTTGAAGCGTTGTGTCTGCATTCTCAGGCAACACAATTTCGTAATCCGACTGATTGTTTTTTACAAGATTTACCCGGTTGTTTTGGGTACAGGCAAACAATGTTGCCAAAAGCAGGATAATGAATGTTTTTGTTTGTGACATGATTTTTTGGTTTTCGATTTTTAATAGGGAAAGTTAATGGGGTGTCGTTGATTACAATAATGAATGAAGTTAGACATTTTCTTCTGGTCCTTTTGGTGCACTTTTTAATCTGTAACTTTTTTATAATTTTTCCTTAGATAAGGATTACGAATCTATTCCATAGAGACGATTATTTTTTTACTAACACCTCAATTAATTCAATCAAATCATTAACAGGTTTGAAATATGGCAAAACTTTTTCTTTATCAAAATCAAACATGTCATCATAATCACCTTTTTGCCTCCATGTAAACAATTGCGAATACATCTTGCCCAGTTCTTTTGGAACTTTGTTAGTCAATATAAAATATTCAGAGAAATTTGATTTTGCCCCATTATGTGTTGTTGGATTTAAATCTGAGTCCAGGAGTAATGCCATCACGGCGTAATAGGCCGAATAATATAACCTGTTGATTGCTGAATTCCACTTATTTCTTTCTGAAAGAATCTGTGCATCTTCAAAGGTATCCCTTGCTCTTAAAAGTCTGTATTTAATTAAATCCTTTTTAGTTCCTTTCATATTAAGCGTACCCCCTGTTTCTTAATAATCTTAAAAAGTGGCGTTATAGAATGGTTATCGTTCCAATCATTTTTTGAATAAATCAATGGAGAAATTATCTCTCCTGTCTCAAGTTCAACATCATAGAACTCATCCATTAATTTAGTCTCAAGATCGAATGAAATCCTTTGACTGTTTAGTAAAATCAGCAAATCCCAGTCGGATAATTTATTTGAGTCACCACGAGCCTGTGAACCATATAAATACATTTCTGAATCCGGAGCAGTTTTGTTAATTACACCGATTAATTTTTGCAATATTTGTTCCTTCTTGCTCATTCAACAAATATAATAATTTATCCGATGAGATAATTGGATTGCCCGATACCTAACCGGAAACTCCCCTCATTGGCTTAGATTTGCTATATGTGCCTTGTAGTAATGGATCATAATTTTGCTTTTAAAAAGTACGATGACGAATGTTTTTGTTTGTGACATGATTTTTTGGTTTCAATAATTGATGCTGAAAGTTAAATCATTTTACATATAATTGAGAATAAAAAAACCAAAAATCCCATGAATAAAGTGACTTCATTAAGAACGAGGTTTTAACAACCCTACTCCATTTTTTTAAACAAAAATTATTGATCTTTAATGCCATTATGAAAAAACAACAATTTAATCCAATCAAAGCAGCTGGCTTTCTGCTGGTTTTTACATTGTTAGTTACCTGCGGAACTTTTGCCCAGAATACAGCACTTCAAAAACAACTCGAACAAAGTCAGCATTTGAAAACTGTAATGAACATAGATTCTGCCGATGCCGGAATGACAAGATGGTTGAAAAAGGAGGTGTTACAATCCAGAATACTTCCGCTGGCTGACGATTTTAGCACTTTGAAAACAACAGGACCGGGCAATATAAAAACAGATCATACTATCTCAAGATCAACGGCGGGAAGCATACTTCTTGAAACGCCATCCTCGCTTGCCGTTAAAAATCCGACCAACCGCAGTTACGCTTCCGCCGAAATGATAAGGCCTTTAAATGGCGAAAATCTCAGTGCCTACAACCGTTTTTCAGTGTGGGTTTATGCCGATGCACCCGGCTTTTATTCTGTTTTTGTTGGCTGCACTTTATACAACGGGGGCAAACATACAATGCCAACACCCGGAAGATTTGAAGGGCAACATTTTGTGAATGTTTACCCCGGAAAATGGCAACAGATCATTTGGGAAATTCCCGATCTGTACCGCGATTCAGTAACCGGATTTTCTGTGAATATCATGCTTACAGGTTCTCCCAAAGGCGCTGCCGACAGTATGAAACTGTATATCGACGACATGCGTATTGAGCAGGTTGAAGCGGAAAACAGCCGTGGTTTTGATCTCCGGAAAAATGCAATTGCATACAGTCACAGCGGTTATAAAACCGGGGCAGTAAAACAGGCGCTGGTTCAGCACACTTCAAATACAGCGTTTCAACTTCGCGATGAAAAAAACATGGTTGTGTTTAACGGTGAAGGCAAAAAGCTGGATAACGGTTTTGTGCTGCTCGATTTCAGCAGTTTTAACACCGCCGGATATTACACGCTAAAAACAGGCAGTCTTGAAACCAAACCTTTTGCAATTGGCGGTGAAGCCTGGCTGGCAACGGCATGGCGCACGCTTAATTTTTTCTATGCCGAAAGATGTGGTTTTGATCAGCCGGGAATACACCAGGAATGCCACAAGGATGTAACCTGTGTTCACCCTGACGGTCGCCGTATTACAGTAAACGGTGGCTGGCACGATGCTGCAGATTTAACACAGGGAGTCGGGAATACTGCCCGTGGCGGAATTGCAATGCTCGAACTGGCAAAATCTGTTCAGCATAAAAACACAAAACTGTATGACCGTTTGCTTGAAGAGGCAAGGTGGGGTTTAAACTGGACAATGGAAACCCGATTTGGTGATGGCTACAGGGATGGAGGTTTGATCATTGGCATCTGGACAGATAATACAACCGGCACAAAAGACGATATGGAAACAAAGGCTGCAAACAATCCGTCGGACAATTTTATTGCGGCATCCTATTGTGCAATGGCAGTTCCGTTTTACAACAACAACGATCCCGTGTTTGCCCGCTGGTGTTACAACAGTGCGATTGAAGATTTCAAATTTGCCGGTGACGTGCTTGAAAAGTCAGTAAGCACAAAAAACGAAGTGGAATTGTATGCGCAGGCTGTTGTTACGGCAATGCATCTGTATCAACTCACCCGCGAAAATTCATACCTCGACTTTGCCGATAAATATGCCGGGAAAGTGATGGATTGCCAGCAGATGGAAAGACGCAGCGACTGGAGTATTCCGCTTCATGGCTTTTTTTATGAATCAACCGAAAAGAAAAGGATTCTTGAGTTTTTTCACCGCAGCAACGAAGAACTGATGATACAGGGTTTAAGCATGTTGCTTACAGCAGCGCCAAAACACAAAAATGCCCCGCTTTGGAAAGCATCATGCCGGGCTTATGCCGATTACCTGCACGACATTGCTGAAATAATAGAACCTTACGGAATACTCCCCGCTGCCATTTATGAGATCAACAATGCTGAATTTGCCGGAATTTATCATGAAGGAGAAAGAGTGGGTTTGCCCTCAATGGAAGAATACAATGCACAGGTAGTAAATGGAATTCAGTTATCGTCCAACTTCTATTTGCGTCGTTTTCCTGTGGCTTATCAGTATCGCGGATTTCATGCAGTGCTGATGGGAAAAGCAAAGGCAGCTTTTATACTTTCCGGTTTACTGGATGACAAGGAACTAAAGGATATTGCCACCCGGCAACTTGAATATATTGTTGGTTTTAATCCGTTTGCCATGAGCACAATTTATGGCGACGGATATGACTTTCCCCCGTTATATGGCGCTTACGCCGGAGATGTGGTTGGGGCAGTACCCGTTGGGATTGAAACTTTTGAAAACGACGATGAACCTTATATGCCCATGCAGGTAAACGCTACCTATAAAGAAATCTGGACGCATACAACCGCCGGAACCATGTGGCTGCTTGCAAGGTTGTTTGAAGAGTAGCTTTGTGAAAAATTAAATTTAAATGGTTGGGGAGGATATTTGAATGAAATGAAGATTTCGCTACTGCAACTGTTAATTTACAGATACGGCAACAGAGAAACCGGGAACCGAACGAGCAGAACAATTAAAAAATAAATTATGAAGAAGAATGGTAAATTTGTAATCTGGGTGGGATTTGGTACTGCAATGGGAGTAGTAATTGGAACTTTATTTGACAATGTGACAAGGGGAATTGTATTTGGACCTGCAATTGGTCTTATTATGTGGTTTATTTTCTCAGGAAATGACACAAAAAATGACAATAGTGAAGTTTAATAAAAACAACACGATCCGTTTCTACATCCGCGATGCTATAGGAAATGTAATATGATATTAAAAACAAAGCAAAATATTGAACTAAAAATTGCATTTAATAAGCAATTAAACTTTCTAATTAAGTTCTGTCAGGAATTTGATAGAGGAAATGAAGACATGGCAATAATGATTGCAGGTGTTTTGAGAACTCTACTAAATGAATCAAATACAATTCTAAATTATGGTTCAAGCTTAATTAAAAAGACTGATAGATTAAAAAAGCTCTGCGAGAATGAAAAAAATTTCAAAGATACATCAGTATATAAAGAGTGTCGAAAATTATCTCGTTCGATTAATAGCCAAATAAGTTGCAACACAAAGACACAAAAGAAATCCAACTCCTTATTTGGGTTGTTAGAACTAAATAACGTAACGTTTATTGACACAAGAAGTAGTGATCCGAAAAATGAAAACGAATCCCGTTTCTCTGGATACAAAGTTACTTATCCCGAAGGGGAAGATCCAATGAAATATTATGATTTAATGAAAGAGATAGTTTTTGGTGATAATATTCCATATTCAGGACTATGCTCTAAACTAATTGTAATTAATAAAGACCATAGTTATGATTCACCAAGATATTATCCTCACCTACAAAACCGAAACTACACCATTAACTCTGATATAGTTAAATTAAGTTTTAATGAATGGTGGAAGAAAGGAATAGTATTAACAGATTATTCGTCATTTTCCATGACTCGGGAACAATTAATTAAAACAGTTGCAAACAAAGAGGGATATGCTCATGTTGATGTTCTATATGACCAAAGATTTGAGTTTTTCAATAAATCACGTGAGATTTTTATTACACATGGAGAAAAGGGCTCGACTTTTTTTGAAAATACACCTGTTGGTGCTACAATTAGACAGATTGCATTTGAGACTATATATACAATTCAAAAGGAACTTTCTTTTATTCTTGATCCCACGATTTCATTTATAGACAAAACTCCAATCAGTTTTAAATTGTTATTTGATGCATTCATTGACGACACGACAAATGAAGAATACATAATTTCTTGTATAAATACTATAAGACCCTATATACAGAAAATAGATATTAAAAGATTAAAAAAGGAAAATCTGACATGTTTGACATTTGGAATTTATTCAATCCAGTATGGAGAACTTGAAAGAATTCTAAAAATTTTCAATGAAAAGGGAATTGAGGTAAAGAATGTAAAAAGGATTACATTATGATTAAAACTCCCAACTGCTGCAGGATGCCATAGTATCACCACCCCTCTCCTGCACCATCACATCCTGTCACCCAATTTACCACAACACATCCATTCTAATTATTGTACAGCCATTCATTAAATAATTCGTTTGAGAAATAAATTGGGGCAGCGTAAATAAAAAAAAATCACTCGGCAACCTGCATTCACCGGGTGAAAATTTTTGAGTTATATATGGTATGGCTTTAGGTCGTGATATCCATAGCATGCGGAAAGCTGCATTTTATGCAACAGGTTCGGGTTTCTTTTTGGTATGGCGTTTTACTGTTTCGTTGTTTTCGGCAATAATAACGGAAATGGTATTGGCAAACTCGGCATACATTTCGGGATTAACCTGCTGCATAGCATTGAGGTAAACCACAAGCTTTTCATTAATTATAATGGCTTTTCTATAAACATCTGATGCCGTTGGCATCAATTCAATCTCAACGGGAATGAAATATTCCGTTTGTTAATATGTGCTTCTTCCCAACCCGGAGGATTGGTATGTTTATAGAAACGAAGGTTGTATAGAACAGGTTTATGATTTCCTGCCTGCAAACAGCCTTTCGAAAGATTTGGTTACAGATATTGATATGGTTTTGGAAATTGAAGATGCATATTACTTTTCAACAAAGGATAAGAATGGAAAAAAGCACCGGATCTAAGATAACAAGTTGCCGGAAACTGAATGTTGTATTCTGGTTAGTGCTTCTTGTTTAAATATTTCGGAGCACGCTCATCGATTAAATATTTCTCTATTTCAGCTATTTTAAATTTTACAGGTGCAATTAAGTTAACTATTGATTTAAATACAAGTTTATCTTAAATTGCAAACAATCATTAATAAAGAAGAAGCATGCATAAAATTTTTACGTTGATTTTATTGACATTTTGGACATCAGGGAGTTTGTTTGCCCAAAACAATTCAGAGTTTATTTCACAATCGGTACCTCAAACAGTTACTCCGGGTGTTAAATACAACATTTCGGTAACGTTTAAAAATACAGGAAACACCACCTGGAAAACAAGTACCCTTCACCGGCTGGGAACACAGGATCCTCAGGATAATACCATCTGGATAAATACTACAAGGGTAAGTTTGCCCAAAGATGTTAATCCCGGCGAGGAGGTGACTTTTGTAATTCCAATTACAGCGCCTGCCAATGAGGGGATTTATTCGTTGAGGTGGAGAATGGTGCAGGATGGAGTGGCCTGGTTCGGACAATACTCTAGTCCGGTTTATTATCCAATCCTCATTTCGGCTTCCGATAGCCTGCTTGCCGAAGGCTACCGGTTTAAAGTTGAAAACCGCACCGTTTCAACACTGATGTTTTGCTGGTACGGACCCGGGGAGTGGCAGGTAAACGGCCCATGGATTCCCATTGGTGGCAGGGCAACCTGGAATGGTACAGTTAACTTCTGGAAAGAAATGATCAAACAGGCAATGGCTGCCAATATCGACGTATTTTATGTAGAACTCATTCCCCAAATGGATCAGGTGCGGATTAATTTCTTTCAGGCGCTCTATTTGCTGCGTACCGAAGGATGGAATGTACCCAAAGTGAGCCCTTTTTTCGATACTGAAATTACATATACCATATTTGGTTATAACGGCGATTGTGGCACCGAAGCGGGTAAAGATGAACTGGCCGGCCATTATATCAGATTCTATAATCAATATTATGCGTCCAATACAGATATTTATGCCGATGACTTTATATATACCCTCGACGGTAGTCCGGTTTTAAATATCTGGCACATTCAAAATAAGCTTAATAATTACAACCAGTTAACACGCAACGACCTGACAAGCCGGCTGAAAACTGCTTTTGGTGAAAAGCATCCCATCTTTAATAACGATATCAGGATGGTGAACAATGCAAATTCTCCGGCATTTTCTTTTGCCGACGAGAGAAATTATCAATTCGAAATGCATGAATATAAAATTGATAAAGAACACAACGGTATAAAATCGTCGCAGGTAAAACCCGGGTATTGGGACCAGAATGTGAGAACCCCCGGTTACATTATGAAACGTGACGGAGGAAGCCATTACAAAAGAGTATGGGACGAAGTAAATGCCGACAGCTCCATTGACCGTGTTTATATCGAAAGCTTTAATGAATATGACGAAGGTTCAGGGATTTATGCCGCTCAAACCGATGGTTTTCACAAAGTAACCGGAAACAACAGCACCGATGTTTGGTCGTCGGTAAACGACCCCTGGGAATATATTAAAACCACTGCAGCCGGAGCAGCAATTTTCAACCATTTTGATGATTTGGATGCCAGAATTATGTACGAAAACATTCCTTCGGTTGTGAATGCGGGACAGGTTTTTAACGCGAAAGTGATTGTAAGGAATGAGGGAGACGAATCATGGACAAACCAGAAAGGGTTTGCTTTTGGTTTGTATGATATTGAAAATAACTTTGGAACAGGCAGCTTTTCCATCGACGATACTCAGGATGAAATACCTGTTTATGGTGGTATATTTAAAGGAAGACCAACTGTATTCAACATTGAACTGGTTGCTCCCAACACGCCGGGGAAATATGTTACCAACTGGGGAATGATAAAGGAAAGTGATACTGAATTCGGTGAAAAAATAACAAAGGAAATCGAAGTCAAACCGGTTACTTCAGCACCAGCACACCCGATATACGATTATTTTTTGGTATATCCCAATCCTGTATCTGTGGGTGGTGACATCATTATAAAAGGCTCCTTTAATGCCGGCGATAAAGTAGCTGTTTATAACATCGAAGGTAAAGCTGTGTTTGAAACCCGGTTGACTTCCGGTCAGTCCGAAATCACAATCAATGGCAAAACAGGCATACTTCAGCCGGGAGTATATCCTGTTCACATCACAGGGGATAAACATTCCCGTGCAGTAAAAATTATAGTTCGCCAATACTGAAACCTGATACACGATACTGGATACTTGATTTTTGATACTGAATATTTCAATCTTGATGTTTGATACTAGATGCTGAATTCAGGTTACAGGTTACAGGTTACACCGCAGATAATTAACTACCCGAACTTTCCATCTATTACGAAAGTGTAAACAACTTACTTAAATCAGAGAGGGATTTGAATAAAACAGTTGCAGCGTTAAATCAATATTAATGACAGAACATAAAAACAAATACGAGAATAAAACCATGTGGGTAGTATTGCTTACTGCCATCACAATGGTTGTTGAAATAGTATTCGGGTTAACAACAAAATCAATGGCATTACTGGCTGATGGTATTCACATGGGTTCACATGTGCTTGCCATTGGGTTAAGTTGGACAGCTTATATCATTGTTCGCAAAGTATCCAAAAGTGATAAGTTCAAAGGAAATTCCGACAAAATTCTTTCCCTTTCAGGGTACAGCAGTGGTTTGATGTTGTTGATTTTTGCCGTAGTAATAATGGTTGAAGCAATACAACGCTTATATAATCCGGTGGATATTGTTTATAAAGAAGCCATATTTGTTGCTATAATCGGGCTGATTGTAAATATCGCGAGCGTCTTTCTGTTACATCACGACCATGAGCATTCCGACCATAACATACGGGCAGCCTATCTGCATGTTATAGCCGATGCCTTAACAAGTGTGTCTGCAATTTTAGGATTAACCGCAGCTATGATATGGGATATTCCGTTTATTGATACAATTGCAGCTTTAATCAGCTCATTTGTAATCGTTAAATGGTCAATAGGATTATTGAAAGATTCAGGAAAAGTATTGCTTGATATGGAACACGAACATCATCATCTTCATCATACGTAAAGATATTCTAAAATAAGATTGCTTTGCTGAAAACATGTGATGCCACTGGCATCAATTCAATCTGAAAGGGAATGAAATATTCCATTCGTTATTATATGCTTTTTCCAACCTGGCAGGTTGGCATGTTTATAGAAAAGAAGGTTGCTTATATATCAGTGATTCTTTAAATTTGGAGAACAATCACTAAAAGCAAGGAAAGATTATTTAATTGATACATTTATTTGCTGTCTGTTAATGTTGAAATACCGCAAATTTCTCTTTTAATTGTTTAAAATAAAATACAAAAACATGAAAAGCTCAATTTTGACTATTTGCGCAGTTTTGTTTTTAAACAGCACGTTGTTTGCTCAACAAAAAGACCAGGTAATTGTAAAAGCCGGAACAAGGGTAATCGATTACTTCCCTGTAAACGACAGATATCTTTATGCCGGTTTCACCGCTGGAGAAGCTATTTTTAGCAACAACAGAGTTTACCCATCAGTGTATAACTTCAATCTTCTGACAGGTGAAATGGAGTTTATAAAATCAAACGATACCTTGATGATTACCGACAAAACGGATCTCCTTTCAATTGTTGTTGCACAGGATACATTTTATTACGGAAAAGGATATCAGCAAATAATTCAAAACGGCCAGTTTAAAGTTTATGTAAAACGCGGCGTTGTAACAAAGGATATTCGCAAAAAAGGGGCAATGGGAACTGTAAACAGATCTGCAGCTTCAGAATCATACGATTACCTGCTTGCAAACAGCCTTTCGATAAATTTGGTTGCAGATATTGATATGGTTTTGGAAAAGGAAGATGCTTATTACTTTTCAACAAACGGTAAGGATTTTACCCAGTACACAAAGACAAATGTTGTTAAAGTTGTACCTGGCAAAAAAGATGTTATAACTAATTACATTAACGCAACCAAAACTGATTTCAAATCAAAAGATGATCTTTTAAAATTGGCAAACATTGTAAACAAGATTCTTTCAGAAAACAGCAGATCAGAAATATAATTTTATTGAGCAATTTGCCCGTGAAAAAATAAAGTTACAAATCAGGGCGGGCTAAAAAGTAAATATTAAAATCTGCGTTATTCATTCTTCATACATTTCTAACTTTATTCCAGCCAAAATTGTTCCCCCGCTACAACATCTGTCAGGTGACGGATATCGTGTTGCAACTTTTAATTCAGATAATTTCATTCCTGTTATTTTATAAATATTCATTAATTTGCTAAACTGTTTCATTTGATAAAAATTGCCAGGAAGCGGTGGTAACTCAAAAACCAAAAGGAAATGGACAAAAAAAAGATAGGACAAAAAGTTCTTCACTTTCCACTGACAAAAATAATAATCGGAATTATTGTTTGTTTAGGAATTGCTGGATTTGGACAGGCATTAATTCAAAAAGTGTTAGGCTTAACAAATATTGAAAAGGAACTCAAAGAATTAATTGGAGGAGTATTCGTGGCACTACTCGTATTATTTTCTTACATATATTTATTCAGGTTCTATGAAAAAAGGGAAATTACCGAATTCTCAAAAAATGGGTTTATTAAAAATATCAGTTTTGGAATTGTATTGGGTGCTTTAATTCAGTCCCTGATAATTTTGGTAATTTACTTAATGGGAGGATTTTCTGTAATATCAATAAATCCTGTTTTATTTATCATTCCACCTTTTGCAATGGCTTTTAACTCTGCAATTATAGAAGAAATATTATTCAGAGGCATAATATTCAGAATTACAGAAGAAAAATTAGGAAGTTATATTGCCTTAATTATCTCTGCTTTTATTTTTGGGACATTACATATGCTTAATCCAAATAGTTCGCTAATTATCGGGATTGGCCTTTCAATTCAAGCAGGATTATTACTTGGAGTTGCTTATATGTATTCAAGAAATTTATGGTTTCCAATAGCAATTCACTTTTCCTGGAACTTCACACAATCAGCCATTTTTGGAGCAAATGTTTCAGGATATGAGATTTCAAAAACATTAATTACCACTAAAATAGATGGAGCAGAATGGTTAACAGGTGGTCTATTCGGACCAGAGGCTTCAATACAAGCCACTGTTTTAGGTCTTTTAGCAACAATCATTCTTTTATTACTAAGTCACAGAGAAGGAAAAATTATAAAACCATACTGGCAGAAATTACAACGAACCCCCCACTACTGAAAGTTTGCAGAGAGTTGCATCTTTTTTACTACAACTACTTCCTTCACTATGTTGTTATGTTATTAAAAAAAATTGCTTTTTCTGTTTCCCACCAACAGGTGATCTGTTCCCCTACAAGAAAAGAAAGTTAAAACGGGTTTTCGGAACAAAACAGAATATTGTTAGATTTGAGGTAAAACCTGAAGTTGTGGGTTTTTGCAGATCACTCAATTTAAATGCTGGAATTTGACGTTAGTCAGAAGGTTGAAAAACCAACCCGCACATATTGACTACTTTTGTTTTTTAGAAATTGGAAATAAGATTTTAGAAATTATACAAAAATGCAATTACCAATAATAGACCCGGTATTAAAATTCTTAATAATACTGCTCATAATTTTAGTCATACCCATACTATCGGATAAGATAAAAATGCCCCATTTGTTAGGTATGATTATAGCAGGTATTGTAATTGGGCCCTATGGATTTAATCTTTTAGCGCGTGATAGCAGTATCATTTTATCAGGTACAGCCGGTCTTCTTTATATCATGTTTCTTGCAGGACTAGAGATTGACATGAACGATTTCAGGAAAAATGCCGGAAAAAGCACACTCCTTGGGTTATATGGATTTATCATTCCAATGACCTTAGGAACCCTTGCAGGTATTTATATACTTGATTTCTCTGTTCCTACATCCATTTTATTGGCAAGTATGTTCGCTTCTCACACACTGATAACGTATCCAATTGTAAGCAAACTTGGAATTTCAAAAAACAGGGCTGTAAATATATCGGTTGGCAGCACACTGATAACAAATATTTTAGCCCTGCTGGTTTTGGCAATAATCGTTGGAATGTCAGCGGGAGAAATAAACAGCTATTTCTGGATTAAACTGGTTATTTCGTTCATAATTTTTACGCTGCTGATTATTTTCTTATTTCCAATTATTGCCCGTTGGTTCTTTAAACGTTACAGCGACAATGTTTCACAATATATTTTTGTATTGGTAATTGTTTTTTTAGGTGCTGTATTATCACAGGTAGCTGGCATTGAAGCAATAATTGGTGCATTTATGGCTGGATTAGCGATAAACCGACTTATTCCCCGCACATCGTCATTAATGAATAGAATTGATTTTGTTGGGAATGCTATTTTCATTCCATTTTTTCTGATTGGTGTAGGTATGCTCATTGATTACAGGGCTTTTAGTGATATCAACACTGTAATTGTCGCAATTACTATGTCCATTATTGCAACAGTTGGTAAATATATTTCAGCATGGTTGACACAGAAAAATTTTAAGTTTACAAGGGATGAAAGATTATTGATATTTGGTTTAACAAACGCACAGGCTGCCGCTACTTTAGCTGCTGTTCTGGTAGGATACAACATAATTCTTGGATATGAAACCGATAATGAACCAATAAGATTGCTAAATGACAGCATTTTAAATGGCACGATTATAATGATTTTGGTTACCTGCACAATTGCTTCGTTTGCCACCCAAAAAAGTGCAAATAGAATAGCGCTGGAGAACGATGCAGAGGATGAACCAAGGGATAATTATGAAAAAATACTTATTCCCATTAGTAATCCCAGCCACATTGATGAGTTAATTAATTTGAGTAACATTATTAAATCAAAAAGCAATAAGCATGATTTGTATGCCTTAAATATTATAAACAGCGACAATACCTTACCTGATGCTGAAAAAAATGCGAAAAAGATTTTGGATATAGCTAAAATTGTAGCATCTGCCACCGATATAGACTTAAAAACAATCTTACGTTATGATTTAAATTTGGTAAATGGAGTTACCAATATTATCAAAGAAAATAACATTACTGATTTAATACTTGGTCTTCATGTAAAAGGCAGTATTTCTGATACCTTTTTAGGGAATATTACTGAAGGAATTTTAACAAAAAGCAATGTATCAACTTATATATACCGACCATTTCAACCCATTTCAACTATAAAACGACATCTTGTTATAATCCCTGAAAACGCTGAGTATGAAGTCGGTTTTTCATTCTGGCTTGCAAAAATCTGGAATATTGCCTCAAACACAGGCTCTATAATTGTTTTTTACGCATCGGAACATACAAGCAAAATCATTAGCAATATCTGTTCAAAGCATCCAATTGAAGTTGAATTTAACAGTTTTACTGATTGGGATGACTTTTTAATATTGGCGAGAAGTATTAAGATTGACGACAATATAATCATCATAATGAGTAGAAAGAATTTATTATCTTATCAATCTACAATGAATAAAATACCTGATTATTTAAATAAATATTTTCAGGACAAAAGTTATTTACTGATATATCCATCACAAAACATTACGTTAGATAAAGACCAAATTGATTTGACAAATCCTTCTTTATTGGAAACAATTGCAAAAATTGATACAATAGGCAGAACGATTGCAAATATATTTAGAAAGATCAAATAAGCCCGGTTCCAACGCTGCTGCACATTTACAACGAATTACACTATTCACAGCAACAAATACTACATATTATTGTATTGATATTTATTAAATTACTTTGACTATTTACGCGATATAATCGCTTGAGGAGCGTAGGTTTTTTAAAGATAGTTGGAATCAGAAGAAAGTGGATCATTAAAAGTAGAAAAGAATTCAAAAAAATAATTCATGGAAAACGAAGGGGCTACAGTTGTTATCACGCATCATATAAATGAAGGTAAACATGTGGAATATGAAGAATGGTTGAATGAAATTGGCCCAATCTGCAGAAGTTCAGTTGGCCATCTTGACTGGCAAATAATTCGTCCGATACCAACTATGACTTACTCTTATACTGTTGTAATACGATTCGATACAATAAAGAATCTGCGAAAATGGATGGAGTCGCAGGAAAGAAAGAATTTGATCAAAAAAGTTCAGCCACTATTGGCAAAAGAGGATAAATATCACATAAAAAGCGGATTGGAATTTCTGTTTGTTCCTGCAAATGATAATACAAAAATACCTGTTAGATGGAAACAATATCTTGTAACCTGGTCAGCCATTTATCCATTATCAATGATTATCCCATTGATTTTGCTTCCATTATTGAGAATGATAATTACACCACAAATGCATTTTGTTGAGTCTTTTTTTGTTTCGGGAGTTATTGTGCTTTTAATGGTTTACGTAATAATGCCACATTATACAAAATGGATTAAAAAATGGTTGTACAGCTGAGATTAAACAAGATAGTGCCGTTGCTGCTATTCGCTGCGGTTGCAGGATTGTATGGTGTTACTGATTCAGTTCCATTCATATTAAATAATCCTGCGGTTTCTCATCCTCCGGTTTATTTAGTTTTTCAAGCATATTGTATTTTAATTGCCGTTCTTTCCATCTGTCGCGCGCAAATTTCTGCATATCAGAAACCGTATCTTTTTCGTCAATAATTTCAAGGCCAAGCAATGTTTCAATAATGTCTTCCATGGTTACAATTCCATCGAAACCGCCATATTCATCAACAATTACAGCAATGTGCTCTTTGGCTTCCAAAAGTTTTTCCCACAAAGCAAACAGCACAATCGAATCAGGAAAAATTACAATATCGCGTTTAATATCTTTCAGCTTTAAATCATATTGATCTTCAGCTAGCTTTTCAAAAACCGTCTGTCTGATAACATACCCTGTAATGTTATCTTCATTTTCAGAATAAACCGGAATGCGCGAATATTTAAGATAATCTTTGTTTTTTAGAAAATCCTTGAGGTAAAGCTCCTGACTGGCAATGGCCACAACAACCCTTGGTGTCATTATACCAGTCACTTTCATGTTTTTCAGTCTGAGTAGGTTCTGGATTATTTTGTGTTCCTTTTTTGAAAAAATCCCTTCATCGGTGCCAATATTTGCCAGTGCCGCAATTTCTTCCCTGCTGGTTGTTTGTTCAACTTTATTTTTTGAAATCACTTTTGTAATCAGTGCCGACAATATAACCAACGGATAGGTAATAAATATCATCCCTTTAATAATTGCAGAAGACACTTTGGTCAGTTTTCGCCAATAATTGGCCCCGATAGTTTTGGGAATGATTTCGGTAATAACAAGGATTAAAATGGTTAAAACCGCCGAAACAATTCCAAAAGATGCTTCGCCAAATACCTTGATTGCCTGCGCTCCTACCCCGGCTGCACCAACTGTGTGTGCCACCGTGTTCAGCGATAAAATAGCTGACAAAGGTTTATCGATATTGCTTTTTAAATCGAGGAAAGTTTTTGCCCAGGCATTCCCTTTTTCATATTTCACAATTAAAAAAGACTGAGGCGTAGATAGCAGCACTGCTTCCATGATGGAACAAAGAAACGACACAAACAACGCCATAAACAAATAGAACAATAGTAAAAACATGACTTTTCTGCCAAATTTACAATATTAATAATTGAATTGTGATGATAAGCTTTCAAAATAGCTGTTTTGGGGTTCGAAAATTGCCTTTTACGTGACGAGATTTTAAAAGCAATTCAATTTACTGAAATTATTTTTTTAATTTAGAAACATTATTCTTGAATCACCTTTAGAAAAACAGAATAATTAAAAACCAAAAATTACTAACTAACTTGATGTTTATTCATAAAATATCAGTTTCTATACTATTATTCATTTTGTCAATGTTTTATCATCCCGGTTTGGCACAAACCATTGAACAATGTAAAGAAAAATTATTGTCAAAAAAGTCAATTACCGGATTGGACTTTAGTGCATCAATTGATTCAGTCAAAACAGAAAAATGGATATTAAACGATACATTGAATGCTTATATTTATTGGCTCTTTGAAAATAAAGATTCATTGTTATCCAACGATAATTCATTATTTAAGGTAAATGTATTGTTAGAGCTTGCAGGTGCTGAATTTGCTGTAGGGAATCACGATGAAGCCTGCCAGTTAATTGATTCAACCTTTCAGTATTTCCCCAAATTTCTTTTCCAAAATGCATCAATTAAAATCAATAAATACGGTGCATTAATTGCATACGATAAAGCTAACCTAAAAAAAGCCATTGAATACTTTGAAAAGATTCTGGATATTGAGAAAATAAAATCAGATTCAGCTATGCTGGCTGACACATATCTCACATTGTCAAAATTCTATTTGTACAATGACCAATACGACAAATCAATGTTTTACGGATATAAAGCGTATCCAATTTTATTGGCATTTGATAATAAACCTGGATTAATAGAATTGTTTGTGACTTTTTACAATGGATCACAATTAAGCAGTAACGATTCAACAAATTCAGATTACCTCAGAAAAGCCATTGATATGGCATTGGACTATGGAGATTCCCTGTGGATTAGTGATACATATTCTAACCTGGGAATGGATTTCTACAGGAAAGGGAAATTATCTGAAGCCATTAAAAACTACATAATAGCCAGAAATTTTGCCAACGATAAAGGAAGTAAACGCGAAGTGAGAATTGCTGTATCGCAGCATCTTTGTTACACATACATGACCGACAGTGTGGAAAGAGCCTGCGAAATGTCGGATTATATTTTAACCAGAAGTATTATTAACAACGATTTAAAATTACTTAGCAATGCCTATTTATCGAGAGCCAATTGTTTTGCAAACCATAACGAGCCGGATTCCTCCGCGTATTATCTTGACCTTGCTGAAGAAAACCGTATGAAATTTGGTAACCCAAAAGCTTCGGCCGGATTCTACAATAAAATGCATGAAGTAAGCAAGAAAATAAAGGATTACGAACGTGCATTAAAATATCTGGATATCGCACTTGGTGAAAATGTACGGATAAACAAAGAGGAAAACACAATTCAGCTTAGTAAAACACGAGCCCAACTTGATTATCAAATTCAAAAAGATAAAATAAGTGAATTAAGTTTGATGAACCAGGTACAACAAGAAAAAAACAAAAAACAAAAGATTCTGATAATCAGCATTTTTTTGATACTAATTCTAAGTATAACATTTATAATATTTGCAAACAGAAAATATAAAGAATTGAAAAGTTCATACCGGGAAGTTTTCAGAAAAAACATGGAACTTGATAAATTAAATCTGAAATTATCTCAAACCGAAGAAAAACTGCAAACCGATAAAAATGGTAATGCAAACGAAATTAAAGACGAAGAAAAGATTTATAAGAAATTTAAAGAATTGCTTGAAAAAGAAAAAATATATAAACAACCAGACATTTCAGCCAGTAAACTGGCAAGAAAATTAAATACAAACACTTCCTATCTTTCAATTATTATCCACAACCGTTTTGAGGAATCCTTTAAAAGCATTATCAATAAATATCGCATCAACGAAGCCCGCAGGTTACTCACTTCACCCGAATATTCAAAATACAGCATCGAGGGAATTGCTGAAGAAGTAGGCTACAACTCCCGGTCCACATTTTATCAGTCATTCAAACAAATAACAGGATTAACACCTACTCAATACCTTGAAAATTTCCATTCGAAGTAATTGTTTTAAATCAAATGTCATTTTAAACTGCCGTATTAACAATTCTGTTTTCATATCGTAAAAAATGTCTTGTAAACTGTCCGGTTTTATAAAACCGAACAAATGTTAATTGCTTTTTGAATTTCACACTGATAACTTTCAGGAAAAACCAGAAAATGAAGTTTTTCTTTAGTCTAACCATTTTTGTACTTTTTTGCATAAATATATTATCCTGTGGTTTGATCAAATCAAAAAACTCAGAACTATCTCAATTAAATTCGCAAGTCCAGAATGGCGACCTTATTTTTCGCAGGGGTCGTTCAGCAGAAAGCCAGGCAGTTATTCTAACCGATCGAAAAAGCAGGTATTCACATGTAGGTATAATTTTCTTCGAGAGTGAAATTCCCTTTGTTATTCACGCTGTACCCGGCGAAAAACCAAATGATAACAACTTTATTAAAAAAGAAAAACTTACTGAATTTTTGAATCCTAAAAAGGCATCGGAATTCGCAATATATCGTTCCGATTTTTCAAAGGATATTAAAAACCGGGCAGTCCTTAATGCAATTCAGTTTTTTGAAAACAAACTGACTTTTGACGATAAATATGATTTTAATTCAGATAACCAACTGTATTGCACTGAATTGGTTTTAAAGGCTTTTCAACCAGATTTATTTAAGTCTCTCACAATTAAATCCACCAACCTGAATTTCATTTTCGGAAATATCAATGTAATAATGCCTGGAAATATAATAGAGAACCCTCACTTTTTTAAAATAATTAATCACTAAAAAACTCAAAAATCATGAAAAAAAATGGATTGTTAATTGTGCTCATTTTCGCACTTTCTGTTGTTTTACCCTCATGTGGAGGAAGCGGAAGCGCTAGTGTTTCCGGAAACTCGCCTACAAAAATAGTTGAAAAATGCTATGCTCTTTTAATGAAAAAGGACTATGAAAAATTGGCTAAAATGTATGTTGGTGAAGATGGAGAGAAATTTACCGAAGAGGATATTGCAAAGTTAAAAGCATTGCTACCGATGGCAGTAAAAGAGTTCGAAAAAAAGGGAGGTCTTAATTCATACAAAGTGTTAAGCGAAAAATTGGTTGATTTGGAAAAAAGTAAAAAATATGGATACACTCATGAATACGCGGAAGTTGAAGTCAACCAAATATTTGGTAATGGGAAAGAAGAAAAAGAAAGTATTTATACGATAAAGATAGACGGTGACTGGTTTATATCTGTTATGAGACCTAAAATTGATTTTTAACTAGAATTTCACAACAATGAAAAAAAATCTTATAATTCTTTTAGGCACAATATTCATAACTTTTTCTGTGCAAACTGCAACAGGCCAAATTTTTGGCAACGACCCTGAAATAAAGATCGATGGTATTGCTCCTGAATCGGTTTGGCAAATTGTGGAAATGGCAATGAACGACAATTCTATTCCTTATGGAGAATTAAATTTAAAGGAAAGTGTTTTAATGTCGGATTGGATTGAGTGGACTGCAATTGCCATTAAAAACCATGCCCGTCTTTATTTTAAATACGAAAGTCCAACGCTGATATTAAAAATAGCCGACCGCCAGTATCAATCAGACAAAGGTTGGGCAGAAGCGGTAGGAAATCTTTCCAAAAAGAATTATAAACAATATGTACAGGATGTGGCCGATCGGATTTCAGCAATCAGTGAGGATGAAGCGTTGGTAAAACAAGCAGTCAAAACTTCGAAACTAATTCCTGCATTAAATGCTGTGTTTACAGTAGAAGGTGTAGTTTTTAAATTAATGAAAACAAGTAAAGATGAAAATCAACATCCTTCCCTTGAATTCACCGTACAGAACAAAACTCCAAAGGAAATAAAAGTAGATATTCCCCTAACTGGTTATCATAAAACAGTTAGTAAAATGACTGGAGCTCGCGGAAGTGTAAAGTGGAGTCGCCCGGCGGAAATGGGTCGAAATGCAGTTATTCAGCCTGACGAAACTTTATCGCTAACGTGTTATTACGAGAATATTTGGGAATTGAACACTTTACCCCAATTCGATTTAAGAGTAATTTGTAATGATGCAGGCACAAAAGGATTGAAGATTATGAGCATTTACAGCATACCTTTTCCTTATGCTTACCAGGAAGGTGACTAACACCGTATTAAATTAAAAAATGAAACCTCTTTATAGAAAAACTTCATTTAGAGGTTTCATATAAATTAACTTTTAACCTTATTGTTATGAAAATAAACTTGACCTTTTTAATTGTTCTTCTTGCATTAGCACATATTCATGCTCAGGATTATAAACTCACCTTTTCTTTGGAAGGAGAAGTAAACTCAATCGATTCAGTAATGGTTGAAAATGTTACTCAAAACACACGAATAAAATTAAACGGAAACGATACACTGTTTTTGACCAAAACAGAAACCGGGATTAGTACGTTGCAGAATTCTGAATCGTTCAGGCTAAAAGCTTTTCCAAATCCATCTTCGACGTTTTCTAATTTGCAAATCACATCATGGAAGCACGAAAATATAGTTGTCCGCATTTTTGATATTGGTGGCAGGGAAATAATTTCAAAAAAATATCCTGTAATCCAGGGAATACAAACAGTTCAGTTAAAAAATCTTCCCACAGGAATATTTATTGCACAAGTGAGTTCACAGAGTAAATCGGAGCAGATAAAATTAATTAGTTATAATAATAGTAACAGCCAGCCTGAAATCGGTTCAATTTATTCAGAACAAGTAAAAGAGCCCGGATTGATTACAAAAAGTGCAGCCGATGCCCGGTTATTGGATTACGAAGAATATGATAATATAATAGTAAGAGTATGGCCAACTGATTCACCATGGGAACTACGAAGAGGATTTGTTATGCTGGAGGCAGAACCCCTGCCCGATGAAAAACACACTTTTGTTTTTGAATATGTACGATGCCAGGATACATGTGGAAACTTCTACAATACCGTGCAAATTGGCGACCAAATCTGGATGGCTGAAAACTTCAGGTGCTTCACCGATAGTTCATGGATTTACGATAATGATGAAAGCAATGGAGAGTTGTATGGCCGGTTATACACCTTTGAAGATGCTTTAAATAATGCTCCTGATGGCTGGCATTTGCCCACGAATGATGAGTGGCTTGAAATGACCAGCTATGTCCAAAGCATCTACAAAGACGAGTTATTGCAGGCATTAAAATCGAAAACAGGCTGGTCGCCCGATGAAAATCAAAACGATACAAATGGTAACGATGCAAGCGGATTTAATATGGTTCCAGGAGGTGCAAGATGGTTTTACGACAGGACTTTTTATAATGCAGGAAATAGTGCCTACTTCTGGACTTCTACAAGGACTGACTCCATAAGGGCTAATATACGAAAGTTTACCGGCTCCAATAACGAAATTGGATTGGGCAGCAGCAATGTCGCCTATGGCTTTTCTGTCAGGTATGTAAAGGATGATAACGGAAATGGCGGCGATGATGATGGGGATGATGGGGATGATGGTGGAGATGATGATGGAGGAGATAATGATGGTGGAGATGATGATGGAGGAGATAACGGTGGTGGAGATGATGATGGTGGAGATAACCTAATAGAACCGGATTTCAATGAATTTGGGCCATATTGCAAAGGAAGCCTAATCCCGGCGCTTCCAACAGTTTCGCCAAATGATATTTCCGGTCAATGGTCTCCCGTAATCGATAATACTAAAGCTGGAATTACGGAATACACCTTTACGCCCAACGAAGGCCAGAATGCTGATACGGTAAAAAGATCTATTACAATTGTTGAAAGAATAGATCCAATCTTTGATGTACAACTTTCCTATCACTCAGGAGATAATATACCAGGGCTTCCGGAGGTTTCTACCAATAACATTGCTGGCAAGTGGTCACCAGCGATTAATAACACCAAAACTACAGCATACACTTTTACTCCTAATGCCGAATATTGTGCAAACGAAATTAAATTAACGATAACAATAACAGAAGACATCATTCCCAAATTCAATGTATATGGACCGTATTGTGAAGAAGATAACATCCCTGCGTTATCAACGATTTCATTCAACAACATTACCGGGACCTGGTTTCCTGAAATAAATAATAAACAGTCAACTACATATTATTTTACTCCTGATGAAGGACAAAAAGCAACCGGGTTTATTATATTCATAGAAATTACACCAAAAACTATCCCCACATTTGATGTTAAAACAAGTTATCCGAAAGATGCGGACATTCCTGCCTTACCAGATGTATCAAATGAGGGAATTGCTGGATTTTGGGAACCTGAATTAAATAATCAGGAAACCACTGCCTATACATTTAGACCAATTGGCGACCAATGTGCTGATACTTTTAAGTTAACAATAACTATTCAGGAAAATAATAATGAAGGTTACTTCACCGATTCAAGAGATGGAAAAATCTATAAAACAATAACAATTGGAAATCAAACCTGGATGGCCGAAAATCTTGCTTATTTACCAAAAATCGATTCCACAAAAAATAATTCGTCCACTGAACCATACTATTATGTATATGGCTATGAGGGCGAAAATGTTAGTTCTGCAAAAGCTACTGACAATTACAACACATTTGGCGTTTTATATAACTGGACAGCAGCAAAAAGCGCCTGCCCTGCCGGGTGGCATTTGCCGGATTCAGATGAATGGAATCAGCTAAAAAGCAGTGTTAATAATAATGGAAAAGCATTGGCAGCAACAACTTGTTGGCTGGATTCAAGTTATCCTAAAACTATCGGTTATGATATGGCAAGCAATAATAGTTCAGGATTTTCAGCTTTAGGAGGTGGATACTACAGCTATGTACCCATGTCTGCCGGGATTTTTAGTTTACTGAAATTTGCAGGTTCATGGTGGACTTCAACAGAAAAAGATGAAAGTTATGCCGAAAGGCGGGATTTATATTACTATGACGTAAGTCTTAACAAAGAAAGTGGCAGTAAGAGTTTTGGATATAGCGTCAGATGTGTAAAAGATTAAATATTAAACCTAAAATCTATTAAAATGAAAATCGCAGAAAATGTACAATTCACTTTTCCGAACTGGCAAAATATTCTTGACACGTTCAAAATTACCCCTTTTCAGGAAACAGTAGATGGAAAAAGTTTACTTAACCAATGGGAAAACAATATTAAAATTTCCAAATTAATTAAGAAAATTGGGATGATTGCAGCACTTATTGTTTTTGTGTTGGTTATAATAGAAAATGGTACTGATGAATTATTTGGCGCTGTCATTATCAGCGGAATCGCCTTTCTTATCTTTTATACGGTTTACAAAATTTACCAAAAAACAGTGGTTAGAATAACACAAGACCGGTATTTCAAAAAAAGGAATGCTTTTACTTTTAAATTGGCAGATGTTATGCGGGAATATTTCACAGGACATTCTTATGTTTTTGACAATGCACATTGTTTTATTTATAACCAGCACATGTGTATTTATATTAATGCGAATGAAGGTAGTTGGGTAGGCTATCACCGAAATAATATTAAAGATGTGGAACTGGAACATAAACTTTTAGGGTCAACTACAATTTCAAAGACGTCAACTTCAGGTTCAGCATATGCCTGGACAAATAATTTTGCAACCTACAGTGGCTCTTCCACAACAGTTTCAAATACAACTACTCAATATGAATGGCGGCTGGATATCTACACGAATTATACTGATTATCCTAATTTAACCATTGTATTTCCTGAAAACAGCGATGGCGAAACGTATGCTAAAAAAGCCAAAGCTTTATTAAAGCATTCAGAAGTATCAGTATTCTAATGTTTTTTTAATCTGAGAGGCTGTCCAAAAGGTCATTATCCTTTCTGAATTATCATGTTAAACGTAGCCGAAACATCTTTGCTTTAAAGTGATTGTTTTCTCGATTTGCTGATAATGACAGAAAAACAACTATTTGCACTGGCAAGGCATCGCTTTTTTGAAGAAGTCTATTTTAGTTTTGATTGACTTTTTGTCTTCGCACGAAATTAAGGTTATCGTTTCGAGATTCCCTTTTAATGACTTGGATTTGTGACTCATTTAATATATTCCAATTGCAAAAACTTTATATTCTGACGAGAATGTTTTAACAATCACATAAGAAAAGAGATATTAGCTTTCGGTATTAAAATACTGTCATTCTCCTGTAAATTAAACAAGCGTTCAATCTTTAACACAACGGACACTAAATCCAAATGCCTTATTGGTTGTACCAGTTTCAATATTGCTATTGTTGTTTATCATAGTCCAGTCCCATGAAGCGTAATCATCGGCAAAATCAGCACTCCACCAGCATCCAATGACCCCGATAAGTTGGAATCTTCCAACACTGTTAATTTCGCCACCGGGAAGGGCTGTAAAACCACTTTCGTTGGTAGCAGCCCCATTTTTTTCCAACCAG
Source organism: Draconibacterium sp. (assembly GCA_041739985.1). Lineage (GTDB taxonomy): Bacteria > Bacteroidota > Bacteroidia > Bacteroidales > Prolixibacteraceae > Draconibacterium. The sequence continues at coordinate 70,830 of JBGSMW010000030.1, read as the reverse complement.
TGCGTCAAACCGACTTCTTTCAGTTTACCTCCTGCCATTAATGAACCACCTAAAAAATCTCTAAGTGTAGACCATTCGGCATTGCTGGCAACATGCCAACCATCGGGGGCTAATTTACGGCTGTCATTAACTGCATTCCAGTTATACAACCTGCCAAAGGTGGCAATTGAATCTACAGATGTTGTATTATTGTAATTGCAATAAGCATCACTTCGTAAAGCGAACCATGCATCAGCACTTTTAACTTCAGGAATATCGCTTCCATCGCGGTATTTTGTAGTACGCAGGTTTTCCGCCATCCAGGTTTGAGTTCCAATTGAAATAGTTTTATAAACATTACCATCCTGGTCAGTTAAAGTCCCATAGGTTTTGTCCGAATTAAATAATGCTGTGGTTTTGTTGTTTGTTTTATTGTCCGGATTTGTATTCGCGTCTTCTTCTCCGCATCCCATAAATACTGTGAAAATGATTGTTAGCAAAAAAACAACAATTACTTTTTCAATGAATTTCTTCATTTCATTTCAACTAAATACTGTTGTACAAGTATTGTATCTTTTGCAAATAAATCGGGAAGTCCTTCTTTGTTGAATGAATTATTAATCTCTAAAAAAGACATAACGTTACTACTTCCATAATGTATCCAAACAAATTCAATCATCGGAATACTTAGCTTTTCTCCATCCTTTAAAATATAATAGCATTCTTTAAATTTTGTATCCTTCAGATACAAACCATTCGGAGGCATCATTTTATATTCAAGATAATAGAAGGGATGGTATTTGTACAGATTTTCAATTTGAAACCCGCCGATTCCTGAATATGTGGTATCCTGTTTTTCCCAGTAAATTATTCCGTCTTTCTCGTGTACTGCCCTGAGTTTATATTCTTTGATATTGTTAATTATTAATTCAACTGAATCTTCTGATAAATAGGTTGCTTTTAAATTTCCTCCTGCCTGACCTGTTTGTATATTGCTAAAATTAAACTGATATCGATTTAAAACACTATTAACAACATTCGATGAAATTACTTCCCCATCTTTTGTATATACGCTGATGCTATGTTCTGTAACCAAACCACTTGAATAGGTAATTGGATACTGCATTTTATCTTCCTTACAGGAACTTATCCCGATAATTAGCATTAAAATCAGGATGAATTGATCTTTATTCATGATTTATAAGTATTAAGTATAATTCTATAGTCTGTAAACCAAAATTATACAATATCTCCGGGGGAGTTCGACTTTATTTTTTGCAGAAAAAAATTTAGGCGAATTTGTCCATTAATTATTGAGTTTTGGCAGTTCTAAAATAATCATAAAATCAATATTTTAAGTACCTGAAATCTGATTCACGAAAATTATTTTTCCCCATTGTTGCACATTATATTTTTCAGGTTTTTCAACGTTAGAATGGTTTAATTTCTCACTTTATTTAAAGTGAAATTACTATCAGTAACTACCACATTTTCTAAATATTTGGCGTTATTACCAAAACGAAAATGTTAAACAGACAATGCGATACCCCGCTAAAACCAAGGTTATATACCCATTGATAATACAATTTCAGTATAATAACCAGTTGCATTGTGCCCTGAAACAACCTGGGGAATGTTGTTTTTTACGTCCAACGCTGGGCGATGTGTATGACCGGTAAAAATTGCAAGCAGATTTTGGGCGTTAAAAACTTCGTTGTAAAAACTAAAAGTTGTTTGCGTGTGTCCGCCTTTTCTCCATTTTTCACGCTGTTCAATTTCGAAATTTTTATCGGTTTGTTCACCCCACTGCGGATTTGCGCAACCGTATCCCATCGACCGTCCGGGCATATACAGCGGAATATGCATAAAAAGAATCAAGGGTAAACCACTTTTGGTTTGCTGCCGGAAAAACTCAAGTTGCTCCGGTATAATTTCGTAGGTAGAATTGTCGATAAAAACCATACTGATTCCATTCAAATCATAACTTGCAAACAACGGATTATTTCCCTGGTACATTGGGCTAAGTCTTTGTTTTGTCCAAATTTCCCTAAGCTGATTTGAGCTTCCCGGCATCCCTTCATAATGCCAGTCGTGATTTCCGGCAATGTAGCCAAACGGAATTGCTGTTTCCTTTAGTTTTTGAAATACCCATTCGATTGCGGCTTCCGATGGAAAACTAAAAATGTCGCCTGTGAGTGCCAGAAAATCAGCCTTCTGTTCTTTTGCCCTTTGCAAGGTCTGTTCAAAACTTTCGGCACAGGTTATGTCTGTTCCTGTTTCAAAATGCTTGTTTATTTTATAGGCATTTCCCATTCTTTGGCTGTATTTTTTGAACGGAACTTCACGCACGTCCTCCAAAGCCAAATGTGTATCTGTTATTTGAAAAATGCGGGTTGGTTTAATTTCAGCGTTTGTGAAAATACGTATGGAGTTTTTGTCTATTGAAAATACATCACGTATTCCCGGATTTGCCTGAGATTGATTTTCACCGGTAAATGAATAAAAAGGCAGGCCTAACCCTGAAATAATTGTTGTACCGATAAAATTACGTCTTTTCATTTTTTTTAATTTTAATACCGACAAGACTGAAATCAACTTATTCAAGAATATCGCCGGGTTACCGTAAATTCTCAACAACAGCATTCAGCAGCTTTTTATCATGGTCGGCGCTGTATTCCCAAAACATAACACCAGCAAGACCGCGTTGTTTCAGGTATTCAATTTTTATCTTTATTGACTCTTCGTCTTCGTATGAAATAAAGGTTTTTGTTTCGGGATTCCATAAATACGGCGATTTTGCAATATCGTCCCAATAACGTGTGTAACCAAAGGCGTTAATATTCTGATAAAAATCAATGTAATCAATTCCCATTCCAACTGTTTCGGCATTGTTAAACAAAATCTTGTCTGAATCTGTTTTCACACCTTTCCAGATGCGTCCGTAAAACGGGATTCCAAGGTTTATTTTTTCAACCGGAAAACCTGCATTTACATGCATTTCAACAGCATTTACAACACTGTTTTTATCCATTTCAGGTTGGCCTGACGGAAGATAATTGCTGTGATGCCCGTTAACATTGTGCCAGCCGTTGTAAAAATCATAGGTCATGATATTCAGAAAATCGATGTATTTATGCAGCTCGCCAAGTTCGGTGTTTTTTACATAAGCTTCATCAGCACCGGTGGCAATGGTAAGTAAATAGTGATTTCCTGTCGCTACTTTTTGTGCAAGTGAATCAAGTTTTTCGCGTACTGCCTTTAACATCAGGGTAAAATTCTGTACATCTTCAGGCCTGTGAATATTACCGGCGCCCGGTTGATTGGGGTATTCCCAGTCGAGATCGATACCATCAAGATTAAATTCCTTTACAAAAGCGGCACAACTTTTAGCAAACCTTTCACGCGATTCTGCTGTCAATGCCGCATCGGAAAAACCCCCCGACCAGGTCCAGCCACCAACCGAAACCAGAACTTTTAAATCCGGTTTATTTTTTTTCAGGCTGTTTAGTTCATCAACATCACCTGAATTTGGCACAACTCCATCAATTTTTGTCGTATCGAAAACCACCTCTCCATCGCGAATATTTGCAAATGCATAGTTAATGTGCGTGATTCCTGAAACATCTATTGTTGAAAAATCGAATTCCCGGTAACCTGCAACATACGCCACAACCATATATTCCTTTTCGCTTGCAGCGAATTGTTTTTCAGAATTGGCTTTTTGTTTCGAATTACAACCCGAAAACAGGAATAAACCAACAAAAATTAAAGTGAGGATAAAAAAGATTTGTTTCATGATAAAAGTATTTTGCTCACAAAAATAAAGTTTCTGCTTTGCATCGGCCAAATACTTTCTAAATAAATTTAAAATCATTTTGATTTTTCTAAAAAATATAAATTAGTGTACTTTTGGAACACATTTCAAACCTAAAATAAAATACCCGATTGGGAAGTAAAAAGTATTAAATGGCAAACGAAAAAACGAAACAAGCAAAACCTGCATTATGGGTGCCAACTGCCTATTTTGCCATGGGTTTACCTTTTGTGGTTCTGGCGCAGTCAACGGCAATCATGTATAAAAACATGGGGGTTTCCGACACGCAAATTGCTTTCTGGACTTCACTGATTATGATTCCTTGGACACTAAAACCTTTGTGGAGCCCTGTTTTGGAAATGTTTAAATCGAAAAAGTTTTTTGTTGTAACATCACAGTTTGTTACCGGGATCACTTTTGCTTTGGTAGCCCTGTCGTTACCATTTCCCAACTTTTTTACCTATTCAATCGCATTGCTCGGAATCATCGCATTTAGCGGCGCCACCAATGACATTGCAACCGATGGTGTGTATTTAAACGTGCTTTCGCCAAAACTGCAGGCTGAATATATTGGCTGGCAGGGTGCGTCATACAACATCGGCAAATTGGTTGCCTACGGTGGATTTGTTACGCTGGCCGGAATTCTTGAAGAAAAAATCGGTGTTGTAAATGCCTGGATTGCTGTTATGATGGGTATTGGTGCAGTTATGGCCGCCGTTGGTTTGTACCACTCGCGCATGTTACCCAAAGGAGGAACTGCAACAAATGTTACCTCGTTCAATGAAGGATTTGCTACACTTTGGGATGTATTGAAAACCTTTTTCCAGAAGAAATTTATTTTCTGGTCTATTGCGTTCATTATTCTTTACCGATTTGCCGAAGGATTTGCCATAAAAATTGCGCCGCTGTTTTTTAAAGCTGCTGTTGCCGACGGAGGTTTAGGGTTATCAACCACACAAATCGGTGTAATTTACGGCACTTTCGGAACAGTGGCATTTGTTGGAGGCTCTATTCTGGGAGGCTATTTTATTGCACAAAAAGGCTTGAAAAAAGCTTTAATGTATCTCGTTGCTTCTTTCAATATCCCGTTTGCTGTATATGCCTTGTTGGCTATTTATCAACCCGACAGTGTTTTTATAATCGGAGGAGCCGTTGTACTTGAATATTTCGGCTACGGCTTTGGTTTCGTGGGACTCATGTTGTTTATGATGCAGCAGGTTGCACCCGGAAAATACAAAATGGCACACTACGCATTTGCTACAGGAATAAACAACCTAGGTTTTATGATTCCGTCAATGCTCAGTGGATATTTTAGCGATATGTTTGGATACAAAATATTTTTTATCTGGGTGCTTGTGGCAACAATTCCGGCATTTTTTGCCGCGTGGTTTGTTCCTTTTGCACATCCCGATAATAAAGAACAATTGGAGATTGATGAAATGACAAAAAGTGAATAATTAATTTCGAACGCTGTCAAGTCTAATGACGTTGACAGGTTAAAAACCTATCCGACTTGTCAGCGTTCGACCCCGATGGTTATCGGGGCTGACAACGTCAAACAGATGCGAAAAACAAAATACAATAATTCAACATCTAACAAATAATTATTAAAATGACAACAAAAGCAAAAATTCCATTTGAAGAAAGCCCGCAGGGTTCAACTGATGTAATGTGGCGTTATTCGCAAAATCCTGTGATTGGACGATATCACATTCCATCGTCAAACAGTATTTTCAACAGCGCAGTAGTTCCTTTTGAAGATGGTTTTGCCGGTGTTTTCCGTTGCGATAATAAAGCTGTGCAAATGAATATTTTCGCGGGTTTTAGCAAGGACGGCATCCACTGGGATATCAATCACGACCCCATTGAAATGGTTGCCGGAAATACAGAAATGATTGAATCGGATTACAAATACGACCCACGTGTTACATTTATCGAAGATCGTTACTGGGTAACCTGGTGCAACGGGTATCATGGTCCAACCATCGGGATCGCCTATACTTTCGATTTTAAAACTTTTCACCAATGCGAAAATGCATTTTTACCTTTTAACAGAAACGGTGTTTTGTTTCCTGAAAAAATAAACGGGAAATATGCCATGTTGAGCCGCCCAAGCGATAACGGCCACACTCCTTTTGGCGATATTTACATCAGTTACAGTCCCGACATGAAATACTGGGGCGAGCACCGTTGTGTTATGAAAGTTACACCTTTCGAAAAAAGTGCCTGGCAATGCACAAAAATCGGTGCCGGTTCGGTTCCGATTAAGACAAAAGATGGCTGGCTCGAATTTTACCACGGTGTAATTAACACCTGTAATGGTTTCCGCTATTCAATGGGCGCGGTTTTGCTCGATCTGGAAGATCCTTCAAAAGTTCTGTACCGCACACAACCCTACCTGCTTGCACCTGCTGAACTTTACGAACTGGCAGGCGACGTGCCAAACGTGATTTTCCCGTGTGCCGCCTTAAGTGATGGCGAAAAAATAGCAGTTTATTACGGCGCTGCTGACACAGTTGTTGGAATGGCTTTTGGCTATCAGCAGGAGATTATCGATTTTATTAAGGAGAATTCGTTGTAGGGTTTCGGGTTACAGGTTATAGGTTAAAGGTTACAGGTTACGGGTTCAGGGTTCAATCCCGATAGCTATCGGGACAGGGTTCAGGGTTCAGGGTTCAGGGTTAAAAAAAAAGATTCCATCTTTATCTGAAATGCAGATTGAGATGGAATCTTTTACTTTTTGAAGTTTCTAATTCAGAACAATAAATAAAAAATTACTTTTTATCGAATACCTGTGTTTCTGAACGGTCACCCATAGACGATGAAGATGATGATTGATTTACAAGGTTTGCCCCATCCATTTTATAAACGGATTTCATGGTCATGTCGCCATTATCCATCTGAATTTTTGATGTAATTGTAAGCGACTTTTTATCAGCTGACCAGACTGCAGTTGATTTCACATCCATGTCCCTGAAACCTTTGTTTGTACACTCTTTTCCATCCAGTGTGTACTTGCTTTTACGAACCCGTTCTTCTCCCTGGAACTCACTGCGGGTTTCAATACTGATATCAGATTTTGTCTGAACGATTACAACTGACTTTGGAGCAAAACTACGCTCGCCCAATTTACTTTTAGAAGTATTCAAGGTCCAGCTTCCCGAAAAATCGGCCTGAGCAAAAACCATTGTGGTAAAGAAAATTGCTGAAAACAAAAAGACTAATTTTTTCATAATTTTTAGTTTTATGGTTTAAATGTTTTATTGACACTAAATGCAGCATAAGGTTTAATCCGGAATAAAATTATTTAACATTTAATTTTTTGGGAACATCAGCTGTTTTACTTTCTAAAAGAGAAACTTTGGGATTTATAGCATGACACTATATTTTTGTCCGGGTGGGTAATGTACAAAGTTTATTGCGCCACTTTTTGTTCGGGAAGCAATGTATAAAGTTTATTGCTTCACTTTTTATACAGGGATGGAATGTACAAAGTTCATGACTTGACTTTTTATTCCGCCACGAAATGTACAAAGTTTATTGCGCCACTTTTTGTTCGGGAAGCAATGTATAAAGTTTATTGCTTCACTTTTTGTACAGGGATGGAATGTACAAAGTTCATGACTTGTTTTTTATTCGGGGAGGGAATGTACAAAGTTTATTGCTTCACTTTTGGTTGGGCAATTTGTTATTAAAACCCGTTTGAATTTATTATTCCAGATTTCCAGTGATTTTTCTTCTATTTCTTTTCTAATTCTCTCCAGCTTAACCCTTCAAATTGTGGTCCGGCATGAACAGAATATCTGTAACTTGGACAATTTACTATCCAACTCATTGGTACTTTTTCTCCACTCTTTAAAATATCATAAATATTCCTATTTTCTTCTTCGGCTTTATCAACATACACATACAATTTCTCATTTTCCACATCAAAAATTTCAATACAATACCATAAACTGCTTTCATCGTATTTACCATTAAAATAATATCCCAACTGACACCATCCATAAATGATGGTAGGTTTATCAATATATTCATCAATTGTACTTTTAATAACCCTGAATTTTTTGCCTTGTTCAGAAATTACTTGTTCAGGAGTTTTCTCCTTTTCAAAAATTAGTTCTCCCCCCTGTTTTGCAACACGTCTTTCTTCAAGGTATTTTTCGTACTTTAAGTGTTGGTCAGCAGTTAAAATATTTTTCATTCCCATGTTCAATTCTTCACGAATTTTAGTCAGCCTTGCGCGAATATCGTCACTCTGACCTCCGCCTACCTGCACCTCTTCACTAATTTTAGCCAATTTTATACTTGTTTCCAGACTCAGGTCATAAACTTTCTTTTCTTGGTCTTTGTCTAAACCGCACTTTTCATTGATTAGATCAGTCTGTCGTTTTGCCAACTCTTCAGGTTTTAAATTTTGCCAGTTTTGAGCATTATTAACCATGGTGCCTAAATGTATGGCTAAAATAAAAAATCCCATTTTTTTCATTTGTGTCAATTTTAAATTAACGATTCATTTATTAGTAATACGCCCCTGCTGCGCGATTTTATCGCGTTGTTCAAATAATCCCGATCAATTTAAAAGGTAATTATCTCAATCAATATGCCCCCACAAACCCCTTCACATCCGCCTGAATTCCAATCAGTTTTTTCACATTCGCAGGAATTTCAGTGGCAGTGGTTTTGCCAGGGAATTCATCAAGAAGTTTGTAGTTATCCAAAACAGCACTTTTAAAGAGCGGCAAATGTCTGCCTTCCAAAACCAAACTTTTGTCGGAAGCTCCGCTGAGATTTTTCAATTCTTCAAGCGATTTAATTTCGCTCTGGCAGTTTTCTGCTTTTGAAGGGCTCCAGAATGCAAGTGTTTTGTAACTGTCGTTTTGCTTAACAAAAACATTGTTATCGAATTGTTTCAGCGGGGTTTCGCTGAGTTTTTCGCATAAAACTGCCGGCTGCCAAACCAGCAAAAGCGGACGGTCAAAACCGGCATCACCAGTGAGCAGGTTATTCACAAAAACATGTCCGTAACGTTCGTCCACATCAGGGCCGGTTGACGGGTGCCAGCCAAAATGGTCGCCCTGAGCACTGCGGGTGTCGCGTGCAATGCAAACCATGCTGTTTACAAAAGTATTGTTGTACATTTCAACGTTGTTGCTGTTCAGCGCAAGGATTCCGTGGTCGCAGTTTACAAACACATTGCCTGCAACAACAGCGCCTTTCGAGATTTCGAAAAAGAAACCATTCTGGCTCGGCCATACGCTTTTCGTTGAAACAGGTACATCGGGAGACCCAACGTTTTCAATCCAGTTGTTGATAAAACGGCCATCCACATTGCCCACATCGTACCACACACCGTTTGAGTTGGGCATGTTTGTAACCAGGTTATTGCGTACGGTGCAGCGGTAACACTGGTTAAAAATCTTTACCCCGGCAGGATAACAACCGGTAATATTTTCGATGTTGTTTTTTTCAATGATTGTATTTTCAAGCAACACATCGGCAGAGCCAACAACATAAATTCCTTCGCGGCTTGTATTGCTCACGTGGCAATTGCGAACAGTTGTTTTGTCGCCCATCAGAAACATCGCAATCCGCGAACACCACGAAATATCACAATCTTCAATGATTGTTCCCTGTACTTCCTTGCCAATTTCTGATTCCGGTAATAACCCAACCGGATCAACACATTCAACAAAAATGGTAGAATCAGCATATTGTGTAAAATCGATACCACGGATTACAGGTCCGATGCCGTCGTTCTTTTTCCCGTTCACATCATAATAAACCCTGTGCAAAGCCATGCTAAATGCAGTTATTTCAACCAGTTTGTCAGCCGGATCAATAGCGATGTAAACTTCCTTGTTTGTATAATCCACATAAAAAGTGTTGTCATTCAGCTCGTCTGTATTTGCTGCTGATTGTAAAAACCTGCCATTAACAAAAACCATATCGTCGTTAAAGCGGTGGAGCGGTGTAAATTTCTCTTCACGGTTTCGCTGCCACCAATCTTCGGGATTGGCAGGAAACAGTCTCTCCCATTTTGTTTTCCACATTTTTTCGCCTGCTTTTTCCCATTTGTCAGCTACAAAAGTTCCTTTTAAAAGTGGCTGTTCATCTTTGTAAGGCTGAAAAGTAAGCCCCTGGTTAAACACAAGTGTTCCTGTACGGTAAACACCGCCACGCAGAATAATGGCATCACCCGTAACACCTTTTTTTACAGCAGCTTCAAGGGTTGTTGGTTTTGAAATATCGTTTCCTGCTGAACTTGTTTTTCCGTCGGGTGATACATAATAAATCGTTCCTGAAACCTTTGGCAATTCGTAAGTTTTATGCACAGGCCCGTATGGTCCACCTGATGGCTGGGCATTTAACATTCCTGATAATAAAAGAAATAGTACAATTACCGAAGTAAAATATTGATTATTTCCTGCTAAAAAAAAGTCTGTTTTTGTTTTCATCGTATTAAAATGTTGGTTTAGTTATTTATTTCAACAAATGTAAAAATAACTACCAGAAAGAAAACTCTTTTCAAAATACCAGGTTGATATTTCTTAATCAAGATTTAACCGGATTTGAAGTTTGCTTAAAATGAATAATTATAATCAACCGAACGCATCTGTATGTTTAAATTGCGGAAAATCCGGTCGAATAAAAAATCTTAAAACTCATTTTGAGAAAGAAGATTTCATCAGAACCTGTAACTTACACTTATTTGAAAATTACGCGGATTACCGGGTGTGTAACACAATTCAGTAACACTTGTTTTCTCTCCTTTCAACCTTGTTTCAGTTGAAAACTGGGCTTCGTTCCATTCGCTGTTTAAAAGATTTTCGCCATTTACTGCAAATGTAAATTGCCTGTAATTATATGCCAGACTTGCATAAAAAAGCGTATGTCCAAAAGCAACAATTGAGTTATCTTCATTGGCTGGTCTGTCGCTCAAATGCCTGAACCTTAACGAGCCGCCAAATCCCTTTTCCCTGATAGCATTGATTCCTCCGGAAGCCGTTAATGTTGGTGCAAGCGGCACAAAATTCTGACCATCGGGAAGATTTTTTATTGTTGCTTTTGCCAGCGATAAATCAAAATCAGCCCAAAGCCATGATTTTAACGATAGCCTGGCTTCAGCATCTATACCCAGACGTTGTGTCGGGTCGCTCAGTTCTGCAACTCCACCGTCTCCAACGTACACAAATTCTTTATCGAGATACAAATACCAGGCTGAGAGCGTTAGAAACAGCTTTTTGTACATGCGGCTTTTAATACCAATTTCTCCCGCAGTAGCTTTTGGCAATGTTCCTGTATTGCGCATCGATGGGTCGAGATTGTATTTACTTAACTTTGCATCAATCTGGCTGTCGTTTAAACCTTCATTTTTCCAGGTTTCTGAAAGCTCTGAAACTCTTGCACCGAGAACAACATCACGTGCGTCATTTGAATGAAATCCCTGGCCGAAATTGAGAAAAATATCCAGATTTTTGGCAGGTGAAATAATCAAATTCAGTTTTGGACTAAAAACCGATTGATGCGCAATACCAGTTGCATGCGGCAAGCCATTGTTTATGGAATCGAGCGAAGAACCAACATGGTCATCTTTTGAGAAAGTAAAAAAGTCGTGACGAAATCCCCAAACCATTCGAATTAAAGGGCTAAAAACAAATTCCTGCTGAAACCAGAAATTTAGATTTTGCTCATCAACAACATCATTTGTATATGCATTCATTCTTACCCGGTTTGGACTGTGCCAAAGTTGAACGTCGATCAGATCTCCCCTGTAACCCGCTCCCATTTTATTGATTTGATGTAGGCCAAACCATGAAGTTGCAAATTTGTAACTGCCATTTAATCCCGAAATGGTTCTGTGTTCGCTTTGTTCAATCATATCGCCATTAACCGTATCAATCAGAAAATAGGTGAAGTTTGAATAAAGTTTAAAATTATACTGAGTAAAATAAGTGTTGAGCTCAAACTCATTCCCTGTCTTCGAAAGAAACTTATACCCAACATTTATGTTTTTTCTGTTTGTAACGCCTCCTTCAAGGTTATCGATACCACCAAAACGGTCAATTAAACCCTGTTTTACTGCCCTTTCCGGAATTTGTCCCGATGCATTCCATCCTGTACTGAATCCACCCGCAGAGAAAGTAAGATTGCTGTTTTGTGTAAGTTGAAAGAAATATTTGCCAAAAACATTCATCCGTTCATATTTCTCAGGGCTTTCAAAGGGTCCGTCGAGATGATGATATTGGGCAGCAATATATCCGTTTTGTTCCACACCACCGTTACCCGGCTGGAAAAGAAGTGTATATTTTTGCGTATTAAACTGTCCGGCTTCAATTTTAACCAGGTTATTGTTCAATATATCTTTTGTTTTGAAATTCACAGCGCCGGCAGTATAAAAATCACCCATATTTGCCAAATAGGGTCCTTTAAATACATCTATTTCATCCACTGTTTCAGAAATAAGAAAATGCAGGTCGGCATATCCCTGACCATGCGCGTGCGTAACCATATTTACAGGCATTCCATCAACATTTATCGAAACATCAGTGCCGTGATCGCAATCGAAACCTCGCAAAAAAATCTGTTCTGCTTTACCTCCACCCTGGTGTTGGGCAATAAATAAACCCGGTACCATTAGCAACATATCCTGCGAACTCCTGAAAGGTTTTAACTGCATATCTATTGCCCTGATTTCTTTTGATGAAACCGCTGAAACCGGACTATTTCCCTGAACCGTAACTTCATTTAACCCTATTACCGATTCCTCAAGACCAATGTTTAATGTGTCTGTAAAGTTTTCTTTTATAATGATGTTTTTGCGCTGCGATTGATAACCGATAAACGAAAAAACCACTTCATACATGCCTACCTGAATGTTTTTAAGTTCGAATTTTCCTTTTAAATCGGTAGTAGTGCCAAGCAATGTATTGTTAATCTGAACATTTACCCCAATTAAAGGAAAACCATTTTTGGCATCCGAAACTGTTCCACAAATGTTGCCTGCATTATGTGCACTGATTGAAAGTGTAAAAATTGAAAAGAAAAGAAGTAAATAATTCTTCATGTTGTTACCTTTATTATATTCGTGTTACTAATTAATCATAAAAAAAATCCTGATGGATCTATTTATTTGAATGTTAACTTTTTTAACGCTGATAAAAGTTCCTCATTGAAATTATATCATTTTCCAAATCTCCCTTTATATGCGCAATACACCTTAACATTACACTTACAAATATAAAAGTTTAATTAAACCAGTGTAATTAATGAATTGGAAAAAACCTTTTTTATTCATCCAACAAAAGTTTTGTTCTTATTGGAAATGTTGCTTTAAATTAAAAATCAAGAATTAAAGATTAATCTGAAAATTCAATCAGGACTTTCAATTGAAAAAGATTTGATTTAAAAAAACACCTTAAAAAGTACGATTAGAACACCAATCAAATAAATTGAGGTGAAAATTATTTTGTTGTAACGCGCCAGCCAGCTGGGTAAAAAAATATCGAAATTGTCTTTATCCGAATCAGAGTATTTTCGGGCTAAAACCGTGATCGGACAGAACATTTTAAAAAGCAGCAGCACCAATCCTTCAACAACAATTAAACCGATGGCAATCCATGTATAGATGTTTATCCGGTTTGTAATTCCAGAATACAAAATATAAAAAATCACCCCAACGAAAAAAAACCAGATGATTGTGTGGAGAAGTTTTAAAAGAAGTAATTTTTGTTGTGGATTCATTTCATTTTAATCCTTGTTACTATCCCATTCTAACGCAACCCGTTTTTCTATAATTAACTCCACTCCGGAAACTGAGTTCTGTTAAGGTCTAATTTGGCAATGGTTTGCATATCAGTCTCAGCAAGTTCAAAGTCAAAAATGTTTAGATTTTCAATTATATGCGCTTTTTGCGAAGATCTTGGAATGGCAACAACTCCCCGCTGGAAGTGCCATCTTAAACAAACCTGTGCAATACTCTTTTTATACTTTAACCCAATTTCTGCAAGAGTTTTGTTACTAAAAATTTCATTTCTGCCGGCAGCAAAAGGAGACCAGGCTTCCATTTGAACATCCGATTTATTTAAGATTTTGTATGATTCGTGTTCCTGAAAGAAAACATGTGTTTCAATTTGATTTATTACAGGTATGATTTTAGCGTAAACCCGCAATTCATCCAACTGTTTTGGTTCAAAATTACTAACTCCGATGGCTTTGATTTTGCCTTCCTTATATAGTTCTTCCAATGCAAGCCAGGCTCCTTTTACATCACCACGTGGCCGGTGGAGAAGATATAAATCCAAATACTCCAAACCCAATTTGTTAATGCTAGTTTCAAAGGCTTTTTTTGTAATGTCATATCCGTAAAAGTCAACCCAAAGTTTTGAGGTGATAAACAATTCTTCCCTTTTAACGCCGCTTTTTTTGATCCCCTCTCCCACAGCTTCTTCGTTTCCGTAAACATGGGCTGTATCAACAAGCCGATAACCCACCGAAATTGCATCGGACACACATTGCACACAGATTGGTCCGTTTAATGTGTTTGTGCCAAAACCCAGACGCGGCATTTTTACACCATTGTTGAGCGTAACAAAAGGAACTGAACTTGCGCCGGAAACAGCACTGTTTAATCCAAATATTTTATTCCCTCCAAAAGGCAAAAGTACTGTAGCCACTGCAAATGCTGACCCCGTTTGTAAAAACCTGCGGCGATTTATTCCACTTGACTGATTTCTAATTTCCATGTTGTTATAGTTAGTTTATAATGATTCAAATATAGGATTTTCTTTATTGAACCTTTACACTGATGTTATATATGTAAGCAATATTAGATTTGGGTTCTGAAACTTTAATTGTACTTACTCAGCAAAACCATTTGCGTGGGGACGGATTTAATGATTTGAAAGTCGATGAAAGGTCTAAATCACAAGTTTTGCAGCTTTCGCGGCCAGCGAAGTGTATAAATATTCAGTTTTGTAGCTTTCGCACTCAGCGAAGGTTACAGTATTGATAGATTGGAGCCTTCGCGTTTTGCGAAGCGTATAAATATGCATTACTGAAGCCTTCGCGCTCAGCGAAGCGTATAGATATTCATTTCTGAAGCTTTCGCGCTCAGCGAAGGTTACAGTATTGAAAGATTGGAGCCTTCGCGTTTTGCGAAGCGTATAAATATGCATTATTGGAGCCTTCGCGTTTTGCGAAGCGTATAGATATTCATTTCTGAAGCTTTCGCGCACAGCGAAAGTTATAAATATCAAAGATTGTAGCCTTCGCGGACAGCGAAAGGTACAAATATGCTGAATTGAAGCCTTCGCGGCCAGCGAAGGGTATAAATATTAAATTTTACTGCTTTTGCAGCCAGCGAAAGGAATAAAACATAAGTACTGCCTTTGTTATTTTTTTAGAGGAACATACGACATCCAGTCAATCTCAAGTTCGTAATTATGAAGTGGCTTTTCAATTGAGTTTGGATTGGTTTCAACCGGCCAGTTATTTGTGTGCCAGAAATTCAACCGGTAATGTGTGCGGTTGACTGGAATTCCAATCTTCGATCCACTGTAATTCCAGAGTACAACTGTGTCGGCTGTTGCCGGATGTATCATCCACCACCTGATACTATCGGGATGCCAGTCAAAACCATAGGTATAAAATTGTGATGAGGCATTGTAGCCTTCAATGGCCGGAATATTTTCAGGCTGACTTTGCATACCGGTAAGTTGTTTCCTGATGCCACTTTTGTCTTCTCTGTATTCAGTGTTGTAAATAACTCCTTTGGCCATATTTACAGCCCGGCCAATTCTCCGGAGATCGCCATGCTGACCTGTCCAGGTGCCAACATAAATAATCTCAGGATCAGCAATGAGCCACTCAAAATCAATTTCGCTAAGACCGGGGCCACTTTCCATATGATAGGTGAAATATCCAACCACTGCACCTGCATTTGGCTGAATTTCAGTTACTGCAGGAACTTTTAGCCGCGCAGCATAAGTGCCGAAATGTGTAAACTTCTTTGAAACAATTTCGGGTCCTTTACCGGCACCTGCCGGATCTTCAGGATCTATCCTGAAGGAAACAATCTTTGTTCCGGGTTCAGTTGGCGATTCTATTCCAAAATCATATCTCAAATCAGTTCCGGCACTTTTAATATTAGCTTGAAAATATTTGGATGAATTTCTGCTGAAATCTTCGAAAAACCGTTTTTGAAATTTATCCTTACCTGTAAAGGAATAAATAACTGAAATTACTATTACAGCAATTAAGAATAATAATCTACCTGAAACCTGCATAAATCCCGGTATTTTTAATGAAATTTTTCGCTTCATTTTCTTGTTTTTAAGTGCATTTTAAAATTATAATGCATCAGCCAAATTAATTAATTTTCCAGGACAATTTCTTCCAATGGATAACAAGAACGTTTACGGTTTGCATAAGATGTAAAAAGTTCAATTAAGCTAAATTATTTTGGTTGTATATGAATTGGGAAAGGTTATTAAATTAATGATTATCCGAGTTATAACCTAACACCGAAGGTGTCTTATTTTCATAACCTTAGGTCGTTGACCTAAGGTTATTGAATCGCATACTTAAACTGCCTGAAAGGCAGAACAAATTTATTTTTTAAGAAAATATCCTTCATCAATATCAATACCGTTTTCAATCAAAAACTGACGATATTCTTCTTCAAAACTTCCAGTTTACTCTTTTGTTGTTGATAATATCCATCATGAACGCATACAATTCCTTTTCAGCTTCTTCCTGAATTGCATTTTTGTTTCTCCTGGTTCTAAATACAATGTGTAATAAAAGTCGTGTATAGCTCATTTTTTATGTTATTGTTCTGCCTTTTAGGCAGATGTTGATCCTTGTATGTTTTCCGCAGGTCATTGACCTGCGGTTATGAATCCCGATAATTATCGGGAGACTTTTCAAGTCATTGGATTTTTTAAGTCTCATTCCGGATTATCATTTTAAATCAATGGAGTTTACAATGCCGAACTAAAACTCAACCATTAACCAAAGGTTTAACTTTTTTGCCAATCAGTTCGATCGCTTTTAAAAGTTGCCGATGCGACAGGCCCGCATTATCCATTTGAAAGGTAAAACGTGAGACTCCGCCCAGCGCGTTGCTGTGTCTCAGAATTTTTTCAGCAACTTCTTCCGGACTGCCAATAACCAAAGCACCCAGTGTTCCGGTTTGGGCATTGAAGCGCGAGCGTGTAACTGGTGGCCATCCCCGCTCTTTTCCAATTCGGGTAAAGATTTCAGCATAACCGGGGTAGTAATCTTCAACGGCCTCATCGGTGCTATCGGCAACATAACCCAGCGAGTGTAAACCTACTTTTAACTGATCTGGTGCAAATCCGGCTTTTTCCCCGGCTTTTCTGTAAATATCTATCAGTATTTTAAAACGATAGGTTTCACCGCCAATAACCGCAACCATTAGCGGAAGGCCAAGTTCACCGGCACGTTTAAAAGAATCAGGAGTTCCACCCACACCCAGCCAAACCGGTAATTTTGCCTGCAAAGGCCGAGGATAAATGGGCTGGTTGTTTAGTGCCGGGCGAAATTTCCCCGACCAGTTTATCACTTCGTTATCGCGAATCTGTAACAAAAGGTTGAGTTTCTCGATGAAAAGTGCGTTGTAATCGTTTAAATTCAAACCAAATAATGGGAAAGATTCTATAAAAGAACCGCGGCCAACCACAATTTCTGCACGACCTTTGGAAATCAGGTCGATTGTTGCAAAATTCTGAAATACTCGCACCGGATCGGCTACACTTAAAACAGTAACAGCACTTGTTAATCGAATACGTTTTGTGCGGGATGCCGCAGCCGCCAGAATTATGGGCGATGCCGAATCAAGAAAATCTTTGCGGTAATGCTCACCTAGTCCAAAAACATCCAACCCAACTTTATCGGCAAACTCAATCCTTTCCAGCAATTCTGCCAAAGAAATTGAATTGTCAAGCGTCCTGTCGATATCGTTACTTACTGGTGCGGCGGCAAAACTATCAATTCCAATTTCCATGTGTTAGGTGGTTTGCTTAATTGTTATCCACCTCGTTCATAAAATAACTCAATGCACCCGATGGACATTTATTGATTTGGGCTTTCAATTCTTCAGTTGAAGCATTCTCTGGTTTAATCCACGGTCTTTCCTTTGTGTTATAAACTTTAGGTAAAGTCCTCACACAAACTCCTGAATGGATACACAAATTTGGTTTCCAAACCACTGTCAACTCACCGTTTGAGTAATTTTTTACAATTTCCTTTTCCATAATTTACCTCTTTATTCTTTTGAAACTAAAAAATTCCATCAGGGGTGGCGCTTGATGTAAGCGGATACAAACGGGCAAAGCGGAACAAGACTTAGTCCGTTTTGCTTTATATCTTCCAATACTTCATTCACAAGTATATTTCCAATTCCTTTTCCCTGAAGTTGCACGGGAACTTCGACGTGTGTCAAATATATTTTGTCACCGGTTTTGTAGTATTCAACCTTCGGCGTGAATTCACCTAAATGAAATTCATATTGGTTATTTGTTTTATTGTCGATTAATTGATAATCCATTCCATTCTTATTTTTCTTCAATCAAAATTCCCATTTTTCCCATCTGGTAATCGCGCATTGCCTCCAAAATTTCGGTTGTGTTGTTCATTACAAATGGTCCTTGACTGACAACCTTTTCGCCAATTGGTTTGCCGGCCAACAACAAAAACCGGGCATCAGACTGTGACGAAATTTCAATCACTTCCGATTTGTTATCAAAAACAACCAAACACTCCTTACCGACTATACCGTAAGTAGTTAAAATCACGCTTCCTGATATTACATACAACATTACATTATACAATCCGGGCAGGTCGAAAGTTTGCGAACCGCCCGGCTTTACAGTACTCCAAATAATCAGAATTTCACTTAGTGTTTCAGTTTTACTTTTAAAACCGTCATAATTTCCTGCTATTAATTTGTTCGTAACCAGATTATCTTCTGATTTAAAAACAGGAATGTCATTTTCTGCAATAAACTGATAATTTGGCTCCAGCATTTTTTTATCAGCAGGTGAATTAATCCAGAGCTGAACAATTTCCTGTCGCCCATTTCTTTTGGCTAAATCCTGAGAAGGTCTTTCGCTGTGAATAATTCCGGCACCTGCATGCATCCACTGAACTTCCCCTTTTTTGGCAATTTGATTATTCCCGCGGCTGTCTCTGTGATGCACTTCACCTTCGATGACAAATGTTACAGGCGAAAATCCCCTGTGCGGGTGAGGAGCTAAACCCTGTTTTATGGCCGGGGCATCTTCAGAATAATTGAAAATTGCGTGGTGCAAAAGAAGAAACGGGTCAACCAGATTGACATTTTGTGTGGGTAAAGCCTGTTTTACTGGAATTCCATCCATATCAACGTCATAAGCAGGTATTAGATATTTAACTTTTTTGAACATTTTTTCTCATTTAGTATTTTAATCAGTTATTATAAATCTATGTTAGTCATTAAATCTGTCTTGCAGAATATGCAAGCTTGCTGTGATAACATAGAACGAATCCAAATAGTAAAAAGTTTATTTTATTTTAGAAAGGGCAGCTCTAATATAAGGATGAAAGAAAAAATCAGGTATAAGACAATAATAACTTCGGATGATAATCAAATTAAAATGTGATTATTTTATTCAGGGAACAGTCGGAGTTTCGTAGTTTAATGGCAAGGATTAAATCCAAAACCTGATGATTAAATGGTTTTTAAATAATTTCGGAGTAACTATGTAATTTAATTATTTTTGAATTGATTATCAAAATTGCTAATTATTCAAATTTTAGTAGCTGTGAATTAATAATTTAAAAAACAGAAAATGCTTAAACAGGATTTCAATGTCACTTTAATATTTGTATTGATCTTTCTATTGTCATGCAACCCTAAAAACAACGATTTAGCTGAAAGTCAATCAACGAATTATGATGGAGAGGTTTTATACTCGCCAGTTCCACCGGGAGTAAAAACACGCTGGATAAGCCCAGAAAATCCCACAGGCGAAAAAGCCATGGGTGGCATAACCAATAAAGGTGCAAAAGGAAATGCGTTTTTTATTGTGCAACCCGGTGAAATACAGGTTTTAATGGACGTAAAAGGATCGGGAATTATACAACGCATGTGGGTTAGCGGAACAATTGGAACCAGCACTGAACAAAGAAGGGCGGTAAGAATAGATATGTTTTGGGATGGTGCAAAAAAACCTGCAGTTTCTGCTCCTGTTGGCGATTTTTTCGGAACTGCTCATGGACTTCTTTTCCCCTTTGAAAGCAAATTGTTTTTAAGTCCTGAAGGTCGGTCGTTTATCTCAAATGTAAAAATGCCTTATAAAAAATCTGCTCTTATTACAATTACAAATGAATCCTCGTCAGAGGTTTGGATTTGGTATGATATTAATTATCTGGAAGTTGACAAACTTCCTGAAAATACACTTTACTTTCATACCTACTGGAACCGTAATTTAAAAACAACAATTGCTCAAGATTATACCATTTTACCTAAAATTGAAGGAAGCGGACGTTTTATTGGGACCAATATTGGCGTTATTGGGGGAGAGGAATATAAAGGAACCTGGTTTGGAGAAGGAGAAGTAAAAATATTTCTTGATGGCGACACAGAACTTCCAAGCCTTGTAGGAACAGGAACTGAAGATTATATTGGAACCGGCTGGGGACAAGGGGAGTTTTCAAACCAAAATGCCGGCAGTTTAATCTCAAATAAAGAATATGATATTTATGCATTTTACAGATTCCACCTTGAAGATGCTGTTTTCTTTAACGAAGATTGCAAAGTTACAATTCAGCAAATGGGGAACTCCAATAAAACTCACATACTAAATATGATTGAAAAAGGTGCTGAAGTTCAACCCGTTTGGTTTCTTGACAATAGGGAAGCTGAAACAAAACAGGGACGTTTATTGGACGAAGGCAATGAGAACTTATTTAATACACCTGATTTTCCTGTAACTTCAACCAACTTTTACCGAAGTGACGATGTTTGTGCAACTGCCTATTTTTATCTTGATAAACCGGAAAGCAACCTTCCTGAATTAGCTCCCTTAAGTTTGAGATTAACACAGTTGGAAGAAAAAGTTTACGGCCCTTTGAAAAAAATCAAAAAGTAACATTTCGGTAAGGATTGGTTTGGTGAGGTATTTTCATTTTTGAGTTAATACCATCAGAAAATCAGAAGTTTGAAAATGGCTTCGTAAAATTTTTTCATAAAACCGCTGATTCTGTAGAAAAACTTTTCTCTTTCAGGAAGCACACGGAACCTTCATATTATATTAAACTTTTTCATATTACAACCTGTTATTGTTTTACTCAAAAAATCAACAAAATATGAGGAAGTACCTGATTAAGCCTGTGATAATTCTTGCTTTTTTTATGATAATCATTGTGGTAAATGCAAATCAGAAAGATTCAATTCTTGTAAATATTAAAGCACACCTTGCCAAACACGAAGCTTTGGAAATGGAAAGGGATGCATTAAAATTGCTGCAAATTACTGATTCTGAAGACAACCGTGCTACAAAAGCTGAGGCGCTAAAATTTCTGGGTATTTCGAAACACCTGCAGGCAAAATATGATTCAGCACTAATTTGGTATAACCTGGCTTTGGATTTGTGTATTGAATTGAATGACACTGCAAACACTGGAAAAGCCTATTTAAACATTGCCACAAGTTACAACTCGAAAGGAGATTTTGAGAATGCTGTAAAAAATGCATTGCATGCACTAAAATCTTTTGAAGAAATTGACGATAAAAACGGACAGGGTCGCGTTCAAAACCTGCTTGGGATTTTTCATTTTCACCGAAACGATTTCGAAAGCGCATTGGATTATTTCAGTAAATACAACACTTTGGCAATTGCCAGCAAAGACACAGGAGAGATTGTTTCGTCGATGAACAATATGTCGTCGGCATTACACGAGTTAGGAGAATTTAGCCGTGAGCGGCAGTTGCTGAAACAGTCAATTGCCATTCAGGAAACACAGGGACAACACATTCGCATTGGCTCGGCATATGAAAATATAGGCACATTGTACATGGACACTGACAGTTTACAAACTGCCGGATTTTATTTTGAAAAGGCACGCCTGACATATGAGATCAATAACAACACACACGATTTGGCGAGGGTTTTGTTAAATACTGGTTTACTTAAAAAGAAACAGAAAAAATATGCCGCCGCTTTACAAGATTACAATCAAGCCTTGAATTTTGCGCAGGAAGGCGGCTTTTTGAAACTGGAAGAGGAAGCCTGTGAAAAACTCGCCAGATTATATGAAGAGCAGAATGATTTCAAAAACGCCTATAAATTTTACACTGAATTTGTATCGATAAAAGATTCGGTTTTAAACGAAGAAAACCAGGCATCGATAAATAAATTGATGATTGAATTCGAAACCGAAAAAAAGGAGTGGCAAATTGCCCAGCAGGATCTTAAAATTGCCGAAAAAACCCTTGAAAGCCACCGAAAAACCCTGGTTATTATTCTTCTGATTGGCGTAATTATTATTCTTTTATTGTTTTCGTTTGTGATTTATTCGCGCATAAAAATAAGGCAGGAACGGCAAATAAACGAGGAAAGGCTTAAAATGAAACAACTGCAAATGAATGTAGTACTTGAATCGCAGGAGAGCGAACGAAAACGGTTTGCCCGCGATTTGCACGACGGATTTGGACAATTGATTACTGCAGTTAAAATTATGCTTGGGCAAATGCACGAAACAAACGAAAAAAATGAACGCTCGGAGCTGGCATTAAAATCAAACGAAGTTTTAGATACCATGCACGCTCAACTCCGCGAAATTGCACACAATTTAATGCCCGAACAATTGATAAACGAAGGGCTTTCAACAGCACTTAAAGAATATGCCCGCCGGGTTTCGAAAAACAGCGACATTGAAATTGAAGTAAATACTTTTGGGATCGAAAAACGGCTAAATCAGAGTATCGAAGTAAATATTTACAGAATAATTCAGGAGTGGATTAACAACGTGATCAAATATTCAGGTGCGAAAAAACTAACGATCCAGCTAACCGGATACGAAACCGAAATCAATATTTTGATTGAGGATAACGGAATTGGATTTGAAAAGGAAAAACTTACAAAAAGCAGCGGTTGGGGCTGGAAAAATATTCAAAGCCGGCTTGAAGCCATTAACGGAATTCTTGAAATCGACAGCCGCACCGGAATTACAGGAACATCGTTTATTATTGATTTACCAATTGCTTAAATAATGGGAAAAACAAAAATTCTTCTTGTTGACGACCACGCGATTGTTTTGGATGGACTGAAAAGTTTGCTTTCAAAAATTGAAAATATTGAAATTGCAGGAGTTGCCAACAATGGAGACGAAGGATTGGAACAACTGAAAAAAACCAAGGCTGATTTGGTAATTACCGATCTTAATATGCCCGGAATGGACGGACTGGAATTCATAAAAACAATCCGAAACGACTTTCCTCCAACCAAAATTATTGTTCTCAGTTTGCACGATGAACCGCACTTCATCAGAAATATTATGAAAATGCGGGTGCAGGGTTATATATTGAAAAATGATGCCAGTTCGGAGCTGGTGGAAGCAGTTGAAAGAGTTTTGGATGGGAAAACATTTTTCAGTAGCAAGATAAACCAGGTTTTAATGGAGCAGATTGACGAACCCGACAAATTATTGACTGATCGCGAACTGCAAATCGTTAAATTAATTGTTCAGGAATTCAGCAATAAACAAATTGCCGGACAACTTTTTATCAGCGAAAGAACAGTTGAAACCCACCGCAAAAACATTTTCAGAAAAACAGAAACAAACAATATTATTGGTTTGATAAAGTTTGCCTACAACAATAAACTTATTGATTAAATTATACAATCATTTAATTTACTGCATCTTAACACAAACACATACCCACCGGCACTGATTGCAAAATGCCATTTTCAAGGTATTTAATAAAAGACATCTTTATCTAATATTTGTTTCATTATAACCAATTAATATGTTGTGTATGAAAAACAGATTTACTTTCTTACTTATTTCACTAATATTTTTCACCCATGCAGTTGCTCAAAACTGGAAACCGATGGGTGCACTGGCAGCAAGTGGTTCCGACTGGTATTTAACCGGGGCAACAAGTGTCGGGAAAGACATCTTTGCCGTGAACCTGCTTCAAACAATGGTATATTCTACTGATCTTGGAGTTACATGGTCCGCGCCGGCAGCGACAAAACTGAAAGGAACTTATGCCTATATCCAGGGTATCGAAAACCGTTTGTATGCATCAACAAAATTAAACACTTACGACTACGAACTTCATTACTCAACAGACAGAGGCGCAACCTGGAAACCGGATACGGTTGGATTACCTCAAAGTCTTACAAAAACAGGCAAAGCCGGCATGATTTTAAAATACATGGGAAATGGCCATATGCTGGCGCATAACTATTCCAAAGCATTTTACAAAAAAGTGGAGGAAACAAACTGGAAACCTACATCGATTGATTTTATTATTGTTGACATTGCTGCCACAAAAGACAAGTGGCTTGCAATTGGCGCTGCAAAAATACTGCAAAGCACCAACAATGGTGAATCATGGACGGTAATGAACACAACAGGATTACCTGCCAATTTTCAGGGAAGCCTGATTTGCAGCAACGGAAAACGGATTTTTATATTGAACGATGCCGCAACCGGCGCCGAAACTATCTATTTTTCGGACGATGGAGGTTCAAACTGGACAAAAACAAACTCGGGTGGAAAATATGATTATGCAAACCCATGGATACAAAGTATGTATGCAGTTGAAAACTACATTTTTGCAAGTGTAAGACCAAAATTTGCAAATGCCCAGGACGCACCGCCATTTATCATTTCATCAGAACAAACACCTGATTTTTCAGTGGGAGATGTAACAGGTATTCATCTGGGTATTACAAATACTTATTTGCCATTTTTCTTTCATATTGAGAATAAGTTGTTTACCATGTTCTGGGATATTTACAGAATGGATATTGATGTTCAAAACAATACAACTACATCCAAATCTGTTGAACTGGAAGACAACACAATTTCAGTTTATCCTAATCCGGCATCACACTCCATTCAAATTCAATCCGGGAATATTCAAATTTCAAATATTGAGATTTTCAGTTTAACAGGAAAAAAAGTTTTTCAGCAAACCGCTCAGCATTTTGATCCTATTGATATTTCATCATGGAGTAATGGGATTTATATGGTAAAAACCACAACATCAAATGGACAGATTTATCAAACAAAATTTATTAAAAATAAGTAAGATGCTCAAAATCAATTTTTAAAATATTGACAGAAATGAATTGTAACAAATAAAAAAACAGATGATATCCCAAATTTCACAATACTTAATAAACATTCATTCTTAGGGATCAAACAGCAGAATCGTTCCCGTTAAATAGCTTGCAAAAGGTTTTCCCGGCGCAGGCTATTTTTTTTAATGAACAAAAACCAGAGCGCGTTTCCATTGTTTTAATTAAAACAAATCAAAAAATTTACAAAATGAAAAACAATGCAGTAGGTTGGTTCGAAATTCCTGTTGAAAACATGGAACGGGCCATCGGTTTTTACGAAAAAGTATTTGATTTCAAACTTGAAAGACACACAATGGGAACGATTGATATGGCTTGGTTTCCATATGTTCTTGAAGGATTGGGATCAGGTGGTTCACTGGTTCATGCTCCCGATCATTACAAACCTTCAAAAGATGGCACTTTGGTATATTTTACAGCCCACTCAGGTGATTTGTCCAACGAACTTTCAAGAATAACGGAAGCCGGAGGAAAAGTATTACAGGGCAAAACCCAAATTTCAGAAGAGCATGGTTTTATGGCTCTGTTCATCGACAGTGAAGGAAACCGGGTTGCTTTACACTCTAGGGTGTAACCTGTTAAATCTTTTTAATTTGAGATTTGTCTGGCATACAAAAAACAATTTCATGGTAATTTTTGAATAATTCAATTCGATTAAAGAATTATATTATTTAACTGTTTTAATTATCTCACCTTCAAAACCTGAAACTGAAATATTCCTGAATTTTTCACCGGCAACATCTTTCAAAATAACAACAGGATTATTATTTGCTTTTGAAATTACAACTTTATCGAGTTGAAGATTTTGCACATCATCAAAAACAAACGCTGGACGATAATCCGATGCTTCCGCCTTAACTGTGACATTTTTCATTATCAAACCGTTTACATGGCGTACATAAAATGCCCAGGCAGGTAATTCGCCAAACATCGAAAATTCAGGATATTGACCCTCTTGTTCGGGCACATCTTTCAATCGGGTTACAGGAAGAAAAGCAAGCCCATCGTTTCCTCTTCCGGGGAAAGTAATTTCGATATTTTCAAGAATAACATTTTCAACATTGTGTCCCGGAATTCCGGCAATTGTGCAGGGAAATGGATTATGGAAAAATGCCAGATCTGGTCCGCGCAAATCGTAATCCGTGTCGGGCCTGTCGAAAGCAATTTGAGCTTTTACATTTTTTATGGTAACATTCCGAAGTGTACCAACGGGTCCATCCGAATTTCGGTGGCCCAGCCTTATAAAAATAGCATTGCCAGTATTTGTGGCGTTAATATTATTTACTTCAATATTTTCGAGAACTCCGCCATCAACCGATTCAATTGCAATTGCAGACCGGTATGTATCAAAAACCTTTATGTTTTCAATTTTTACATTTTTGAAACCACCCGTTGATGCAGTTCCAAATTTAATTGCACTTGCACTCGAACGCACCGTACAATCGCTTATAGTAATATTGTCGTTCCAATATCCGGTAGAATGCGATTTGAGGCAAATCCCGTCATCGGCTGAATTTACATAACAACCTGTGATTTGTACATTTTTGCAATCGCTGATATCTATTCCGTCATTATTCCAGTATGCATCACTTTCAACGCGGATTTTATCGATTATCAGGTTTGTGCATTTGTCGTAGGTTTGCACCCAGCAAGCGGCATTTTTAACTGTTATACCTGAAATCGTAACATTTTTGCACTCCACCATTTCAATATTTTGAGGACGCATGTGTTCGTTTGGTCTTTTGCGTCGCAGGTTGTAATGTATGCTGTCCAATTCGCCGATATAAAAAAGGCTGTCAACATTCAGTGCCAAACGTCTGCCCTGTCCATCAATTGTGCCACTTCCGGTTATCGAAATATTTTCCTGCCCATCAGCCAGCACAAGTGCTTTCCAACGATTTAATCCACGGTAATCATACGGATTTGTGCTTCCAAGAATAACTGCATTTTTCTCCAAACGCAATTCTACTCCGGTTTTCAGTACGATACTTCCTGTGAGAAAAACTCCTTCAGGAACGATCACAGTACCGCCACCACCTTGGTTGACTTTATCAATTGCCGCCTGTATAAAAGCTGTGTTCATTGTTTTACCATCAGCAACTGCCCCAAAACTTACAATATTTTCTTCCCCGGCAACAACACTCAATCCGAGGCATATCGAAATTACAGCAATAAAAATCGTCTTCATAACTTTGTATTTAATTGGCTTTTAAATTTTTATTTTTTCAAATCAACAGAAGTTGCCAAAGCAATTACCCGTCCTTCATTCCCTACCGCATTATAGAAATGATAAACAACACCATTCCACTTTATAACCCATGGTTTATGGGCATATTCCCGGTCATAATCTTCTGAAGGTGAGATTAAATCTTCTCCCTGCCAGTCGGTCCAGTTAACCAGGTCATAGGAACAGGCAAAGCGCTCAAAAGCGCCGGGTTTCCAGAAAGCGCCGAAATAAAACATGACATAAATATCTCTAATGCGCGTAACTTGGGCATCACCACAAATTCCTATTCGCCTTGTTATCAGCGGTCCGGCTCCAAATCTTTTCCAGTTAACCATATCGTCAGAAACAGCCATACCAATACTTTCATAATTTGCAGTGTCGCCTTTTGCATTGTAATACATTACAAAAGGATGGCCGGTGAGTTTCCGCTCATCTAAAATTATAGAACTTTTATAAATCTTACTGTTTTCAAATCCTCTCGCATCCTCATCGTTAGGAAGTAAAACCGGTTTTGGCAACCTGTTCCATTCTTCAGCTTTATTCACTGAAACAGCATTGGCAATTCCAACACCTAAAACTCCTTTCTCATATCCCTCGGATGCTCCGCCCAAATATGACATCCAGTATTTTTCGTTGTACTTTTTTACTTCGTATTTTCCACCCCATTCCATATCTACCAATGCCATGTAACCTGCTTTTTGATTGGCATCCCATGTATTTTCGGTAAATGAAAGCAGTTTCCCTTTTGTTTGCCAATCCAGCAGATTATCACTTTCAGCCAGCCAGGTTTCATAACCCTGTCCATCGAAAACAATATAAGTCATCAGCCACTTTTCGCCCTCCCTGAAAATAGTAGGGCTGTCAATCATTTTGGTGGAATCAGGATGTTTAAACACAACTCCATATTTGAATGGTGTTTTAATTTCATCAAAAACAGCCTGCATTTGTTCAGGGGAAATATTTTTCACTTCTTTTTCGGACAACGCTACCTGACAATATGAAACGTTGAACGCAAAAAGTAACAGTATTGTCAAAACAGGAAATTTATATTTCGAAGTATTCTTAAACAAACAAAAACCTAATGTATATAATAGTTTCATCTGACTTAATTTTCTACATATTTTTCCATAATTGGCTTTCCGATTTCCACTCCATCTACATTAAACAGAAAATCTTTGGGAAGTGGTGCCGGGTTGTAATAATCCAATCGTTTTCGGTTTGCAATGTCGGTTTTAACACCCAGTTTTCCCGTGGATGTTTTAACAGAAATGTCAACGATGCCTTTTTTTTCATTTACTGTAACCGGGGTATTCAGCAGTTTTTGTCTGAATTTCTTAAAATCAGATTCAGATTTAATTCCTTCTTCGGTTTTCCACCACATGGCAATTATACCCTTTTCGTTTTCGGGATGTTTAAGCGTTAAACGAAGTCCTTTGTTGTTTGCCATTTTGAAATTCTCACGGTTTGGTGTATAAATAAAACCATCGTTAAACAGCGACATTTTTACTCCCTTATCTGCATTGTCCCACAAAACCCTGATGGCTACTGCAACATCTTCGAACCGGGCAAAAAAAGTATTGGTTTGATCAAATGCAATTGTACCACCCACATCCAGCACTGTAATTTTATTATTTCCAAACCAAATTTCATCAAAAGCATTGGGCAGAATGATTGTTGAATTCAGGTTTTTGTTAATGCAATTGTGATCTTTTTCACCCAAAGCCAGCATTACAAATTCCCCTTTGTTTTGTGCCGACTGCATAAAATACATCAAATGCCGGGCTTTTCCCCAACCACCGTTTGACGGATAACTGGCAGGCATCAGGTGTTTCTTTTTTTCGCCCATTCCTTCTGCTGCCCAGGTTCCGTAATGGTCGTCACGACCTTCCATATTATAGGCAATATTCAGCATTTGTGGCACTTTCTGACTACTTAAATAGATTACAAAAGCCTTGTCATCGGGACTGTAACTTTGATTTGACGATGCAATGGAAACTTTATCACCAACAAAATCACAGGCATAAGTATTTGCCAGACTGTCCCATCGTTGCACAATAAACCGGTCAGGGCGGTTCATCAGTTCCTTTTGCTCGGGTGAAAGTCCAATTTTCTGAAGTTCAGAAAGACAAATCTGGTGAAAAAGGTGATTATTTGTATTTTCTCCTCCAAGCAACGGATTCATGTATTTTTCTTCCAAAAGGTCGCGGCCAAAAACGCGGTTGTAGTCGCGGCTGTGTGCGCCACCAAGAAACCCACCCCGCTTATTGTAATGCGAACACAAATCGTTCATAAAAAACCGGATAGCATCGGCGGATTTAGTTTTGAGATCAGCATCTGTTGAAAACCGGTGAATTAAAAGCAGCGATTCCAGATCGACACCACAATAGGTCGGGCTATCATATTCGCGGTTGCCAAACTGTGCCACATGATTTAACCATGTATCAAAAAGCTTCCGGCCTTCCTCCATTACCGGTTTGTTTTGGTAGGCCTGCCCTATTGCCACGAGGTTCCAAATCCGCATCAGGTAAATATTGGTGTAGGAAATGCGTATAGGTTGGTTCCTGATTCCAATGGTAGCCAGTTCAAAAATCTGGTCCAGGGTCTTTTTGGCTTCCGGCGACAAAACATCATCAAAATGCAGTTTAATTAGAATTCCATACTGGACACAAAACTCAACATTATTACCATCACCCATATCGCCGCCGGTTTCTGTCCAACCCCAGTAAATATTACCAAATGATTTCGCATTTTCATCAGAAATTACTCTTGTTTGCAATAATTTCAAAGTCCATTCAACCTGATCCGGAGTTAAATAACGGGTATCCAGCGCATCAAGCAGAAACATAAATCCATCGCGAACACCCAACTGTGGCGGAGTTTGCTGTAAGGCTGCCCATTCACGTTTCACAGTAGCCATACGCAAATCGGGGTTTGGCATTTGGGGAATTTCAACGATTGATTTGTTTTGTCCAGAAAGCTGAAATTGTAGTCCCAGCAAACAGAAAAGCAATATGCTATTATTTATTATTTGCATGGTAATTTATTATCTTGAAAACATACGGAGCATAACCACTCCATGATGCGGAATTTCAGTAGTAAATGTGCTTTCAAACTCACCTAAATCCTGTTGCCGCCAAACATCGCGCAACAAGTATTTTCCATTCAGTCCGGCTTTTGCAAAATCGAAAGTGAATGTTTTAACCTGCTCGTTACCCCACCGGAAATAAGATTCAGGCGTTTTGCCAAAATTGTCGGTATTAAAAAGGCCAACCGCAAATGAGCCATCTTCCATCGGTTTCACCCAGATTTGAATCCCGTTTTCATCGGAAACCAGGCGCGCAGGTTTTCCCAGCGGGTCCTGATTCACTTCAATCACCTCATCGTTGGAAAGCAGATTGAGCGTAAAATCATCCAATTGCTCAATGGGGCAGCCAATTAACAAGGGAGCAGCCAGCAAACTAAAAATGCTTACATGACAGTACTGTTCATCGGGAGTCAGCCGGGTCGGGTGAATTTTTGTTGGCCCCATACTAACATTTCCCAAAACCATCATATCAGGGTCGTTCCAGTGACCCGGCCCTGCATACGGCGCCCACCTGTCGTTTTCGAAAGCCATTAAATACAGGCAATTCCAGCTATCGCGAATATCGGGACCTGTGCGCCACATATTGGTTAAACGCATCCAGTCTTCCACATTTTTAAAAGGCGCCGAATTGGAGATGCTCAAAACCACATCCCTACCCGATTTTATTAATGCATCCGACATTCGTTCCGTTGAATTGACGTCGATCCTCCAGTCGTATTTCAGAAAATCGAATCCCCACTCCGCCATTTGCAAAGCATCGTTTTCTTCAAACCTGTATTTTCCGATACGCATAAAAGGCTGTTTGTCGGGTTTTATCAATTCATGGGTTTCACCACCTTCGGGATAATCAGATGAACCACCTACATGACTTGCATAACTTGAAATATAAGGTGTTGAATAAAGTCCGGCTTTTAAACCCATCGAATGAATTGTATCCACCATTCCTTTTATGTCGGGAAATTTGTTGTTGGGTTGCAGCGCGTTAAGTTTACCTCCGCGCACACCCTGCCATGTATCATCAATATTGATATAAGTCCAGCCGTGATTATTCAGTCCGGTTTTTACCATCGCTTCGGCGGAGGCAATCACTTTTTCCCTGTCGAGAGAAGAGCCCCATGAGTTCCAGCCATTCCAGCCGATTGGGGGAGTCAGGGCAATTTTATCGCCAATTATTATTTTTAATTTTTTGGTTGACTCACCTGATTCGTTTTTCGCTTTTAATGTCGCATTATACTCTCCTTTCTTCAAAATACTTCCGGTAATAATTCCTGAAACGGAATCGAGTACAAGCCCTTTTGGAAGATTTTCCGCTGAAAATTGTAACGGACGTTTTCCGGTTGCCGCAATTGTGTATAGAAAGGGATTTCCGGGAGTGGCTCCAAAAATTTTAGCACTGTTTATCTGCGGTTTTTCACCAGGTTTTGGAGTAAGTATATATTTTTCACCCACATTCGGGATGACTTCAGGAAGGTTGTCGCCAACCATTTCCAATTGTGCATTTGCCCAGTTTACATAGGTTGCCTTATTTCCTACTCCGCCAATTTTATCGGTAACAAGCAGTCCCAGCCGTTGAATTCCCTTTACATTCAAATCAACAGTTTTTGCTGAATCTCCAACGCTCATTTCATCGCTTTCAAATAAAACTTTTCCATCGCCAATTACAAAAAAAGTAACATGAGTTTCCCTGTTGGCTTCGTCATCCAAACCGACAGAAGCAATAAACCGTTTTGCATTTCCATTTAACTGAAATCCAAGAATACTTGTTGTAATCGACCCAAAACCCCTGTCATAAGATACTCCGGCAATTTTGATGGTGCTGTTTCTGTAATTTATTTTTGCTTTTACCGGACGGATTCCACCATTAAATTCTTCAAGCGGAAAATCATCAAGCCAAACTGTTTTAGTGGGTTGTGAACAGGCTTCCACAAGAACGAGCAGAAATATAAAAGCAATGAATTTGAACTGTTTTTCCATGAATACTTATTTTATTGGAAACATTCGAAGCATCACCACGCCATGATGACGAATTTCTGTATTGAAAGATTTTTCAAACTCGCCCAAATCTTTTTGGCGCCAAACATCGCGCAAGTGCCATTTACCTGTCAATCCAATTTTTTCAAAATCGAAAGTGAAAGATTTGGGTATTTCATCTCCCCAACGGAAATAAGATTCAGGTATTAACCCAAAATCGTTTGTGTAAAAAAGTCCAACAGCAAAAGAACCGTCTTCCAGTGGTTTCAACCAGGTTTGAACACCGTTTTCATCAGAAACAAGGCGGGCAGGTTTTCCCAGCGGGTCCTGATTGACTTCAATTACTTCATCGTTTGTCAGCAAATTCAGGGTAAAATCGTCCAGCTGTTCAATCGGGCAACCAATTAATAAAGGAGCCGAAAGCAGGCTGAATAAACTCACATGACTATATTGTTCGTCAGGTGTGAGGCGGGTTGGATGCATTTCAGTGCCGGTAGTTACATTCCCAACAATCAGCATATCCGGGTCATTCCAATGTCCCGGCCCACCAAACGGCGCCCATTTGTCGATGGTAAAAGCCGAAGTATAAAGGCTCAGCCAGCTGTCGCGGATATCGGGCCCGGTGCGCCATGCATTGCAAATACGTGCCCAATCCTCAGCTTTATCAAACGGCGCTGAATTCGATATGCTGTAAAAAATATCCCTGCCCGAATTTTTTAACGCATCCGACATTCGTTCAGCCGAATTCAGTTCAATCCGCCAGTCGTATTTCAAATAATCGATGCCCCACTCTGCCATTTGCAATGCATCTTCCTTTTCAAACCTGTATTTCCCGACATATCGATATTCTCTTTTATTATTTTTAACCGAATCAGGATAAATGCCACTTTCAAAATCAGAAGAAGTGCCGGCAAATCCCGCATAGCTTGAAATCCAGGGTGTGGAATAGAGTCCGGCTTTTAATCCAAGCGAATGAATTGTATCAATCATCTCGTGGAAACGTGGAAATTTTTCGTTGGGTTGAAGCGCATTTAGTTTTCCACCTCTTTGACCCTGCCAGCAATCATCGATATTAATATACGTCCAGCCATGATTGATTAATCCTTTGTTTACCATCGCTTTGGCCGAAGTAATTACTTTTTCGCGGTCGATATCCCTTGCCCATGAATTCCAGCCGTTCCAGCCAATTGGCGGAGTTAATGCAATGGTTTCCCCAACCACAATTTTTAGCGATTTTTCAGTTTCACCAAATTCGTTTTTGGCTTTTAAAACCACATTGTAAGTTCCTTTTTTTTTGATTTTCCCCGAAATTATTCCTGTTCGGGAGTCGATGGAAAGTCCGGCTGGCAAATTATCTGCTGAAAACTCCATTGGTCTGATTCCACTTGCTGCAATTGTATATAAAAACGGATTACCCGGTGTTACTCCAAATATTTTTGCTGAATTGATTCGCGGTTCATTCGCAGGTTTAGGTGTTAAAATGTATTTCTCATCTGAATTGGGAATATTTTCAGGCATTTTGTCATTCAACATCAGCAATTTAGCATCTGCCCAATTACAGTATGTTTTGCTGCGTTTTTCAACATTATCGGTAACAAGTAAACCAAGTCGCCGGATGCCTTTTAATTCCACATTAACTTTTTTTGGCGCATCACCGACATGCATTTCGCCACTTTCGAATAA
The DNA here is from genome assembly GCA_041739985.1 of Draconibacterium sp. Lineage (GTDB taxonomy): Bacteria > Bacteroidota > Bacteroidia > Bacteroidales > Prolixibacteraceae > Draconibacterium. Next base: position 36,691 of record JBGSMW010000030.1, on the reverse strand, counting down.
AATTTTACGATCGCCAATTACATAAAATTGAACCGGAATTTCTGGATTTCCTGTATCGTCAACACCAACTTCGGCAGTAAAATTTAATGCCTCACCGTTTAACTGAAACGAAAGAGCGCTGATGGTTTGCACGCCAACACCCCGAAAATACTGATTCCCTGCAATTTGCATTGTATCGCCGGCGGCTGTTGTTTTTGCGGCAACCGACGGAATTCCGTCAGAATATGTTCTGATTTTTAAGTCGTCGAGCCAAACTGTATTTTTTTGCTGACAAGCTGTAAATGTAAAAAGTATTCCAAGCGCTATTCCACAAACAAAGTTTTTCATTTATTCCTGAGTATTTTCTGATGCATTTTTTATTATACAATCTGAATTTCTTCTTCTTAAAAATCGGATTAAAATGTGGTCACATTTCTAATGCTGTCCAGTTTAAGAGTAAGGATTTTTACGATTTCAGGTTTTTCAAGATACAGGTCTATGGCTTCCGACGGATCTTCTTTTAAATTGAATAACTGGCCCGTCGCTTCACCCGGCAAAGGATCGTAGAAAACAGGTTCGCTAAAACCACCCGAACCACGTCCTTCAATAAGTTTCCAATCACCCGAACGAATGGCAAACACCCCTTTTGAAGAGTGGTGAACCACTGCATCCTGACCAGGAACTGATTCAGCCTTACCCAATAAAACCGGTAAAATACTGTAACTGTCTTCCCCCTGAACCTTGTCAGGATCGAGGCCAACAATATCGGCTGCAGTTGCCATTAAATTAGCAAGTGTTGTTGTTGCATTGCTTACACTTCCGGGCTGAACTTTTCCAGGCCAGCGAACCATAAAAGGAATCCGGTGCCCGCCTTCCCAGGCATCTGCTTTCATTCCACGATAAATGTATGCTGCTCTGTGATTGTATTTTTCCACAAAAGCCGGGCGCCAGTATGGACCGTTATCGCTGGCAAGAATTACAACTGTATTTTCTTCATTGCCACTTTCTTTTAATGCAGCTAGAACGCGGCCAACCATTGCGTCTACCATTGTAATAAAATCGCCGTAATCACCTGCCTGCGAACTGCCCGAAAATTCTTCATCCGGAAGCCACGGTGTGTGCGGAGCAGTCATTGCAAAATACAGAAAATAAGGATTTTCAGCATTTTTCTGTTCTCTGATGTAATTCTCAGCCTGCGTTGTAAAAACAGGCAAAACCTGGCTTACATCAAAATTTGGGGCTATTAATCCGGCCCTCCAAAAAGCCCCTGTATAACCAGTGTTTAAATCATTTCCTTCAGTATGACCGGTTGGCAATTCAAGCAAAGTGTCGTTTTTCAGGTAACAATATGGTTCCATATCAAGAGAGGCGGGCAAAATGTAGGAGTAATCAAATCCGTGTTTCAAAGGCCCGTCGGTTGGAGGTAAGGTAAAATCAATATCATCGGGATTCATTGTGGTGAGAATTTTATTCCCGTTTGGATTGTCATTTGGAATTTCAAGCGCAGATTCCCTGCCCTCTTTTACCACCCAATCGAGTCCCAAATGCCATTTTCCAATAACTGCTGTAGAATACCCCTGTTCCTTTAACATGGAAGCAACCGTTTGCTGTCCCTCTTCAATTAAAGCCCTTCCATACCCGCTGAGTACACCTTTTGGCAAGCGGCTTCGCCACGGATACTGACCTGTCAAAATACTGTAACGGGTTGGCGTACAAACCGATGAAGGCGAATGTGCATCGGTAAACCGCATACCTGATTCTGCCAGTTTATCGATATTGGGAGTTGTTATTTTTTCTCCGGGATTATAAACTGAAACATCGCCATAACCAAGGTCATCCGCAAGAATGTAAATAATGTTGGGTTTAGCAGATTGCTGTGCGGATTTAGGTTTTTCGGAGCACGCAACCAAAAATAGCATTGAACTTAAAACCGAAATTACCAGATATTTTTTTGTCATTGTTTTATTATTTATTCAGTTAATCTTCATCATCTTTCACTGCTTTTTTGCGGGCAACACCAGATATATAATCCTCAGCCTTAACTTCCTTCACATATTTCATTAATTCTGTTTCCAACTCCTTAACTTTTTGTGGATTTTTTTTTGAAAGATCATTTAGTTCACCCAAATCATCTTTCAGGTTATACAATTCAGTTTTTTTCAGGTTCCAGAATTTTATGAGTTTGTAATCGCCAACCCTGATCGCTGAATGAGATTTTCCAAAATAATGAAAAATAAGTTCATCGTTTTTTCTTTTGATATTACCCTGATTACCACTTTCGAGCGCAGCACGAAAACTTACACCATCAAGCGAAGATGGAAGCGGGTTTTTATTTCCGGCCAAATCGGAAACAGTGGGTAAAATATCCCATCCAACAACCGGAATATCGCACTGGCTGCCCGGTTTTACACCCGGTCCAACTACCATAAACGGCACTCTGACACCGCCTTCATACAAAGTCCATTTACCTCCCCGAAGCGGATAATTGCGCGGGTGTTTTTCAAATACCGAAGGATGATCCAATTTATTTTTTACAGGAGGTATAAATTCCGCACTACCATTGTCGGTCATTATAATCAGATAGGTATTATTGGCTATTCCAAGTTCGTCAATCATGTCAAGAATCTTTCCAATTCCTGTGTCCAGACTTTCCAACATTCCCGCCCATGCCGGATTTGAATGAATTTCCCCCTTCTTTTTATTCTGATATTTGTTGTAGAGTTCTTCGGTAGTTTGCATATCAACATGGGTTGCATAATGCGAAACCTGCAGATAAAACGGGTTGCCTGATTTTGAGTTTCGCTGCATGAAATTGATGGCTCGGGCAGTGAGGGTTTCAATTCGTTTCGGGTCGTTGTTCAAAAAATAATCAGTCCATTTTGTTTCTTTTGTCGAATTCATATCCCCGTTTTTGTTTCCTGTATTTCCATCACTTTCGTCGTAACCCAGATCTTCAGGAAAAATATCGGCGCGTAAATCCCACTTTCCGTAATGAGCGGTTTTGTAAGCCGGGTCAATCGATTTTAAAAGTTGTGGAATGGTTAATTGTTGCTTGTTTGCCGGATGATAATTTGCCTTGAATTCCGCATCATCTCCCTGTCGCATTGGTGTTTGTCCAAACTGGATGCTGCGGCGTGTAGGGCAGCACAAAGCACAGGGAGCATAACCATTTGTAAACCGCATTCCACGTTCGGCAATTTTTTCCAGTTCGGGCGTTTCAAAATAATCGCTTTTCGAGTTGGGGACATTATCATCCATCAATTGTGAAGTTGAAGTCCAGCCCTGATCATCGGTCAGAATTAATATGAAATTGGGGCGTTGCGCAAAAGTTGCTAGTGAAATAAAAAATGCAGCAACAAAAAGTACGGCAATTCCTAAGTTTGTATGTATCGTAATATTTTTTTTCATTGCTTATTAGTTTGAATTTATCATTTCATGACCGTTTAAATACGCCGGGTTATATTTTCCTCTTTCCTTAAATCCGGGGAAATCGCGCATACCACCAAATCGCGGGTATGATTCGAAAATATCGCCATTACCCAGAAGCCGCGGATCGCCCTGTTTGGTTAATTCGTCTGTCAGCACTTTATTTAAATCGGTTTTTATTTGTTTGAATTCAGGATTATCTGCCAGATTAGTAATACAACCCGGATCGTTCTTAATATCATACAATTGCTCTGCCGGTCGCTTGCTGTATGCCAAATCAAAATATTTGGGCCAAAGTTCTTTTTCATCCAACAGAAACCGTTTTGACGGCGAATCATCCACGTCATGATAACCTGGGAGCAAATCTTTCATTCCCTTTGATGCCGAAGGTTGAAGCGCTTCTTCAGGAGCCGGGTCACCTGTAGGCCAGCGATCGGGTTTGAAATTCATCACATATAAATAATCGGCAGTCCGCACCGCGCGAGCAGGATAACCGAAATTGTCAGGCCGGGCGTGGGTGTGTCTTTCGCGACCTGTAAATATATATTTTCGGGCAGGATCAATTACGCCCTGTTTTTCAGAAAAAAGAATATTGGAAAGGCTTTTTCCAGTCATTTTAGTAATGTTTTCAATGCCTGTAATTTCAAGAAAAGTTGGCGCCAAATCAATCATTCCAACCAAATCAAGAACAACCCGGTTTCCTTTAATTTTCTTAGGCCAGCAAATAGCCAGCGGAACATGAGTTCCATATTCCTGGAGATTTGCTTTTGCCGATGGAAAAGGCATTCCGTTATCGGCAGTTACAACGATAATCGTATTTTCAAGTTCACCTTTTTCATCGAGGAATTGCAGCATTTTGCCCAATTGTGCGTCAAACCATTCGATTTCAAAAGCAAAATCGAGTATGTCGCTTTTCACCAAATCAGTTTCAGGTAAAAATTTGGGAACCGCTGCCGACGAAAGTTCTTTTCCTGCTTTTATTCCCGAGCCATCTTCATAAACCCGGTGTGGTTCATGTCCACCATACCAGAAAAAGAAAGGGCTGTCGTTGGTTTTTTGAGCGTAAAACTCCTTGAAATTTCCAAAATAATCGGTTTTGTGGATCCCTGTTGCAGGAACTGAATCGAGTTTTAACGAATTAAACTCAGGACCAACCGGATTACGCGACCAACCGGCATCTTTCCAGTTTCCCGGCCCCCAGGGTTTTCCCGTAAAACCAATCGAATATCCAGCTTGTTCAAGCAAGTCGGTAAAAACTGTAAATTTCTTTGGAAAATAGCTGCTGTGCGTTCCGGCTTCTTCGAGTTGCCAGATATTCTTTCCGGTTAAAATTGCCGCACGCGAAGGACTGCATTGCGGCGCTGCCACAAAAGCATTTGTAAACAAAACCCCGGCTTCTGCAACTCTGTCGAATGCAGGTGTTTTAACACCATTTTCACCATAAACCGAAGCATACGGAAAAGACTGATCATCGGCAATGGCAAACAAAATGTTGGGTTGTTTGCTTTCTTCTGCTGTATTTGTTTTACAACTAAAGCTTCCAATAAAAAGCAGTGATGAAAAAGCGGTAATCAAAATTAAATTTAGTTTATTCGTCATCTTGGTATTAATTTTTATTGTCTTATCAATGTTTGACTCTGACAGAGCTTGTCCCGATTTATCGGGATCCGAGGACGCTGTCAGGTCGTGAAGAAATCCTATTCTTTCATTTCCTGCGTTTTCATTTGGTTTTCGAAATAATCGTTTGCGGCGTTTTTAACGGCGGGCGACCAGTATTCATTTTTTACAGGAAGGAATTTTGCCAAAGCAGATTTTACTTCCCAATTCTCCGCTTTACCTGCAATGTTTTCGAATTCATTCGGATCCGTTTTTCGATTGTATAATTCTTCCGAACCATCTTCATAATGAATATAACGGAAACCACCCGAAACCACAGCGTGATTATTTCTGCCATAAGTAGTTACAGCGAAATTTCCCGTACCTGAACCAGGATTTTCAATTAAAGTTTTTAAACTTTTTCCTTCATTCTGAAGATTTGCAGGCAATCCGCATAAATCAACAAGGGTTGGATAAATATCCAGCATTTCAACAGGTGATTCGCATTTACCGACTGCTTTCATTCCGGGTAAAGAAATAATAAGCGGGGCATTTGTCGCTTCCTGCCATAAGGCATGTTTTGCAAAAATTCCCTTCTCTCCCACCCTGTAACCGTGATCAGACCAAAGAATAATAATTGTATTGTCCTTGTAAGGACTGTTTTCCAACGCATTTAACACTTCGCCAATATAATGGTCAACAAAAGTTACGCAAGCCAGATAAGCCTGAACCATATCTTTCCAGTTCCCGGTTTCAATTGCCCAGTCGGTTGTGGGCATCTGCGGCAATTCATGCACTTTCAGCGCGATTGCAGGTAAATCCAAATAATCGTCCTTTTTATAAGGTGGCGTTTCAACACCTGAAACCGGGTGCATGTCGAACCATTTTTGCGGAACATACCAAGGCACGTGCGGCCGCACAAAACCGGCGACAAGAAAAAATGGTTTGTCGTATTTTTTCTGCAGGCGTTCAACTGCCCATTTAGCTGTTTTATAATCGGGCATTTCTTCATCGGTTTCAGGATATGCGCCCCAATCTGTATTTGTACCTTCATTAAACCATTTAAAGCGTTTTTCAGGATTCGGGCCAAAGCCACCTTGTCTTCCACCAGATTCATCAAACACTCCCTTTGGTGCGTGGTTGTGAAAAATTTTTCCCTTACCCATAGTGTAATAACCATAATTTTTCAAATATTCAGGAAGAAAAATATTGTTGCGGGTAGGTTCAGAAGCACCCCTGATTTTTTCATCATCAATTTGCCCGTAAATACCTGTTGTTGAGGGGCGCAAACCAGTCATTATTGAAGCCCGCGACGGTCCGCAAATGGGCGCCTGACAATGGGCATTTGTAAACAGAACACCTTTTGAGGCTAGTTTGTCCATGTTGGGTGTAAGAGAATTTGGATGCCCATCCATGCAACCCAGCCAGTCATTCAAATCATCAACACAGATCATTAAAATATTGGGTGATTGCTGTTTATCTTCTGCATTTGTATTTACTCCCAAAAAAATCAGATTTATCAGAAAGAGTATTTTGAATGTATTTTTCATCTCATTAAATTGTTTATTTTTAATAGCATTCGATGGAACTCGCCATATTAATGGTTTATATGTCTGAGCATTTTTATTTTTACTCGTTTCATTTTGTTATGATAGTGTTTTTAATTTCCAAATAAATTATTCCATCTATTTTTTAACTATTGAATCCCTTCTCATCACTTTTCGAATCGACTCAGGAATTTCGTCAATCACTTCCTTAAAAACCTCCTTTCCTTCAATTATTTCAACCAATTTTGAACTGCTGAAATCTTTTCCTTCGTAGGTTTTTCCGTTTTTGACAAGAGTTCCGCCGGAAATCAGTGAAGCTGTATTTTCATTATTCCAAACCTTTATATTTCCGGGTTTTGATGCATTCAATTCAGCTTTTATATTCCAGTTTCCAATAATATAATTTCCGTCATTATTATTGTTTATCTGCTCAAAACTGCCATCGGGTTTTACCTGAATAATTGCCAGATAGCGCATTTTCGAGGTCTTAATTTTTGAGATTCCTTTAAAGTGCCATTGGTTTTTAAAAACAATTGTGTCACCTTCTTCATCAATTTTGTTTGTCCAGTTGTCAACCGGAATCGAAAACTTGTCGATAACCTGAAAATCGATAGTGGAGGATGAAAACAAAGAAACTTTAGCCTTTGCTTTTTCACTTTCTGCTAAAATTGTCTTGTTACCCGGATCGATCTCAAAACCGTTGTCGTTGTGTAAAAGCCAGCTCCACTCCGCGTCGTGATCCGCCTCCAGTTCATCATAAATTACGATAGTTGAAGGACGAAGCAAAATATAATGACGGCGGAAAAATTTCAAACCAGCATCAACATTTTTTCCATCCACTTTTCCGGAGTATGCATTTGATGCATCGCCCACAGCATAAGAAATCTGTTCCCCATGCAAAAAACGAGGAATCCACCCAAAGGCACCATCGCTAAAGGGCTGACCTTCACCGTCGATTAAAATCCCGTTGTGACCCTGTGTGTGCTTATACCAGCCAAGAAAATGCGGGTCGCCCATAGCAGGCCGGTAACCTGAATTATAAAATAATTTTTCACCACCGTAGGCAATATTGAAAGTATTCTGGTCGGCATGTGTATGTGCCAACGATCCAAAAGGACTGCTGCGTAAAGCCAACATCAGGTTTGTTGCAGGATTTTGCAAAGTTGTATTCATATATGCCACACCAACATCAGGAAACTTTGCTGCCTGCGGCAAATCAAATTCCTCTATTTGTTTTGGCAAATTCATTTTATATCCTCTTTGAATTCTGTACCAGCGGAATTCATCATCGTGTGAAATATCCACTCCAAAACCTTTGGCCACTTCATTTGCATACCACAAAGCATACGGATCATTAAACCTGCGGGCGGCAGCGTCGGCATAACCGGCATAATTAATTGTTGGTTCAGGATGTTTGTTTCCATCGTTACAAAATCCATCGGCAACAGAATTGGGAGGAAAAGCATAAATCAGCCATTCAGGATTATTTTTATACCAGTCAGACCACATAAAATCAACACCCGACAAATCTTTAAATATGTCGGAAACATCATACAAGGTTAAGGTATTCATTCTGAAATAACCTGTCCCGTTAAACCAGGCCCCATCCTTTTCCGCCATTTTGGGAGACTGAGCAATCCATAATTCGTAAATATATTCGAGCCAAAGATCAGCCTCAGGAGTTTCTCCGATAAAAGCAAGTGAAGCATAAAGCACACGATGCAAAATATGCTGCCAGACGTGCATTGAGGATGACCGGCTTTCGACCTGATTGATCCAACGCATATAAAACTGACTTGCACGAACTGAAGCAGGTTTGATAATGAAGTCTTTTTCTGTTTGGGTGAGCAAGTCCCAAAAGGTATCGACACCAATTGCCATCCCGGTCATGATACCGGCATCGCCAAAATCACTTGTATGGGATGGTCCGTTAGGATCCCATTTTGAAATCTCCAGCATCCATTTTTTAGCTGTGTCGAAATATTTTTTGTCACCGGTTAAAATATATGCCTGCGAAAGTGAATTTAGCACTTTGAAAATATTCCCACCCGACGATTTACTTGCAAGAAGTGCAATTTTGTTGTTCTCAAAATCATTTTTCCCTTTAAATGTGGGAAGTAATGACGCCTCATCAGGAGGAAGCTGATTCAGATAATTATCTGCTTCCCTGATTATTATTTCTGATTCTTTATAATTTTTTGCCCTTTCCCGAAGATCACTCAAATCTGTTTTTCGCACCAAAACTCTTGGATGGGTTTCCGGAATTGCTGAAAGCAATTTTTTAATTTCCGGCGTTTCAAATTTTGGTGTGGAGCCAGTAATGACAAATGAATCAATTGGATTCCATTTTCCGTTGTTGACTTTATATTGCCAGTACCACTTACCAACATTAAGAGTTTTATGCGGATTGAAAACGGCAAACGAAATTCCAGCTTTTTCAATTAAATCCTTGCTAAAATCTTTGGATGATGAAAGTCTGAAACTGTATGATGCATTTTTCTTTGAAGGCCACTGAAAACTGGGTGAATTAAATGCGGGTTCTTCGCTTGCCGAAGGTGTTGTAAGGATTCTGATTTTAGGATAGATTACACTGTAGTCGACTGCTATCTTACCATCAGATTCTATTGGTTTGTTGGATGTGCTGCAAGCGGCAATCGACAGTGCAAAAATTCCAAGTAAAACTATAATTGTATTATTCATGTATTGTTTTTTTTTGCCTTAAATGGACAGATTTGTTAAGTTACTCATCCATATTTCTCTTTAGCAATTCCTTCTGCAGAATTATTTAGTTGTCATTACAGATTTTATTGAGGCCGGAACAACATCCACTACCTCTTTGATCTCCAGCCTACCATTAATTATTTCAGCTAGCTTTGAGCTTCCCATGTGCTCACCATTGTGCTTTTTATTCTCAAAATTCAGTGTTCCTGAAGAAACCAATGCAGCAGTACCTGCTACATTTGAAATTTCGATTCTTGCAGGTAATACAGTATTCATTTCTGCGTTAATCCTCCAATCTCCAATTGAATAAGTATTGGTAATTTCATCAAAAACCACCTCTTCACAAACTGAATCTCCGGTTTTGCCTTTTACCTGTATAATAGCCAGGTAGCGCATTTTAGCAGTTTTATCTTTCGAGACTCCCTTAAAGTGCCACTGGTTAGGAAACTCTACAAGATTACTCTCTTTGTCCTTTTTTTGAATCCAATTTTCAACCGGAACAGAGAATTGATCAGTTACTGAGTATTTTATATCTGAAGAAGAAAAAAGTGAAACCCGGGCGTTAGCAAATGCATTTTCAGCCAAAATAGTTTTCTTCTCAGAATCAGTTATTAATCCCTTATCGTTATGCAGTAACCAACTCCATTCAGCATTATGATCTGCTTCCAGTTCATCGTAAATTACAATAATAGAAGGGCGAAGCATAATGTAATGTCGTCGGAAACGTTTCATTCCGTAATCAATTGATTCTCCTTCGTCGTAACCGGAATAAGCATTTGAAGCATCGCCAACAGCATACGAAATTTGATTCCCGTGAATAAAACGTGGAATCCAGCCGTACGCACCTGCATTAAACGGCTGTCCGTTACCATCTATCAAAACGGCATTGTGCCCCTGTGTATGTTTATACCAGGCCAAAAAATGCGGATCGCCCATTGTCACACGGTAACCAGTATTGTAAAATAGGCGTTTCCCTCCAAAAGCAATGTTAAATCCGTTCTGCTCGGCATGAGTATGCCCCATTGGACCAAAAGGACTACTTCGTAAGGATAACATTAAATTGGTTTTTGAATCTTGCAGCGAAGTATGCATATAGGCAACGCCAACCTCAGGGAATACTGCAGCCTGTGGCAAATCGAACTCCTTTAGTGGAGAAGGCAGGGGTATTTCATTACTATGTTGAATTCGAAACCACTTTAAATCAGTTGCATCATGTACCGAACTGCCTAAAACATCAGCACTTTCTTTTGCGTACCAGGCGGCGTAAGGATCATTTTGAACACGGGCAGCCACGTCGGCATATGCTGCGTGGTCTATGGAGGGTGTCGTGCTACCATCACTGCCATTGCCAAAGCCATCGGACACCGAATTAAATGGAAAAGCATAAATTAACCACTTAGGATTATTTACATACCATGCACTTCTCATAAAATCAACACCCGACAATTCCCTTAATGTAAAGGAGATATCGTACATCGTTACCGTATTCATCCTGAAATATCCCGTTCCATTGAACCAGGCGCCATCCTTCTCACCCATTTTTGGCGACTGGGCAATCCAGAGTTCATAAATATATTCCATCCATTTATCTGCATCGTCAACCTCTCCAATAAGCGCAAGAGAGGTGTTAAATAAATGATGAAGAATGTGTTGCCATACATGCATAGATGAAGACCTGGCTTCAATATTATTTCGCCATAAAACATAAAATCCATTGGCACGAACGGAAACATGATCAATTATTTTCTTACGTTCGGCTTCCGTCAGCAAATCCCAAAATGTATCCACACCAAGAGCAAGCGATGACATGATGCCGGCATCGCCAAAATTATTAAGTTTTGACAGGCCATTCGGATCCCATTCTGCAACTTCGAGCATCCAGGCTCTGGCAGTATGAAAGTACTTTTTTTCACAAGTAAGAATATAGGCCTGGTTAAGTGAAGTAAGAGCTAAATACACCTCTTCCCCCAATCGTTTACTGGCTTTATTAGCAATTTTTTCATCTTGAAATTCGTTTTTTCCGCTAATTGCAGGCATCCCGTCTCTTTCTTTTGGTGCTGGCTTGCCAAGGTATTTGTCTGCGTTCAGAATGATGTCAGCACTCTCCGTGTAATTTTTTGCTTTAAGTCTGAATTCTTCCAAATCATTTTTACGGGCAAGCACTCTTGGATGCGCAGAACTGACACCGGCCAGCACCTTTTTTAGATTAGGCGTCAGAAATTCGGGAGTAGAACTGCTAATTAAAAAAGAGTCTGCTTTATTCCAATTGTTATTGCCTGGTTTATACTGCCAGTACCACACTCCCTCTTTCAGTTTTTTATGAGGATTGAAAATTGCAAAAGGTATATTATCCTTCTCAATTAAATCTGTTTTAAAATCTTTTGAGCTCGACAAACGAACTGAATAGGTAGTATTTCGTGTTGCTGGCCACTGCAAAGAGGGAGAATTAAATTTGGGTTCTTCCCCACTGGAAGGAGTTGGCCAGATTCTGATTTTGGGATAAATGACTTCCGGAAACGCTTTTTCTTTTTTTCCATCCCCGGAAATTTGAAAGGAAGTAAGCATTAAAAGAGCAGCTACTAAAAATGTGGCTAAAGCCAATTTATGCTGCAACTTAACTAATCCGTCAGCTAAAGCTGACGGCAATAATTCACTTGGTAAAACAAGATTGAAAGTTGTATATATTTTATTTTTCATTTTTCAACGCTTCTTTATATTCCGGTCTTAATTTCCACTGTTCAAAATACGGTTTATATTCCGGTAAAGTATTCCACTGAACGCTGTAACCGTTTGGTTCCAGACGTCCGTTTTGATAATCTTTCCCGTTGTTACTTTCTTCAACAGATTGATTCCAGATTTTAAACTTGTCAATCATTTGATTTGCAATTTCTTTTTCTGTGTCGATAATATTTTTTGTTTCGTTGGGATCTTTTTCCAAATCATACAATTCGAATTCATTTTTATTGATATCGAGTGAGATAAGTTTGTAGTTGTTGTCAACAATTGCAGCTTTTCCCTGGTAGCGGAATGGAATTGGTTTTTCTCTCTTATTTAAATCTGTTGTAAAAAGTTCTTTGATGCTCGCTCCGTCAACCGGCAAAACCATGTCTGATTCGGGTAATTCAACAAGATCTGCAATTGTTGGGAAAATGTCCATTGTTGAAGCAGGATAATCAGTAATCCGGCTTTGTTTGATTTCTGCCGGCCACTCAATAATGCACGGAACCCGTAAACCGCCTTCATAAATTTTGCCTTTATATCCGCGAAGTCCGCCAACAGTTTCGGGCCCGAAATTGGGCAATCCACCATTATCGCTGTTAAACCATACAAGTGTGTTATCCTCTATTTTCATTGAACGCAATCCGTTTCGCAGATCGCCAATACTTTTGTCCATTTTAACCAGTTCTCCATAATGGTTTTGAGCATTTTCGTCAAGCCCGGCAAATGTTTTTTTATCATTTTCATAAGCCCGCCAGGGGGCATGCGGGCTTCCGTACCAAATCACAACAAAAAGTGGTTTTCCATTGTCTTTTTCCTTTTCAATAAACCGAAGTGCTTCATTGACAATTATTTCAGACGATTCTCCTTTCATTTCAACAAATTCGCCGTTGTGGCTCATAATTGGGTCGATATCGAAAAAGTTGGAAACCGAAAGCCATTCATCGAAACCAAACTGCCTGGGATTTCTATCGTCATTTGCAAAAATCGGCACTCCCGGACCTTTAAGTCCATTCAGATGCCACTTGCCAAAATGAACCGTTTTATAACCTGCTTTTTGCAAGGCCTGGGCAATGGTTTTTTCCTGTTTACACATTGCATAACCATGCGCATAAACACCGGTTCGATCGTTGGAACGCCCCGTTAAAACGCTTGCCCGCGTTGGCGAACAAACGGGTGCTCCGGCATAAAACCGATTAAAACGAATTCCGTTTTCAGCCATTTTATCGAGGTTGGGCGTTTTCAGAATTGGGTGATTGTAGTAGCCCATTTGACCCCAACCCTGATCGTCGGCCATCACCAAAATAATATTTGGCCGTTTTGAATCTTTGGCTGAAAGTGTCAAAAATCCACCAACGATAAGAATAACCAGAATTGCTGTTCGTTTCATGTTTTAATTTTTCAAGCTCCACACTTTAAAATTCCTGTATCTGAAATGGGTCCACTGCATTTGCCTGAAACCCATTTTTCCGTCCTGCCAGACAGGTTGGGTTTTTCCGTCGTCCGTCCAATCGATTATTTTACGGTCTTCAACAAACATTAAAATGTGTGCATCATCCTTAATCAGAGTCATTTTATGTATTGCTGTTGATTTTACCGGGATTCCAGGTTCTCCAACCTGAACCACTTCAAAACCCTTGTTTTTTCGAAGATGGGCAACTTCCCGCTCACGGTTGTCTTTTCCGTTTGCGTAATATGAAATATGGTAATTATTGAAATATTCGCTTTTTGTATATTGTTTAAAAGTACCATCGCGCTTCGGAAAAGAAGGATCAAAAATGCTTTCACCCTTATCTCCTTTTGCCGAAAAGAAAATAATAACCAATCCTGCATCGGTTTCCATATTTTGTAATTCCCATTCAGCAACAAAACTTCCGGGAACATCTTTCGGGCACCAAAAAACATGGTGAAATTTTTCATCGGGGGAATACATTTCCATCCAGCCATCTTTAAAATCTGTAACTCCGGGACCTTCCATTATCCATTCATTTACGTCATTTTTTGATGCCAGCGAATTTTGGTAAAGCAACTCCCCTTTTTTGAAATTCTCAACTGAATTTTGCGCCTGAACATTTCCGGCAGTTAAACAAGTCAAGAGTAAAATGGGAAAACCAACCCGTATGTTAGTTTTACGTTTCATTTAATTTAGTTTTTCAGCTAATAACATTTTCTTTAACCTCACCAAAGCTTCAATGTAATAGTAATCGGCATAAATAATTGGAATGTCAACCTCACCATTTTTAGGTTTATTACCCGTTGAATGCAACAAAAACGCATCATTTTTTTCCACGCTTAAAAAAGTCGGCGATGAAAGTGAAAAAAGCATTTTTTCCGCCAGATTGCGGTAGTACGATTTTTCTTTTTCATTATTCTGAAATCCGGAAAGTTCCAAAAGCGCCGAAACAGTAATTGCTGCTGCAGAAGCATCACGCACCGTATTTGGAATTTCAGGGTCGTCGAAATCCCAGTAAGGAACGTAATCAGCGGGCAGTCGTTTTATGTATGCAGCCGTTAATTCCCTGGCGGTTTGCAAATATTTTTCATCGCCGGTTTCCCTGTAACACATGGTATATCCGTAAATCCCCCAGGCCTGTCCGCGCGCCCAAACCGAGTGATCTGCAAATCCCTGGTGGGTACATTTGCGAATGCATTCGCCGGTTTTATCGTCGTAAATCAACACATGGTAAAGTGTGGAATCAGGTCGAATATGATTTTTTAGGGTAACATCGGCATGCGAAACTGCCATTGTTTTGTATTTTTTATCAGCCGAATTTTCTGAAGCCACAAAAAGCAGTTCGAGGTTCATCATATTGTCGATTATTGTATTGTGCGGTGCATACAAGTTTGACCGAACCTGCGCCGGCCACGATAAAATAGTTCCTACTTTCGGATTAAAAAGATGCGTTAATGAATCGGCTGCAATCAGCAAAGTCTTTTTGTAATCTTCATTTTTGGTTAAGCGAAAACCGTTTCCAAAGCTGCAGTTAAAAATGAAACCCAAATCGTGGCTTTTTACAGGTTGATTCAAAATGGGTTTTAATTCAGTTGTAAATTTTTCGGCTTCTGTTTTTATGATTTCATTTCCTGTTCCTTCATACACATACCAAAGAATTCCGGCCCAGAAACCGCTTGTCCATCCGCCCGGTGGTTTTGCTTCCCAATGTGTTTCTCCCGCAGGAATTGTGCGTGGTGATTTTTCAGAATTTCCAAGGTTTTTCAGTGTATTTAGTGTTTTTGACTCGCAATAATCAATGGCCTTTTGAACTTCTTCCAAAGTCCATTTTTGTATTAAAGGATTTTCGTACCAAACAACGCCAAGTCCTGTACTCTTTTCACCAAAATTTTCTTCACAAATCAACACATCCAGGTCACCGTCTTCGTCCAAGTCAATCAGCTCGACTTTATCGAATTTGGATATATGTTTTCCCGAAATAATCTGCCAATCATATAATTCATGATTTTCAAGATATTTCCCGTTTAGCCAGATGATTCCATTTTTATCCAAACCCCGGGTTTCGGTGCTGAGAACAAAATCTGGAACTCCATCTTTGTATATATCTCCAACTTCTATCGATTTGGCTTTTCCTGTAATCTCAGGGATTTGAATAGATTTTTCCTCCCACTGCTTTACTGGAGTATCTTTTCCGGAATAAATTTTAACAACGTTATTTGTACATTCCGGAACAATGACTTCTTCTCTTCCATCCTTGTTTAAATCGGCCATACACATAAACATTACTTCAAGATTTTCAGCGCCAATAAAATGATTTTTCCAGGGAAGTTTTTGGGCCTCACCAACACCTGGATTCTCCAGCCACCGGCAACCCTGAAGCTCACCGCGCCTGTCGGAAATTACAATATCTGTATCGCCATCATCGTCCATATCTCTTTTAAGGATAGACATCACCCAACCTACCGGAGAAATTTCGTGCCACTGCCAGTCGTTCAAATTTTTAGGATTTTCAGGCGCTTCAAACCAGCCTATTGCAGCATTTTCATTTTTACCTGCGGCTATCAAATCAACGCCATTTTGGTTGTCAATTTGAAGAGGCTCTGCATACATCCACTGCATTAATCCGTTGGAAGCAGGTAAAACTTCCTGTTTCCAATTCTGTGACTCAGAAACGGATTTCCCCAAATTCAATTGAACAAATATTTTTCTTGTATCGCCTTCGGAACAGCTAACCACATCCGGTTTCCCGTCATTATTCATATCGGCAAAAACTGCATCTTCCACGTTGGGAGTTTTGCCAACAATTACTGCGGGCCATTTATCTTTCACCGAATTGATACCCGGGTGAAAATATATTTTGGTAATCCCACCTTCTTCCCAGCCGGCAGTAATATCCGTTAATCCATCGTTATTTATATCCGCCAGTTTTACACCATCGGCGCCGCTTAATGAATTGTCAATTACATGCATTTTCCAGGAGTCCTGAGCATGAACAATCAAAACCGCCGAAAATAGGATAAGCAGTAAATATTTTAAATTAACTGAAAATTTTGTTCTCATATCAGTCCGTTTAAATCTGCAATAAATACCTGTCGTTTGCCTTCCGGCGCCCCGTTAAAGCACACCTTTTTATAATCGCGGCTCCAAACCGGATGCGGATCAAGCTTAAAATGACTTCCGGGTTCGCCTTTTTTATACGCATTTCCGTTGTTTCCAACATCGGTTGGAACAGAACAAATCATTTGTTCTTCATCGGTATTCAGGTCAATCAAACGGATTGGCACCTCGCCTTTGGGTGATGGAATCCATTTTTGTTTCGGATAAGTATCTGCCAGTAAATAAGATGAATCAGGATTTACACTTGCATGCCCACTGCCCAAATGCATTTCTGATAAAATTTTGAAACCGGAACCATCATATTTAAACTGGCAAAACATCATATTTTTATAACCCAGCCACCGGGGAATGCAATTCATGATTACATGCTCGCCATCGGGATGCCAGTTGGGATGGTTTCCGCTGCCGCCAAAATCGGCCTTTTGATTCCAGTATTCTCTTGTTAAACATTGTTTCAAATCACTGCCGTCAACATTCACCGAAAACAATGAAGCGTCTCTTCCTTCATTATTTTTCAATCCTCTTAACACCTGTAATATCCTTGTATTTTGTTTATTGAATTTTGAATGAAACAAATAAAGGATGCTTTCCTTGTAATATTCCAAATCTTCCGCCGGCCCCTCCACTTTTGAGAGAAACTCAGGAAAAGCAACAAGTAATTCCGTTTTGTTGGTTTCGAGATTGGTTTTCCAGAGCCCTTCATTTTCAAAATCGTTTTTTGTAAATATGCCTGGTTTTCCATATTCTTTATCGGGTACAGCATATCCGTACTGATGAATATTCATGGTTAGCAGGTTCGGACTGATGACAGATTTCTCATCCGGAGCAATATCGTATTTTGCTCCCGAAAAGGCTTTTGCTTCACCCGTTTCAATATCGATTCGAACACAAACCGGCTTTTCACCGATTATATCGTTGCAATACAAAAACCCGTCGGATATTTCACCCCACTGCACATTTGCACCTACCTGAAACGACCAGGCTTTAGTTTTATAAACCGTTTCAATTGTTTCTTTTTTTAAATCGATTACACACACTTCGGCAATATCGCCCCAAAGGGGGGTTTTCCCCTGGTAGGGAAGTTTTGTAACAGTCAGGAAATTACGTTTTGGACTCCACGGACAAACATCGTAAAAAGTATGAACATAAAATCCATCGTCGGGCGTAACACAGGTAACCGGGGCAAGAAAACGGCCGGATTTGTACGTTCTGAATTTGAATTGCTTTTTGTTGCTTTTTTCATTTGTAAGCGACCAAAAACCCGGAGCAACAAGAAGCGCTGAAATACCTGCCGAAGTTTTATATAGAAATTGCCTACGTTTCATTTGTATCATCATTGTGAACTTTAAATTTTGTATGTGTTTTAAAGCTCCTCTTCCTCATCCTGATTTTTATTCTTTTTGTTTTTGGGCTGTTTAAGTTCTTCTTTTACTACCATTTCAGAAAATACTTCGCGGAAAGTAGAAATCAACTTTTTTTGTTCCGGATTCAAATCGTTTTCAACAATTGCATTTTGTTCCATCGGGTCAATACTGACATTATAAATTTCACCGCTCTCGTACAACTTCCATTCTCTATTATGTACAAACCGCTTTTTTTCAAAACCTCCTTTTTGCGGGTCGTAATGGCAGAACAACCATTCTCGCGGGGTATATTCCTTTCCCAACATTTGCGGGAGAAAACTGATTCCGTCAGTAATAAAAGTTTCTGGCAATTCAATATTGGCAGCATCGCAAATGGTAGGCAGAAAATCGGCAAAATCAACCAGATTTTCGTTCACCTGTCCCGGTTTTATTTTTCCATTCCAGTATGCAACAAGTGGCACATGTATTCCATATTCATTGGTCAGGCCTTTCATTCCCGGAATTTTACGACCATCTTTCATTGTTGAAATGATTTCCCTTCCGGTTCCATTATCGCCTGTAAACAAAATCAGCGTGTTTTCACTGATTCCAAGTTCATGAATCTTATCAATAATTTCGCCTACATTTTTATCGACATAAGCCATTTCATCCTTAAAATAAACTGTATCGGAGCGACCTCCACCGGTTCCACCTTTTGCCACAACTTTAAATTCTTCATAAACTTTACCGTTATCGGGTGAAGGAACAAACGGACGATGGGGAAGCACCATGGGATAATACACCAAAAACGGAGTTTCCTTTTTTCGATCCATAAAGTTTTTTATGAAATTGACGAAAAGTTCTGGTCCGTACTCACCATTTTCATATTTTTTCCGTATTCCATTTTCCAATAAGCGGGGATTTTTATAGCGCTCACTGTAAGTGGAAGCTGTATCCATTATGTTCCACAAAAGGTATTCATCAAATCCAGCTTTGTAAGGTGCAAATTCATCGCCTCGCAACTGCCATTTTCCGGCAATGCAGGTGGAATATCCCTGCGATTTCAAAATATGGGCAAACGTGGTTTCATTCAGATTGAGGTAGCCAAAACGTTCATAATTCCTGAAATTGGATTTCCCTGTCATTATTTTCACTCTCGATGGCGTGCACAGCGGTTGCGAAAAACACTGTTCGAATTTTACCCCCTGCTCAGCCATTTTATCAATACGTGGTGTTTTATAAACAGCACTTCCGTAACAACCAATTGTTTCGAAACCCATATCATCGGCCATGATCAGGATAATATTCGGCTTTTTTTCAGCCTTTTTTTGGGGAGGAGCTGAACACGAGAAAACATGTAAAATGAACCAAACAAACGAAGGGAGAATTAAAATCCAAAATCCTGTTTTTTTCATTTTTTACAAGTTTTTTTTCGGTTTAAATACAAACGCCATAAATACTTTCATTCGAAATGCATCCTATTTTCCCCAATTCTTATTGGGATTTGGCCCCATGTTTAGGATTAATTCTCCCCCGTTTACCAAATCGCTGTGTTTAATCCAGTATTTTTGAACGGGACTTTTATTTAAAGTTGCCGATTGAATATAAACGTTGTCCGGACTATTACCGATAATTTCAATATTCAATTCTTTACCCGGATAATATTTCTGATTTAGCTGAATTTTAACTTTGTCAAAAATCGGACTACCCAACTGGTACTGTGGATTTTCCTCTGTTCCCCCATTCATTTGAAACAAGCCGATTTTCATCAATACAGAAAGGCTGCCCATCAAACCCTGGTCTTCATCGCCATTGTATCCGGTTTCGGTTGAAAGTCCGCTAAATGCGGCTGATAAAACTTTTCTCGACCAGTATTGGGTTAACCACGGATGCTCCAGTTGATTAAAAACAAAAGCTGTTTGCATGGAAGGCTGATTTCCATAATTAATCGGAATACGGCGATATTCAGGATGAACTTCCTTGCTATGTGCAGTTCCTGAAGTAAAACCAAGTTTTTCAGCTTCACGAAAAGAGGTGTCGAGTTTTTTTGCAGCAGCTTCATTGCCACCCATCAATTTTCCCAAACCAGGCAAATCGTGAGGAACAAACCAGGTTGCCTGTGCACCATTCGATTCCACAAAACCATTCTGATATTCAAACGGATCAAAAGGTTCTTTCCAATCACCACTTAGATTCCTCGGACGAATCCAGCCACTTTCTGAATCGTAAAGATTTTTATAGTTTTCAGACCGTTTCATAAAATAACTGAAATCATCTGTGTGCCCAAGCGCTTTTGCCATTTGAGCCAAAGTCCAGTCCTGGTAAGCATATTCCAGTGTTTGCATGGCACCGTCCTGGTGAAATCCAAATCTTCCATCGGGCAACGGATAAGGAACATATCCGTTTTCGATATAATATTTTAAACCGCCACCAATTTTTGTGCGGTGCTCATAACCGGCTTTTTCAATAATTCCACCGGGCATGTGATTTTTTTTCAGCGCCTGATAAATTTCCTCTGCGTTTTCCTTTTTAACAATTCCTTTTTGAAAAGCAGCAACAAAAAACGGAGTAGAAGAAGCGCCAGTCATTACATACGTGTAGTTTCCGCCCGACGGACCGCGGGGAATTAAACCACCATCTTTGTAATACTGCATAAATGAATGAATAAAATCATCAGCAATCTCAGGATAAACCAATTGCCAGAGTGTGTTTAATGTCCACTGTGCCCCCCAAAAAGAGTCGGAATTGTACTGGTTAAATTGTGGTAAGCCGTTATTATCCAGTGGAATTTGTCCAATCCTGAACGATTCTCCTGTGTTATCGGGATAAGCGCCATTCACGTCACTAATAACTCTGCGACCCTGAAGTGCGTGCCACAAATCAGTGTAAAATCGGCGCTGAGCTTTTTCTGTTCCACCTTCAACCATAATCCGGCTTAACATGCTGTTCCATTCTTCCTTCGATTCGTAAACCGTTTTATCAAAATCCCAGCCGGACAATTCACTTGACAAATTATTTGCAGCATTTTCAATTGAAGTGTAGGAAATAGCAGCTTTCATTAAAACCTGGTTTTTCCCGGGTTTCTCCAGTTCAACGAGGTAATTACCGGTTATTTCATCTTTCTGTACTGATTTGATTTTTGTATTTAATTCAACAGAAAAAAATACGGAAGCAGGTTTTGGCCTTCTCGTAGTTGGTGCATTTACCAATTGTCCCTGTAATTGCTTCTCCCCTGTTTGTTTTAAAGTACCGTCAACAATATTCGAAGGCCCCAGTTCGCCGTTTACATTGAAAACGATAGCAGCCTTCCCCTTTTCAGGAAATGAGTAGCGGTGAAAACCGACTCTTTTTGTGCTTGTCAATTCAGCAACAATTCCATATTTTTCCAATTCAACATAGTGATAACCGGGCGATACTTTTTCTTTATCGTGATTGAATTTCGAAGAGTAATCATTGAGAATTTCAGTTTTGTTTTCTCCAGAAATAACAACCGGCATTACTGAAAGACCCGAAAGTTGCCAGGCATGAATATGGCTAAAACACTGAATTGTATCGGTATTATATAAATAACCGCTTCCCCAGGCGCCTGAAGTTTTTGTATCGGGACTGAGATTTACCATTCCAAACGGACGACAAGCCGAGGAGAAAAAGAACCAGCGGGAATTGGCAGCATCAAGTAAGGGATAAACTTTATCGACCGGACGTAACTGTTGTGAAAATGAGTAATTTGAAATACCTATGATACAAAAAACCACAAAAATCCATCTTGCTGAATTTGCCAAAAACAATCTTTTTTTATTCATAAAAAATATTTTAAGTTTTATCTGAAAATCAGTTTAAACACTAAATCTGATTTAAATTGAATTTAACTATTTATTAGTTTTAATTTCAGATTCACAGTTCAAAAACGCCTACAAAACATAATACTGTTCCCATCCTTTTCGTGGCCGTTCGCCAACCAGCAATGCGTTTGCCAGCGGATTGTTAGTAATTTGTTTGGTATCACGGTCAAATTCGAGCTTTGTATTTAACCTTTGTGCCAATACGCCCAGTGTGAAAACCTGGCTTAACGGACCGGCTATATCAAAAGAAGAGCGACATTTTTCCTGTCCTTTGCAGGCTAAAAGGAAATTCTCGAAGTGGTTCGACGGACTTTCGGGAACTTCAGGTAATTTTGATTCCATTTCCTTTGCCTTTTCAGCAGGAATTATGGATAAAGTTCTGCCGTGTGATCCACCTTTAAAAGTGAGGTCTTTACCATAAATTATTTTACCGGGATTTAATTTCATGGGCTTTAATTTACCGTCGCTTGGAGCCGGAATATTTGGATCAATTTCAGAATCTCCGTATCCTTCAGGTATTTCCGGTATATTTTTCACCCCATCATACCATGTTATGTTACAGGCGGGCATATTCCCACGTTTGGGAAATTTAAAGGATAGGGTTGTTGCCATTGGAAAGAAAAAAGGATTGTGTCCTTCAAGTTTTACCGGGTCAACTTCGTATGGTAAGCCTAAATCGAGGAATTGGTGAGCCGTGTCAATAATATGTGCACCCCAGTCACCCAATGCACCCATTCCGAAATCGTACCAACAGCGCCATTGGCCATTCACAAAATCTTTTTGGTAATCATGCGGCCACGCGGTTGCAAGCCAGGTATCCCAGTCCAGTGTATCCGGAATTGGCTGAGCTTCGGGATAATGCGTCATATTGGGATCGAAACTGTGCCAGCGCCGGCCACCGTTCATGTGAGCAGTAATTGCAGTAACATCCTTAATAATTCCAGCTTCGGTCCAGGCTTTAAACTGAAAATAATTGGCTTCGGAATGTCCCTGATTTCCCATTTGAGTAGCAACTTTGTATTTTTTTGCTCCCTGCATCATCAGTTCAATTTCATTGAAAGTTCGTGCCATTGGTTTTTCAACATATACATGTTTTCCCAAAGACATGGCAAGCATTGTAATCGGGAAATGCGAGAAATCGGGTACTCCGGCAGTAATTGCATCAATTTGATTTCCCATTTTGCCGAACATTTTTCTGAAATCCTGAAAACGCGGAACATCGGGGAACATTTTCATTACGTCGAGCGTGTGCGGAGCTCCCATATCAACATCACATAAAGCCACAATATTTGCCAGGCCTGTTGCATGAAGTGATTTTGCAATACTGCCGCCTCTATTTCCAATTCCGCAAATGGCGAGATTAACTTTTTCAGAAGGTGCAATATGTCCAAATGCTTTTCCAAATACAGTTGAGGGAATAACTGAAAGACCGGCAACACCGGCAAACGCTGAAGCGCTGTTTTTGATAAAATTTCTTCTTTCCATTATATTTTGTTTTTTCTATTATTAATTAGATGAAGCGCTTAAGTTTAAATTCAGGTTAGCTTCAACATTATTCAGCATCTCATTAGTCGGAAATCCATTATTGGGTCGTCTTTTTGCCGGATCATACCAACCTGCCCATTTTTTATTTTTATCTCCTTCGAGACTTCGGTTATAAACGGTTTCCAAATCCAATCTTGCCTTTTCGAGCAAGAGCAGTGCTTCCTCCAGCACTTTTTTATCTCCGTTATCTTCAAAAGCTTTTTTTAACAAAGCAATTTCATTCAGACCGTTTTCGAAGATAATTAAATCCAAATACAACTTTGCCGGCAAAAGAATATAATCGTTGTAAAATGTATCATCCGGTTTTATAAACTGCAATCCTTGTTCAGCCTCCAATACAGCTTGCTTTGCCAAATCAAGGCGCAACTTACAGGTTTTATAGTAATTCGAAACACGTTCATAAGCAAAAGGCAAAGAAGGCATTCCGGGATTTTCGACAAGAGCATTGGTTAAATATTTAATTACCTGGTTTATTTCAGACAAGTTCTGCACGTAACCAACTTTATCAAATTGTGCTTCATGCAGTTTTTTCATTGATCTCACTGCATAAACAGCAGCTTCTTCTCCAAAATACCTTTCTGTCCACTCTTTGTAAAATGCTTCTCCATCAAAGCTTTCAGGACTTTTGGCAAGCTCAGAAAAAGCTTCCAGATTTAGTAAAAAAGGCCTGAATTGCTGTCCGTTGATTTCCCAGAAATGTGTTGCCTGATATTTATTCACCATCATTTTCATTACCGTGTCAATTTTTTCGGGATATGGGTCATGGACTGTGTGGTTCTTCCAGAATCCGGCATGCATGTATGTGCCGAATTTATATCCTTTTGTTTGTTCGGGTAAAATGCTGAACCCACCCCAACCGTCATCAGACCAGGCAATGATCCAATCTTTGGGTGGTGTAAAATCGTTAGCGAACATATCCATTCCATCGGCATAACATGTTGCCACTTTTATGGCGTTGGGATTGTAATTGTCGATTAAAGCACCCAATTCCCTGTAAACTTCATTGAATACTTCCGTTTTATCTTCGTTACAGGAGCTTTTGTATTCCCAGTCCCAAACCTGGTTTCGGGGGCGTAATGTAAAAATATCGGCCTTTTTAATTGGTGTTTCTTCGAAATAGTATTTCCAGGCAGCAATCCATTCCTGTTTGTTGTTTTTCCAGCAATCGGCCTTTTGCTGTGCCATCGGTTTTATTTTATAACCCAGCGAGAGGTCAATTTCCACCATCATACCCATGTCGTGGGCGTAATTGATTAAACTGTCGATATAAGTGAGACGCACATCATAATCGGGACGGAGTTTTTGGTAAGGTTCACGCTGAAAAAATTCAGGCCTTCCCAACATATCAAATAAATGAATTGCGTTGTATTTCAACCTGCACAAAGCATTTATCATCTCGGTGTACGATTCCCAGTCGTACTCTAGCAAAGGAGTTTTCAGATTGGCCAGTTCATCCACATCGTTTTCGAAATAGCAGAGAATTGGTATTTCGGGCGGGGCAATAATTCTGTTTGAAAAATTATATGGCCCGAAAGGTTTGTTTGGATCGGGAAGTTTCCCTGTCCAGTATTCCAATGGATCAACCCCCAGAACTTTGTGGCTGTAATCATAAACAGCATACTGGGTTCCCTGAACATCGGAACCGGCAAGAATTATTGATTCAAGTCCGTTAACCAGTTTTACTTTCGCCCATATTCCTCCCCGCTTTCCGGGGTAGTTTTCGCTTAAAATCAGATCTTTGTTTTTTACCAGACCAGCAATCACGCTGTTCGATTCCTGGGTTCCAACAACAATTATTGTCCCTTTATTGGGAAGTTGCTGGCTAGCATTAAGAATAAATACCGTTTCACCGGAAACTGATTCCAAATCCTTTTTCAGATGAATGGCTGTTGTATTTTCTGCAATTGAAATATTCTCGCCAACAATTATATAAACCGAATTATGTTGAGAGCAGGAAATGATTCCAATTGAAAAAAACAGAAACAACAGTGTTTTGCCAAATCTGCACTTTTTTTCCATTATTTTCAAAATAATATTGATGAAAGCAGATAAAGCACAGACACATGTTTAAACCATGTGCCTGTGAATAATCTAACTAAACTATCTATGAAAACCGGTATTCTATTTCAATAAACTGTCGAATAGTTTCAATTCAACAAACAGTAATCCTTATATTTTTTTTTAGTATCCGGGATTATTATCAATTGAAGGTTGTGACCGGTCAATTTCAGACTGAGGAATTGGGCGCAACAAGTGATGTTCGTCCAGTGTTCCTTTATTTTTAGTCCAGAAATTATACTTTTCAGCACGTTCGATTAATTTCCCTGTACGTTTCAGATCAAACCAACGGTTAAATTCGCCAAACAGTTCCCTTGCACTTTCATCCAAAATCAGGTCGATTGAAATGTTGGCAAGTGTTGCCCTGTACGAAACTGTTTCCATTGAAGTAAGATCTTCAGGATATTTTGCACGCATTGGGTCAACGCCAACACCCACAGCACGGTCGAGAACTTTGTTGTAATAAACATCAGCACCACCCAACACACCACCGGTTGCGCCCTTTACTATTGCTTCGGCAGCAATCAGATAAGCTTCAGCCGATCTAAACAACGCAAAATCGAAAGTTCCAAAGCCATCACCATATTCGATATTTGGTTCCCAGAATTTCCATGTAGTAATGGGACCGGCAGTAAGACGAGACACAGGAACACCTTTAATCTGCTGATCAAGATTAATTACAGCATAATTTTTTGTTCCACCTTCATCAATTCCCTTATCATCGCCGGATGCTGGCATGTTCCATGGTGTCCAGTATGCAACTGTATCACCTACGGCGTAACTAACTTTTGCATCCGGATCAGTGTAACTATAGGCATAATCTGTTACCTTTTTTAAGGCATAAATAACATCCAGAAAGTTATGTTTATACCTGCTATCCAATTGCGGATCCCAAAAACGGTAAGCAGCAGGTGATGGCACATTTCTGGCCTGATGCCTGTTATAATCTTTAGTTCTGCCCGGGTTGCCTACAAGTCCTTCATTACCGGGGAATATGGAATGATACCAGTTTCCCGGATTGCCTGAAGATAATTCATTGCCGTAAGTAAGTACATCGGTACTATATTGAACTGCAAATACTACTTCACTGTTTTTTGCATTCTGACTGCCGGTGTATTGATTTAAAGGATTCGTATTCCTTTTAGGGAATAAGGTGTTGTATTGCGGAACGAGCGGGTAAGCCGCAATTACTTTATCAGCCCAGGAGAGTGCACTGTTAAAATCAGCAGCACTACCACCAAGTGAATTATTAAAGTTCCAACCACGGGTTAAATAAACCCTTGCAAGTAAAAACTGAGCAGCACCTTTTGTAACACGACCATAATTGGTTGCAGTTGCAGGTAATGCAGCTTCAGCTTCGGTAAGGTCTTTTAATATTTGTGTGTAAACTTCAGCAGCCGGTACTCTTGTTACATTCTGATCAGGAGTTACAGTTTCAGTAAGCGGCATTGGAACATCGCCCCACTCCTGCACAAGATAAAAATAGCTCAATGCTCTCAGAAATTTAGCTTCAGAAACGCGGGCTGCCTTTTTCGCCGGATCAGCGTATTCAATAAACTCAGCTCTTTCAATTGCCGAATTGGTGCGGCCAATTTCCTTGTATAGTATGTCCCAGAATGTGGATAACTCACCCATTGAAGAATTGTGGCGTACGTCATACAGGTCAAGTGCCGGTCCTTCGCCAACAACTTTCTCGTCCCATCCACCTCCCTGGAAAATATCTGTGCCGTGCAAAACCAGGGGAAATTGAAGAATGATATCACGTAATGCCGGGTAACATGCCTTTATCAGATCCTCATGTCCTGCTTCATTAACAATATATGAATCAGCAGTTATATCAGAAATTGATTCCTCTTTTAGGAAATCTTCACACCCCACCCCAAGAAACACAAACACCAGGGCCAGGACAAAACTATATATTTTATATTTTTTCATGTCATTATTTTTTTTTGTTACACAGATTCCATTTAGAATGTAAGATTTAATCCAAATATGTATGTTGAATAAGGAACATCATCCTGGTAAGTACCTGAGTTAAACTCAGGATCCATCCACATAGTTTTGTCTTTGACAAACACAAACGGATTGTTTGCCTGTACATAGAACCTTACATTGCTTATTTTCGCGCGATCAAGCAAATTCTTTGGTAAAGAATATCCCAAAGTTAAATTCGAAATACGCCAAAAATTGGCTTCCATATATTGAATAGCTTCACGATAAGCCTGAGGCTGCCATACACCAAAATATTCGTTTGTTGGATTTGTTTCTGTCCAGTAGTTCAGGTTAAGACGATTATAACGATTGTTATTCAGTTCACCCATCGTGCCCTGCAATAAACTATTTCTGTACATAACACCCTGACGGGTATAAACAAAAACAGAAAAATCCCAGTCTTTATAATTAACCGTATTGTTTATACCTGCCATCCATTTGGGCAATTCATTTCCAAGAACTATCCTGTCATCAATATCAGTACTGCTTGAAATTTTGCCATCGTTATTCTGGTCCACTACTTTTACTGATCCCGGAACCTGTCCGTATTTGGCTGCTTCTTCCTTTTCATCCAACTGCCAGATTCCATCAAATTCATAATAATAATGCGATAACAGTGATTCGCCAACGAATAGTTTATTGGCAATATCCTGGGTTACTGTACCTCCGTACAATTCCAAAATCTCGTTATGGTTTGTCGAGAAATTAATGTTTGTAGTCCAGCGTAAATCCTTTGTCTGGATGTTAACAGTATTCAGCGAAACTTCGAGCCCGCGGTTCATAATTTTACCAACGTTTGCAGTAACGGCGCTAAAACCCAAAGAAGATGGTATCGCTACATTCTGAATCAGGTCATCTGTAGTTTTATCGTAATATTCAATTGAAGCCATTATCCTGTTTTTCGCAAAACCCAAATCCAGTCCAACGTTTATTTCTGAACTTTTTTCCCATCTCAAATCTGCATTTCCAATATTGCTTGGAGCATAACCGTAGGCTGCGGTGCCATCAAAATCGTAGGCAGTCTGACTTAAAAATGCCTGGGTACTGTATGGCGAAACCACATCATTACCAACCTGACCATAACTTACACGAAGTTTGAGGTCGGAAAAAAGATTCATGTTCTTTATAAAATCTTCTTCACCGGCACGCCATGCAACAGCAACCGAGGGGAAAAGTGCCCATTTGTTTCCTTCAGCCAAAACGGAAGATCCGTCGTAACGTCCGGTGACTGTAAGTAAATACTTATCGTTGTAGCTGTAGTTAAAACGTCCCATAAAAGAGAGAATTGACCGCTCGATCAGCCTGCTAGAAACGCCATTAATTGTTGCTGCAGTATTTACTGCATAAAAACCTGAGTTATATGGTAAATTTTCAACCTGAATTCCCGAGGATTCAAATCTCTCCTGCAAGGCACTCTGGGCTGCTGTAACATTAACATTATGTAATCCTGTTATTATTTTATAATTCAGGATATTATCCCAGGTATATGATGTATTGGATTCGTTTTCAATTACTGACGATGGTAATTTACTGAGCCTGCTTTTTGTATTTGTGCCCCGAAAATCTCCTCGTCTGTTACCAAATACAGATGCCGAAAAAGATGATTTGAATGACAATCCTTTAAGTGGAGTTAATTCAATATAACCATTCCCCAAAAAACTTGATACGCGTGTTTCATCTATATAATTATCAGCATCGGTTTCCATAACCGGGTTTGGAACCTGGGTATCTTTTATACCCATCCACATGGCATAACCATTTATATCCTGATCATTTGATTCAGTTGGATTTATAAGATCTTTATACAGTATTGTTCCAGTTGGACGGGCACGATAG
The DNA here is from genome assembly GCA_041739985.1 of Draconibacterium sp. GTDB lineage: Bacteria > Bacteroidota > Bacteroidia > Bacteroidales > Prolixibacteraceae > Draconibacterium. The sequence continues at coordinate 7,518 of JBGSMW010000030.1, read as the reverse complement.
GCAGAACGGAGTGTTTCAAGGGAACCTGTGTTTCTTACACTAAAAGTATAATATGTAGTAAAACCAACGTTCACCACCTTATTTAATTTACTGTCAATGCTTCCTTTTAAGCTGTAACGCTCATATCCTGTGTTGTGCAGGTTACCCTTTTCATTCAGATAACCTGTTGAAAAATAATGTGTCGAGTTTTCATTTCCGCCCGATAAAGCTATTACATGGCTTGTCTGAAGTGATGGATCGGTAACTTCATCAACCCAGTTTACCGAAGTACCGTTATCAACATTTGCCTGTTGTTGCTCAGTCCATATTACACTTGCATTGGGATTCTCAGCCAGCACAACATCGTTATACGCATGGTAAAATTCCTGTGCCGTCATCAAATCAGGAATCTGAGGAGCTTTAACTCCCGTGTAACCATCATAAGTTACTTTGGTTTTCCCTTCTTTTCCTTTCTTTGTTGTAACAAGGATAACACCATTTGCGCCACGTGCACCGTAAATTGCTGTTGCTGAAGCATCTTTTAAAACGTCCATTGTTTCAATATCACTCGGATTGAGTGTGCTTAGCTTTCCTCCCATTACGCCGTCGATAACTACCAAAGGTTCGCTGCTAAAACTAATGGAATGAACACCGCGAATATCGATTGTGTAATCGGAACCGGGTCTTGAGTTAACTTTTTTAACATTAACCCCGGCAACTTGTCCCTGCAAGGCACTGGCCGGCTGAACCGGGTTGGTTCGCACAATTAATTCTGATTTCACAGAACCAACCGAACCTGTTACATCCCTTTTCTTTGCAGTACCATAACCAATTGCCACAACTTCTTCCAGTCCGATAGTTTCCTGTTCGAGCTGAACGTTATAAACCGATGAACTGCCTAAAACAACTTCCTGGGTTAACATTCCTACAAAAGAGAACACAAGCGCATTTGCTCCTGCCGAAACATTAATGGAATAATTTCCATCTATATCCGTAACTGTTCCGTTAATTGTCCCCTTTTCGACTATCGTAACTCCGGGAAGTGTTACTCCACCCGGATCAGTTACCGAACCTGTTATGGTTCTTTGCTGTGCCTGGCTGTATCCGGCTGAAAACAGCAGAACAACAACACAAAGCATTAATTTGAAAAAATGTTTCATAAAAATAGATTTTAGAAAAATTAATTTAAGTGAACTTTCTTTTGGGTTTACAAAGTGATCTTTGGAAATTTTTGAATCATTCATAAGCACAGATTTTATTATTAGTTTTCAGGGTAAATGTAAACTGATGTTAAAATTTGGATATGGAAATATCATTCTGATATATGGATTTTTCAACCAATCAGATTTCTTTAGAACAAAATGAGGTGATTTTTAATTTACTGAATACAGGCTTGGTGTGGTTCCAAATTGCTTTTTGAAACATTTACTGAAATAAAGGGCATCGTTAAAACCAACCTGGTAGGCTATTTCAGAAATGTTAAGGTTTGATTCCCTTATTAAAACTGCGGCTTTTTTTAACCGATAAGTCCGAATGAATTCATTTGGAGAAAGACCTGTTATACTTTTTATTTTTCGGTAGAGTTGTGAAGGGCTTACACCGATATTTCTGCAAAAACTGTCAATATCGAAACCTGAGTTGTCGAGATTTTTCTCAAGTAAGTCAATAATCTGTTGCATAAAATCTTCATCGATTTTCGAGATGGTCAATTCTTTGGCAGAAACATTTACATTCTGAACAAAACCATTTCTTGCATTTTTAAGGTTTTCGAGGATATTTTCCGCCCTTATTTTTAACAATTCAGGTTCGAAAGGTTTTGTGATATAATCATCGGCACCCACTTTATAACCTGACATTTTGTTTTCGACTGAAGCAAGCGCTGTCATTAAAATTACCGGGATGTGGCTGATTTCCTGTGTCGATTTTATTGTTTTGCAAAACTGAAGGCCATCCATGCTTTCCATCATTACGTCGGAAATTACCAAATCAGGATTTTCAGATTCACAGATATTCAAACCCTCGAAACCATTGGCGGCAGTTATTATCTGGTAATCGGCTGAAAGATAATCCGACAAAAATTCCCTGAGTTCGCTGTTGTCTTCCACGATCAGTATTTTTTGCAGATCAGTTTTTTCTGTCCTTTTTAATTCATGATCGGTTTTTTTCGAGAGATTATCTACAAGTTCCTTTGTCCTTCTGTCGGCATCGCGTTTAAAATCAAATATTTCAACATCACTGTAAGCCGTTTTTTCGTAGGGCAGATAAATGGTGAAAGTTGTTATTTTATCGGGTTCACTTTCAAGCGTAATTATACCATGATGCAGTTCAACAAGCGTTTTCACAAGCGAAAGGCCAATCCCCGTGCCCGGGTTCGACGCAACAGATTCGTTGTTTACCTGATAGAAACGATCAAAAACCTTTTCCTGCAAATGTTTCGGAATTCCCTTACCGCTATTTGAAATGCTTAGTTTTATGTGTTTAAATGAAATATCATTTCCCGCTTCTTCCGTCTTTAAACCGATTTCAACAAAACCGTTTTCTGTGTTAAACTTAAAGGCATTTGACAAAATATTAAACAGAATGATATCCAGTTTTTCCCTGTCGAACCAACCTTCCATTACATTGCTTTCAGATGCAAACCTTACTGTTATTGATCTCTCCTTTGCCATAAAATCAAATGCATCGATGTTTGATTCAATGGTTTCTATGATATTTGAAAATGTCGCTTTTAGTTTCATTCCTTCGTAAACCGATTTTCTGAAATCGAGCAATTGGTTTACAAGCGACAAAAGCCGCTGCGAGTTATTTAAAATCAGGTTGTTCAGTTTTGTAATTGTTGTGCTGTTTTTTTCACCGCCGATTAACTGCTTTATAGGCCCCATAATTAAGGTGAGCGGGGTGCGCAACTCGTGCGAAATGTTTGTGTAAAACCTCAATCTCTCCTGGTGGAACTTTTCTTCCTTTTCGCGTTTTACACGTTCGATCAGCAGTTCCTGTCTTAACTGAATACGGGCATTAACCGTGTTTCTGATCTGGAATGCTGAAACCGCTGCAATTAAAATGTAGGCAAGTATAGCCCAGAAACTAAAAAATGGTGATGGTTTTATCCTGATTTCAAGCCGTGACGGGATTTCACTCCACTGCCCGTCGTTGTTGGCACTGTACACTTCGAAAGTGTATCTCCCGGGGTTAAGGTTTGTGTAATGCGCTGTTTTTTCGTTGCCTGTATTCCACTCTTTATCGTAGCCGCGAAGTATGTACCTGTATTTATTTTCCTTGCTGTTGAGGTACGAAGTTGAGGTGAAAGACAACGAGAAATCCTTGTTTCGGTTATTTAGTTTTATGTGTTGCTGAAACTGGATATTCGATTCAAGAATTACCTGTTTGTTCATTTCCATTCCGGCCTGAATTTCGGAATTATTAATCACAAGCTTTGTAAATACAGGCGGCGGCGAAAATTTATTTACCATCTGGGTTGAGGTTTTAAAACGGTAAATCCTGTCGATACCGCTCACATAAAGTTCGTCGTTTTCGTCCATAAAAAACCCCCGGCGGTTGTATGCACTTGTCCTGATGCCATTGTTTATATAAAAGATCCTCAATTCATTTGTTTGAGGATCCCATTTTGCCATCCGGTTAAAATTCAGATTCAGCCAAAGGTTTTGCTTCGAATCTTTCTGGATATTTGTAACCCATAAAGGCGCAGCATTCTCAAATGTTTTTCTTACAAAAGCATTTGTGCTGCTGTTAAAAAAATAAAGCCCGTTTCTTCCACCTACAATAATTTCGCCCGTTTCGTTTTCCTGAATGTCAATAAATATGTTGGGTGTTAAATCCCTTTCCGAATTGTCGGGAAGATAGACGTTGATTTCGTTTGTAGCTGCATTTTTTCTGAAAATACCTGATTGGGTGGCCAGCCAAATATTTTTCTCCCTGTCGATAAACACTTCATTTGTCTGCATATCGCCGCCCAAACCGTTGTCAACAGTAAATGTTTCGGTTTTCGGGTTGAAATATTTCAGTCCTTCGCCTGCAGTTGCCAGTAACAACATTCCGTTATCAGCTTCTACAATTGAATAAATCGGTACACTTTCGTGCCTGTGTTTATATATATTCACCGACTGTCCATTGGCGCCAATTTTTATTAAATGCCCGTTGAAACTGCCTGCCCAGATGTTTTTTTTCGAATCAACCAAAAGCGAATACAACTTTTCGTTGGCAACCTGCGCCAGTTGCTTTTCGAAGACCTTTGTTATTACATTATCCTTTTTAAATAACAAACCATCCGACATTGTCAGAATTAAAATTCCACCGCCCCATTTACTGAAATCGGTTGCAGTTTGTTCTTTCAATCCATTCATTATTTCGCCGCCCAGCGCCTGAAACTGGTTTTGATAGGGATCGAACCTGTTTATGCCTTCTTCTGTTCCAATCCACACTGTGCCCGATTTATCCTGAAAAACATTCATTACCTGGTCGCTTGAAATTGATTTCGATTCGGAATTACCGTGTGTCAGCAGTTCATAATTGCCGTTTTGCAGGTCATCAAAAGAATTGCAAACATATAATCCGCCCCACGTACCAATCCACAGCATCCCACTTTTATCCCTGTAAATTGTGCGGTAGAAATTAGCCATGTTCGAATTTATATTTTCGGCTGAAATTATCTTTTCGAAACTATGTGTTGCCCGGTCGTACTTATTTAAACCATCACGTGTGCAGGCAACAATTGTTCCGTCGGTATCCCTGAAAATATAGTACACATTGTTGTGCGACAAATGATATTCGGGGTTATCGGCTCTGAAGTTATATATTGAATCTGTTTCAGCGCCGTTCCAGTTAAAACAATACAAGCCGTCGTTAAAAGTTCCGATCCACAATTTGCCGTTTTCGTCGGTTAAAATTGATCTGATATGAACCGGTGCCTGAATGTTTGAACCTGTAAGATTGACTTTGGTGAAACTATCATTGCCGGCATCATAGGCATATAAACCTGCATCAAACGTACCTATTAAAATGCGGCCCGATTTATCTTTACCCAGGCTGCGGATTTTGTTGCTGCCAATTGAAGCCGGGTTTTCCTTGCTGTAGAAGTAAGTTATAAGCTTTCCTGTGGCAGGATTGTATTTCGACAGGCCATTGTTTGTTCCAACCCAAATGTTGTTGAAATCATCCTGCAGCAGTGAGGTAACATCTGTATTTATTTCATTTTGGTCGCCAAATGTTTGCTGGATAATATAGTCGTCGCCCTCGTAACGGAACAGTCCGCTAAAGGTGGCCAGCCATAAAAAACCATTGTTATCCTGAATTACCTGTCTGACACTGAGGTTTGCCTCGCCTTCTTCTGTTGGAATTTTATCGAATGAATAGGTTTGTGCGTTTGCATTTTCAGAACATGCAAAAATCAGGAGGGAAATAATGAAAGTACATAGAAGTATAATTTTAGCTCGCACTTCTTTTCCTTTTAGGCTTGATAAAAATTGAATAAACACCTCACAAATTTATCATTTATGCTGTGTAATCAATTAAATCAGAATTGATTTCTGTTTATTGTTGTTTGTTAAATTGTGTATTCATTAATGTAGTTGTCAATTGGCGGGACATCCGGAAGATTTCACCACTACGTGGCTTAATTTGGCAACTATACTTTTTGCTACAAAGATTTGACGGCTCTGCCGCCTTTCTTTTGACAACGTAGTTGCTAAATTTTTGTAGATATAATGATTTGACGGCTCTGCCGCCTTTCTTATGGCAATGTAGTTACTAAAAATTTGGAGCTACTTATATTTCGGTGCTCTGCACCTTTGTTTCTAAGGTATTATTTGTTTTCTACAAAGATTCCGCCACTCTGTGGCTCATCACAAAGGTGCAGCGCACCTCAATCTTTGTAGATACAAGGTCAAAATAAATCTAAAAGGTGCATCGCACCGAAATCTTTGTAGCTATAACCGTATAAAAAAAGCAAAGAGCAACGTAGTTGTGTAATATTTTTACAACAATGATTTATTGAACTACTGTAATTTCTATTTGCAAAATGTTTTTTGTTTTGGTAGTTATCTTAAACCTGTTGTCGATTCGTTGCCCCATGATCCACACAATTTTTTCGCCGCTGCACAGCAGCCACGCGTTTTCCTTTTGATGCAACGGGATTTTTTCGTCGATAAAAAAGTCGCTTACTTTTTTTAATCCTGTCATTCCTAGCGGTTGAAAATAATCGCCCTGCTGCCATTTGCGGATAAGCAGCGGAAACTGGAGTTTGTCGAGGTCGAGACAGGCAAAGTTTTTCTCTTTTCTTATCTTAAAATCAGTGGCGGCATGCTTTTCAATGTTCATGTCGAAGGGTTGAAACAGTTCGATATCACCGGCTTCTATGTAGTATATTTTGTTTCCGTTTTCATAAACGGGAGATACAAAAAGCTTGTCACGGTCTTTTACCAAACGGTGGGTTTTTGAGAAAAACTGTTTGCCCGAATCGCTTTCAAGACTTTGAAAAACCTCATCGACAACTGTTGGATTAAAGCCATAAGCTGTAAGTATTTCAAGGAGCAGTAATTTTGGATATGCCGATTGCTGAAGTGTGTCAATATCAATAATCAGTGAATCTCCGGCATTTTTAACTGCTTTTAATTTTTCCGAATCGAAATATCCTGCATATACATTTTCGGCATCTCTCAGGTTTTCGATGCTTGCCAGTACATTTTTTTTAAACGACGGATTTAATTCGGTAAAAAGCGGGAGTATTTTATGCCGTAAAAAGTTGCGTTGGTAAATAACTTCACTGTTGGTCGAATCTTCCCTGAATTCGATATAATTTTCGGCGGCAAAGGCTTCAATTTCATTGCGGCCGGCGAACAAAAGGGGGCGAATGATATGCCCTGTTTTATCCTTAATTCCGGTTAAACCTTTTATCCCTGTTTTGCGCGAAAGGTTTAAAAAGAAGGTTTCAATAAGATCGTCGGAATGGTGGGCTGTTGCAATAAAATCATAATTATTTTCTTTCCTTATTTTTTCAAAATATTCATACCGCAATTCGCGGGCAGCCATTTCAATTGAAATGCCGTTGATTTGCGCGTATTCCCTTGTATCGAAAGTTTGAAAAAAGGCGGGAACACCATGGATCAACACTTCGCGTTTTACAAACTCCTCATCTCCGTCAGACTCGTTTCCGCGCAATTGAAAGTTACAGTGCACAATCCCGTAATCGAAACCCGATTTCTCGAAGAGATACAACAAAACCATGCTGTCGATGCCGCCACTAACAGCAAGCAATACTTTTTGACCTGACGTAAAAAGCTGTTTTTCCTTACAATTTCTTAAAAATGCTTCAAGCATACACCTGTTTTTTTTGCTAATTTAATATTTATGCGAATCAAGCGTTTACCATTTTGATAAAGATTGTTGGATAATCCGACGCAAACCCTGCCACCCATTCCGATGAAATGCTGCCACTGATTCCGGTCAAATGCTGCCACTTTTTTTATGGCTGTTTTTAATTTGGGCGGGCGGCGGCGCGAAACTATTCCGAAGTAAACACTGCCA